>JANOWJ010000141.1:0-48336 GCA_031417835.1 Saprospiraceae bacterium | reverse complement strand
GTCATTCAAACTCCAGGAGATTAATCAATTTATCACTATTCATACGATGTCGCCTATTTCTATAAGTCCGATTCTTCATCCTGGTGAATATGTGTTTTGCAGTATAGTAGATCCACGGAACATTCCTAAATCCAGCTTCTTGATGTCCTTTGAAGAGCCAGAGGGCACTACCCTTCTTCTTAAAAAAGAAGTAGCAGATCAGTACCATCTCACCTATTCTTTCGTCGCTTCATGGATTATGATCGCTGAGCACACCACACTCGATGCAGTAGGTATTACGGCAACAATCTCTACAGCATTAGCCAGAGAAGGTATAGGGTGTAATGTAATAGCTGCTTTCTATCATGATCATATTTTTGTGCAGAGTGAAGATGCGATCAAAGCTATGGCTATACTTACGACATGTTGACAGATTCTATTCAGATACCTTTAACCCACTTTTATACGTAGGCCTTATACTAAAACATACCATGCCACTCTATCACGCTAAATTAATATATACTGCTGTCGATGGTCAACCGCTCAAGGATCATGTGATAGCCACTACGGATCAAGGCACCATTCTGTCCATCCTACCTCTGCATGACTATTCCGATCAAAGTCAGATAAAAACATTCCCTGGTATTATAGTCCCAGGATTTATCAATGCGCACTGTCATCTGGAGCTGTCCCATATGAAGGGCATGATTCCAACAGGTACTGGTTTAGTCGAGTTCATCAAACAAATCGTGACCCGTCGATCAGCAGATGCATCGATCACGGCCCAAGCTATAGACCTGGCTGAACTAGAGATGTATGATCAGGGTATCGTCGCAATAGGGGATATCAGTAATGTAGTGGATACGTTTGATCAAAAAAGCAAATCTAAGTTACGCTATCACACGTTCATAGAGACATTTGATCTTATGCAAGGCGAAAACGCGCATACGGAACTGAAAAAGTCGAAGGATATTTATGATCAATTGTTTTGCCCGGTGGAGCATAAAAAATCAATTGTACCCCATGCCACCTACAGTGTGTCGCACAACTTGTTTCACCTACTTCAATCATTGGAGCCATCACAAGTATCTATCAGCATCCATCATCAGGAGACTGATGCAGAAAATGAATTTATAGCTAAACGAACAGGGGCTTTGGTTGATTTTTTTAAAGGGTTTGGGCTGAGTTTGGATCAATATGTGCCAACGGGTTTATCCGCGTCCAGCGTGCCGATAGATTATATGTCGCCCATGCACAAGACTTTATTGGTTCATAATACGATGTCTACACCTGAGGATATTTTGAAGATCGAGGCGTGGAATAATGAGGTGTACTGGGTCACCTGCCCCAATGCTAATCTTTATATTGAAAATCGATTACCCCACTATCAGTACTGGTTAGATCTCAAATGCAAAATGTGTATCGGAACGGATAGCCTAGCCTCCAATTGGCAATTGTCAGTGCTCGAAGAAATCAAAACTATACAACGCTACCAATCTTATGTGCCGTTTGCTGAGTTGATTCGTTGGGCTACGATCCATGGGGCTGAAGCGTTAGGATTCGATCATGCCCTGGGGTCGATAGAGATTGGCAAGACTCCTGGACTTGTGCATATTTATCCTTTCGATGTTGAAAACTATTGGATATCGACGCAAGGAAAATGTGAAAGAATCATTTGATTCGAAATGCACATACTTGTTTAGATGTATAAATAAATAGCTCGTAAAGATGAACATGAAAAACGCAGCAGATACTCGTCTTGCATTTGTAACTGATTCCATTCACCCCAACTTTGCAGAGGATGATCGTATTGTGGTAAGGTATTTATCAGCTCATGGATATTGGGTAGATCCCGTGATTTGGGATGACTCTTCTGTAAACTGGTCATCCTTTGATTGTATTATCCTCAGATCTTCCTGGGATTATTTTCTAAAAATTGTAACCTTTACAGCTTGGTTAGATCAATTAGCCTTGGCGAAAGTGAAAGTCTATAATCCCGTCCCTGTGCTACAATGGAACAAAAATAAAAACTATCTGCTGCACTTTAAAGAAGCCGGAATTTTAATTCCTGAATTTGAATATTGCAAACAAGGATTAGCCTATTCTTTGAACAACATCCTTCAGGAACATCAATGGCATAAGGTGGTCATCAAACCAAGTGTTTCGGGAGGCGCTCATAAAACATGGGTGACGGATCTGAGTCAGGCACTTGTGCATCAGCTTGATTTTGAAGCATTGACCTTGCACCAAGATGTTATTGTGCAAAAATTTTCAGATGAAATCGTTCGGCACGGCGAATTGTCCTTAATCAATTTTAATAAAAAATTTAGCCATGCTGTACTTAAACAGGCTAAAGTTGGAGACTTTAGAGTGCAAGCTCAATACGGTGGCCAGCATACCATCTATCATCCTTCAGCATCTCTTTTGAATCAAGTAGATCGCATTTTATCTTTTATTGCGGATCCCTTGCTATACGCCAGGATAGATGGCTTTCTAGATGATCAGCATAACTTTTGGCTGATGGAATTAGAATTGTTAGAGCCGGTTTTGTTTTTTGACAGCGACACTGATGCATGTCAACGATTTGAACAGGCACTCACAGAATTAATTGCCTACTAAAAAGGACATTATCAGGGATTATGCCGTTTGAAAACGTGGACAACAATCCAATCGTTCGTATTGAAATTATCCAAAAGTTGTAACATCCCATTGATGAGGTGTTGCTAATACATCTTACTCACCTTGTGCATCCAAGGCAATGCAAGGCACCGTCATCCATTTGTCAGGATGAATGAATAATCTATAGCTTAGTAGTAAAAGGCCGAATGTAGTCGATCCTCGCCTGAGTTTGCTCAGGGTGGCCCAACAAAATTAGAATCCTTGCTTAGCTACTCCGTCTTTTATAGCTTGGAGTGCTTTAACTTCACCCATAAGACAGGTTAGTTTATTACCCTTGCCATCATTGCCTTGGGCCATATAACCACCTCGTGCTGTTTTAGTAATGACAGCATCTTTCATTTCTACGTTTTTTTCTTTGGTCTTCACGTTGTATGCTCTAACTGGCTCTACCATAATTAGTATGATTTTTTATTTAAAAACGCAAAAGTAAGCAAAATTAGTCTCTTCGCAAGCTTCCGAGTTAAGATTGTGTTAAATGTAAGAACACAATTTTCTATTCAACTGATTATCAAATAGCTTTAAGTGATTAAATCATTTTAAAATAAAAACCCAATGAATCGTAAATCATTTTTGTTTACCCTTGGTGGCAGTGTAGGTGCAAGTTTAATTCCTACTGGGCTCACGAGTCAGACGCAACCAGAGCCTAAGCCTGGATCCCTACCAGCTGACAAAGTCAAAGAGTTTGTAGGCGCGAGTCATGGTGATCTTGATAAAGTAAAAACACTTATTGGCGAATTTCCTAATCTGGTTTACGCTTCATGGGATTGGGGCGGAGGTGATTTTGAGTCCGGCATTGAAGCTGCTGGCCATGTAGGTCGAAAAGACATTGCCCAATATTTACTTGAAAAAGGATCCAGAACCAATATCTTTTTATTGACCATGCTCGGAAAGTATGAATTGATACAACAATATCTGCAAGTATTTCCTGAACATCTATCTATGCGTGGACCTCATGGCTTTTCTTTATTGCATCATGCAAATAAAGGAGGCGAAGATGCCAAACAACTGGTGACTTATTTGCAAGGCTTAGGATTGACGGAAACTAAGTTTAATTTGGTTTAGTAAAAAACATTTTCAAACTCTATTAATATTTTAATCTTGAAAAATTATCTCAGCCTTATTTTTATTTGTTTGACTTACATCTGCGCTGCTCAAATGGATGTCCCGGCATCTGCAGGCAATCCAAGAGCGACCATCACCGAAGAAGTAGGTATTACGAATATAACTCTCAAATATGGTCGCCCAGATGTAAATGGGCGTGAAGGAAAAATCTGGGGTAACCTCGTCACGTATGGATTTAGTACGAATAGTTTTATAACCAATCGCAATTCAGCTCCTTGGAGAGCCGGCGCCAATGACAATACAACAATCACCTTCGAGCATGATGTCAAAATCGAAGGAAAACCGATTAAGGCGGGTACTTATGGAATTCATATGGCTGTATGGCCAGACAGCGTATTACTGATTTTATCTAATCAAAGTGATGCCTGGGGTAGTTTTTATTATGAAGAAAAACATGATGCTTTGCGCACCATCGTCAAACCACAAATAAATGAGAAAAGTGTAGTATGGCTCAAATATGAATTTATTGACCATAAACCAGCGAGTACTACCATCGCTTTATTTTGGGAAAAATGGATCATACCTTTTAAGGTGGATGTAGATGTGGATAATATAGTTTTGACTCGCTTAAGAGAGCAAGTGACCAGTCAGAAGGGTTTTAATTCGACGAATATGCTGCAAGCAGCACAATTCTGCTTAAATAAAAATATTAACCTTGATGAAGCTCTGGTATGGAGTCAACGCGCTGTATCTGGATTCCAGGGTCAACGAAGTTTTGTGACGCTAAATAATCTGGCAAATGCTTATACAAAATTAAACAAAGCTCATCAAGCCGATTCAGTCCTTAGCGAGGCATTAATAATGGCAAGTCCTGTCCAGTACGCTGCCACTGGTCGATCTCTGATTGCGCAAAAGCGCTTTGATAAAGCATTGGAGGTATTTAACTTGAATAAACAAAAAAATGGCGATACCTATTTTGTGAATTTCGGGCTTATGTTTGGTTACTCTGCCAAAGGCGATTATAAAAATGCAATCTTACATGGTGAGAAAGCATTGGCCCAAGCGACAAATGACGGGGCCAAAAGGCAATTGGAAACTAATATTGTAAAACTCAAGGAAAATAAAGATATCAACTAACTTTCTCTAAAATAGCTTAAGAAGGCCCCTACAGGACCTTCTTATAGATAAAAATTAATTCCTTAATGTTTTCGTTTAGATAAAGTTCTTCGTCGATACATGCTTTATTGATAGACCAAATTGTAGCTCAATAATATATATTTCTAATAGCCACAACATTTGGTAATCTTTTTACTAAATTGATTTCTGTTGTTCTATATTCGTACTCTTTATCTATGGTATTCAGCTCGCCCATATTCCTCTTTTACTTTTTACCCATAATCCTACTACTTTATTTCTGCTTCAAACGTTATGTTTCAATTCAGAATCTAATCTTATTCATCGGCAGTTTTGTCTTTTATTTTTGGGGCGAAAAGGAGTATTCCATCATAGTACTTCTGTCCATTGGTATCAATTATTCAATTGGCCTATTCATACATACTTCTCAGAATCATCTATCTTTATTCGCTGGCCTATTTTCTGCATCCTAGTTATTCTTTTAACATTGGTCTTAGGAATATTCTTTTCTGTCCCGTTATTTCAAGTTTCAAAACTACATCAATATATCAATCACATTTGGATGAGGCCTGCTCTATATATGTTTTTATTCTTGCTTTCCTTATGTTTCCTTTCCAATTCATCTTATAATCCGTTTATATATTTTCACTTTTGAAATTCAAGTCTTTATATTATATTCTCAAAATTCTACTCTTACCAGCTTGGCGAGTTTAATCCATTTTATACTATCAAGTGTTAAAATAGACTTCTTGATTATAAATATAATTATAAAAAGCTTTAATACTACTCCGGTTTCCCTGGCTTACCCATCCGGCTTAGTTTCTGAAAATAAAATTATTTCAAAAGTTTTGACGGCAAGCCCATTTGGAGCATCAATAATTTTTGAAATAGATGATTTATCGAATTTAAAAAATTTACGACTAAATCTAGGCGACTCATCTAATACACTTTTTATAGAAGGATTCTACACCTCAAAAAAACATTTATCTCATTCTAAATATCTTTATGCTTGGAATGGAATAGATAGCATATCTAAAATATTTCATCTTTCTTCCTCTACTCATATTGAAGATCAAACAAGCAGCTACATACAAATAGAAACAACTGCTGGATCAAATTTTATAGATCTGGACCCCATATTTTTAAGATCATTACTTTCGACTACTTCCTCCAAGTCATTTAACAAGGAGTTTTGGCTTCTGTCCTATGTATTTCCAGTTCTAATCCTTTTGTCCATTAACTTCAACAAGTTAGATTTTAAGCCAAAAGCACAAATCGGATCAAATAAGACTGCTCATTCAGTTTTTCCTCTTTCGATCATTTTCTTTTGCCTGTTATTTGTATTTTTTGTCAATAGTATTTTTATAATAATACCTGATTTAAATAATAGCGAAAATCGTAAGTTAAATTCAATGCCTCATTTAAATTTAAAAAATATGTATAAATATCCTGAGCAGATCACTGATTACACAAAAGATCATTTTGCTTTCAGAAATTATTTATTTTTTATGCAATCATACCTTCATGCCAAAATATTCAATACTTCAATATTACCAAACGTTTCGTTGTTGACTTCCTCGGGTTGGTTTTTTTTTAATGATCTAGGCATCCAACATGATTATAGAAAAATTACACAAATCGATACTACAAAAGACTCCTACATTTTATCAAACTTTATCCAACGAAAAAAATGACTAGAAAAAATGAACTGTAAATTTTATGTATTCACTCCTAGAAATAAGGAGCAAATTTATCCTGAATATATGCCATCATACTATTACTCAAAAGTGATTACGGATACAATTTTCTAGACTATTATAAAACAAAATTTAAAAAATCCAGTTTAATAGAAATTCTTGATCCCACTGATTCATTAATAGCTGGCAAAATCCAGCGAGAAACTTATTATTCCAAAGACACCCATTGGAATCAGTATGGAGCTTTTAAAGGTTATCAGTATTTAATGAACGAAATAAATAAATCTATCCCAAAACTTCAAGCACTCAAGAATTCAGGTGTTGATGTTTTGGAATTCAATCAAAACAATAGTGACTTATCCAATCTTATAGGCCTAAAGTCAATTTACAATCGTAAAGAATATCATATTACACTAAAAGATACATCATTTGTATTAAATTATTCTTTCCCTGATAATGTATTGCTGCGTTTTCATAATAAAACAATTAATGGTTCTGGAAAGAAACTAATGTTATTTGGTGACTCCTTTTCTGCTTACATGATTCCATTTTTAAATATGAATTTTGAAGAAACGGTGTTTATTCGAAATTCCTTTTTTATGGCCAATATCATAGAGCAAGAAAAGCCAGATGTTGTTGTATTTGAATCCTTAGAACGCTTAATGTATTCTACATTTTTGCACCCCAACCCTTCTAAACTAAATTCTGAAGAAAAGTAACCAAGCTAAATATATAAAACTAATGTGTTCTATGCCATATTTTAACAAGTATTGTTAAAAAAGACTGGTCATGCTTTTTCATTTTTTAGGATTCTACTTAAGTTAAAATTAAAAGCTTTACTTCACGGCGACTATAATGTCTTGAAAGGATAAAAAATCTTTCCTTCCACTCCAGAATCCAAAATGAATAGGGCTTTTAATTTTAAGTGAATGTCTTTCGAAGAGTTTTTGTACATATTCCTCATCATAACCCACGACGGCCTCGGGTATGGTCTCGTGATCAGATCTACATGCTTCAATTTGGCACTCATATTTAAATTGGAATTTGGTCAAGTGCTGACTGATATTATGTAACGAGACTTCATTTAATAAAAAGAATGTAATAAAACAGGTTCCATTTTTTTTAAGGACTCGGGATATCTCGGACATATAATTTTCTATTTCATCAGGTAACATATGGGTAAACACTGAAGTAAGAAAAATAAAATCGAAGGAGTTATCTTCAAACGGAAATTTATTTACTTCCCCTTTAAAGGTACCAGCTGGATTATAGCATTTATTATAAATATCTGAATGAAAAAATTTAAAATTTGAATACCTGGAACTTATTGTTTTTGTACTCCAATCTACGGCTTCCCTTACTATATCAAACCCTCTGTATTTCGTCGCAGGAGTCAAATATCCAGTCAATGGAATAGCCATCCGTCCAAATCCGCAGCCCACATCCAACACTTGATCAGTAGGTTTTAATCCTCCAATATTAACAAAGTGCTTGAAAAATTCTTCGCCTACTATTTTATTATCACCAGGCCCTACTATAAAATTAGTTAGGCTTTCAGGGGGTACTTGAAATTCTTCTTTAGATGAAGTTTTGCTTATAGTAGGTCCATCCTTATTCGTATTGAAAAAAGTAGAATGAATAAATTTCTTTAGAGCCGATAGGCTGGGGGTTTTCAATGTATGGAGTATAATTTTTGCAATTTTCGTAGGTACTAATACTAAAATAAAATAAATATTCAAGTCAGAACAAATTCTATCTTAAACTCTCAAATTTATGAAAATAATGGAGAAAATAGTTAGCTTTCTGAAAATTTTAATACCCTTTTTTCGGGATTTTTAAATGAAATTCAATTTTTTGAATTCAATTCATACTATTTTTCAGGCTGTGCACGGTCGAATGCCTAAGCTCGTAAAAAAAATGGTAAAAAGAGGCTTGAGGCCTATCCGTAAATTATTGCATAGTTTATTAAAAATTACATACCACAACCCACACGAGTATTTCAATTCGATCTCTTACCAAAATCCAGACCACATTCCTTTACTTTTAAATCGGAATGATTTATTCGAAGCTGAAATTCAAAAAGGTAGTAAGCCCTTCGATTCCAAAAAAGAAACCTTGTTACTCATCAGCCATGAAGACAGTAGATCCGGAGCACCTATAGTTTTATTAAATCTGGCTCAGAAATGGCACCATCAATATAATATCGTCTTTCTTTTATTGTATAAAGGATTTGCCGGGTCCATTAAAGAGTATTTCATGGAAGCAGGGTCTTATGTCGTTGGTCCGATGGAATCCCGCGGTGATCATGTATTGCTGAATGCCCTTTTTGAAAAATTAGTTACCACCTTTAGTTTTCGTTTTTCGATTGTAAATAGTATTGAGTCTTATAAAGTCCTTCCCATTACATCTAAATATAACCTTGCTTCCGTCACACTTATTCACGAGTTTGCAGCTATCACTCGACCCCATGGGCTGTTTCACGAAACACTCTTGTGGTCTACTGCTACCGTTTTTTCCAATACTTTGACGAAGGAAAATGTCTTTGAGTTATATCCTGAATTGAAAAAACATCACGTTCACATAATCCCTCAGGGAGCTTGTAAGATACCCTATGCATTGTATCCCGATTTTGAAACTATAATGGAAAGTCAGAGAATACTGGATATCCTGAAGCCTAAAGGTTCTACAACACGAGTTAAAGTAATTTTGGGGATAGGAACTGTGACATTCCGTAAGGGAGTAGATTTATTTATCCAATGTGCTGCAGCTATTTTAAGATCTAATCCAGTATATGATTTTCGTTTTGTCTGGATCGGCAAAGGGTATGATCCTGAGGACATTAATTATTCCGCTTACCTTAAAGAACACATATATCGTGCTGGTTTACAACATCATGTCTTTATTATAGATGAAGTCGCCAACCTTGAATTAGCTTACCAACATGCCGATGTTTTTCTCCTATGTTCCAGGTTGGACCCATTTCCAAATGTGGCTATTGATGCCATGGTACACAAACTTCCTTTGATTTGTTTTGACTGTTCCACCGGTTTAGCTAATATTCTCAAAGAAAATAGTCTCCAAAATGAATGTGTGGTCCCTTATCTCGATGTCTCGATAATGGCTGAAAAAGTCATAGCAATACTCCAATCTCATGTCAATGCCCAGAGCGTAGGAATTCAACTGCATCTCATAGCAAATTCACTTTTTAATTTTGAAAATTACGCCAATAAAATTGAGCAGATAGCTTTGCAGGCTGTGGCCGATGCTAAACAAGAAAAAATTGATAAAATAGATATATCAAATTCCCGGTTAGCACTTATTGATTATTATTTACCTGATGGAAGTTATAAAATGGAAGACATCATTCGACATTATGTCAGGTCCTATGCTTCAAATCATTTTCAACGAAAACTTTTTCCAGGATTTCATCCCGGAATTTTTAAAGAGAGTTGCCCATCATATAAGCCTGGTTCCGATGCATTAGTCCAATATCTAAAGGCAAATAAGCCGTCGGGTAGGTGGCGAACCAAGGTCATCACTCCTCAGACTATGAAGCAGACAGTGAATACATCCCTGCGCATAGCTCTTCATATACACATCTATTATATCGATTTGTTTACTGTGATATTGTGGCGTTTGAATCTAAATGAGGTGCGGCCAGATTTGTTCATCACGGTACCATCCAATGCAGTATTTCTACAAGTGAAGGAAACCTTAGCTAATACCTATCAGGGCAAAATATGTGAAATCATAATCGTACCCAATAAAGGTCGGGATATAGGTCCAATGCTAACTGCGCTTGACTATACTCTGTTGAAATCTTATGATATCATAGGCCATATCCATACCAAGAAAAGCATGCACGTATCAGATAAAAATATTGGAATAGCATGGTATGACTTTTTATTAGAAAACCTATTAGGAGGAAAAAGCGCTATGGCCGATATCATATTGGGTTGTTTCTCTTCCGACTCATCTCTTGGTATCGTGTTTCCTGATGATCCTCATATCATAGGGTGGGATCGCAATCTGCCTTATGCAATTTCACTGGCAACTCGTCTTGGCATCAGTTCATTGCCAGACCAAATTTGGTTCCCCATTGGCACTATGTTTTGGGCTCGCGTAAAAGCATTAGAGCCATTATTTTCATTACGTTTAACTTGGGATGACTATCCGGAAGAACCCATTCCTATCGATGGAACTCTGTTGCATGCTATCGAGAGACTTTTGCCGATCGTAGCCAGTCATGCAGGTTTTGGATTTGCTGTTACAAATGTGGAGGGTGTAAATAGATAATTGAAAAAAATATCATTTTTGATGCATTGGTTGCAGTAGACCAACCTTCAAAAACATAATTTTATCAGATGCTGTCAAAAAAAACAATTCAAGCCCTAGCTCTTTCTTTTCCGGATACGGATGAACACCCTCATTTCGATCTCATTTCTTTCCGAGTCAGCAAAAAGATTTTTGCCACGCTCAATATGCCTCTAAAACGATGTACCCTCAAGTTTGATGCGGAGTATCAGGATATTTTTACCGCATTAGGCAAAGGTAAAATCTATGCTGTGCCCAATGCTTGGGGTAAACTTGGTTGGACTACTTTAGAGCTCTCAGATGTCAATAAGGAGTTTTTGCGGGATGCTTTGCTCATAGCCTGGCGGATTACTGCTCCCAAAAAATATCAAAAATTGTATGCAAGCTGGTATCAAGATGATCATGATTGATTCTTCATTTTATTTGTTCATTACGATCTAACCGAATCTAAAGTTGAGGGGATAAATTTAAATCAGTCTATATAAAAATACAAGGATCATCAATTATTAAAATTAAATCATGCGCATCTTTTTTAACTAAAATGGTTGTAGCATACCGTTGCGTTTACTTTGTTACATAATTGCCACTTTCGGAAATAAATCCTATTATTTTAAGAATTGTTGAATAAATCATAACAATATTCCTTAAAATTAAGTTATAGATAACACTAAAACACCTAACTATGAATTTTAAACTTTTACTCTTACTCGTTTTTTGGGCGCCTTTTATTCTCAATGCTCAATTAAAATTTACGAATAAAAAAGCAGGACTAGGCGTGGTCACGGATATCACCCATGCTGGGGACAGTAGCGGCCGAATATTTGTAGCCAACCAAGCAGGTCGGGTCACGATATTAGACAGTGCCTTTAATACCTTAGGTACTTTGTTAAATTTGGACACCATGGTAGCTGCAACCGGAGAAAAAGGGTTGTTAGGTTTGGCATTCCATCCCAACTTTAAGACTAACGGTCATTTTTTTGTGAATTATAATCCAAATGGAACTCGACATACCCGTATCGTTCGATTTACAGCGGCCAACCCCGCATCCAATGCTACGGTGAGCAACTCTACTTTGAAAGAAATCTTATTGATCACGACAGCTCAATTTGATAATCATAAGGCGGGCGATCTTTGTTTCAGTCCGATAGACGGATATTTGTATGTCACTACTGGCGATGGCGGTAGTGTTGGTGACCCTGCCGGAAATGGGCAAAATATTAACACTTTTCTGGGTAAGATCTTACGATTGAATATTAATACACCGGATAATGATCCATATGATGTGCCTGTAGATAATCCATTCGCTGCTACTGTTGGATTCAAGCCCGAAATATGGGATTTTGGAGTACGAAATCCATGGCGTATAAGTTTTGACAAATCTAATGGTAACCTCTGGATCGCTGATGTTGGTCAGGACAAACGGGAAGAAGTAAATTTTGAAGCGGCCGGTGCAGGAGGTAATAATTATGGTTGGAATTGTCGAGAAGGACTTATTGGATTTTCCGGATGTCAAACCGGAGTCTTTGTTGATCCTATTTATGAGTATTCACATTGTGGGAATCCGTGCAACACCCCTGGCTTTGGCAACTCCATCACCGGAGGATTCGTCTATAGAGGCACCAAACCCGGTAATGCCTCCATGCGCGGCTATTATATATTTGCCGATTTTGACTCAAGACATGCCTGGGCTCTCAAATATGTAGCTGGGGCACCTGGTTTACTGGCCACTATTGATGTAAAGACGATTTCAAAAATGACCCCTGCAGGCGTGACCACATTTGGGGAGTTAGAAAATGGCGAAATTTTAGCTGGATTGGTCAATGGTATTCTGGGTTCAATAGAACCTACCACTGCCTTGCCTGTGTCTTTAGTGCACTTTAATGGCCAGTGGAATGGTCCATCCATTGAACTAAAGTGGAATACTGCCTCTGAATTCCATACACATGAATATCAAATTGAAAAAAGCGCTGATGGCAATTTATTTTCTGCTATTGGAACAGTAGCGGCCAAAGGTGCGGCAGCTACATATCGTTTTACTGACATCAAACCATTCAAAACTAAAAACTACTATAGATTAAAAACCATGGACCTAGATGGTCAATTTGACTATTCCAGTATGATCGTGTTGCAATCTGGAGCTACAATCCCACTTGCATATTATAGAGCTGCATTAGCAGAAATACAATTGCCTCCTAATCAGGAAACAGCAAACTATAAGGTTGAATTATTTACGGCTCAGGGTACATTGGTTAAAAAAGGTTCTTCCCAAAATGATCGATTTTCTGTCGCTGATCTTCCAAAAGGAATCTATGTCTTGCGAATGCAATCAAATCAAATCCCTTGGGTTCAAAAAATGTTGATCTATTGATCAGCGTTGCGCTTTAATTCTTCAAGTATGATGTCGTATTCAAATCCTTTTTGAAGGAGGTAGTTGATTGTTTTCTTTTTAAGTTCTGAGGAGGAGCTAGTCTTACCCAAAAGTCTTTGTTTGGTTTGAATTAATTTTCTCAGGACTTGACGATATTCAGGATCATCTATCTCCGTCAGGGCTTTGCGAATACAATATTCAGGTATAGCGTGCTGTTTGAGTGCTTGAGTGATTTTAATTTTCCCCCATGCATTGTTTCTAAATTTACCCCTGGCCAATGCCCGAGCATACCGCTCTTCATCTAATAGTCCATCCGTGATCATAGTCGCTATAATCTCCTCCAGATCATGACCCCGAAATCCCATACTTAGTCCTTTAGTCCTTACATCCTGATGACACCGCTCCTGAAAGTTGCAGTATTGGCGCATCAGCGATATACCTTCCAGTACAGTCAAAGTGACGGACATAGGCGCTCTAGAATGAATGCATTAAATAGATAAATATGTTTTGAGCGTGCTGACTACATCGTGCCCTGCGATCAGATGCATACCCCTGATGCCTACTGCCTGCGCACCAACTATATTTTCATAGATGTCGTCTACAAACAAGGTTTCCTCTGCAGTCAATTGTGCATGTTGCAACACATATTCAAAACAACTGGCATTGGGCTTTCTATGATTGATCAGGTGAGAGTAATACGAATGATCGAACCAATTATCCAACGTAGGGGATTGATGATGTCTCAGCATGTATCGATTGACCCAGTCGAGGTGTATATTGTTAGTATTGCTCAATAAGTATACCCTGTAGCCTCTGGCCTTAAGTTCATGCATAAACTGCAATCGTTCTGCAGGAATATCAATCAGCATTGCATTCCAAGCGCGGATGATTTGTTGTGCATACACCTGCGGCCGGGCATGACGGATAAATGCATTGATAAATAACTCATCTGAAATAGCTCCAACTTCGTATTGTAACAGCGTAGTCTGTAGATCCTGCCAAGTTTCGTCTAGACGGTCGGGGTGTCGCATCAATCGATTCATTTCTAGAGTCGTGCGGGGAATATCAAGGTCGATAATGACATTGCCTAGATCGAAGATGATATTTTTAATAGATGACATGTTACAAATTTAGGTAATTATACCTTAGTCCATACGACTACATTTAGCTTCAAATATCACAACCGAGTTAATTTAATATTTAAAGGACCACGATTTATCATAGCTCGTCTACCTAAATTTTGAACTAAGGGTCTATGTTGTTGAGCCAACTTGCTTTCATGAACTAAATGATCTACAAAGATTATTTAAATAAAGCCGTATTTTTGAAGCACCAGAATGGATTATCGTAAGAGATTAGCTTGTTTAGTATTTATTTGTTTGACGATTAGTCGCATATCAGCGCAAGGAAATTTGGTCACGCTATCTGGAGTGATTAAATCTAAAGAAGAAAAATCAAATCTGGCATTTGTCAATGTTTTACTTTTAAAAGTGAAGGACAGCGCTTTTGTATCTGGCACTTTCACCAATGACGATGGTAGATATACCCTAGCAGGGGTCAAGCCTGGTAATTATCTCATTAATTATTCATTCATTGGTTTTCAATCGTTGACTCAATCGATTTATGTCGGTAGTTTATCCGAATATCTGGACTTAGCAGTTACAGAATTGGAAATGAAAGATCAGTCTTTAACTGAAATCACGATCACCGCCACACAGGATGAAGTTTCAGGTAAATTGGACAAAAAAACGTATTCTTTAGAAAATAATCTGGCCGCTGCCGGAGGTTCTATCCTTCAGGCTATGCAAAACCTGCCAAGTGTGACAATAGAGGATGGCAAGATCCACTTGCGCGGGAGTGATCGGGTGGCGGTGTTGGTCGATGGCAAACAAACTGCATTGACAGGGTTTGGTCATCAGACAAGTCTCGATAATATCCCTTCTTCTAATGTAGATCGAATAGAAATTATCAATAATCCCTCCGCCAAATACGATGCAAATGGTCATGCCGGAATTATAAATATTGTTTTCAAAAAAACAAATCAAGAGGGTTGGAATGGTAAATTAGGCTTGACTACAGGACTTGGTGCCTTATGGATTAAAAAAGAAAACCTGCCTGGCATTCGTCCTCAATATCGAGCTACCCCTAAAATCAATCCTGCCATTGCCTTCAATTATAGAGCAAAAAAAATAAATGCCTTTGGACATCTAGATTGGTATTACAACCCTACTCTGAACAAAAATGAATTTGTCACTCGTACCTATTCCGGTGGCGAGGTGATCCGCCAACAAACCAAACGAAATCGAAATACGACTTTTAAAACGGTACGTACAGGAGTAGACTGGAATGTTAATGGAAAAAACCTATTTTCCGTATCTGGACTTTACAACACTGAAAAAATCTTAGACTACGGTGATGAGCCGTTTTTTAATCAAGACCTTTCCTTCCGAAAAAAACTTTGGCAGTTTCTTGAAGACGAGATCAAAATCACTGCAACTGCTTCAGGCACTTTTCAACATAAATTTTCTCAACCCGGCCATTTACTAAACATTGGATTGAATTACACCTTTCATAAAGAAGATGAAAAGTATTTTTTTACCACCATCGTCAAAGAGTATACGAGTCAAGATGCATTCGAATTATTATCGGATGAACATGTCACAGATTTTAATCTGGATTATAGTCGGCCATTTCGCTATGGTCGTGTAGAGGGAGGGATCAAATATCGATTTCGAAACATCCCTACGAATATGTTATTTATACCGGGCATCCACTCTCCTCTCGATGTCAATGCTGGTGGATCAGCTGTATACAAAGAAAACATACCTGCAGTGTATGGCAACATTGTCTATGAAAATGAGCAACTGGAATTGGAGGCTGGTCTAAGGATGGAATATGTGTCGGTACAATATAATGTAGATCCCAATCACAATACCTATAAAAGTGATGGTTATACGTATACCAAACCGTTTCCCAATGTACGCATGGCGTATCGACTCGATGAAATGAATAAAATCTCTTTTTTCTTTAATCGCAGAGTAGATCGTCCAAATGAATTAGACATCAGAGTATTCCCAAAATATGATGATGTCGAGATCGTCAAGTTAGGCGACCCGGCCCTTAAACCTCAATTTACCAATCTTTTTGAATTGGGGTATAAATCAGGATGGGCTAAAGGCTACCTGTATACGGCGCTCTATCATCGTGCCGCAGTGGGTACCATCACACGGATAGCCACAGTGGTCCCTGGTAGCCCTATCATCTATAATATCATGCAAAATGCCGGTAAGAGTTTCAATACTGGTATCGAAATGGTCTTGAACCAAAAAGTATCAAACTCGTTTTCATTCAGCTTTAATGTAAATGGCTATCACAATCAATTAAATGCATTTACCATTAGGGCTATCTATCCGGTACCAACGATATACTCCTCAGCTACTGAAAAACTATTTTCCGGCAATGTAAAGTGGAATACAAATATCCTTTTCGCTAAATGGTATAAAACCAATATCAGTGCTGTATACCTTGCCCCGGATCTTATCCCTCAGGGTAAAATCGGAAGCCGCTTTTCATTGGATGGCGGGATCAGTCGATCATTTCAAAAAGGCAAAGGTGAGCTGTTTTTAAATGCAACTGACTTACTCAATACCATGGTTATTTACAAAGAAATCAAAGGCAATGGCTTTCAATATATCAGTAACGATTATTATGAGACTCAGGTGATACGTTTGGGCTATAGCTATAAATTCGCCGCCAATAAAAAAGGCAACTCAGACCGATAAAAAAGGACGAGATGGGTCTTGGCGTACTTTACACCTTAGATCTTTTGGCTATCATCTGGTCCACGCCAGTGACAAATTCTTGCACGGTAGCTACATATCCGGTTTTGCCCAATGCTTTTATGCTGTACTGTTTAGTTTTGGCGTCTTTATCCAAGTCAAATACCCAAATGGTCGGATAACCACTGACTTGGAATGCTTGTTGAAGTGAAGCATTCTGGGATTGCAATTCTGCAGGTAGTTGTTTTCGGCGAGGAAAATCCAATTCTAATAAAATCACATTTTTGGCAGCCCACTTTTTAAAATCTTCTTTTAAAAATACTGCAGCGGACAATCGATGACACCAGCCACACCAGTCACTACCTGTAAAATTAGCCATGATGGGTTTGTTTAATTTTTTGGATTTTGCAAATGCTTCATCTAAGTTTGTAATCCAACCTTCATGAGTAGCAGGGTAAGCCGCTTTGGTGGTTTGGGCTGACGCACCATATGAAAACATGGCGATCAGGATCAAGGCGCACATCCGAGTGATAAAAGAAAGCTGCTTCATAATTAATAAGCTAAAAATAAGGTAAAATGAGGCCTAAAATTACAATTAATTTAGTCGACTTGCCCTAAGAAATCCTAATCACATTCTTAAAAGCTGGTTAAAATCTAAGGTAAAATCGAGGGGCAAAAAGAAAATCTCTCTCAAATGGTAATTAAAGTCTTTTGAATCAAGTCTTCTGGTATTGCACTTTTATTCCATTCTTGATGTATCGCCAGAGCAGCACCCAGCGCTGAGGCCTGAGCCACTGTAGCGGCGTGTACCCTCCATGCTGGAAAAGCGGTAGCTAACATGACCATAAATGCTCGATTTTTTGAAAACCCTCCATCTACATAAAGTTCTTTAATAGTCTGATCCTCTATCAATTGGATAGATTTTTTCTGCAATCGGACCAAGTCATAGATGAGGACATGATAGGCTATATCTGGATCGTCTATCTCTGCCCAATTTCTTTTTTCAAATCCAGATCTCCGCAGGCCTTGAGGACCCATATAGGCGAAATCAGATGCTAGACTCGCATACGAAAGATATGTAGGATCATAGGCTAAGTTCAGGAAATAGAGCTCTGCTTTTCCAAAATGAATGGACAAAAGCTCTAGCTGCTCCTGAAGTTCAAACCCTAAAAACAATCGGGACGCCTTAACTGGATGACCTAAATAACTCAGATAACATAGACAATCCTGATGCAATTCTTCATCAGTCAACGGAATCGAATTAAATGGGTTGAGCGCGATACTCCAAGTGCCTGTAGACAATAAGATAAATGGCGTAGTTATAGCCTGCAGATATGGGATCAGAGCGGCCGAGCTATCGTGAAGGCCCGTGCCCACTTGAATCTGTTTATTATCAAAATGTTGGAGTATGGTCGATTGCGGTGACTGCATTGGGGCAAACTTTTGATGTAAGCCTTCCCTCACCACCCAAGGATGATATTGATCTGATGTAAAATCCCATAACATCGTATGACAGCCAATACTGGTTTTTTCGGTCAGTGCGATTTGGGAGAATAAGTAACTTAAATATTGCGGTAAATGCAGCGCATATTTGATCTGCCCATATCGATCGGGTGCAACTTGTTTTATTCGAAAGAATTGTAAACCAGAATTGAGTAAACCCAATGCTGGAGAGCAGGTCTCTAGTGATAACCGACGCGAACTTCCATACATTTTGTAAAAAGTCGACTGTACAGTTGCTTCTAATGGTTTGAGATAGTTATAGAGCGGGGTCAATGGCTCGCCCAATTCATCGATGTATACAAAGCTGGCACCATAGGCCGCAAAATTGAGTGCTACAACATTATAATCTGGTTGTTTTAAAATATACATGATCTGCTCTTGGCACCATGCAGCCAATGCATATACATCTTCACACACAAAACCATCTTCATCTATAGTTTCCTCTAGGACAGCGCTGTGCTCATACACCACACGATATAACGTATCAAATACTAAAAGTTTTTTATTGGTCTTGCCAATGTCTAGGATTGCTATATGAGCATTCATACTTTGCCTATTATAATGTCACAGGTCTATAAGCCAGTGGCCTTACTCGCTGAGCCTCTGGATTCAATCAATTTTGCCCTCAAGCTCTGAGTTCTATAATATCCGATCGGATCGAGTGCTCCACCGGCTCTTAATCGGGCTTCGGTCACCAAGGGTCTCACATCAGTGAGGTATGCGGCCTGTAATAGCTCCTGACAAAGGCTTACATCATTATGTAGTTGCGCAGAGGCCAATGCAGCAGCATCTACGCACAGGGCTTTAGCGTAGGCTTGCAAGATGGCCTCTACTGATTGCAGGAGATCTTCTATCGGATCTTTTACATTGTGTGAGGCATCGATCATCCATCCCAAATCAGTAGCATGATTCATACCCCGAGCATCCATCCCTTCTACCAACTCTATGAATATCAGAAACAATTGGTAGGGGTTGATACTCCCCACGGTGAGATCATCATCACCGTATTTGCTATCATTAAAATGAAAACCACCCAATTTTTTTTCCATCAACAATAATGAAACGATTTGCTCAATATTGGCATGAGGTAAATGATGGCCTAGATCAACCAGGGTATACGCTTGATCACCTAATTTTTGAGCATACAACATTGATTGACCCCAGTCCCCTACGGTCATAGAATAGAAATTAGGTTCATACGCTTTATATTCGACAAACATCTTCCAGTCTCTGGGCAGCTGCTGGTAGATTATACGAAGGCTCTCCAGCGTACGTTCAAATGCTCCTCTAAAATTTAATTGGCCTGGAAAACAGGAGCCATCGGATAACCATATGGTAATCGATTTAGAGCCTAGCTCGATCCCATGCTGTATGACCTCAATATTATGATCGATAGCTTGGCGGCGAGTAGCCTGGTCCGTATGCTGTAACGAGCCGAACTTATAACTCAATTTTTGATTGGCCTGATCTTGAAACGTATTTGAATTGACCGCATCAAATGTGAGGCCATGTGTGATTGCTAAGGATTTTATGCTTTCAGGATTATCAGGGATATCCCACGGAATGTGTAATGATATGGCTCCACTCGATCGATTGAGGGCATGAATAAGACCTACATCTTCTATTTTTTCAACCAGGTTGCGAGGCTCACCACCACCTGAAAATCTTCCAAAACGAGTACCTCCGGTACCTAATGCCCAGGAGGGAATGGCGATCTGGAAATCGATAAGTTTCTGAATAATCGACTCCGATAGATTCAATTGCGATTGAATAAATTGAAGTCGATGGTGATGTTGATTATGAAAGAGTTCGTTGTGATGACTGAGATCAGATGAGCTTATTTTCATGTACTTCTAATTGAAATTATACTCTAAGATACGACTTGGGAGGAAGCCAATTCTATGTGCTATAATCTTTAATTTATAATCATTCGGCACATCAATTGGCCCTTGATAAATAGCCCAAGCTGTAGGTTCTAAAGACCCCCTTATAATTTTATATCCTATACTGGCTCCCGCTGTGGGAGAATGGATGGTCACTCGATTAGCTTGATGAATAACTTCCGGCTCTTTTGTAATGGGTTGATGATCGCCATTCCAGATACTTTTTACATATACCTTTTCGTCGATCCTACCCTTATCTTCGATGTCAGCCATCCAGCGATCACATTCATTTCGTAGTTCGATGAGAGTAGACTGATATTTGGTATAGGAGGCGAGATTATTAAGTTCATATGGATCGGTATATGTATCAAACAGTTCTTCCTTGGCTTTAGTTGATCTGAACCACTGGGCTTGAATCGGATTAAGTAGGCCTTGAATATTGAGCCTCAATAGTTCCTGCATGGTGGGCATCTGCTCCCTGTATCGTACCGGTAGGTAATATGGTTTGGTGGTGTCAAAATTTCTTAAATACTTGTAGCGTTGGTCCCGTACTGCACGGGTCATGTCATATTTTTCATCCATTCGATCACTTCCACCATGGATATATTTTCGTTTCAGGAGCGATTGATTTTTGCCGTTAAAATTTCTACCGTCTGTCAGGGTAGTTGGAGATAGACCAGCCATGGATATCAGAGTCGGAAGAAAATCCACAAAGCTGATCAATTGACTATCTATTGTACCAGCACGCCATTGGTCAGGATACCTAATGATCAATGGGGCTCTCAACCCTGAATCATAACATAATCTTTTTTGTCTAGGTAAAGGCCCCCCATGATCCGCAAACCAAAACACGATCGTATTAGCTAATAATCCGTCTGTTTCCAGATCATGAAGAATTTTGCCAACCTGATCATCCATGATTTTGATATTGGAATACATGCGGCGAACATCCTGCATAGCGATAGGTGCAGTCGGCAAATAAGGAGGGATCGGCACTTGGCTAGTGGAGTCAATCCAAAGTGAATCTTTGGCTCTGGCCCAGATCTGAGATTCGTGGGTGACTTCAAAATTGAAAATCGAAAAAAAAGGTTGACCCGTTGCTCGACCCCGCCAGTGAGCGGTCGGACTGCAATCATCCCAAGCGGTGACAGGCGCTACAAATTGATAATCTTGTTTAAATCGATTGCTACAATAATAACCGCCTTGACGCAAGTATTCACTGTGCATCCGGGCTATAGCAGGCGGCATCGCTTCATAATAAGGTAAGTCTGGAGGAAAAGCTACTCGCTGTGCCTCCATTTGTGCTACAGTCGGTCGCCCACTGGCCCAAAATCCCGTCCGCATGTGTTGTGCGCCGATGTGCGCCGGATACATACCCATAGCTAGTGCGGCTCTGCTCGGGGCACATACCCCTGAAGGGCTGAAAACGTGCGTATATCGTACACCCTCTGCAGCTAATCGACTCAATGCCGGTGTAGTGATGGTAGAATCTCCAAAAGGTGGGATGACTGGGCTCAGATCTTCAGCGACTAACCATAGAATATTGGGTCTTGAAACGAAAGCAGGGGCTGCTTTTTTGTGATGAGCCGGAGTAGGTACGCCACACGACATATAGATCGCAAGTACCATGAAGAGGAGATTTTTACTCATAAGGTCAAGGTAAATATTTTTAGAGATAAATTCGTTGGGTATCAATCAATTAAAAGCCAAATTTATAAAAAATAAAGCGGCCTTGCCGCTGCTAATGTTTTATCTTTGTGGTCCAAATAAAAAACAATGTTAGCCTCTGATATGAGGGATACTTAATGTACGTTGGTTAAGACCATGAGTGAGAAAATTGTAGAAATAAAAGGCCTGTCGAAGTGGTATGGAAATTATGAGGCGCTACGAAATGTGAGTTTTGAAGTCTACCAAGGCAACGTGTTTGGATTTTTAGGACCCAATGGAGCCGGAAAAAGCACAGCTTTGAGGTGTATGCTTTCATTGATTTCACCGACTCAAGGCACAATTAAAATTTTTGGTAAAGATCTAGCTCACCACCGTTCTGCGATCTTACGCAATATTGGAAGCATTATCGAAAAACCAGATTTTTATAAATATTTATCTGCTAAAAAAAATTTAGAGATTTTTGGCCGGTTGTCTGGATCCGATATCAGTCAACGCAAAATATATGAAATGCTCGAATATGTCGGGCTCAAAGGCCGTGAAAAGGATAAGGTAAGTGGTTTCTCACACGGTATGAAGCAACGATTGGGAATAGCCCAAACGCTACTACATAATCCTGAATTAATCATCTTGGATGAACCAACGACAGGCCTTGATCCACAGGGAATCATCGATATCCGCAATTTGATTTTAAGATTAAAAAATGAACAAAACAAGACTGTAGTGCTATCCTCACATATCTTATCAGAGATAGAGCTTATAGCTGATCAAATGATCATCATAGACAAGGGTCAAATGATCGTGCAAGGCAGTGTCCACGAGCTGCTCAATCAACAGGAATTAGTGGTAACGATGGAGGTCAGTGATGCGCAAGTTGCCCAAAAAATAATTGAACATACGTTTAAATTATTAAGCATAGCCGTTATAAACAATACTCATCTCACTGTAAATGCCTCACGGCAAGAGGTCGCAGAGATCAACACTCTACTTGTAAAAAACCAAGTACAAATCTACAGTATCAGCTCAAAACGCAAATTAGAAGATTATTTTCTTAAAGCCTTACAGAAATAATGCTACTCAATAGTATATACAACGAGTTTATAAAAATTGCTGCCAAGCCTCGCAGTTATATCAGCTTATTGGCCGTCAGTGTATTGGTCGGTGTCATCCTATTCGCACTTAAGGTAGACGGTTTGTCTTATATTTCGTTGCTCACAGCATCGTTTGAGCAAACCCTGCTTTTCAATGGGAATATTCTTAATGGCAATCTTGTAGCATTTATAGTATTACAATTATTGATCATACAGATACCATTGCTGATTGCTCTGGTCACAGGGGATATGATATCCGGAGAAGCTGCCATGGGTACCTTAAGGATGCTAGGTACTAAGCCGATCTCCAGAAGCCAATTGTTGCTTTCTAAATTTATAGCAGGTTATATCTATACCTTAGTTATACTGATTTGGCTGGCACTTATGTCGCTGGGCTTAGGTAGGTTTATATTTGGTCTTGGGGACATACTGGTTTTGAACAGTGATGGCCTCGTCATATTACAACAAGGTGATACCAACTGGCGGTTTGCATCTGCTTTTTTAATCGCTTTTCTCTCGCTTATCACCGTGGCCACGTTGTCCACCACGTTATCCTGTTTTACAGACAACTCCATTGGACCGATTGTGACTACGATGTCCATCATTATTTTATTTACCATCATCAATACAATGGATGTAAAAGTGTTTGACCCGATCAGACCCTTTTTATTTACTACGCATATGGCTAGCTGGCGGAGCTTTTTTGAACAGCCACTTCGATTAAATGAAATACTTAGTTCTATAGGGATCTTAGTACTGCATATCGTAGGCCTGATGAGTATTGCATTATATAAATTCACAAAAAAAGATATTCTATCCTGATGCCATATTTTAACAAAACAATACTGCTGGCCGTATATATCTGGTTGACCTTTGTACCATTTTTATCGGCACAAAAGACTGCCAATACATTAATAGGAGAGGTGTACCATAAAATGAATACTATAAAAGCATATACTGCTGATGCCTACATCGAAGCTGACTTACCCATGATAAAGATCCAACCAACACAAGCCAGTATTTTGTTCAATCAAAAAGATAAATTCAAATTAATTTCTAAAGGTATCGTGGTACTTCCTAAACAGGGCATCAATAATTTACCTAATATCATACAGGATACTAATTCTTTTACTGCGGTGCGTTCAGGCAAAGAGACGATCAAAGATAACATCACGGACATCATCAGTATAATACCCAATAGTGACACTGGTGATGTCGTGCTGGCCAAATTATGGATAGACCCGATCAATAGTCTGGTCTATAAATCTCAGATCACGACCCGAGAAAACGGAACAATAGGAATAGAAAATTATTATAAATCCCAAAAAATGAGGGGATTACCGGATCGTATCGTTTTTACAGTGGATATTAAAAAATTTAAAATCCCAAAAGGAATGACGACAGATATCAATAGGTCAAACTCTATTGAAGATAAAATAATAAAAGATTCCAATACAGGAAAAATATATTTGACTATTTCGAATTATAAATTTTAATTCATAAACAATAAATCGATGCATCTTATTCCGATAAAAGAACACCTGTCCGAAAATATCGGGATTTGTAATCATCCAGACTGTCGGGAGATTATAGAAATGACTGTGGCTTATTATCAAAAAATAGGATTTACACCTCCTTGGATTGGATATTTAGTTATTCAATCTAATGAAATCGTCGGTTCGGGTGGCTATAAAGGTAAACCGAATAATGGGGTAGTAGAAATTGCATATGGTACTTTTGAAAAAAGTAGAAACCAAGGTATCGGAAGTCAGATATGCAAATTGCTAGTCGATTTATCTCTTACATCTGACCCGGCTGTTTTGATCACTGCCAGGACGCTACCCGACCATAATTATTCTACAAAAATCCTGGCTAAAAATAATTTCAAATTTATTGGTATTGTTCATGATCCTGAAGATGGTGATGTCTGGGAATGGCATTTCCAATCTGTCTCTGCCGTACCACAAACTCTGTCTGACTGATTTGGGTAATCGGACTATATTTGTATTTATTTTTAAATCATCTTCTGTTCAGTCATGAAACATGCTATCACCATTGAATATTGTCCAAAATGCAATTGGCTATTGCGAGCAGCATATTTTGCACAGGAATTTCTCAGCTCCTTTGAAGATGAAATAGAATCCCTCACCCTTGTACCCAGTATTACCAATGGTAGTTTCTCTATTAAAGTCGATGGCACGCTCGTATTTGATCGCAAAGAGTATGGCGGGTTTCCCGAGATCAAAGAATTGAAACAACGCGTAAGAGACCTCGTAGCACCTGATAAAAGCCTGGGGCATGCAGATACTCCATCTCATCGCAAGTAAATCATGATCCATGCAGCTATCCTTTGCGGTGGACTAAGTTCCCGAATGGGTGAAGACAAAGGGATAATGCCATGGCAAGGAAGTAGTATGGTCGCTGACCTTATACACAAGGTAACCCCTTATGTCCACCATGCCATTTTATCCTTGCGTTCAGAGCAAGATAAAGTCTACCGGACATTATTCCATAATCAAATAATTATCCCAGATCTTTTGGAGCTTCCCTGTCATGGCCCACTTAAAGGTATATGCAGCATTCATCTTGCTTATCCCCAAGATGATCTATTGGTATTTGCGTGTGATATGCCCTATATATCCACAGAATTGATTAACCTGTTATTAAAGTCTCGATCTGAAGATGTTCCCAAAGATGCCATCCTATTCAAGCATGACGGTCAGATAGAACCCTTATTGGGAATTTACTCAGCATCTGGACTCCAGCGTATTACGCAAATGACCTTGAATGGTAAGATTAACAATTATAGTTTAAAATATATAATAGAAATTCTGGACACCAAGTTTATTAATGTTGCCAAACCATTTACTAATTCATTTAAAAACATAAATCAAAAGCAGGATTTAACTAAATAAGTGCACTTTGTCCACTTATTAAACCCTGATGCATTTGCATGATTTGCAAAGTGTGTCCGACGATGCAAAGCATATCAGACTCGGACCAAATGCGCCACGAGCCGACACAAGGCAAAATAAATTTTAAAGCAGAGGTACGTTCAGAAAGATTAACTGAAGGTACGTATGTGTACAAAATACTATATGACAATCAGGTTGTAAGTAGGAAAATAGTATTGATAAGATAAGCTGTATGAATACTGGTCCTCGAAATAAGAGGGCAATATTCATTCCATTTGTTCCACTTATTATTCGATAACATATATATCTACCTCACCTATAGAAAAAAGCATTTTAATGGATGGCTAAGCCATCAATTAATTTAACCGGAATATCTATTGTACAAAGTTCGATACGATAATAAGGTTGTGAGCAGAAAAAAAATGTTTTTAGGATAAGGTGAATTTTACTGCCCGTCTACGTTGGAGGGCAGTATTTTTTTATTTATACGCTAACTATTGCTTAAAACACAAATAAGTCAACTAAAATGCATTTCAACTTAATGGCTAAGCCATCTCAGTCAAGAGTACCGACCGATCGATCCATTTAAAGTCGATACCGGGGGCTTCACAGACTGTACACTGATAGTCCTGTAGCATGGCTGAATCCATTCCCTCTTCAGTCCAGGTCAAACAATGTGGGCATTGAAAAATATGAGATGAATCATAAGATGCCGGAATAGCTGTAAAGCTCTGGTCAATAGTCGGCTCTGGAATTTGGTGCTGCTGAATTGCGTACTTGCGGTAATAGGAAGTGATACAATTGATTAATTGATCGGGGAGTAAATACTTAAATAATGCTGACGCAAAGACATATCCCGTACGCTCGTTTGGATTAAAATCTTTCGCCACAAGGATATCATAAGCCGGTAATAAACGGATGGGGCCCAAATGAATCAAATATCGTTTACGTATCAGGATATTACAAAAAATCTCTGATTTAGGTCTGGTCTTTATACCAAAACAAATACCCTGTGTCCTGGTATCATCGACATTAAAGTGATGCACCAAATATTTTTTTAACTGTAGCGCATCTGTACTATTATCTTCTATTTGAAAATTGAGTTCATTAAGAGGATGGCGTACATTGATAGCATGGCGATTTAACAATTGATTCCACAGTGTACGATCTTTGGCTTCGATTCCTTTTATGATGATCGATTTCCAAGGAGTCGTACAGATTTGACCTATACGAGTATCTAGGCATAGCGTACACAGATCTTTTAAAAAATGGACGGAATACCCTTCATCCCTTTTATAGATTCCGAGCCAAAAATGGTCTTCATCTTGTTTGTTCAATCCTTCATAATAAGCCATACTAAAAGGTGAAAGATCCAAATGCTCGTCGTTTATGATGGATATCCAATCCGCTTCATCCATATGTCGAATCAGCAATTCCATATACGATGAGTCTGAAGCGCTATTAAAAGCAGCTTGATCCAATATATATGTTTCCAGTCGTTTTGAAAACCGCATCAAATCGGTGGTATAGACCATAGACTTCCATTGTTTTACGATATTGGTTTTAGGAAATCGAAGATATAAATGCCAGTATTGAGCATGACGAATAGAAGCTACCCAATTGATATTGCCGGTGAATAAAGGAGTAAATGATTGTACACTATCTACCAGATTGATTTTGAATCGAGGTTTATAATCCAGGGTGTCCAGGATATCTTTATACACACCCTCACTCAACCAAGTCGTCGTAAGAAACAACTCTTCCGCAGGATAACCACTGACAATGTTCGGAAAATGGTCTGAATTAACTTCGCATTCGATACCGATTAACTCGATTCTTTTTATAAAGTAATCCACTATGTTTCTATGCACTTCAACATAGATACATTGTCGAAGTCCAAATCGTATTCGTTCAATATAGATATCCTTTAAGATGTCCAAGACTTGATTCAAACCTCCCGTCGAAAGTATACCTCCATGACAATTAATTTTAATGGTTATAAATTTTAAAAATGTAGTATTTACGCCCATAAGGATATTGTTTCATGAATTAAACCAAATTCTTTTAGTGCCGGCAAAAAGTTTTTACTTTCGTGGCCGGGTTTGAGCAATTTAGATAAAGTAAATCGTTCTAAATCAGTCAATGCCAACCATTCGGACCAAGTGAGAATTTTATCATATTGTTTGCATCGAGATTGGACCTGATCAAAAACATCTTTATCCATTGCGGGCAACCCATAATTTTCAGACATTCGCTGAGGAATACATGCAGTATAATTCCAGATCAAAAGACTAAGTATACTATCATACCGAGTCATTTCATCAATGGATTCCGTAGGCAAAGTGGACAAAAGAAACCGCTCGTTCATGCTAAATTTACACCATGCAGCAAGGCTCAATTTGATAGCGACCATGTCCAATTTATATCGAACTATCATGGGTATACAGCGAATACCATCTTCCATAAATTGTTTTTCAAATTCGAAATAGAACAGTGATCTGATCTCTGGCTCTTTACCCATGTTTAGATATTCATTGATCCTGATCATACGTATTCCAATGTTTTCGAAGGCACCAATGTCTCATTCAATATCCTATTCACTTCTGATCTGCAAGATCCACAACCCAGTCCAGCACCGGTCAATTGGCATAACTGAACCAGATCCTCGCATCCTGCCTTTATTTTTTGTTGCAAATTGCCCTCACCCACCTGATTACAACTACAGATCAATCTACCCAACACTGGTTCAGGACTTTTACCACTTCGCAGCAGTTGTAATCGTTTTTCACTCAATTCAATTTTTTGTGAAATCAAATTCCGAAACTCCAAAAACTCTGCTTTATCACCGATCAGTATGGCCCCTATAAGGCGATCTTTGTAGACTATACATTTTTTGTAATAATGTTTGGCTTTATCGATGAATATAATCTCTTCATACTCACCGGACTGATTTGGAATCTCAACTTCACCCAACGAACAAACTTCAGCTTCATGTACTTTCAATATATTCATCAGTAATGAACCTTGGTATACAGCGGCTATGTCTCCTGAAAGATATCGTGCTACGATCTCGGCTTGTTCTTCTGCAGCGGCGGTGATGCCAAATAATTGATCTTTAAATTCTGCTATCTCCCCTATGGCAAAGATATGTTCATCATTGGTGCGCATATATTCATCTACGACGACACCACGCTTGCAGGCTATTCCGGAAGTTCTGGCTAATTCAATATTAGGCTGAGTACCTACTGCCATAATCAATGCCTGACAATCTAAAGACCGACCGCTTTTGAGTTTAACTTTGGTGACTCGAGGGTGACCATAATATTGTGCTATCTCATCATTGTAGTAGATGTCGATCCCTTTGTTTATTAGAATTTCATGCAAAAGTTGGCTGCCTAACTGATCCAGTTGACGATCCATCAATCTGGAGATCCGTTGGATGATCGTGATTTGTTTACCTGATTCCCGAAGCGAAGCAGCCATCTCTATTCCCAATAATCCTCCACCGACAATGACAATCCTGCCGCTGTTTGGCTTTATATAGGATTTAAATCGATCAGCATCATATCGGCTGCGCATCGTAAAAATGCCTTCTAGCGAGGGAGTATCCTTGAGTACAGCAGCTCGACTACCGGTGGCCAAAATCAATACATCATACAGATGAACAATACCTTTAGAATCTGTGACCGACTTTGATGTCTTGTCCATAGATATAATCTCCAAACCTTTGTGAAGTTGAATATTATATTCTTTTTCTTCCGCCGGAGTCATCTTGATCAGATGATCCCAGGAGAGTGCATCAGCGACATAATCAGGTAATAACACTCTATTGTAAAATGGATAATCTTCTTTACTAAAGATTTCTATAGGATCTACCTGATTGATTTTACGATAACTTTTTACAAACCCACAAGCTCCTGCACCGGCACCAATAATTATAATCTTTTGTTTGGGTTTCTGATATGCACGAATTTCAACTGCGGTAAATTTAAAATCTGGTTCCTTGCTCCGAGGGTCTACCAAATTATTGGTCAGGTTATTAGCTCTATGCAAATCCCGGGTTACAATTTTACCCCAATGCATCGGCATAAAAACCACTCCCGGTTTGATATCAATACTCAGCACAGCTTTGACCCTGACATTACCTCTTGCATTCACTATTTCTACAATATCTCCAGTCTTAATCTGTCTGACTAGAGCATCCTTTGGATGAATTTCTACAAAAGCAGCATCGATGTGTTGATTGAGTTTATTGACTTTCCCCGTTTTACTCCTTGTATGCCATTGATCTCTTATTCGGCCGGTAGTTAATATCAATGGAGCTTCATGACTTAAAGCTTCAGACTGATTTTGATCGGATACAGTATGAATAAACGCTTTTCCGGAAGGAGTATAAAATCTTTGATCCGTAAATAATCTCGCTGTACCTTTTTGATCTGGGGCCTGTGTCTTGGGGAACGGCCATTGCACTGCACGATGCTCATTTAACAATTCATAATTTAAACCACTGATGTCAATATTTGTATTTGCAGTCAAAGCTGCATGTTCATTAAAAATTTCAGCAGATGAAGTATAATCAAAGCCCGGAAAATTCATTTTCCGAGCAAATCGACAGATAATTTCAGCATCCGGTAATGCTTCTCCTGGTGGATCTATTATTTTATCCAGATGCGTAATATATCGTCCGGCATTAGTCATCGTACCTTCCTTCTCAGCCCAAGCAGCTGCTGGTAATACCACATCTGCATAGAGTATCGTTTCAGGTTTATTACTGACCTCTTGTACCACCACAAATTTGGCATTTTTTAATGCCGCTTCTGCCCTTCGCACATCAGGCAGACTGATCAATGGGTTGGTACACATGATCCAGATTGCTTTGAGTTTGCCGGATTCCAATGCTTCAAACATTTCGGTAGCTGTAAGTCCGGGTTTGGGTGAAATTTTTCCTGGTGAAACCTTCCAAAATTGTTCTACAAAATTTCTATCCTTTTCATTGAGCAGATCCCTATGCGCAGGCAGTAAGTTTGAAAGTCCACCCACTTCGCGACCACCCATGGCGTTAGGTTGCCCCGTCAGAGAAAATGGGCCGGCACCGGGTTTGCCGATATGACCAGTGATCAAGTGCAAATTGATTAACGCTAAATTTTTATTGACTCCGATGACGCTTTGATTCAAACCCATTGTCCACATAGAAACAAATCCTTTGGCAGCTCCTATGTAATGTGCAGCCATCATGATATCATGAGTCGCAACACCACAGATGGTCGCCGCCTCCTCGATGGATTGAGAAAATACATTAGCTTTATAATTTTCGAATCCCTCGGTATGATTCCGTACAAAATGTATGTCCGTATTACCTTGCTCGATCAAAATCCTACCTATAGCATGACATAATGTAATGTCAGTACCCGGATGAATTTGCAAGTGGAGATCAGCAATGGCTGCGGACTCAGTTTTTCGAGGATCGCATACGATGATTCTAAGGTTTGGGTTTTTTATCTTCGCTTGCTCTACTCGCCGCCATATGATCGGATGGCACCACGCCGGATTAGCCCCAGTGACAAATAAGACATCACAAAGTTCGATATCTTCATAACTGACCGGCACACAATCTTCACCTAAGCTCAGTTTGTAGCCGACTACGGCACTGCTCATACAAAGCCTACTGTTCGTATCGATATTATTACTTCCTATAAATCCCTTGATGAGTTTATTCACTACATAATACTCCTCAGTAAGGCATTGACCTGAAGCATAAAATGCCACGGAATCCGGTCCGTATTTATCTATAAATGTTTTAAAAACGGCAGCTGCCCTTGTCAATGCAACATCCCAAGAAACTCTCTGCCTCGATGATGTCCGATTAAAACGCATCTCGGGATACAGCAATCGATCAGAAAGGTCATTGGCCGTATAATGCAGATTTTTTCCTTTACTGCATAACATACCTTGATTGGCAGGATGACTTACATCGCCTTCCACCGTCAATATACCTACCGAATCTTTTTGCACAATAATACCACAGCCTACCCCACAATAACAACAAGTGGTTTTAAAGGTATCGGTCCCTAGTGATCGGTTTTGATTCAACATGATAAGATTAGACCAATTATATATTTACAGTAGCCGGCATTACTTCTTTCTTCGAAGCCGGTTGACCCCACATCACCATATATGTCCTAAAAAGTAAAACAAGGACTCCGACCCCTAATATAATATAGCCTAACAATAAAAATGCTGGTGTATAATCGATGAGATCTGTAGTCTTCAACACGCCATTTTCGACGATTTCTTGGGTTTTATGTACTGCTTTAGCTTTGAACATAAATGCAATTAACATCGCTCCGATATTGCCACCCGCACCCACGATACCTGCAACACTTCCTACTGCAATCGGACTCACAAACGGTACTAAACTGTATGTAGCGCCATTGGCCATTTTCAAGCTTAGTCCAAAGAAAAACATCAGCGCAATGGCCAAACCTAGATGACCAGATTGGGCAAATAAAATAATTCCAAAGCTTTCTAATAACAAAAGGGCTGAAAGTAAAATGGCCTTTCCATCAAACCCTCGAGTTTTACCGATCCGATCAGCTACGATGCCTCCTAATGGTCTTGCGAAAATATTGATCCAACCGAAAATACCTGCACACATTCCTGCCACTGCTATACTGGCTCCAAAAGAATCAGTAAAAAATATTGGAGCAAAATTATCCACTGTAATTTCTACGCCAAAACACGCAGCATAAGCGATCGTTAATATCCAGGTGCGATAATCTGAGATGGCTATCAGAAAAGTGTTTTTCTTATTGTCAACGGTATATCCTATTTCTTTATAGTCTCCGGCAGGTGTGTCTTTGGTATACTTATAATACAAGTACGAACAGAGCAATAATAACACTCCAGGCACCAGCATGGCATATCGCCAACTATCTTCTCTGCTGCAGAATCCTAATCCCGTAAATCCTGCAGCGATCATCGGCATAAAAAAATTAGCTGCCCCACCTCCTGCATTCCCAAATCCACCGGCAGTAGCGTTGGCCGTACCTTTAATATTTGGTGCGAACATAACCGAAGTATGAAACTGTGTAATCACGAAAGATGCACCAATCACTCCTATAGCTAATCTGAATAATAAGAATGAAGTATAACTTTGACTCGTCCCTATCAATAAAACCGGAATTGCACAAATAATCAATAACCAAGTATACACCAATCTTGGTCCATATCTATCTACCAGTCTCCCAATCAATAACCTGGCAAGGATAGTAGCCGAGACAGAGGCTATCTGAATATTGCCGATCTGGTCTTTTGTGAGATGCAATTGTTCTCTTGCGATTTTCATCAAAGGTGCCATACCAAACCAGGCAAAGAAACAGCAGAAAAATGTAAACCAGGTGATATGAAAGGTCTTCATCTGGATACCTTTAAAATTAAAGATATTGAGTTTACTCAGTGGCTCATTATTCACAGTATTCATGTATTTAAAAAAATTTAAGGTGATTTAAAATTTATAACCAATACCTAAACCACCATTCCATGTTCCGTTTAGGGTAGAAGATTTAGCATTATAATAAAAAGGAACTTGTATCGCTACGTGTTTGAAAACCATGGTAAATCCAAACCCTGCAGTAGGTGTCACAATGGAATTCTTTTTAGCGCCTTCCACGACTTGCTCTACTTTGATGCGCATTGTAGGCAAAATCCCAAACCCAACGCTCAATGGCTTTTTAATGAGTTTTACAGTAGGACCTCCAAAATTTATAAATGCTCCTCGATTGACATATCCGACGACTGCTAATCCATCCCAAACTAACAAGGAGGGTTTTGAGGGTGCATTGGATGCTTGTTGGGCAATACATGGACTAGATATCAACAATAGGAAGCTGAATAATTCAATTACAAAGACTGATTTTTTAATCATAATTTTGAACGCTTTTAGATTGTTAATCAATTTAGAATCTTTGCCCCGGCGCGAGGTACCAATTTCGTCCGGGGTTATTTTTTATTTAGTTTTTTGATTTCGTATCTACTCCAATGAATACTTGATCACCTACTATTTTTACCGGATACGTTTTAATAGCACATTCATCACCACTGAGACAGACACCTGTCTTGAGCGAAAAAGTCTTTTTATGAAATGGGCATGCCACTTTAGGCTCCTCCTGATGTGAGCCTATCATACCTCTGCTCAGTGCCATCTGTTGTCTATGAGGGCATTCATTTTGAGTGGCAAACCATTCGTTGCGCCTAGTAAAATGAAAAAGTGCGATCTGCTCGTCTTGATATTTTACACAGACCCCTCCATTCTCAGGGACATCATCTGTCCTACAAGCATAAAACCAAGAGCCTGACAGCTGAACAGTCACGGCTTGCATCTTTACATCATTCATTTCCATTCTTTTGCCATTTTCTGATCCCTTAATTTGTCAAATTGGATGGAAGGGTCTTTCTCCAGTGGTGCATTCACAAAGTGATTAAATCGTTTTCTTATTTCGGGAGTTTCTATTGCTTCTTTCCATTCGCATAGATAGGAGGCTACGTGCCGTGCCATCTCTGCTTCCCATTCTTCAGCCATACCGAGACTGTCATTGACCACCACATTACGGAGGTAATCGATGCCACCTTCCATTTTGTTGAGCCAGGGTGCAGTGCGAGTCAAAGGGTCAGCGGTGTTGATATAAAACATCAAGAATCGATCGATGTATTTGATGCAAGTCTCATCGTCCAGATCGGTGGCTAGTAATATGGCATGTTGAGGTTTACTACCACCATTGCCGCATACAAATAGATTCCAGCCTTTTTCAGTGGCTATGATTCCAAAATCTTTGCTTTGTGCCTCTGCACATTCTCGGATACACCCACTGACTGCAGATTTAAGTTTATGCGGTGCCCGCAGACCGCGATACCGCTCTTCAATCCGGATGGCATAACTCACACTATCGTGCAATCCAAATCGACACCAAGTACTTCCTACACAACTTTTGACCGTACGTAACGCCTTACCATAGGCATGACCGCTCTCGAATCCTGCTTCAATCAACTCCTCCCATATCAACGGCAGATCACCTACGTGAGCTCCGAATAAATCAATTCGCTGACCTCCAGTGATTTTAGTGTATAAACTGTATTTTTCAGCTATAGTGCCGATCGCTATTAGTTTCTGAGGGGTTATTTCACCGCCGGGTATGCGTGGTACCACGGAGTAGGATCCACCTTTTTGAATATTGGCCAGATAACGATCATTGCTGTCCTGAGCCGTTGCATTCCCTTTTTTAAGAGGCATTTCATTCCATAAGGATGCGAGTATTGAGACCACTGCAGGCTTGCATGTTTCACATCCATCACCTTTGCCCAATTGATTTAAAGCATCTTCGTAAGTTTTTATAGTATGCAGTTTTACCAGATGCAACAATTCTTGTCGACTATATAGAAAATGTTCACAAAGTATATTGCGCACATAAACCCCATTTGCTTTCATCGTAGCTACCATGAGATCCTTTAGCAATGGCACACATCCACTGCATCCAGTACCTGCTTTGGTACACTTTTTAATTTTATCTATCGTGTCGCAACCCTGCAAACTGACAGCATCACAGATTACTTTTTTATTTACACTTTCACAGCTGCAGATCAGCGCTTCGTCCGGTAGGCCTGTCACCCCAGCAACAGCAGACTCTGATCCGCCCCTCGCACCCATAATAAGATCTTCAGGGGTAGGTGGCAGAATGATTTTATTCTTTACGGTTTGCAATAAAATATTGTATTGACTCGCATCACCGATAAGTATTCCACCCAAAAGATGTTTGCCATCTTTACTTACGTTGATCCTTTTATATATTCCCTTTTGAGAATCTTTGAATACAATGACATCCGCATTAGCCTCAGTAGCAAATGCATCGCCATAACTTGCTACATCTACACCGATCAGTTTGAGCTTGGTGCTCATATCATAGCCGGTGAATTGTTTTTCTTCCTGCAGGATATGCTGACACACCACTTCCGCCATTTCATAACCAGGTGCTACTAAGCCATAAATCATGCCTTCATACAAAGCGCATTCCCCAATAGCATAAATTTTAGGGTCTGTCGTTTGCATATAATTATTCACCAATATGCCTCCTCGCTGACCTACAGTGAGCCCACATAATTTTGCGATTTCATCACGAGGTTTAATACCGGCTGAGATCACCAAGATATCAGTATCGAGAGAGCTCCCGTCACTGAATGTCAAACTTTTTATAGCTTCATCGCCGACTATATCCGTTGTATTTTTACCGACTAAAACTTCGATATCTAACTCTTTCAATTTATGTTGTAGCATTTGACTGCCTGCATCGTCGATCTGACGAGGCATGAGTCGAGCGGCAAATTCAATCACTGTATTGTGTTGTACACCTAGGTCCTTCAAGGCCTTGGCAGCTTCGAGTCCAAGCAGGCCACCGCCTATCACTGCGCCCTTCTTGGCATGCTTAGCCCAGCCACTGATAAGGTCGAGATCTTCGATAGTCCTATAGAGGTAAACACCTTTTTTTTCTATGCCTATGATGGATGGCACAAAAGCTGAGGATCCGGTAGCCATAATCAACAAGTCATAAGGCACTGTCAATCCTTTATAAGAATCTACTGTTTGCAATTGTCGATTGATTTGACAGATTGGATCGCCGGTATGTAGTACAATTCCATGATCGCTATACCATGTACGAGATGCCAGGTACAATTCATCGATCGGTTTTGAAAAATACTCGCTGAGATGGACTCGGTCGTATGCTACGCTCGATTCCTCGCCAAATACAGTAATGTTGAATTTACCCGGTGCTTTATGGATCAGTTTTTCACAAAACTTGTAGCCCACCATTCCATTTCCTATGACGACGATTCTCATTTTCTTCCCTTCGCTTTTGAATAATCCAATCAGACTATGAGATCAAATCTAAGCGGTAGAGTCCGGCTATACTTTACAAAATACTATAGAGATTGTGTTGCTAACTTCATAAAATAAAATTTAACTAAAAATGTAAAAAGTCAAAATATAAGTTCAATTTCGATCAATTCAAGTTTATTTTTTACATTTTCCTTCCAATTAAGTTTTATATAAGTTAATAAAATACCAAAAATGGAAAATATACAATCAAACTACTTTTTTAAGTTTATTGCGAACATGATGTATTTCGTGTTCAACTAGTGTAGAAGTTCTTGAATTGTGTTGTCCAAATGAAAATCGCCTTTGTCATTCAAAGTTCAAATAAATGCAATCATTTACAGAACGGTATGTTTAAAGGAAAATTATCTGATTGTAATATGAGGATGATTACGGGCATGTCTTTAGGTATAGGACTTTTATATTTTCCAAAATTTCTTACTGCAAGAACAAATTGATGTCCATGTAGCATAATTTCAGTTTGATGACTCAAGAAATTCACTCCTTCAAATAGAATGTTGAGGCAAGATCAGGCATAAAATAAACAAAGCCCTGTGTGCCGTTGCACCAGGGCTTTGATCCTTAAATGTATGAAAAAAATTGTCTACAATTTTTCGCCGTGTTGCGATAAGTCAAGACCTTCCGCTTCTTCTTCAGCAGTGACTCTCAAAGGAGTGATTGCATTGACTACCCGGAGTAATATCCATGTACCTACGAAAGCGAAGATGGCAACGATCACTAATGCAAACATATGCAATAGGAATAATTTTGTTTCTCCAAAGAACAAACCATTTCCTGTGGTGTTGGCTGCATTGATAGATTGGTGCGCAAATACGCCCGTCAGAATCATACCAACCATTCCACCTACTCCATGACAAGGGAATACATCCAGTGTATCATCCAAGCTGGTTTTAGATGCTCTCCACTCTACAACTAGATTGCTCACTAATGAAGCAACAATACCTACTGTAAGAGAATGGGGAATGCTTACAAAACCAGCAGCCGGGGTAATAGCGACTAATCCAACTACTGCACCTATACAAGCGCCCATAGCCGATGGTTTGCGACCTCGGACTGCATCAAATATCATCCAAGTAAATGCTGCTGCTGCTGATGCGCATGTCGTAGTCGCTAAAGCACTCGCTGCTAATGGACCTGCACTCAAAGCAGAACCTGCATTAAATCCTAACCAACCAAACCACAATAAGGCAGTACCTAATATGACATACGTAATACGTGCGGGCTCTAATCCCCCGGTATTTCTACTTTTAAAAAATAAAGCGGATGCTAATGCAGCCCAACCCGCACTCATATGTACTACGGTACCACCTGCAAAGTCTAATACTCCGAGTTTGAAGAAATAGCCATCAGGGTGCCAAGTCATATGCGCAAGAGGAGAATAAATCAAAATCGACCATAATACGATGAACAATACATAAGATGTAAATCGAATCCGTTCAGCAAATGCTCCGGTAATCAATGCCGGCGTGATGATCGCAAATTTTAATTGATACATAGCAAATACGATCAACGGGATAGATGGCGCTAAGCTCCAAGGCTTTTGAGCTAGGATATCACCCATCATAAAAAAGGTGGTTGGATTGCCAATAAATCCTCCGATCGTATCTCCGAAGGCTAGGCTAAATCCAATGACTACCCAAATAATTGTAATCACCGCCATGGCTATAAAACTTTGGGCCATCGTAGAGATTACGTTTTTCTTGCGTACCATCCCTCCATAAAAAAAAGCCAGACCGGGTGTCATAAATAATACCAGGGCTGTAGCTGTAATCATCCAAGCTGTATCACCAGAATTTATCTCCGGACCGGTATAGATCGCGGAAGGAATACCAGGATTTATCAAAGTCAGCAGGACGATCACTACTAAAATTCCGAAGGGTATCAGTGCTAATTTTCTACTCATTGACATAATTGATTCGTTTTTTTGTTGGGTCAAATCTAAACCAGCACTATGGGTTTAAATATTCAAAAACCAGCTAAACTTGTAATTTTCAATCGAGGTGCAAATTGGGTTGAATATGAACTAAAAATGTGATAAATTCTGATAATTGAGCCAAAAGTGGTTTAAAATCGCTGTTCAATTTCGTCAAAATGTTAATTTCCAAGTTTAAAAGGTTAAAATTGAGTACCACTGATTTACTATAAAAAAGTCAAATGTAGTTTGAAGTCCATAGTTGTGAACCGAAAATAAGTCGGTTCTGGAGGTGACTATAGACCATCGACCTCGAACGGGTTCGCCTCAGAAGGATTGTGATATTTATTCTTGGTGAGGACCCGTTGTTTCTGTCTGTCCACAATCAGAGTAGCCAGTGCGACGGCCACATCCTGGCCGGACTTCAGTACTATTTGAATTTTATCTTCTCGTACATCCAGTCGATATAAATAACTCCATAACAAATCAGGAGAATCCGTCAGCAAAGAAGCCACTCGCTCCGAGATAGCGATGATCAAAGTCTTTTCATCCAAATAGGCAGGGTTTTGTTGCGCCTCATTCATCCATATATCCAGCGTCAAATCAGGCATTTCTTGAAAATTGCAATAAAGGGTCTATGACTGAACGATCATTTTTAAGTCGAGGTACTTTATACTGGCCTCCTGCACGCCCCTGCGATTGCATCCACTTATAAAATGTCCCACGAGGTACTTCATGTAATATTAATTGCTGAATGGCGATATTTTTGGTCCGTTTCGCTTCATAATCCGAATTTACTGATTGAAGGGCCAGATCGAGTACTTTTGAAAAATTTTCAAGGTTTGCAGGTCGTTTTTCAAATTCCACCACCCACTCATGAGCCCCTTTACCCTGATCCATATACTTAGGGCCTGCAGAAAAATCGTTCACTTGACATTCACATTGGCTACAAGCAATAGCAATCGCCCGTTCTGCATTTTCTACGACTACTTCCTCGCCAAAAGCGTTAATAAACTGTGTAGTTCTTCCCACAATTTTAATGCGTACGGGGTCCAAATCGACACATTCTATCACATCGCCAGTATCGTATCGCCATAAACCACACGTATTAGTGATGATAAGGTGATATGGCTGATGGCGTTTTATCCCTTCCAGCGGAACCGTATATTCGGTATTGAGTTCTTTAAATTCATAAAAGATTGCGTTGTTCACTAGCAATAACAAGCCTTCTTCGCCACTCTGATATTGTGATGCAAAATATCCTTCAGAAGCATTATAAACCTCCTGATATAAAAAATTTGGGTCGGGAATCATCTGCTGAAAGATCGGTTTAGCTGGAGCAAAGTTTACACCCCCATGGATATACAATTTGAGTTTTGGCCAAATCTCAAGTAGATTTTGTTTACCCGTCTCCTCCAAAACATTTCTAAATAGTACAATCAACCATGTCGGCACCCCACCAAACATGACAAGGGGTTCATTCAAAGCTTGTTTTGTGGTTTCTCTTAATTTATACTCCCATTCTTGCGCCGTGGCTATCTCGATAGCCGGCGTAAAAACTTGCCGGGCATACCAAGGCATATTATTAATCAATAAGGCACTGATGTCGCCACTGATGACATCGGGATACTCTGCCAGGCGCTCTATAGCTCCACCTAGGATCATATTTTTACCTTCAAATATGCCAAGCTGAGGATATTGTTGATAGAGTATAGATAAGGTGTCGCTAGCCCCTTGAATGTGATTCAATTCGAGATATTCGCGAGTCACAGGGATATATTTACTTCTTCCGCTAGTGGTACCAGACGATTTGGAAAACATATCAACCAATCCTGGCCAAAGGACATTCTCCTCCAGATGCCTCATTCGGTCGATCCAATCAGCAAAGTCAGGATAAGTCCGTATCGGTACCTGTCTCACAAACGACTCATAATCTTTGACTTTTTCAAAGCCATGATAAGCTCCAAATTCTGTAAAACAACCTTTATAAATGATATCTAGCAACAATTCGTTTTGAAACCGCACAGGTTCTTTCATCCAACTTTCGACTTGGCGGTAGCGGTTACGAAATACCTTGCTTAAGAAAAACTCCAGCATCTGTAAGGTTCTAATTAAAATAACTCCCCAATATCTGAAAAAATAAGCACCTAAGCCTGTTTTATGAGGGCTTGGGTAAGAGATTTAAATCGTGGGGGAGTAGCCTTATGAGGATCCGGAGTATCCATCATACTCTTTTCATACACCAGCGGATCTGTAAGGCTTGGTATTTAAAAGTTAAAACCTTGAAAATAAATCTTTGTTTCATGATGAGTAGGTCTCAGGCCTACTCCACCTAAACAAAAAATGTTGAGAGATTAGCTCACAGCCCAGTTTGGTTTAACTGCGCTGCAACTGGAGCTTAAATTGTTCCATTAACTGGGCATCCATGTTTTTAGATTTGGCTGATTGGATAGCTTGATCCAATGCTTTTACCGCCTTATCATTTTTATGATTGAGTGCGTAGATCCGAGCCATTGTAAATTGATATTCTGGATGAGCCTCACTCGTACACCATTTTGATAAAAATTGTTCAGTAAGACCAAGCAGTTTGGCATCAGCTCCAAATGACTTTTCTACAACGATAGCCAATTCATTTAAAAGGCTCACATTTTGCTCAATGACTGATGGAAGTTTTTTCATGGCTTTTAGTAACCCTTCAGCATCTGCCATCCCGGTGAAATAAGCTAGGTTACTTTCAAATTCAAATTGATCAGCCGCTTTGGGTAGCGCTAACTTTAGTTTACTTTGAGCTGATGAAAGTACTTCGATAGACTTGAACTCGATAGCTTTGAGCACTGACTTGTTGGATGCACTGAGTATTTTGGATTGAACTACATCTGAGCCTGCCGTGAGTATAAGTTTGTCTTTGTGTTTGATAAATAAATCGAATATCCTGCTATCAGATTCAGTAGTGGCTTCCATCAAAAACTTTAAATTTTCAGGGGTAGTCAGGTCTTTTTGATTGTTGATGTACTCATTGGCTATTTTTAGACTTGATTTACCAGCCATATTGAGTGCACGTACATAATTAAATATGGTAGTAAAATCGCGTTTGCCGGACTCATACTCTTTGGCATAGATCATCGACTTATCGTTTTTCTTAAGTGCCACCTTACCCGAACTAATAAACTTTTCCGGATCAAGGTATCCTACAGCTTTGTGGACCAACTTGCCTTCACCGTCGATATATAAAAGAGTCGGAAAAGCGCTCACACTGTATGTACCTGATATTTGGAGTCCTTCGCCTTTTTCCATGTCTATTTTGACATTGATAAAATTAGGATTATAAAAATCTCCTACCGCCTTTTGAGGAAAAGTCTTGGCTGACATCATTTTACATGGGCCACACCAAGTCGTAAAGGCATCTACAAAGATCAACTTACCCGATTCCTTGGATGCTGCGAGCACTTCTGCCCAAGTCCCATGATGAAACTCCATCCCTTCACTACTAGCCCGGTGAAGGCAGGATACAAAAAGGCATAAGGTCATGATATACTTCATAGTCAATAAATTATAAATGCAAAAATAAGGGAAGAAAAGGGGATTTGGCAGGAAAAATGTGAAGGCTAGTAAATTTAATAACCTCAGAATTTTGTCCTAATTTTGAAATAAATCGATTATGCTATATTTCCATTTTCTACTGCTGATATTGGTGGGAGCGTGTAATCAGAAAACTCAGCTTCAAAAAGAAAATCTAAAACCGGTAATCTCTTCTCCACCTATAGCGTATAAATGGACCAAACTGCTTGATAGCGCTCCCTGGGAAAAAAATTATAATTTTCAGATGTTTAGCATACAGGATACCCTGTGGACTTTCCATCCGGATGGGAATTGGTACTCCACGGATGGCTCATCATGGATCAAAAGCACCTTGACCAATGCGATACACAATCTTGCTTTTCTGGACTATGTCCAGTTTAAAAATGCAATGTATGGAATTGGGTACTTTGAAGGCAATATCGAGGCTTTCCAATATACCCCTGAAATCTATCAATCCAAAGATCTTCGTTCCTGGACTACCTTAGCCACTACCAGCAATCTGCCTCAACGCTTTTTCAACCACCCCTTCGTGTTTAAAGATAAACTTTGGATCATCGGTGGCGAAGATAAAAATAGAAAGTATGACGATATCTGGACCTCTGAGGACGCCATCCAGTGGACTCAAGTAAAAGCCAAGCTGCCTCTTGGCCCACGTAGTGGGAGCCAGATCGTACGACTCAACGATATCTTATACCTCTTGGATAATGATGTATGGCGCTCTGTAGATGGACTGGAGTGGATGAAAGTCACCGACGAGATCGTACCAGGGCAGTTTATCTTTGGTTATGCAGCTGTGGTGCTGGATAGTAAAATTTGGTTATTGGGTTGTAATCGTAATGGCCAATTTACGAGTCAGGTATATTTTAGCGACAATGGAAAAGATTGGCAGAGTATGGAAGCTCCATGGTTACCTCGAGGAGGGATCGCAGCTACAGTGCATCATGGTAAGATCTATATGACGGGAGGTAAATACGGGGGCACGCCCAATCATCCTGAGTTTAGGTATGACAACGATGTGTGGGTTATGGAACAGAAATGATGAAGCTTTATTTTGGACTTTTGCTTTTATGCAATTCACAATATTATAATTCCGATTTTACTCTTTTGAAAATTATCTGCTCACTTCTTTGCTTAAATTCAATGTCAAATTCATCGAATACTTTCTCTCTACCAATAATCTCATCGTTTGAATTATTTGACTGTACCCATGCTACCGGGGCTGTAATTTCATGACCATCTATTACGATATTAATTCTTCTCATCACATATTCGACTCTTCCACCACCAATGCCTTCAGCGAACATCATAGCTTCTAATGGACTTAATGACAGGTTTAGTTTAAGTCCTGTTTCGTTGGAAATCAATGAACAATCCGCACCTGAATCTATCAACATATCTATTTGGATCTCTTTATCCAATGCTTTCAATGTAACACCTTTTACAAGTTGCCAAGGGTGTATTTTGATTGCATTAAAATGTATGGGAAGAAATCTTAACCCCTTATAGCGTAAGGGATTGACATAATAAAGATTAAACTCTTTTCCAGCTCTTTTTGCAATAGTATCTGCTAGGTCTAATGTTGGCTGCACTGTGATGATACCTTTTTCATCGTATGCAACCCAATTGCCTTGATATTTTCTCAATAGCTCATAGTTTTGATTGACCCAATTGCTATCGATTAATTTTACATTAGCCATAACGCATTCAAAAGTATAAAGATACAGGAAATGCATTTCAACATGACCTGAGTTTTCAAAAAGGGTGTGTGTCAAAATACAGGATAACCCAAGTCATAAACTTTTGACCCCTGGCCAGGTTGGGCTTTCTCCTAAGCCCGTGAATCACCGTAAATTGATCCTTATAAAGGTCGTGCATCTCCGATGCAGGACTTAGAATCTAAGTTTTGTCGGCATCAACACATTTAATAGCGAATGAAGGTAGAAACCTACGTTTTGGGCATATACACCTTCAAAATTTAATATTCAGCGCATAATCTTTGGATGGATTACGAAAAAGCCGTGCTCATTTTTTATTTCTTTCAGCCCCTTTCTATGATACCTTTCATTTGATTGGTTATCATTTTATCTACCCATCGGTCCGGCAACCACATGAGCAGTTGGAAATACCATTTTTTCGCCACAATAAGCTGTCTGGTTTTCGGCCTGGTCGCTAGGATGGTTTTATGTATGAGTTTGGCTACATCGATAGCAGGAATGGATACTTTCTGAGCAAATGAAATAAATTTATTTTTATGTTTATAAAAATCATGATAGATCGTGCCTTCAAATGTATTGTCATCGTGTTTAGCTTTTTGATAGGCTTCACTTTGTGTAGGACCTGGTTCGATAGCCAGCACATCGATGCCAAAATCCATGAGCTCTCGGCGTAATGATCCAGTCATCGCCTCGATGGCATGTTTAGATGCTGCATAAGGACCATAATAAGGCCGGGCTATTCTACCGGACACACTACTGATATTAATTATTTTTCCTGGTTTATCGGTAGGTGCATGTACCGCACCGATCAAGGGCAAAAAAGCCTGAATCACATTCAAAGTCCCAATAACGTTGACCTCTTGCTGCTCTCGAAATTTATCGATAGCTATATGTTGTAGGGGCCCTGAGACGGCTATACCGGAATTATTGACCAATGCCCTTAAATATTGTTTACCCAAGATACTTTTTACTTTTTCCGCAGCTTGATCTACGGCGATCCGATCCCGGATGTCAAATACTAAAGCCGTAAACCCTGGCCCCATATCTTTTTCTAAGTCATCTGCTTCTGTTTGTTTTCGGACAGAGCCAAAGACATGAAACCCCTGAGATTGGAGGTATTTGGCAGTAGTAAGGCCAATGCCTGTCGATACACCGGTGATGAGTACTGAATTCATGGAGACAAAAGTAAGGAATAAGGAGTCATAAGGAGTAAGTTATAAGTCATAAGGAGTAAGACGACTTACACCTTATTCCTTATGACTTACGACTTCCCAATAAATCTTTCAAAAAACTCCCAGGTCCGTAACATTTGATCGATTCGCTGGCGGTTATTACCACTGCGCGTGAGCTCGTGCGTAGCACCAGGGTGACGCACGTATTCTACGGTCTTACCCATCACTTTTAGACTTTTGTAAAGTTGTTCCGATTGGATGACCCCTGTACGCAGATCTTGCTCACCGTGGAAGATTAAAAAAGGCGTACGAATGTTTTGTACATAGTTGATTGGGGACTCGCGTTCCAGATTTTTAGCTGCTTCGGGCTCCCAGGGATAGCCTCCAAAATAATTAGGTACAAGTCTCCAGGCATTACCTTCCCCAAAAAAAGTAGTGAGGTCATATACACCTCGCTGAGCGCATGCTGCTTTGAATCGATGATCGTGCGAAATAATCCATGCCACGAGATACCCTGCATATGATCCACCGGTCACCGCAAGTCTGCTGGTGTCGATCCAACCTTGATTGGTGGCAGATTCCAAAGATTTGAGCACATCAGCGCTAGGGCCTTTGCCCCAGTCATTCATATTGGCCCGCATAAAGTCCTGACCATAGCCTCCGGAGCCACGCGGATTGCAATACACTACTCCATAGCCCTTGCCGCAATAGTATTGAAACTCGTGCCACATCGATGCTTCACCAGGCCCCCACATGGCAGTCGGTCCACCGTGGATATCAAGGATAGTAGGATACTTTTTACCGGGTTCATAGCCGATAGGTTTCATGACCCAATACTCTACTTCCTGGCCTCGCTCATTTTTTATACTAAATTTTTCAGGCTTAGCAAGTTTACGATCTGCCAGCCACATAGTATTGTTTTTGGTCAATGCTTGATGGCTTTTGAGGTCCAGACCTGAAGTGTAGAGTTCAGATGGACTTGAAATCATTGTTTTGGCGAATGCAAACTGATTATTTACAAAATCAAAACTACCAATGCCTTCATCGAAAGAAGTCTGAGGGAAGGTGGTCACTCCATTGACATTTGCTTTATACAAGACTACACCTCCATTAGATGCAGAGGATATATAGATGGTGCTCTCATCTTTAGAAAATCGGATTTCATTGACATTGCGATCGTGATTGAAGGTGCGGCTATCCTTTTCTCCTCCGCTCATGAGCATGATGGCCAATTTGGGTATGCCGACAGTACCCGTCGTAGTTTGCGTGAAGACCAAGTATTTACCGGAAGGTGAAACCATTGCCTGGCTATAATTCATGCCTTTTTTTCCAAGTACTTTTTGTAAGGTTTTAGTTTTTAAATCCAGGGTATAGATTTCCGACTCCTGGCTTCGATCGGGATGCTCTGCCGGGTCCATATCAGATTGGATCAGGAGTTTGTCCGTATTGGCTATATACTGGGCATTGCTATACGAATAATAACCATCTGTCAGCGGCTCGGATTTGGCACCGTGCTTGACTTCTATACGGAATAAATGTGTAAATGACATATCACTTGATGTAGTGCTTTCTTGTTGAAAGATGAGCTTGCTAATGACTTTGGCTTTTTTATCTTTTTCATTCAGCGCCAGATAAGACCTTACTTCCTCCAGAGTGCCATCTGGGTCAGCTATTGAACCAGTGGATTTAATATACGTATTGTCTTTGAATCCAGCCTTTTCAGTAGGCCACAACGGAAGTGTTTTAAGCGAATTCAGGATCGAATCTATGCTCAGCTCAGCCAAAGAATAGTTACTACTGAATAAAATTGATTTACCATCAGGGGACCATACCGGATTAGTAGCACCATTTTTTTCTGTTGTAAGGCTCCATGGTTCGCCGCCGCCTAATGGCAAGATAAAGATCTGAGATTTTTGATCGATGCTCCGTACAAAGGCTATGGATTTGCCATCCGGAGCCCAGACCCCACTATTTGCGCCATCTTTTTGAAAGGTCAATTGGCGAGGTGGAGTATTTCCTGATGATTCGACAAGCCATAATTGATTGACATAAAAGTATTCCAATTTGTCTTTTGGATCCGGTAAAATAGTCTGCAAAGAATACAAGATCTGCGATCCATCAGGCGAATAGGCTACGTTAGAGACGGTTTGGATCTTGGTAAGGTCTGTGATCTGAACTTCTTTTTGAGAAAAAAGCAATGTTGTACAACAGAAAAATACGAAAGTGATTATACGTTTCATGTGATTGATGATAAGATCGGTAAAGTACAAAAAACATAGTGCACGAAATCGAATATGAAGGTAGTTATTGATTAATTCCCTTTCCTCTCATACCACCGAACGGGCCGTTCGGCATACTGCTTATATATTGCATCTATAGTTGTGGCCTGTATAGTCGTACCTTATATTCTATACCAAATACGTATTCTTGCACCGAGTTGATGGTAACCCCAGTCTTAACTACTTTGCGTAGTTTTTTCCCATCTGCTGTGTAGGTGTAGTCTATCGTTTTTCCACCAGTGATGGTAAGATTAGATGGCAGGTTGAGGTGATTATATGAAATACTTGTGATACCCTTTGCAGCATTGGAGGCGGTATTTCCATTAGCATCATCCTGATGCTCACTACATTCGATACAGGATCTTTGATAGGTAAAATCTATTGTTTTTCCACCAGTAATAGTAATGTTGTTTGGAAGATTGAGATGGTTATATGAATTGGAGGTTATACCTTTTGCTGCATTGCTAATCATATTCCCATTTGCATCGTCCTGATGCTCACTACGTTCGATACAGGATCTTTGATAAGTCATGGCCCCACTGCTTGCACGAAATCCTCCCTGTGCCGTATTACCTGCATCAGCTATAGACGAGATTTTGTTAGTACCAGCAGTATAACTATAAGTCATGTTATCAAGCAATGCCTGAGTAAAGCAGGCTCCATTCAAA
>JANOWJ010000140.1:0-5685 GCA_031417835.1 Saprospiraceae bacterium | reverse complement strand
GTATGGAGTAGCAGCATTGGGAAAAAAAGGTGGTGATCATACGATAGGCATGCTCAAGATACAGATACAACAAGTGTTGGAACAAATCGGATGTGAGCGAATAACAAATTTGCCGCAACATTTGGTGCGTTAACTTTCGGCTGAAATTAATACGAGCATTTTAAAGGGAATGATTCTCTTTTAGTGGTTTTTCCACCCCCTGACTTGTCCTAAGGGGGAAAGAGCATCCTGTCAGCCTCGATCGCATAATTGTCCTTTATATTATTTAATTTGAACCGCAAACTTAGCACTAGTCTTGGCACTTACTTCTTCCAATGAACTACCGGGCATGATTTCGATTAAGGTTAACAGACCATCCATAAACTTAAACACTGCTAACTCCGTAATACACATATCTACACAATGATATGCTGTCAATGGCAAGGTACATTTAGGCACCACCTTGGATATTCCATCTTTATCCGTATGACTTAGGGTAATGATTAGTTTTTTTGCCCCGATGGCAAGGTCCATGGCACCGCCTACCCCAAGCAACGGTTTACCAGGTACTGCCCAATTGGCAAGATTGCCTTCTTCATCTATCTCAAGCCCTCCCATGATGGCTACATCGATGTGTCCACCTCTGATCATTGCAAAACTATCTGCACTATCGAAGTAACTGCTGCCCGGCAAAGCAGTGACGGGCACTTTACCGGCGTTGACAGGATAGTCCATTGCCCCGCCGCCATCGGCGGGTTCAGGACCTACTCCGAGCATGCCATTTTCGGTATGTAATGTGATGCCATCTTCAGGGGAGATCAAGTCAGCTACCAAGGTAGGAATGCCTATACCCAAGTTGACTACATCGCCTTTTTTTAATTCTGCAAAGGCACGACGAGCCATATTCATTCTTTTATCATCTACCTTTTTAGATGAGCCTACTGAAGCAGAGATGCCGAGCACATCTAAGGATAATTTTTCTTGTACCAGATAGTCAATAAAACATCCGGGAGTGTGGATTTCATTGGGGTCTAATGTACCGAGTGGAACTATCTCTTGCACTTCGGCGATCACGATATCAGCAGCAGTGGCCATAGCTTTATTAAAATTTTGCTCTGTCAATCGATATTGCAAATTGCCTGCCGTATCGGCCTTCCATGCACGTATGAAAGCGACATTGCCTCGGATGCTCCTTACAAATACGTGTTCTATACCATTGATGATTTTAGTTTCTTTACCTTTGGCTACCAGGGTGCCTGCCGATGTAGGCGTATAAAATCCACCTATACCTGCACCGCCTGCCCGTATAGCTTCTGCTAAAGTACCTTGTGGGATAAGTTCATATTCTATCCTACCTGCCTGAGCGGCTTTGACTCCATCCGGATTGGAAGTAAAGAAGGATCCAATCATTTTTTTTAATTGGCCATTATTCAACAATCGACCACCACCCATATTGGGTTCACCTATATTATTACCGATAAAGGTTAGGTATTTGGTTTTAGTCTCGGCTAAGGCATGCAGCAGATGGATAGGATTGCCTGTCATACCAAAGCCACCACCGAGTATGGTGTCGCCGTCTTTGACTAGAGCAGCAGCTTGAGAGGAAGTGATGATAGGAATTGGGGTCATTGGAGCGAGGATAAAGTATTTCGGAGGTGGGATTTTGGAATGAGGTAACAAACTATTTCGGAGGTGGTATTTCGGATTTCGGGGTCTACCGTCCGAAATCCGACATCATAAAATCCGAAATAATTGGCAGTCCTACATAATTTTCTGCGATCGTCGTAGCGTATGCTTTGGATTGTTTAATGTAATCAAATTTTGCTTTTTGCAACTGATAGGTGTAAGAGCCATGTTCATCTTGTTTGTGAAATAAAGTAGTCATAAAATTAGAAAATTCTTGAGCGCGCCAAATGCGCGGCAATGCTGTGGCACTGTATCGATCTAATCTGGAGGTCGAATTTTGCGTATAATAATCAACCAAGCCATCCACTAAGTGTTTTACATCTGCCACTGCCAGATTTAATCCTTTGCCACCGGTCGGTGGTACGATATGAGCAGCATCGCCTGCTAAAAATAGCCGGCCATACTGCATCTGATCTATCATAAAACTTCGCATCGGTGTAATGACTTTTTCAAATATTGCACCTGACTGCAAGGACCAGCCGTCAGTACCTAACCGAATAGCGAGCTCGGCCCAGATGCGATCATCCGACCAATGGTCTATATGATCATCATTGGCCACTTGTATGTATAATCGACTGATGATATCTGATCGAAGGCTGTGAAGCGCGAATCCTCGTTCATGATACGCATAGATCAATTCGTCCGTAGAGGGTGCTACATGCGCCAAGATACCTAACCAACTAAAGGGATATGTATGGCTATATTCATTATAATTTATAGTTGGCAAGCAGTCTCGCCCGATACCATGAAATCCATCGCATGCGGCTATAAAGTCACAATGTAATACAAAAGACTCTTCACCATGTATAAAATGAATCTTAGGTGATGTGGTGTCTATCGCTGCTAGTCGGGTGGCTGTAGCTTCAAAAAAGATAGATTCATTTTTTTGCAACCAGTTATCGGTGAGATCTTTGATGACCTCTTGCTGACCATAGATCGTAATGTGTCTACCACCGGTCAATTCATCAAATGGAATTCGAATTCGTTCTCCATCAAAACTAAAATAGACCCCATGATGTTCTTTGCCTTCGCGCATCAATCGATCAGCCAAGCCTAACGATTTTAGTATATCTACGGTGTTTTGTTCCAATAATCCGGCTCTCACCCGGGCTTCTACATATACTCTGCTCTTTCGCTCCAATATGACCGATTGAATACCATACGACCTTAACCAATGAGCTAAGACTAAGCCAGCCGGCCCTGCTCCTATGATACCAACTTGAGTACGAATAGTTTTCAATGCTTAGTTTTTATAGTCAAGATTTAATTCGCTAAAAACTTCTTCCGCAACATGATTGGCTTCATTAGCAGCAGGCAGTCCACAATACAAGGCCGAGTGTAAAATGATTTCTTTTATATCAGAGATCGTAAGGCCATTATGAAAGGCGGCTTTGATATGCATTTTGAGCTCTGCCTTACGGTTGAGCGGGATCAGCATCGATAGTGTGATCATACTGCGCTGAGCTTTGGAGAGCCCTGGTCGTGACCAAGTCTCACCCCACGCATACTTAGTTATAAAATCTTGAAAATCTTTATTGAAGTCATTAAGATTACCAACCGCTTTGTCCACGTGCGAATCACCCAATACCGTCCTTCGGATGTGCATACCTTGTTCTTTGATCGACGGGCCTATCAAAAAATTGATAACAGAGTGAGCAAATAAAAAAGGCTGCTCCTTAGCCGATAGATGCCTGGCCGGTAATATTTTTAATGAGGCATCGGTGATATGACTCGCAAGATACTCTGCATGGTCGATGGTCGTCACGGGATCTTGATCGCCGGTGATGACCAACGTAGGTATCTTGATCTTGGCTATTGACTCCCTAAAATCGATTTCTCTGACAGCAATACAGCATTTAATATAAGTATCCAGATCTGTGTTGACAAATGAATTTCGGATCCGAGCTATCGTATTACCCTGAGCAGAAATATAATCAGCGGTAAACCATCGTACTATAGTTTCATCGACGATGGCCTCAAGCCCTTGATCAGTTATAATTTTTATTCTGCCATTCCATCGCTCCTCATCACCTATTTTGGCCGCTGTATTACTTAATATGATTTTGGTGATCCTATGCGAGGCATGTATAGCCAACCACTGACCGATCAATCCTCCTATAGAAAGACCACAAAAATAGGCCTCTTTAATGCCAAGATTGTCCATCAAGTCTAAAACATCCTGGCCAAACAACGCTATGGTACAATCTTCCGAACTGCTTTCACTCCGACCATGCCCTCGCAAGTCGTATTGAAGTATTCTAAAGTAGGGCAATAGCAGCGGCACCGCCGGATCCCACATCTGCAGGTCTGCTCCTAACGAATGACTGAATATCAAGACCGGGCTGTTAGGGGTACCTTGAAGTTTGTAATGCGTTTTCATTTATAATTTTGTTTTTTCAGGATGGCATCTATTATCTCTCCACCATAACCTTTCGAATAAGCAGGATTGAATAGCTTATCTAAAGGTATTGTATTCATCAAATCGCCGTGCGTAGCCAATAATACATCTTTTAAATGTTTATCTTGTTTGATAGCCAACATGCACGCTTTATGTACTATGTCATGGGCTTGCATCCTGCCTATGTTATTAGCAAGGGCCAATGCTATTTCTTCGGCATAGATCAAGCCTTTGGTCAGTTCAAGATTGGTCTTCATACGATCGGTATTTACTTCCAGATGGTCTATCAATTCTATCGTAGCAGATACAGATCCTGCCGTGAGGGCCATTAATTGAGCCAGCACCTCCCACTCTGCATGCCATAGTCCGGCTGACCGCTCATGCTCTTGGGTCATAGATGATAAGATGGATGCCACCAAGTGAGGTGTACGATTACTATTGGCCAGGATCAAGGCGCAAGATACCGGATTGCGTTTATGAGGCATGGTACTCGATATGCCCTTACCTTCTTTAGCACCTTCCTGTACCTCTCCTACCTCCGTCTGCATCATCATGGATATGTCTTTTGTAATCTTGCCTAGCGTGCCACTTAAGATACCCAGGACCGACGCCCATTCAGCTATGCTGTCGCGATTAGTCTGCCATGGGGCATCGGGATTTATCCCCAAAGCCGTAGCCATCTCTTCGACTACTGCATTGGTGAGATATCGATGGCCACCGCCGACGGCGCCGAACATTTGAATTTTTAATACTCTCGGGCTGCATTGAAGTACTCGGGCCTGGGTATGAGCTATGCTGGATAGCCAACCGGCAGTCTTAAGCCCAAATGTGATGGGCCGGGCATGTTGAAGTAAGGTCCTGCCGATCATAAGCGTGTCCCTATGTTTTTTGGTCACTCTAACCAATACATCCAGTAAGTCTTTTAACTCACCCTGCAGCCATTGAATATAATCCTTGATCATAAGCACCGTAGCTGTATCTATGATATCCTGGCTAGTGGCTCCGAGATGTACGTATTTTGATGCTTCGAAATGTTGATTTTTTACACCACGAGTCAACTGTTGTACGAGTGGAATCGCGGCATTGCCTCCAAGGTGAATGTCATTGATTAATTTATCCAGATCTATGAATTGAATCTGGCAACAATGGGCTATAATAATGGCAGCCTCATCAGGAATTATTTTACATTTAGCCTGAGCCTCCGCCAACACTTTTTCCACTAACAACATGTAGGTCACATATTGGCTATCTGAAAACAGCGTAGTTAATTCCTCGGTATAAAATGTCTTGTGGTATAAACTCATCTGTTCTCAAATTGCAAAAAACACTGTTTCGTGTTCTCCTTGCATATAAATATTAAACTCATAACCTTCATCGGTTTTGTGTGCTATCAGAGTTTGTCTTCTAGCCGGAGGAACAGATTGTATCACCCCATCGGAGGCATTCAAAATTGCTTCATCTTCAAAATAAATTCGGGTATAGGCATGGATGAGTTGGCCGCGCATGAATACAATCACAGGGATAGATGGAGCTTGGCCATTGATCGATTTTGGCTTCTGCATAAAAAATTCGAATCTGTGATCAATCGCGGTACCGGTACCATGACGACCCATCTTCCAGGT
>JANOWJ010000139.1:0-7140 GCA_031417835.1 Saprospiraceae bacterium | reverse complement strand
CAGCGACTTAAGTCGCCGCTACCAATCGGCGTAAACATACTCAGAGTCTGTAGTCGCCGCTACAAATCGGCTTAAACAAACTCAGCGACTGAAGTCGCCGCTACAAATCGGCGTAAACAACCCCAGCGACTGAAGTCGCCGCTACAAATCGGCGTAAACAAAACCCAGCGACTGAAGTCGCCGCTACTTAAAACTATTTTACTTTATGAAAAACATATTGATCAAGTATCGTTCTGTTTTCCTCGATCCAGGACGCCATGCGATCTATTCCGACATCGATTTTTATTTTTGGAGTCCAACCAAGATCTGTTTGAACTTTATGGATATTGCTTACATATACTTTCTGATCTCCCGGCCTCCAATCTGCCCAATGAAGCGGAATTTTTTTATCAAATCGTACCGCAAGCCTGGTGATCAACTCGTTTAAAGAAAGTGTTTGATCCGGGCCTCCACCCACATTATATATTTTGCCTGCACACTGATCTTTTTTTAGAATGGCTAATTCATAAAGCCGTACCAAATCTTCGATAAATAGTACATCGCGGATTTGTTTGCCATCACCATAGATTGTGATTTGTTTATCCAATAAGGTGGCTATCGTAAACCACGCTACCCACCCTTGATCTTCAATACCAAACTGTCGATTGCCATAGATACAAGATTGCCGCATGACTACCGTAGGGATACCATACATTCTATAATAATCTCGTACATATTGGTCTCCTGAGCCCTTACTGCAACCATAAGGTGAATAAAAATCCATTGGCACTGCCTCGGATACTCCCTCTTGTAAGGTATCGTATTCATATCTTCCATTGCGCTCCACGATATCGACGGCTTCCATCTTGCCATAGACTTTGTTGGTCGAGGAATATATCAATAATGGGAATTGTTTGTTTTGACGCAGTGCTTCTAATACATTAAAAGTACCTAATGCATTGATCTCAAAATCTTCCCTGGGATTGGTCACAGATGTAGTCACTGCTACCTGGCCTGCCAGCAGAATGAGACCATCGATTGCACCCAATTCTTTGAGTTGCTCTTGCATCACCAAAAAGTGACGAATGTCGGCATGTATAAATCGCACAGGATACAATGCCTGTATTTGCTGGAGGTTATAATCGCTACCTACCCGCGATAAATTGTCTATAATAATAACTTCATGCCCTGCTTTTAAAAAGTAGTAGGCGCTATTTATTCCTATAAAACCTGCTCCCCCTATTATTACTATTTTCATATTGGTGTTCTGTGATTTATTGTTGATGGTTTGTTAGGATCGATAAGTATACATCGGCATATTGCCGAGCGATGTGTCTAGGATCGAAGCGCAACACATTGATTTTTCCTTTTTCGATCAATGCGCTTCGATAAGATTCGTCTTCAAGGATCTTAATGATACCAGCTCGGATAGCTTCAGGCTGAGATGGATCTACTAAATGTGCACCTTCACCGGCTACTTCAGGCATAGAAGATACAAGGCTGGTGATAACTGGCACGCCCACGGCCTGTGCTTCTATGATAGGCATGCCAAATCCTTCGTAAGTCGATGCAAATACCAATAGATCCATCGACCGGTATTTTTCCAACATCTGGAGCTGATTTAATCCAGATTGATAATGGTACGGGCGTCCGATTTCTTTTAATTTTTTGAGGTAAACTTCATCGTGCTGCGCCACGACATGGATTTCGCATGGAATAGGACGCAATGCTTCCAACACGGTATTCCAGTTTTTATTAGGCGCGTTGCCAATCAGTAATATTTTGGGTAATTCGCCTACTGGTTTTGGGCTTCGCGCAATAAATACATCAGACAATGCTATAGGGATCACTTTTATTTTTTCCGGATCGCAGTGGGTGAGCGCCATGATTTCATCCTTAGTCTGCTGAGAGATGGTCGTGACGATTTTGCAGCGTTTGACGGGTAGATCCAACCAAAAATACTTTAAGATAGATCGCTTCCATCCTTGTTTATGCTGTAAGAAGACACAATCCAATATCGTTTGAATTGTTTTTTCCTTTCGAAGTAAGATCCCAATGAAGGAAATATCACCGGTAATGTGATTGATATCCCCTTGTTGAAACATAGCCTGCACCATCATATATAATCGAGGTAAGATGCCCTTACTGAAATAGGGAGCTATTCTGATACTGGTCTGAAATGTGGTTGGAAGATATTGCCGCACATCTTTAAAGATGATTTCAACACTAAAATGGAACCCCGGTATTGGTTTTCGCTGAAAGTATACGACATGGACCGGCTGACCCTGACCCCTGCTTCCTCCCCTGACCCCTGAAATTTGTTCCAAATTTAGGGGAACCTTGCTCATAGGATTTTGCACAATCGTAGTCATTTCTACTTTATTTGATCAACTTCTCTACGTTTTCTTTAATCACATTTATCACTGCATCCAGATCACGCTCCACTTGTTGATTCGTAAATCGAAGTTCGGTTATTCCCAAGGAATTCAAATAAGCAGTCCTCTTGAGATCGTACGCTAACTGCGCCGAATTTTTATGCCATTCACCATCTATTTCAATAGAGAGTTTACAACCCACACAAAAAAAATCTAAGATATAGGTCGAGATTGGATGTTGTCGTCGGAAGTGCTGAAGGAGTATTTGTTTTTTATTGATTCTATTCCACACCAAACTTTCATGAAGCGTCATCTCAAATCTAAGCCGCACAGCATTTTTGAATATGAAAGGAGACGCGTCTTGGTTTTTATTTCCTCTGAGATATGGCATGAATGTGTTGGAATTCAAATGTCGGTTCTTCCCCTGCCCCCTAAATCAGAGACTGATTTCGGGGAACCTTGCGCATAGTATTTTTCAAAAGCGTATTCATTTCCACTTTATTTGATCAAATTTGGTGGAATGGACTGTGTTTGATGATCTAAAACCAAGAGCAAGGTTCCCCGAAAAAATGCATCATTTTTTAGGGGGCAGGGGACGATACAAGGTTTTCATTTCTCGACACCAAACGATTTATTTTAGCCACACAGTGCGCAATATTAAAATCAGAATGTTCGACCTTCTCATTCACTGTTTCGGTACGGGGATTAATACCAGTAGCTAACAATGCATCGATCCAAACCTTGAGATCCAAAGGCAATCGTTGCACTAATTGTTGAGCCACTATTGCTTCGGGAGGGACCTGGTCAGACATCAGTACTGGTAATCCGCACGCTTGAGCTTCTACAGCTACCATACCCATGCCCTCATAGATCGAAGGAAATATCATGACATCGGCCGCACATAACATGCGCTCAATGTCTTTTCTACTCCCGGTAAATAAAATATTTTTATGCAATCCCTCTTTACGGATCGAGGCCTCCATCGCATCACCGGTATGCCCCTTATCCCCCGTAAATACAAACACATATGCAGGATGCTCGGGTATGATTGCTCTGGCCAGGTCAAGCGCAAATTCTGGATTTTTTTGATTGGGGTATGGATTGTCTACCTCCAGACGCAGCCGCCCTATGAATAAGACCAGGATTTGTTCTGATGTGATACCAAGTTCTGCCCTGACCGCTTGGCGCGCCGCCACGGAGAAAATAAATTTATTCACATCAAATGCACAGTGGATGGGTTCGATTCTTTTTTTTGAGTACGGCCAATGTTGGTACCCGTAGTCATCCATGACCTGATCGGAAGTGCCGGTGATATGAGTGGCTAAAGCAGCTGTCAAGTATCTACCAGAATAATAAATAAATTTTCTGGCAAACGTATTTCGGTATTGCCAGGTTTGATTGATAGGATTGTGTAAATAAGCGATTCGTATTTGTGGTAGCTTACCTTTCATGGCAAGAAATTGCCAACCGGAGATATAATCCGCATGATTCCATATTGCACTATAGCTTGTTTTTTTTAAGATAGGTATCATGAATGATCTGAACTGCAACAACGCTTTGGTAGAGTATTTGAAATAATAGAGCTTGGACCCCATCGCGGTCAGTTCATCATCATATATTCTTTTCTCGCCTCCAGTACATATAAAATCATGACGCAATGGATGATTGTTGTCATGACAGTATCGCACCATTGCGACCAGCCAGGTTTCTGCGCCGCCGATACCAAAGCCATCTAGTATGTGAAGGATGGGCCTGCTTCCCCTGACCCCTGAAATTTGAGGCAAATTTAGGGGAACCTTACTCTTGGAATCTTTTATAAGCGTGATCATTTCTACTTTAATTGATCAAATTTGGTCCCCTGACCCCCGCCTTTCTTTGTTGTTGATCTTTTAATTGCAAGGCTAAAATTTGAGGCAAATTTAGGGGAACCGAGCGCTTGGGATTTTTCATAGGCGTGATCATTTCCACTTTATTTGACCAAATTTGGTGGAATGGACATAGCTTGATCAAATCTGGTGAATATGACTGCGATTTATGTTCAAAAATCATGCGCTAGGTTCCCCGAAATCAGTTCCTGATTTAGCTTGGTCTTAAGGAATTTAGACATTACAAGCGGGGGTCAGGGGTGGAATGCACTTCTCTACGTTTTCTTTAATCACTCCTATCACTGCATCCAGGTCACGCTCTACTTGTTGATTCGAAAATCGCAGTTCGGTTATCCCCAAGGCATTCAAATAAGCGGTTCTCTTCAGATCGTACGCTAGTTGCTCCGGATTTTTATGCCATTCACCATCTATTTCTATAGAGAGTTTACAAGCCACACAAAAAAAATCTAAGATATAGGTCGAGATTGGATGTTGTCGTCGGAAGCGCTGAAGGAGTATTTGTTTTTTATTGATCCTCTTCCACACCAAACTTTCATGAGGCGTCATCTCAAATCTAAGCCGCACAGCATTTTTGAAAATGAAAGGAGACGCGCCTTGGTTTTTATTTCCTCTGATGTATGGCATGAATGTGTTCCCCTGCCCCCTGAAATTTGTTCCAAATTTAGGGGAACCTAGCGCTTGGTATTTCTTACAAGAAATAATCATTTCCACTTTATTTGACCAAATTTAGTGGAATGGACTGGCGTTTAATGATCTAAAACCAAGAGCAAGGTTCCCCGAAAAAATCCGTCCTGTCCGAGGACAGGCAAGATTTTTTAGGGGGCAGGGGACGATGCAGGGTTTTCATGTCGGTTCTTCCCCTGCCCCCTAAATCAGAGACTGATTTCGGGGAACCTAGCTCATTGGTATTTCTAACAATCTTATTCATTTCCACTTTATTTGATCAAATTTAGTGGAATAGACTGGCGTTTGATGATCTAAAACCAAGAGCAAGGTTCCCCGAAAAAATGCATCATTTTTTAGGGGTCAGGGGACGATGCAGGGAATCAAATGCCTCAGTTTTTTCTCATATTTCAGATACCATCGCTTCATCCTATCTTTTACTCTTAACGACTCACCGGCAAGACTGTAATAATATTGCGCGTAAAAATCGATGATGTCTTGTCGGGCAAGGTCTGCTCCGGCATCATATTTCATGCCTGCCCAATGAATAATGTATGGATGGTCATCTTTTTTTTGCGCTATAGCACTCAACTGAATAAAATCAGCCTGGTCCCCGATCGGATAGACCATAAGCGGCATCCGGTGGATCTTGATTTTATTCTGTTGTTCCAATCGGTGCAACGCAAAGTTTAAATGTGCTTGATCGCCTTTAAATACAATATCAGGATATTTTGCTCTGGGTGGCTCACTCCATTCAAGGCTCAACTCAAAATCCGAACGGGTAAGTATTCCAGAGGTGCCAAACCACTGACCGGAATTGAAACTATAGCCTGGAAAAAAAAACGCCGGATCTAATTCGTGGATGCGATCCAGATTGTAATAGATTTCATTAAATCGGGTCCGCTCCGGGATTTCTTCATCTACGATAAAGGGAACATCGATCTCCTCTACACGATCCAGGACTCTACCGGTCATCACGGCGTCAGGATCCAGGATTAGAAATGAATGCCTCGGCTGTAAAAACAAAGGCTCTAATTTGCCGTAGCCCCAACCCAATCGGGTCCGGTCGAGTTTTAAAAGGCCTACATTAAATGTGCGCTCGATGATCCTGGAGTCAACGACTCCGGCACTATAGTCTTTAATCAGATATATAGGTATAGCCGGATACCAATATCTTATGCTGGCTATACATATTTTGGCCATTTCGATGTCGTAGCGATAGACATTGATATAGATGGCGCTTACCTGCATACATCGGAATCTCTATAATTAAAGAGGTCTTTCATATAACTCTATCAACTGTTGTGTAGCGTTGCCCAATTCAAAACAAGAGGCTTCCATCTTAGCCAGCGCCTCTGCCTTGGTTATCTTCTGGGGTTGATTCAATATTTTTTTTACTTCTTCTACCCAAACAGTGACATCCAAGGGCAGTCTTTGTACCAATTCCGGGATCACTATGGCGTCGTCAACTATACCCTGCGTAGTTAGCATCGGCAATCCCGCAGCCTGTGCCTCTACGACGACTAGCCCCAATCCTTCTTTAGGAACTTCCAGCCTTGGAAACAAAAACAAATCTGATTGTTTCATGATCATCGCCGTATCATCGCGCCAACCCAGTACTCTGGTTTGCCCTTCCATATGATTTTTCTTGATCTGGTCGTGTAAGGGTTGCTCCAACTCTCCGGCACCTATGAATACGGTATATATATGCGGATCTGTCTTGGCAAGCTCTGTCGCGACGGCTAACACAAATAAGGGATTTTTAAATTCATTCATTCGGCCGACAAACAGCAACAATTTTGCAGTGTCGGGAATCATCAATTCTTGTCGGATACTCGTCTTAGGGGCGGCTTTGAATACCGTCAGGTCTATGCCGTAGTACAATACCTGTTGGGAAAGGTTTTTATATTTAAACTTTTGACCGACATGTTTACTCAAGGTATGTTTGGAGATACCCACCAATGTGTCAGAAAACAAATAGCCCAACCATTTTAAAGGATTTAATAGTACAGTATGCAATATAGGATTGCCTACCGGAAGGGCTTGGTCATTATTATGAATGTGCAGGATGCGTTGTTTAAAAGGTATGCCTAAGGTGACAGGTAGATAAAAACCACTAAGAAAATCATGATGGACATGTAAGATGTCGTAAGACCCCTTGAGTAAAGTAGCCCTCAGTTGTTTTAAAAATGAAAACTTTTGACTGATGCTCACTGGCGAGTAGAGTATGATGCCTC
>JANOWJ010000138.1:0-148470 GCA_031417835.1 Saprospiraceae bacterium | reverse complement strand
AAAGTAACAAAAAAGAAAATCACGGTTAGTGGTACTGGGGGAGTAGGAATACTTCGATTTAAAAGTCAGAAGAACCCCACCGTCGCTGGAGGTACTATCCGGGAAATTGGAGACGCCAGTTATGAGCTGCGCATGGAGCCTGGGAAAGAGTATATTGTCAGCTACGCTATGCCAGTAAAATAGATTGTTTTAATATCATGCAAAAACTAATCTTCGACATCAAATAAACCCGTGGTGACATGGCTCACTGCGGAAGGAAGTCAAGAGCTTACGCGCAAGGCTTGCGCACTCTCTTGGTGGAAGGAAGTCAAGAGCTTACGCGCAAGGCTTGCGCACAAACTTGACTTCCACGCCTACGCGTGTTCTTCCTGGAATACCCGAGCATACTCTTCCATCAGTTTCTTTTGCATATCGCCGGGTACTGGCCCATACTCTGCAAACTTGGTGGTGAACTTTGCTTTGCCCTGAGTCAAGGCTCGCAGAGTGGTAGAATAATTATCCAGCTCTGCAAGGGGCACTTTAGCTTTGATCTTTTGGTAGTGACCATCGCTATCCATACCCATGATGATCGCCCGGCGCGTCTGCAAGTCGCCCATGATATCACCCATCACATGATCTGCACATAAGATCTCCAGATCGTATACGGGCTCAAGCAGTTGTGGTCCGGCATTCTGAAAGTTATTTTTAAAAGCCATAGTACCTGCTATCTGGAAAGCCATGTCATTGCTATCGACAGCATGCATCTTGCCATCGTAGATCGATACCCGGATATCTCTGCATCGACTGCCGGTGAGTGGGCCTTCTGACATTTTATTTAATACTCCTTTTTTGATCGCACTCGAATATTTAGCATCGATGGAGCCGCCTACGATACACCAATAAAATACGAGCTTTCCGCCCCATGGCATGACATCCTCTTCGCGCTGGCGCACATTGAGGTCGGTAGGATCAGGCATACCTTCATGGTACGGCTCGATACGCATGTGTACTTCGCCAAATTGCCCGGCACCCCCGGATTGTTTTTTATGGCGATAGTCCCCGTTGGACACCTTGGTGATGGTCTCCCGATAGGGTATACGCGGCTTGATATATTCCATATGCAAGTCCAGATTTTTTTCCAGGCGATGTTTGACCATGTCGAGATGCATCTGACCCTGACCGTAGAGCAACATTTGTTTGAGCTCTGCCGACTGCTCCACGATGACTGTGGGGTCTTCCTCCTGGATGACATGCAATGCCTTGGCCAGTTTTTCAATGTCGTTTTTGGATGGAGGCAATACCGCAACGCGGATGCGGGGTTCTGGAAAATGGATTGGATCGATCTTGCGATCTTGTCCTTTTACATTGAGAGTATTATTCGTATGGGTGTCTTTAAGTTTTACGACAACGCCGATATCTCCTGCATAGAGCATATCGACTGGTTCCCGGGTCTTACCATTGGCTATATATAATTGACCAAAGCGTTCGAGGTTGCGATTGGCCGCATTGATGAGTTCATCGCCTGTTTTTAATTTTCCGGCATACACCTTAAAGTAGGATACATTACCCACTTTGGGTTCTGAGACTGTTTTGTAAATAAAGATGGAAGTATGGTCATCACTAGTACAAGCCAGCGTACCACCACCCTCTAATGGAGCAGCCGGTCGATCGGCCGGCGAAGGACAGATATCATTGATAAAACCCATGATCCGACCGGTACCCATGTTTTTTTTGGCCGATGCACAAAACACCGGGTAGATGCTTTGATGAGCTATGGCCACACGCAGGCCATAGGATAGATCTTCTTCACTTAAGGTGCCTAGCTCAAAAAATCGGGTCATCAACTCTTCCTCATTTTCTGCGGCTGCTTCGACGAGCTTATTGTGTAGTTCTTGCGCTTTTATTTTTTCGCTATCGGGAATGGGTTTTTTAATGGGTTTACCTCCATCTGCCGGAAATTCATACATCACCATCCGGAGGGTATCGATGATCGCGTTGAATCCCGGACCTTGATTAAGCGGGTATTGTACCTCTACGACTTTATGTCCAAATCTGGATACTGCTTGATCCAACGTATTATCAAAATCTGATTTTTCATGATCCAATTGATTGAGTACAAAGATGGCAGGTGTATTAAATGTCTGCACGTACTCCCACATGATCTCAGTGCCTACCTCTACTCCATGAGCAGCATTGAGCACCATGACTGCTGTATCCGCTACTTTGAGCGCTGAGATCACTTCGCCGATAAAATCATCTGAACCCGGCGTATCGATGATATTGATTTTAGAATCTTTCCATAATGCATGCTCTAATGAACTGAAGAGACTGCCTCTGCGCTCCTGCTCGAGTGGATTGTAATCTGATACGGTATTGCCTTCTTCTACATTGCCTCGCCGGGAGATGCCATGAGCTTCATACAGCATGCTTTCTATCATAGTAGTCTTGCCGGCATGCGCATGCCCGAGCAAGACTACGTTGCGGATATCTTTAGATTCGAAATTCATAATTGTAAGGTTTTTATATTCTCCCTTAAGTTAGCCCGAGTAGCTTGAATATCCAACGAAATCGTTGAAAAAATGATATTAGAATAAAATCTCGTACATAATTTTTTAATCTATACATCAGAACATATGATAATAATTAATAATGTATCTAAAATTGATGCTTTTGGGCAGTTGTTTTTGAGTGAGAAAATCTGCGGAAAATTTATTCCCGCAGATCACGCAGATGAACGCAGATTATGAGTTTGTATAGAGGAGGTTTCCCGCAGCGTAGTAAAACGAAGCGGATAGCGCTGATAGCCGCAGATATGAGTGAGTATACAGGAGGTTTCCCGCAGCGTAGTAAAACGAAGCGGATAGCACTGATGTATGCAGATTATGAGTGTATAATTTTATCAACGAAAATCTTCGCGATCTGCGGGAGATTTTACACACGGCAAGCCTTGAATATCCAACGAAATCAAGCAAGTCCGGTGCGGTTTTGTGCCTACGACACAAGGGTACACTTCAGCAGCTGTTTTACCAAGATGATATGCCTAGCGGCATAAATTGGACAATGTCCCCCTGGAACTTCGGTAGCTTTGAGCTCAAACATTTTGCCGCTTTTCTAGAAATTCAAAAAACAAATCCATCGATTAAATCCGTTAGGATTTTGATGTCGGTAAAGACCAGAAAAATCATGAACCATTGTGCCGTATGGCACAAAATAAATGCAAATCATAAGAGAACTAAGAATCGTGCTGCCCTCCACGATCTGTGCTATCCCTACGGCTGGCAAGCCATCCCTATGGGAGGCAGGCCATACTTACGTGAAATCAAGGCACTCATGTAGAGGCTTTTAGAACAAGCCAGGGTAATTCTGCGTAGGTTGAATATCCAACGAAATCGTTGAAAAAATGATATTAGAATAAAATCTTGTACATAATTTTTTAATCTATACATCAGAACATATGATAATAATTATTAATATATCAATATTGGTGCTTTTGGGCAGTTGTTTTTGAGTGAGAAAATCTGCGGAAAATTTATTCCCGCAGATCACGCAGATGAACGCAGATTATGAGTATGTATAGAGGAGGTTTCCCGCAGCGTAGTAAAACGAAGCGGATAGCGCTGATAGTCGCAGATATGAGTATGTATAGAGGAGGTTTCCCGCAGCGTAGTAAAACGAAGCGGAGCACTGATGTATGCATATTATGAGTGTATAATTTTATCAGCGAAAATCTGCGCGATCCGCTTCGTTTTACTCCGCTGCGGGAGATCTTACCCCCGAATTCACACCCGCAAATACCACCCTCGCCTATCCAACCACCATCCGGCCAGCCAACATACGAGCATAAAACTCAATGCAAATAAAAACGACCCTACATAACACCCGGCGTGTGAAAACACAGCCTGATATATGGCAGCGTACCACGATCTGCCATCCGATGTCCTTAAAAAACCAAGAAGGATCGCCAGCACTTCTGAAAGTAAATAAATGAATAAAGGATTTTTACCGGCCGATTGAAAAAACCACATGCCGGATTTAAAATTCAGAATTTCGATCAGATACGTTAATAACGATAAGATGATCAGATCCCAACCTACGGTCTGTAATACGAAGGATGAAGTCCACAATTTTTTATTGATCGGAAACCATTCATTCCAACCCCAACTGATCAGGATCAAGGCAAAACCCACAATGGCCAAATACATCAATTTATTTTTATCTAATCCTTTATGGAGCATATAATAAGCAGTCAGGTAACCAGCCAACACATTGACTATAGACGGCAGGGTACTCAATATACCTTCCGGTTCGAAAGCGACACCTTCACCGTGATACATATGGTGTTCGCCCAATAGGGCCAGATCGATTTTTTGACCAAGGTGACCCAGCATTGTATAATCTCCTCCGAATGCCAGGAGCGCCCAATACAATAATAATAAACTGCACGCAAGCCAAAGCAGATATTTTCCCTGTACTTTATAAATCAGTAAGGCCCCTATACCATAACACAATGCTATGCGTTGCAGCACACCCATCACTCTGGTATTGCCAAAAGAATTAAAAGCCAATCCCTGATCTGTATGGTGTACAAACGGAAACCAATACATCAAGAATCCAATCAAAAATATAATTGCTGTGCGTTTTAAAATTTTTCTATATACCCGACCAGACTCCATGTTTGTCCAGGATTTTTGTGCAAAATAGATGGCATTGCCCACAGCAAATAAAAAGGATGGAAATACAAGGTCAGTCGGTGTGAAGCCATGCCAGGGTGCATGATTCAAAGGACCAAAGACACACTCCCAATTGCCCGGAGTATTGACGATGATCATAAAACAAATAGTCAGACCTCTGAAGACATCGAGAGATATATTGCGGGATGGAATAGACATGGGTTTAAGGTTTAATCAATTGATTTACGCTAGTAGCATTGTTTTTGAGAATTTCCGTGAGCTGGGCTATTTCTTTATCCAATAGTTTAGTGACTTCTGCCTTGACCTCTTGGGCTTGTTGGGTAGGGGGGAAATCACCTTGGCCTTGCTCTACCATCAAAAAAGCTAAACGATTATTAAGTTTGATCCCATAATTGATCGGGTCTTGATTGCTTTTGTTGCGGGTCTCATGAATATTATTTTCTATGATCGTGAGTTCATCTTCAAATTTCTTCAGTTTATCTACCATGTTTTTATCATCCACCAGTTTTTTCATTAAATAGGTCAGGTCTTCTTTGGTTTTGCGGATATCCAGGATGGATTGATGAGCTTCACTGACCTTATCGCGTACGCTCAATAAAAAGTCCAGTTGTTGTTTATACTCTTCCGCAGTCGTTTTGCCTCGGGGATCTGCTAGGATCTCAAACTCTTGTTCTATAGATTTTCCATCTACTGTCAATATGGCTTTATACTTACCCGGTACTGCTTTGGGGCCAAGATTAGGTGCGGAGTAAAAAACCATTCCTGGAAATGTTTTATAGCCTTCATGGCGCATATCCCAGATCAATCGATGACTACCTGATTTAAAATCTAACATATTGCCCCGTTCCTTGCTCTTATTGGTAAACGATTTAATCACTTTACCATCCAATTGTGCAATTTCAAGCTTGGCATCGGTCTTGTCCGTTACTTTTTTTGCGAAGTAGTATAATTGTACGCCACCAGGATGGTTTTGTCCTTCTAATTTTCGATCGGCTTGTCTAAATCCTCCGCCGCCGGGCATGCGATAGGCTGCCATAGGTTTATACAGATGATTATCATTGGCTTTGATTACATCATTGATCTGATGCAATGGCGTGAGGTCATCTATCATCCAAAAACTACGACCATGGGTAGCTGCTATCAGATTGTCGTTTTTGATCGTGAGATCATGAATCGGTACCCAAGGCAAATTCAATTGAAACTTCGTCCAGGATGATCCATCGTCAAATGAGATCCACATACCTTTTTCAGTACCGGCATATAAAAGTCCTTTTCGTTTTGGATCCGCTCGCACGACTCGTACAAACTCTTCTTTGGGTATACCATTAGTGATCGTAGTCCAACTCGCACCATAGTCAGTTGAGCGATATATATAAGGTGTATAATCCCCAAATTTATAAGAAGTAGCTACTACATAGACTTTGCCTTTATCAAATGGGCTCGGTTCGATACTGTTCATCATATTGTATTTGGGGGAGGTCGGAGGAGTTACATTTTTCCAATTCTTGCCTCCATCGCGCGTGACCTGTAGCAATCCATCATCAGAGCCGGTCCAGATCAGATCTTTCTCTAATTTAGATTCTTCCATACAAAAGATATTTGCATAATATTCTGCTCCGGTATTATCCTGCGTGATAGGACCACCACTTGATTTTATAGTCTCCGGTTCGCTTCTGGTGAGATCAGGACTGATGACCTGCCAGGAATGACCTCCATCATAAGTCACATGTAAATAATGCGAACCAGCGTATAATTTTTTAGGGTCGTGCGGACTATAAAATATAGGATAATTCCAATTGAATCGATACTTCATCACTTCTGCGCCTCGGCCTACGGGATTATCCGGCCAGATGTTGACTGATCGTTCTTCACCGGTCTCATGATTGAGCATACCGAGGTAACCTTTGTACTCACCACCATAGACTTTGTTTTCATCTAATGGATCTATGGCGAGATAGGAGCTTTCACCTCCTGCGGATGGTTCCCAATCTCGTTCGGTGATGGCAGTGCCCTTGGATCGAGAATTGATGCGAATGCTGGTATTGTCTTGTTGTGCTCCGTAGATGCGATACGGAAAATGATTGTCCGTAATGACTCTATAAAATTGAGCAGTAGGCTGATTATGATAGGTAGTCCAGTTGGCTCCACCATCATTGCTGATTTGAGCTCCACCATCATCTGCTATAATCATCCGTTGATTATCTTCCGGATCGATCCATAGATCGTGATGATCACTATGTGGTGTCTGTATCGTGGCAAATGTTTTACCCCCATCTTTACTTTTGAAGAAAGAGACATTGCATACATAGACTATATCTTCATTTTTAGTATCTGCATAGATTCGGGTATAATACCAGGCGCGCTGACGCATACCACGATCTTCATTGACTTTAGTCCAGGACTCTCCTGCATTATCAGATCTGAATATACCTCCATCCTCTGCTTCGATCATGGCAAAAATGCGTTCATGATTGACTGGCGATACCGCTAGCCCGATGATGCCCCAAGTACCTTTAGGCAATCCGGGTTGACCAGAAATTTTTTCCCAATGGTCGCCGCTGTCGGAACTTTTCCAGATGTGACAATCCGGGCCGCCACTATCCATACGCCACCCATTGCGGGACATATTCCAGGTACTTGCATAGAGGATCCGCGGATTAGTAGGATCCATCACCAGGTCACCGGCACCGGCGTGATCATTGACATACAGGATTCGACTCCAGGTCTTTCCTCCATCAGTCGTCTTGTAGACCCCACGCATTTCATTGGGTTTCCAGAGGTTACCGATAGCAGCTACATATACTATGTCCGGATTGGTCGGGTGGATCACCATGCGGGCGATGTGTCTGGAATCTGACAAGCCGATATGGGTCCAGTTTTTTCCGGCGTCCGTACTTTTCCATACTCCCCAGCCCGATGAAGTATTGCCCCTAAGTGTTTGTTCACCTTCACCGACATAGATTACATTGGGATCAGATGGGGCTACGGCTACTACGCCGATAGATCCACCGAAAAATTTATCCGTAATGTTTTCATAGGTCGTACCCGCATCTTGAGTGCGCCACACGCCACCGCCTACTCCACCAAAGTAGTAAAGATTGCGATTGCCTTTGATGCCAGTGACTGTACCCGACCGACCTCCTCTGAAGGGTCCGATTTCTCGCCAGGAGATACCAGAATATAATGATGGATCGAATTGAATCGTTTGTTCGATCGCTGCTGCTTGGGCAAGGACGGGTTTTGGTTGTTTTGATTTTTGAGCAATGAGATTTGGACAGGTTATGCCAATCATACAGAGCAACAAGAGTCTTCGGATCATCATATCTATATTTGGTTAAAAAGAAATAAGTTTTAAAAATACAAAATGTATTTTATCAGCTTGTGACGGCCTGATTTAGCGGTTGATTAGTTTCGGTATGGTATGATTCCGATGACTTGATAAATTGCGTTAAAGCCAATTTTTCCACGCCTAAAATTTAAATCTATCTACCTTTCACTTTTAAAACAATCGTGAAGGAAATTAAAACTATCCTGGCCCAATATGACAAGGTAAGCTTGCTCGGTAAAAAAACTGCCCTTGCCACTGTAGTCCATCTTGAAGGCTCTTCATACCGCCGTCCGGGTGCCCGGATGCTAATCGAAGAAGATGGCAACCTTACTGGCGCGATCAGTGGCGGCTGTCTGGAGGGAGATGCTTTGCGTAAGGCTCTACATGTCATAGCTCAAAACCGGGCTATGCTCGTGACCTACGATACCATGGACGATGACGATGCAAAGTTTGGAGTCGGTCTAGGGTGTAATGGTATCATTCAGGTATTGATCGAACCCATAGATGCTCATGATGAATTTAATCCTATTGTATTCTTAAAACAAACCGTGATTAAGCGCCAGGCTTCTTTATTAGTGACCTTGTTTAATCTGGACGATCGAAAAGCATCTCAACCAGGTACTTGCTATTTATATAGAAATGAAAAAGATCATATCGGAGCATCAAGCCGACTGCCTCTTGCTATTGTTCAGGATTTAGAAGATAATCTTGATAGAAAAAGATCGTCTTTTAAAAAATATAAGGAAGATCATCAATCGCTCACAGCTTTTATAGAATATGTGGAGCTTCCGGTAGCTTTGATGATCATCGGAGCTGGCAATGATGTTTATCCATTGGTTGATTTCGCCAATATTTTAGGTTGGGAGCCTCATGTCATAGATGGCCGTGCTAATTATGCTACGCAGGATCGATTTGCCTCGGCATGTAGTATATTAGTAGCTAAGCCGGAGAAAGTATTAGAACAGATCAAAGTAGATCATCGGACAGTATTCGTCTTGATGACCCACAATTATAATTATGATTTGGCCATGTTGCAGGCTTTACTGTTGGTCGACACCCCATATATTGGGTCGTTGGGACCGAAAAAAAAGCTGGATCGTATGTTGGATGAATTAAAGGCTGCAGGATTTATACCTACACCTGATCAATTGAATAAAATCTTTGGACCTACTGGCCTTGATCTAGGTGCAGAGACGCCCGAAGAAATCGCTTTATCGATTATATCAGAAATACAGTCCATATTGAAGAATAGTAATCCAATCAACTTACGCGAAGCCGGCGAATTTATTCATTGCAGAGAAGAATTAAAAATCGTTGCTTCAGATAATTCTTAATCAAAGATGGATTCAGAAAATATTGCCATCATCATCCTTGCAGCAGGCGGTTCTACTCGACTGGGTAGTCCTAAACAATTGTTGCAAGATAGACAGGGCACTACCCTCTTAAGAAGAATATGTACAATAGCGATAGCCGCAAATATTGGTAAAATAATATGTATCCTGGGAGCTCATCACGAAATGATCCGTCCTGAACTCGATGACCTCCCACTCACCACCATAGTCAATGATCAATGGTCATCGGGGATCTCATCTTCCATCATATTGGGGGTAACATCGATATCCGAGGTGGATCCGGCCATCGAGGCTATTTTATTTTTGGTGTGTGATCAACCTTTTGTGAATAAAGATGTGCTAGAATCTATCATACAATGTCATGTCAAAACTCAAAAACCCATAATAGCGAGTCAATACCAAAACATACTGGGTACTCCTGCATTATTTCATCGATCAATTTTTCCTGATTTGATGCAATTGCACGGTGATAAGGGTGCAGGCAAGGTGATCCAGGAGAATATGGATCGAGTGGCTTTGGTGGAGTTTGAAGCCGGGATATTTGACATTGATACAATGGGGGACTATGATTTGTATACTGGATGATCTAGAAACTTTAGACCTAGTGTGATTTTGTGCCGAGGACACAAGCGTAGACTCTATCAGATGTTTTTACCAGGATGACATGTCTAGCGGCATAAAACGGATAATGTCACTTCAGAGATTCGGTACCTTTGAGCTCAAACCCTCTAACGCTTAACTACAACAGTTAAAACCAATCCTCCGATTAAATCCGTAAGGATTTAGATGTTGGTAAAGACAAGTAAAGATCATAGGCCATTGTGCCGTATGGCACAAAATAAATTTAAAACACAAGAGCTGAGAATCGTGCAGTTCACGGTGAAAAGGGCCATCCCAGAATTCGTTCTGAGCCATCGAATGAGCAGATTTTTTAAAAATACAAACTTCTCTTGCACTCTATGGTGGACCATTGTGGTCAACACAAAAAGTGATTAATTTTTTTTAGGAGCATAAGGTTTAACATTTCCTTCACCCTGCAGGGGTTAGCACCTACCGTCAAAACTGTATTAGATAACCATTAAATGCATGAGTTATGAAAAATGTAATCTTACTCGCGTTGACTTTAGCGCTCTTGGCCTCTTGCGCCAGTACTGACAAATTACTTGAACAAGGAGATTATGAAGCACTTATTACTAAAGTGACCCGCAAGCTTGTTGGCCATAAAAAGAAAGATTCCTATATTCTTGCTTCCGAAATTGGATTTGAAAAACTCGTCAAAAAATATACAGATGAGATGGCAAACCTTCGAGCTAATCATACTGCTCGAGACTGGGAACGAATCCTGGTGAAAGCTCAGACTCTGGATCGAATCCAAAACTTGATTTCTCCCCTCTTACCATTGGTTTCTGAGTCAGGCTATAAAGCTACATTTCAATTTGTAAATACAAATGACCTCATTCGGGAGGCTAAAAAAAATGCAGCAGCACTCTATTATACTCAACTCAATAGCCTAGTCACTGCTGCTAATGATGGTGACAAACCTGCTGCCAGAGATGCTGTGTATCTGATCGACCATATCAATCGGTTGACTGGGGAGTATGATCTCACCAGTTTACGAATAGACTTATTTGAAAAGGGTATCAATAACATACAAGTAGTCATCGAGGATAGATCCTATGCCCGACTACCAAGAAGCGTAGAAGATGAATTGTACTATCTGCCGATCAACAATAATGATCGGGATTGGAATCGATTTTTAGTGGCAGAAGAGGACCATTTTTACGAAGGTATAGCAAAGCCAGAAGTGGATTACAAAGTGGTCTTGCACATAGATGATCTAAGAGCAGAACCTCCAGCTTTTCGAACTATTGAAAACAACTACTGGAAGGATGTGCCGGATGGTTGGGAATACGCCTTGGATACGAAAGGCAATGTAATAAAAGATTCATTGGGCAATGATATTAAAAAAGATCGCCGGATAAAAGTGAAAGGCACTGTAGTAGAAACCATTCAAACTAAAAGTGCTTATCTCATCGGTCGAATGGAAGTGATCGATATGAAGACCGGATATGTGACCTACTCCAGACTGATGCAATTCGATGATAGTTTTAATCAAACCACTCGGAATTATTTTGGAGATAAAAGGGCACTGGAAGCTCATCAATTGATCAATGTATATCCTAGTCCTGCTCCTGACAATATTGAACTCATGATGCGGGTAGTCGACAAAGCAAAGCGGGAGTTTTTATACGAGATCGGGAGCTATCGATATAGCTAAGTCTTATTAAAAATGGACAACCTACTAAGGCAGCAGTTATAGCTGCCTTTTTTTGTTGGCTATAAGTTTCTTGTTGGAAAGCAAATTGGATATGCGGAATTCTCAGGGGAAGATTTATACTTTAAATGTATTGCGCACAAAGGCAATCATTTCATTATCAGTCATATGATCACCTGATTTTACAATGATTTCCTTATTTTGAAAACTTTTGTGGTCCGTCAAAAAATGTCGCATTTGTTCTTGCGCTGTACCAAATCCAAATAAAAGTATGGCATCAAATTCCTGCAAATGATTACTTATCTCCTCAAAATATTTATGCATTTCATTGGCAGCCTTTTGATTGTGCGTCCGCTCATTGGATCCATGATCACCATGGTGTTTATTGTGGATAGTGGCCTGTATAGAAAACTCCCCTTTATTGCTGTGGTCAGGGGTGTTAATAATAGAAGCTTCTTTATGGTCGATAAAAATACCGACGACTTTTTTAGTTGAATAACTCATAGTTCATTGTTTATCGGTAAGATAGGTATTAACCGCTTAATAATCAAAAACAATAGACACATCAAGCACCCACTTCAATATCTGGCTCAGAAATATCTAAACTATCCTGATCCTCTTGGTAAACTGAATCCAATAAAAGGTCTGAATTTCGTAACTTCTCTTTGTCTTTTGTAAAGTAAAAACTGCTCCTAACAATTTTTAAAAAATCTACTCGGCTCCTCTTCCAACCTAGCCTCAATTTCTTTCGCCGCTTTGGTAATGGATAGTCCACCCAGATTAGTACAGCGCAAGGTGTGATGGATCTGATCGCCCACCAGTTTCATCGTTTCGATCACTTCATCGAGTGGGATGAGTTGTACATAATCTGACAGCGCCATATTGGCACAGGATACGGCATTGGTGGCGGCCATCACATTTCTTCCGAGACAAGGCGCCTCGACGCGATTGCCTATAGGATCACAGATAATGCCGAGTGAGTTTTGTAATGCTAAGGAAGCGGCGGTTAGGCATTGATGTAAACTACCACCTTGCATACCTACGATAGCGGCTGCGGCCATACCACCACCGGATCCTGTCTCCGCCATACAGCCACCGACCTCGGCTGCAAATGTCGCATGAGCTGCAATAAATACCCCAATCAGACCTGCTGCCAACATGGCCTTTACGAATTCATCTTCATGAAGGCCCATGGAATGCGCTATTCCAAAAATTGCACCAGGCAAAGCCCCACAAGATCCTGCTGTCGGGGCGGCTACTATCACCCCCATGGAACTTTTTACTTCCATGATCGCGGATACATACATTATAATCCTGTTATTGGCATCACCACCGACCAACTGATGTGTATTTAATTTTTCCTGAAGTTGTAGCGATTGACTACCCAATATGCGATCGTGGTATTTTGTTCCTTTCAAGCCCGTCTCAATTGCTTGACCCATGATGTGGACGATGCTGCGCATTTTTTCGAACACTTCTTCGTGGGAGATATTACCCCGAGCGGCTTCGTACGCCGCAGCCAACTCCCATAAAGAAAGGTTTTTGGTTTGATTGTATTCCAGCATTTCATGGCACGTAATAAAAGGTACTCGCATCCCTTTCCTAGCTAAAACAGGAAGTACCGGTCTCAACGTTTTAATCCCTGTGACTCCGGCCATCGATTTCAATTCCTCTAAAATCACTTCATTTAGAGCCCTTTGTGATTTGACCTCAATAAAGTGATTATCACCCTGATGAAACTCAATATCATCGTACTCGATCGATGCCTTGAGATAAGCCAAGATGTGATCTGGATGTTCACAATAGATCAAGGTTTCAAAATAATCCCCGGCCATAGATACCGTAGCTCCATCGATCCGGATCACTTCGATCATGCCCCCACCGGTAGAAATGGCGACTAAGCTCCTGGACTCATAATCATTGTCGAGTGTGATTTTATACGTATTGGGATGATCGAAGTCGATAGGGACAATATTAATGGTGACCTTGATGCCCGTTGTCATCAGGTACTTCTCTGATTCCGGTAATCTTTCATCATAAGCCTCCCAACCCAGAAAGCCTCCAAATAAGCCCATATCGGACCCTTGGCTTTTGTGCGTGGTAGCTAGTGAACCATGCGGATCAAATTCAATGACTATATATTTGATTTGTTCGTCCATCAAGTCCCGACACAGTCGTGCGATGCGCAATGATGCGGCACAATGTGAGCTAGAGGGACCGCGCATCACGGGGCCGATCACATCATTGAATATACTAGGATAAGTACTCATGCAGATAAGATTTAGTAATCAATAATACGAAAAATGCTACAAATATTTAACCCGTGGCAAATGAAGGGTGAGTGGCCGAAATAAGTTCAAGGCTAAAGCCTAATGAATAGAACTTGTTTAACCCCAGCCTTAAGGCTGGGGTTATGGCTGTCCGATACTCTGGCTTCAGCCATGACACTACCCGTGGTTGATATTATCAGCGACTAAAGTCGCCGCTACTGGGCACTAACTTCATATATTGATCTAACACATATTGCCCATCAAAGACTACGCTTTAATCAAAAATTAAATCTAACTCAATCTGATATTTACAAATTTGTTTTCCAAAACTGCTCCATCGTCCTGCGCAAATGAAGTGTAGTATTTTCCCGTTGACTGATCCCATGATCCCGCATCGGATAGGACATCATATCAAATAATTTATTGTGCTTAATTAATTCATTGACCAACATTTCAAAGTTTTGGTAATGCACATTATCATCTCCCGTACCATGCATGATGAGCAATTTACCCTTTAGATTTTTTGCATGCGTCAATGGGGATCCTTCCCGATAGCCCGATACATTATCCTTGGGCAAGCCCATGTATCGCTCCTGATAAATATTGTCGTATAGATTTTGCAGCGCTACAAACGAAACTGCTATGCCTGCTTTATACACTTCAGGATATCTAAACATGGCCATCAAGGTCATCTGGCCTCCCCCACTCCAGCCCCAACTGCCTATCCGACTAGCATCTACAAAAGGATACGTTTGAATAATTTTACTCACTGCTTTGGCTTGATCATCTGATGCAAGCAAACCAATCTGGCGATAGATACTTTTTCTAAAGTCCCGGCCTCGGGGTACACGAGTGCCCCGATTATCTATACTCATGACGACATAACCCTGCTGCGCCAGATATTTATGCCATAGATGATCACCTCCGCCCCAGTTGTCTTGCACGGTAGTGCCGGCTGGCTCGCCATAGACATGCATGATGACCGGATACTTTTTGGACGGATCAAAATCTATAGGCTTGATCATCCAACCATCCAGTATGACATCTCCGATATCTACCTTGAAAAATTCTTTGGATCGTACTCCGAGTTCATTCATTTTTGTTTTCAATGCTGCATTGTCTTCCAATAATTTTAATTCCTTATGAGTGGCAAGCTCGATCAGCGAAATCCGCCTTGGAGTAGTCGTATTCTCAAAACTGTGAATGGCATATTTAGCATCCGCAGAGATCTGATAAGAGTGGTGTCCAGGCATATCAGCCGGAGTTATTCTTTCGGCCTCACTGGTCCCATCCAATTTACTTCGATAAAGATATCGCTGAGTATAGTTGTCAGGACTTGCTATATAATAAACATACCCACCGGCAGGGTCGATACAATTAATATTCACCACATCAAAATCGCCTTTTGTAATCAGTTTCATCGCCTTGCCATCGCGGGATACACTATACAGATGCAACCAGCCATCTCGTTCACTGGTCCATGTAAAAGACTTGTTTTGATCCAGCCATACGATATTATCATGGATATCCAGAAATGCATCATCCTGATCCGTCATAATATTTTTAATCGCCATAGTCTTTATATTACCTACCCAGACTTTATTAGTGTTTTGCAATCGATTCAATTGTTGAATCATGACTTCGTCAGAGCCTGGTATAAAATCCATACGAGCCAAATACTGATTGCGTGGATCTCCGGGGATATTAAACCATTTTGTCGGTCCACCATGGATGGCTACTACTCCAATTTTCACTGCAGAATTAGCCGTACCTACTTTAGGATAAGGCAATGGAATAGGTTTAGAATAAATCGAGTCTACATTATTAATAAGATAAAATGTGCCTACGCCCTTAGTATTGGATTGCCAATAACTGATATTTTTGCTATCCGGACTCCATCGAAAACCGTCCAGATCATCCAGCTCCTCTTCATATACCCAATCGAAAGTACCGTTGATGATATCCTTACCACCATCCCAAGTCAATTGTTTGATGACACCTGTCTTAATGTCTTCTACAAAAATATTTAACTTGCTGACATAAGCCACTTTACTCCCATCAGGAGAAAATTTAGCAAACATCAGGGTGGATTCTTCCAGTCTTTTGCCTAACTGTTTTAATATCCCGGTGGTGCGATCCAATAGCCAATAATCCCCTCGTGAGTTTTGACGCCACACTTTACGGGTATTGGTATATATTAATAACCTGGTATTGTCTTCAGACCAGATATAATCAGCTATAGACAATGGTTTTATACCACCTGCAGGAATCAATTGACTGGCTTGGACCAGGGTCGATTCAACGCCGGTACTGACATCATATCGTATAAGGTCATTTCCATTTGAAGCCTCGTTCCTTTTTAAAAATGAATATGCTTTATTGTCCTTCATCCAGCGCAATTGACCAGCACCTTTGACTGCATATAGATTGGTGGAATAAATATCTTCCAGCGTTAATTTTTTAGGTTGTGCCTGGACTTGTTGCAGAATTAAGAAAGCTGTTAGAATTAGCAAAAAATTTGAATACTTATGTCTCATGATTAAATAAATACTATGTTTAAAAATAATTATTCTCTAAATGGGGCTTCGCTATCTTTTACAATAAATATTTGTTTCAATACTTTATTGCCGTTGGTCAAGGTTAAATTATATTCTCCTGCTTTAATATAAGTCTCATATTGGGTAAAATACGGCAGATCACTGATTTGTCGTTGCGTGATTAAATCCCACCTGTATTCATTCAATCCTTTATGACCCGAAATAGCCTGCTTATAAACTTCCTTATCATTTCGATCTCGGATGGTCATGGTCATCTCTTTATTTTCACTCAACAAAAAAGTGATACTGGTTTTTTCCAGAGTGCGGTAGTCAGGTACATTCGAATTTGAATTAAACCATGGCAATATCGCTGGCTTGAGATCAAAGAGTTGGTCTTGATCTATTAAAATGTTTTTAGCGATCATCGTATATATCGGGTCAAGGTTTAGTTTATAGATACCTCGGCCATGTGTGGCCGCGATCAACTCTTTGGTCGGGGTATGAATGTCAAGATCGGCTATCGCCGCACCTGGCATATGAATACCAAGATAAGACCAGTGTAGACCTTTATCCGTCGAGATATACACCCCGCGAATACTGCCAACATATAAGATGTTTTCATGACTAGGGTCTTCTAAGATTACATTCACAGGTTCGTCGGGTAGGCCTGCAGCTATACTGGTCCAATTATTTCCATAATCTTCGGAGACATATATATAACTATGCAGATCATCATTATTGATACCGGTCATAGCAAGATAGACCCGCGACTTAGAAAATCGGGATGGGCAAATACTGCGGATATAATGATGAGCAAGGCCCTTATCTTTTTCATCCCAATTAGCACCATCATTAAGCGTCATCCAAAAGGCACCTTTGTCTGTACCTGCATACAGTATACCCTTTTGTAAGGAAGACTCTACCAATGCACCCATCGAAAAAGAATTCTTTTCTTGCACGGCTGATCGGGTTAACTTGGGGCTGATGACCTTCCAGCGATTGCCCCTGTCTTCGCTTTTGAAGATATAGTTTCCACCGTGATATAAGGTTTTATGATCAAAGGCTGAGATGAAGTAAGGCGCTATATAATTAAAAGTCAGCGTATCTTTTATGTTATCTGTCATTTCAGGTTGAATATAAAAAGCGGTGTCTGCTTTTTTATCATACCGTACAGCTGCGCCATGTTGGGCACTATAATAAATTGTATTCCCATCGACCGGATCTATTTGAGTGACACAACCGTCGCCCCCATCCCACGGATCGATCCATACGTATCGCCACGGGTCAGGACGATTGGGATTGATTTCTCTAGCCGGACCATAGACCGTAGCATTATCTTGAGTACCACCATAAATCGTGTAATTTTTATGATCAATCGAAATATCATAAAATTCGCCCACGGGGATGTTGTTAAAATGATGCCATGACGCTGCTTTGTCATAACTTACATAAAGTCCCCCATCATTTCCTGCTGCTATATGATTGGGATTATTTGGGTTGATCCACAGTTCGCACTGATCTAGGTGAAAACCACTTGCTGCACTCGGCATCGACCTGCTTACATGTCCTCCGATATATGAAAAAGTTTGACCCCCATCTTTACTGTGTGCCAATCGCACTCCAAGGCAATATACTTCTTCATCATTCTTCGGATTGACATAGACATCAGTAAAATACCAACCGATCACGGAGAATACATAGAATGGTTTTAGATGTGTTTTCTTCCATGACCTTCCCCCATCCATTGTTTTATAGAGTTCGGCCGCTTCTCCTTTTGCATTATTAAGATTATCGATCAAGGCGTAGGCTTTTAACGGATTGGTATAGGATACCGATAGTCCTATCCGGCCGATCAATGGGCCTGTTGGCAAGTCTTTAATACAAGGAACCCACGTTTTGCCGCCATCTACACTTCTGAATACCCCGCTATTTTTTCCACAAATGCCTGGATATACTTCCCACATGGAAGTATACATGATGTTGGGATTAGATGGCGCAATCACGATATCATTGGCGCCAGTGGCGTCATCTTTATAAAGTACTTGGTGCCAGGTCTTACCTCCATTGATCGTCCTATAAAGTCCCCGGTTTTTATTTTTAGACCAAAGATGGCCCAGTACAGCGACCAATACGATATCGGGATTGTGCGGATCAATAGCGATCTCTGCGATCGACCATGAATCTTCAAGTCCGATATGTGTCCAGGTCTTGCCGGCATCATTGGATCGATACATGCCTGTACCCGGCAACGTAAAATTTCTCGGTTTCTTTAAGTTTTCGCCGGTGCCTATATAAATAATGTCTGGATCGGATGGAGCCAGCTCCATATCACCTATGCCCATAGCAGCTTGATCTTCAAATACACAGTGCCAGGTGATCCCATTATTGATCGTCTTCCATAGTCCGCCGGATCCAAATCCTACGTACATGGTACCCGGGTGGGTTGCATCTACCTGCACGACATCTGCCCTTGCCGAATTAACCATTGGACCGAGGGATACCCAGTTGAGCTGATAGGGTGTTTCCGTTTTCATCCTTTGATATGCTTTATAAGATTGTTCCAAAGGAGATTTTACGTGCTGCGCGGAGATGATGTGACTGACTAAAAAGCTGGTCAGCACACTAAGTTTTATATATAGCCTCATTATCTTACCTCAAATTAGATAAAAAATAATTATTCCTACTTTTGAATACAATATGATACAATTTATCTGGATTTCATTGGCTGTTTTGACTATATGGTATACAGTAATACTGATCAAAGATGTCCAAAAACACAAAAACAATCTCGAACCGGTCAGTTGGCTTAAAACAGGTGTCATAGGTTTTGTAGTCAATTTTTTTGATGTTTTAGGCATAGGCGCTTTTGCACCACAGACCGCTTTGCTAAAGTTTACCCGGCAGACGGAAGATCGCCTGATACCGGGCACTATGAATGTGGCCAATACCATACCCGTATTGATTCAGGCTATTATTTTTATTACAGTGATCAAAGTAGATGCCACTACATTGATATCCATGTTACTTGCTGCTGCTGCCGGTGCAATTCTTGGGGCAGGTATCGTAGCTAAGATGTCAGAAAGAAAGATCCGCTTAACCATGGGCATCGCCTTGTTGATTACGGCCGGCTTCATGCTTGCGGGCAAATTAGATTGGATCAAAGGAGGTGGCACAGCCATAGGTCTTCCTTATGGTAAGCTTATAATAGCAGTAGGGGTCAATTTTATTTTAGGCGCTTTGATGACTGCAGGTATTGGACTATATGCACCTTGTATGGCACTGGTCTATGCGCTTGGACTATCGCCGCAGGTAGCCTTTCCTATCATGATGGGGTCATGTGCTTTTCTGATGCCGCCTGCATCGATACGGTTTATTAAAGAAGGGGCTTACAACAGGAAGGCAGCTATCGGTATGGCCATTCCATCTATAGTGGCTGTATTGATAGCGGCTTTTATAGTGAAGTCTTTGCCGTTGGATATGCTGAGGTGGTTGGTGATCGTGGTTATATTGTACACGGCGGTGGTGATGTTGAGGGCTGGGTGGGGATTAAAATAAAACAAGCTAACAAAGCAAACTAAGTTTGCAATTAATTGATTAACAAATCTAAAAAAATTAGCAGAAACAATTAAATGATCTGGTTCAATTACATTCAATTCTGTAAGATTACCCACAAAGATAAAGCTAGGATGCGATTTTCCATCACATTTTCGCTTACTTTGCAAAGCAAAACACATTAATATCGAATTGTATAATTTTAGTTATGGCTAAACAATCTGAAAATATTGACGAGAGCAAACTGGTTCATGGAGACCCAACAAAGGATTTTTTCATTACAATGCTTATTAAAGACATTACACTTCGTGATGCTATTGGGGATTTAGTTGATAATTCTGTTGACGCTATTAAAGCCAAGGCATTAAGTCCTAACAAATTAAATGGTTACATCATCAATATAAAGATTGATGAAAAACAGTTTTCCATTTCAGACAATGGAAGCGGCATAGAAGAGAAAGTTGCAAGAGATTATGCTTTCAAATTAGGCAAACCACAACAACACAAACTTATTGATCACTCAATAGGTAGATTTGGTATTGGAATGAAAAGGGCTTTCTTTAAATTGGGGGAAACCATAATTGTAAAATCTAAAGCCCCGACATCAAGTTTCAGTATTAAAATTCCTGTCAGTACTTGGAAGAATGATGAAACGAATTGGGATTTTAAATTTGATACTGTCAACGTAAAAGAAAAAAATGCACCAAGTACTACAGGCACAACAATAGTAATTTCTGACCTCAGCGACGATGCAAAATAAAATTTCAAGAAAGCTCAGTTTGAAAACGAACTTAAACAGGAAATAGCTACAGAACAAATATTAAATATTAGTAAAGGGCTTGAAATAAAAATTAATGGGGATACTATTAAAGCTCCTTTGATGACCCTCAAATTGGATAAGGAATTAATGCCAGCTTATTGGAAGCATACCTTCAAGCATAAGGATGGAGAACTACAAGTTGAAATTTATGCGGGAGTTTCAGATGAACTTGAAAATGAGGGTGGATGGAATATTTTCTGCAATGATAGGTTAATTTTATCTCATGATAAATCCTATTTGACTGGATGGACTGGTCAAGATGGAGATGGAGTGGCTAATTATCACCAGCAGTTTTGGGGATTTAGAGGGTATGTTTTTTTTAACTCCAAAAAATCCTCCTCTCTTCCTTGGAACACCACGAAAACAGGAATTGACCCTGATTCATCGGACTATTTGGCGGTGAGGAAAAAAATGATAGAAATCATGAAAGATGTTTTCCTTCTCTTAAACAGACAAAAAAAGGAAAGAGAAAAAGACAATCCAGTAAAGAGCCAAGTTTTAAATAATAAAATTTCAAATTCTAAAGTTGTTTCAATTATTAAAATCTTATCTGAGAAGAAAAAGTCAGAGGTAAAATTTCAATTTCCGCAAATTCTAAATGCGATAAAAGAAACAGACATCAAAACTATAAGGTATAAAGTTCCCATTGTAAAATTCAATAAAGTTAAAAAGCATATCGGTGCTTCCAAACCATCAGATGTTGGCAGTAAAACTTTTGACCACTATTATGAAAACGAAATTGGGGGTTAACTATGCCGAAAAATAAAGAATTAAAAATTCGGAATGATGAAATGATGAACTATATGTTTCGTCCTGCGAAAAATATAGAGCGGAAAATGCTTTGCGAAGCATTAAGTAGACTATCTGTTATCTCTGATATTAATAATTATCAGTATGTCGGATTTGGATCTGTATACTTTGTTGACTTCACACTATTTCATAAGCAACTTGGAATTCAAAAATTAATTTCAATTGAAGGAGAGTCTGAAATGGAAACAAGAGTACGCTTTAACAAACCATACTCTTGTATTAATGTTTTGACAGGTGAATCAAACGAGAAATTACCAGAAGTTGATTGGAAGAATAACAAATCTATTTTGTGGCTTGACTATACACATACACTTCAGGCATACATGTTTAAAGACATGGCTACTTTTTTTCAACGGGCTAAATCAGGAAGTGTTTTTATTCTTTCTATTAATGTTGACTTGAAGGAAAGTGAAGTTGTGAACAAAACTACCACAGAAAAAATCCATGCAAAATTGAATAAGGATGTTGAGGTTAGAAAAAGAATTCGCAGTAGTGATTTAAAAAAAGAGATGAAAAAAAGTGATTACTATTCAATTCTGAGAAATGTTATCGACGCAGAGGCGCGTGAAATTATTACCGAAAGGAATAAATTAGAATCAAGAGATAAATTTGACTATAAACAAATTTTCAATTTCTTGTATCAAGATGGCCAAGCAATGCTTACAGTTGGTGGAATTCTTTTCTCAGATAAGGACAAGGATAAAGTTGAGCAGATGAATTTCGAGAATTTGGATTTCATAATGACTGGTGAAAAGCAATTTGAAATACGAGTTCCTAACTTGACATACCGTGAAATTCATGCCCTTAACAAACATCTTCCTGACTTTAACATCAACAATGAAGCAAAGGAAACAGCACTTGAAGAATTAAGGGGAGTTATTAGTGATGATGCAATACACAAATACGCAAAAATTTACCGTTACTTTCCTAACTATACGGAGTCAAATCTATGAATAATACAAAACGAAAAATAAAAGTTCTTGATTTGTTTGCCGGTGCAGGAGGTTTTGGACTTGGATTTAATTTAGCTGGCAATTTTAAAGTAATTTGTTCCCTTGAAGTGGATAAATGGGCTGTTGATACCCTTAAAGCGAACAATCACGAAAAGCAAAAAATAATTCAAGATGATATTCGCCATTTCAAAACTGACAAACAAATTCTTGGGGTTTGTCCTGCCAAACCGGATGTAATAATTGGAGGACCGCCGTGTCAAGGATTTAGTTATGCAGGACCCGCAAAAGACCCAAAGGACCCACGAAATTCTTTATTTAAAAATTTTGTTCAATGGGTTCGTGTATTGCAACCAAAGGTATTCGTTATGGAAAATGTGAAAGGACTTTTGACTGGTAAAAATCATAATGGCGAAAAGGTAATTGAGATCATTAAATCAGCCTTTAAAGGTATTGGCTATACTGTAAATGTTTGGGAACTTAATGCTGCAAACTATGGGGTGCCGCAAAACAGAGAGAGAATATTTATTGTTGGAAACAAGCTTGGGATCGAAATTTCTGAACCACCAATTACTCACTACCTACCAAGTGAAAGGAAAATGCTTAATGGAAAAGCGAGGACCTTGAAGCAAGCTGTGAATGTTCAGAAAGCAATTGGTGATTTACCAAAATTGAAAGCTGGTGAAGGTGACGAAGAAACAGATTTTAAAACTAAGCCGAGAAGTGAATTTCAAAAGTTAATTAGAGGCAATGCTGTGAAACTCTTCAATCATGTAACAATGGTTCACACCAAAAGAATTGTTGAACGCTACGAACAAATTTTAAACGGATTCACCTTAGAAGAAATCCCTGAGGAATTGCGAGTGAGAAGGAGAAACGGAAATGGAGAAATTTCCGACTGCGAGTATAATTCAAACTACCGACACTTAAAACCTGAAATGATTTCATATACAATTCCTGCTTCATTCTATTCAAACTTTATTCACCCGAAACAACCAAGAAATATTACTTCAAGAGAAGCAGCTCGATTGCAATCATTTCCAGACAATTATATTTTTAAAGGAAAGCGGACACAAATTTCTTCCAAGCTCTTAAAGCAATTAGGAAGGGAAGATGAAAATTTTCTTTCACAATACAACCAAATTGGAAATGCAGTTCCGCCGCTTTTAGCAAAAGCAGTTGCGCAAAGAATTTTTGATTTCATTTTCGAAAGTGAAAGCAAGAGTATTAAAAACTTATAAATAAAAAAATAAAATTTTCATAGTTGATTTTTTTTTGGGTGAGGGGGCACTTTCTTAAATTACTTTGGCTTAGGGGAGGAAACCTTATCCATTCTCATTGGCGATTTTATGCGTTAATAGGGATACTTTTAACTTGCGATTGTTACCCATCCACAATCCTTCAAGTATTCATCAACGGCAATACGAAAATCTTTTTCAAGCGCAGAGCTAGTTTTGCCTTCATAAGAGATAAGTCCTTTCATACCCAGCACTTTTCCGAAAAGTAATTTATCTTCTGGGCTATATTCGATACTGCCTGCGTAACCCTTGTATTCTAAATATTTCATAGATCTATAATTTCTTCGTTCAAATGAAAAGCTATTCAATATTATAAGTCCCGCCCTTGTCCGTATTGAATTCAACGATCCCATTCGAGGTCTTATTCTCCACAATTTTCCCATTACAAGTAATTCTCAGATTAGGTCTATTTTCAACTCTACACACCCCACCCGCCTTAGATTTAATCATCAATCGAGTTACCTTCTTACCCTTCCATGCATAATCCAATTCAAATCCACCCCTGGCACATACTCCCTTATATTCACCATCACTCCATTCATCAGGTAGTGCAGGTAATAATCGTATCGTCCCATCCTGAGATTGCATCAGCATCGCAGTGATAGCTGCTGTCGCACCAAAACTACCATCTACCTGCATAGCTCTGCTACATATGGAAAACAAAGAAGTGCAGGTCTGATCTTTTAGCATTCCTTTGAATATTTTATTGGCTCGGTTACCATCGCCAAGCCTGGCCCATAAAGCCATTTTCCAAGCCCTTGACCATCCTGCGGATCCATCACCCCGTTCTTCCAAAACTTTTTTATAAGCTTCGGTCAATGCAGGAGTGCGCTTTTCATACAATATTTTACCAGGATACAAGCCATACATATGCGAGAAATGGCGGTGATTTTTTTCCAATGACTTCCAATCATCGGCCCATTCCTGTAGTGCACCATCCTTACCTATTTGCGGTGGGACTAATTTTTCGCGGGCATTTTTTACCGAATCAATAAAAAGACTCTTTTTGCCTAGCATGGTAGATGCTTCCATAAAATAACCAAACAAATCATACAAGATCTGCATATCGATAGATGATCCTGCGCAAATGGTTGTGCCCTCGCGAAAGCCAGCGGTCACCTCATCAAAATAAGGTTTGTTGCCACCACCATCCGGAAAATTTTCAGGCGAAGTAGATGGATTGGTCACCAACCACTTACCATTGGGATGAGGCTTTAGAAAGTCTATAAAAAACTGGACAGCCCCTTCGATCAAGGCATAGGCCGATTTTAAAAAAGCAATATCCCTGGTATACTGATAATGCTCCCAAAGATGAGTACAAAGCCATGCTCCACCCACCGTAAATGTGCCCCAGGTAGGACCATCCATGGGTGCTGCCACCCGCCACAGATCGGTATTCTGATGCAAGACCCAACCTCGAGCCCCATAATGTTCACTAGCTACCTTGCGACCCTGATCCGTGACATCTTTGATCAGGTCAAATAACGGTAAAGCACATTCTGAAAGGTTACTGCTTTCTACCGGCCAATAATTCATTTGAGTATTAATATTGGTGGTATACTTCGAATCCCAGGAGGGGTTCATATCATCATTCCATATACCTTGCAGATTAGCGGCCAGGGTACCTGGCCGGGATGAAGCAATCATGATATATCTTCCGAAATTATAACTCAATGCAGCTAAGGCCGGATCAGGGCTACCTTGAATACTTTTTATCCGTTCCGGAGTTGCGAGAAAAGAATTTGCAGTGATTGGTAATACCAGTTGAACCCGGTCAAAATATTTTTTATGGTCCTTAAGCGCTGCCTCATACATCGTCCCAAAAGCCTTACCATTGATCGATTTAAAATATTGATCAACGCGTACAGGTTGATCAGCAGTTACATTTTTGTAATTCACAAAATTAGTAGCCGCGGCAACATATAGGGTCACTGCGTCTGCTTGATCAATCACTAAATCAACTCCTTCTGTCTTGATCGTGCCCCCCTCGATGTTTGCTTTTATGCGCGCTTCATACTTCAATTGACCGGTCACCCCCATATAGTCCGCCGATTTACCAGTCAATACCAATCCATCCGAACCATAGGCATCCATCCTGAAATAATCTGTGCCATAGTTGGAATGCGCCTGATTGCGCAGTCCCCTGATATTGGCTTTTAAATAAATAGAAGCTGGTCTGTCAGCAGTGATTCTGACCACGATCATCTGGTCGGGTGCAGAGGCAAACACTTCTCTTTTGAAGGTAATATCATGGGCCTTGTACGTGACCCCTGTTACCCCTGTTTCCAGATCGAGCCATCGCCTGTAATCTGTGATAGAATCCTGATCTTTAAAAAACAAATGAAGATTGGCCAGGCTTTGATATTTCTGTTGCTCTACCGGATACCCCATCAGGTGACGACCAAAAAGATTATGAGCTTCCAAATATTTTTCCTCCAATACCAATCGTTGAATTTTGGGCAATACTTTATGGCCACTTTTCACTACCGTGGAATAAGGACCACCCGACCAATAGGTTTCTTCATTGAGTTGGATTCTTTCTTCACCATTTCTGCCAAATACCATTGCACCAAGTCTGCCATTGCCCACAGGAAGGGCCTCATCCCATTTTTTTGCAGGTTCGGTATACCAGCTAAGGGTAGCGGGATTGAAAGATTTAGTGTCTATTTGTTTTGGAAGATTACCAGATTGTGCACCTAATCGGAATATAACAATGATACTAAGAGCCCAAAATAAATAAAACTTGATCCATGCTTGCCTGGTTTTTATCATACTCTGGTACTTAATCTTCCTAATAAAGATGATAATTAATTATGATTTGGTTGAGGTGCATCCTCGTACGCCCTTTTTATAAAAATTAATTCTTCACTCCGCTGCGTCTCATGCACTTATCAATCTTCCATCGTTTTGATCCACTCTCTGATCAATTTGATGCCTTCTGTATGTGCCAAGCTACGGCTCAATTCAGGCATCATGACTCCCGGATCCAACGATTGCATTCTATACAATAATATGCTTTCCTGGGGCTTGCCCGGGACGATATCGTACGCCAAATTGCCTGATCCTCTACCCGCAGCTACAGGGGTTTTAAAAAATCCTAGTGCCGTACTATCCATGGTACTCCATTCTAAATACAGCCCCGACGATTGTGCAGGTCCGGCTTTAGTATGGCAATGTGCGCAATTGACATCCAAGTAGGCTCTGGCTCTTGCATCGATAGGCTCAGTGGGGTTATCGTAATTGACCAAAGCAGGGATTTGTTTTACATCATCCGGCAACTCAGTCAATCTATGCAATGTTTTCCATCGCAGCAATTGATTTTCGGCGCGATCCGGATATTGAAAATCTCCATTGAGTTGTCTTGCAGTAGGCCCTATCGGTGTCATCACACCATTGCGTTCATGACAGCCTTTACATTGATTCATATTTGGGATTCGGTAGTTCAATTCGCGTTTTGTACCCTGGTGATCCCGCCAAGTCACCTCTGTATTACCACCAGCTACTTCTAAAAATGCATCTGCTTGAAGATCGTCCCACACATAAGGCAGTGAGATCCATCCTTTGGGTTCATGCAGCAATATCCGAGTCTCTATAAGTCGGCGACCCTTCTTTAAATTCCGTTCATCCTGGTAATAAAAAAATGTTTTGATGATAGCAGTGCCGACTGGAAATTGAAACACCGAATCCGGATTAAACACAACGCCGGTTTGATCGGGAAAAACTACAAAACGCAATTTATGAGCATAGTCAGAAAAAAGTGGAGCGTTGAGTGAATAAGGCAGCACATGAGCCGAAGGAATCTGTTCATTTAGTTTTCCATCAAAAAATCCGTAATCAGAAAGTTTTGGTTTGAATGGAGCAACATCTTTTTCTAATAGTGATGTTGGCCTTGAAGCTAGGATGCTCAGGACAGCGATCAATAAAACAATAGTCACAAACTTATTCATGCCGGGTTAGCGCATATATATCATCTTATGTGTACAATCAAATGGTGCCGCATCTCGAGATACATTTTTAAATCCATGTTCCGCATCCATATTCGCCACACTTTGATTTTTATTGTTACGGATACAGATTTTGTTTTCAGGTTTTTCCTTGCCATTGACATCAAATGAATCTTTATCCAGGATGCCGTCGTATACAATGTGTGGCACATCGCGTCCAAATTTTAATTTGAACCAATATATTTTGGCAAACCTGCCTTTGAAAGGTACTCGACCCGGATCTCGCTCAAACGTATTGTCGTGGATATAGATTGCAGTGGGATAAGGATAATAAGCGGTATCGGTGATTTTGTTTTCAGTCATAAAGTAGCTGATGATGCTCACACCGGAGGTCCTGTTTTGAAGCACCTGATTATCAAATATTTCTACATGGCTCGTTGCCAATATTAAGATGCCGGTACCTTTAGGCACTTTAGCCACAATATTTCCCTTAGGGGCAAAATTGGTCAGATTGTTTTCTTTGACGAGATTATTATATACTCGTACATAACCACCTTTTTTTTGAACCAAATCTGGTAAATCGAAAATTAGGATTCCTCCTGTATTATTTACCGCAGTATTATTGAATACCTCTGCATACAATGAGTTTTCAATTTCAATGCCGGCTACATTGTGATAAGCCAGGCAATTTTTTACAACAATATTTTTAGACTGGCCCACGTAGATCCCGGCATCTGAAGCACCTATAGCGACACAGCTGTCGATGAGCACCTGGTCACAGAGCACAGGGTACAGGGCATAGCTCCCATTGTTTTTACTAGGCTTACCGGTCCACTCTGCTTTGACTCGTCTTAGTGTCAGTCCATTTACATGCATGGCTTTGATCAGGTCGCCTTTGGAGTCTTGTACTGTAAGGTCTTCAAGAGTGACATGTTCACAATTCGTGATTTTGATACCTTCTGCTCCAGAGGTTTGGCCTTTAAATGAAAGTATGGTTTTATCGATTCCTTTGCCCCGGATGGTAATATTTTTTTTGCCGTCAATAGATAGGCTATTGCTAATGGTACTGAAGCCTTCTTTTAATTCTATCACTGACCCATCTTCAGCAAGGATCATTTGAGTCTGGATAAGTTTTTCAATCGAGGCTTGGGCATAAAGATTTATAGTCATAAAAACCAGCATCCAACAAGACATCCATTTTGTTTTCATAGGCTTGATTGTGTATTTAAGGCTGAATATCGGGATAAAAAATGAATTGGTTTTGGACCGATTGAGATGAGGGAATGAAGGCAATCAGAACTATCAAAACGTAATCGCCGGAATAAATTCCAACGCACAAACTTATTAGTCCAGACATAAGCATTGACAAAAGCACTTCCTAATTCAAGATTATTAACGCCACCTCCGTGTTTTTGATATCTATATAGTAGACTATTTATCGAATAATTGGTTGATATGGATTCAGCTTGGAATCTACAAGGCAGCTTCATTGATTTTTACTTCCGGATTCATCACCCAGGTTGCAATAGTATTGTCTGAATACAACTCCACAATTCGGAATCCCCGATAGTCTGTACCCCAATTGCCTCCAAAATGGGCATCAAACACAAACGGGATGTTTTCTTTCAGCTTTATTTTTTCTTCATCGTGATCATGACCATTAAATACAGCTCGTACGTTTTTATATCTTTTCAGTAATTGTAAAAATTCAGGACAATCGACTGCATGAGTGGTGAGTTTGACAGGATTGATATGAATAAATACGAATACATTTTTCTGTCGCTTCATACTTTCCAAGGTGGTGGCCATCCAGCTCAGATCTGGACATAGATATTTGCCTGTTTCATTGGAAGTGGACGCTATGACGAAACTGTTTTTTTTGATGCTAAATTGCAAATTAATAGGCATCTTCCAGGTCTGTTGCCACTCCGAGGCTGTAAGCATATCGTGGTTGCCTTGGCTTACATAATACTTCATTTTTAATTGGTCGAGTGCACTTTTAGCAGCAGGGCAATGTTTTTTGTCATCGTGGATGATATCGCCGTTGATCATACAAAATGCAAAAGGATTGGTTGAATGTTCTGCATTGACCCGATCTACTAAAGATTTAAAAAAGATAGCATAGTCGGTATTAGGTTGCCCGTAATGGCCATCTGAAGCAACTACAAAACGTAGCCTTAATTTTTTAGCTTCCAAAGCGTCGATCCAAGAGTTATCGGTTTTAATGACTTGGCCACCTGCCAAAAGTAAAAAGCCACTAGAGCTGTTTTGGAGGAATTTTCGTCGTTGCATATGAGTAAAATTTTAACTCAATTTAGATCAAATTTTAGGTGTTTCAGTGAATATTCAAATTAAGTTTTAGTAAATCTAAATTAGCAACTTGACACCTTTAGCGTTACATTTGGACAATGAAACTTTACTTCAAGCACAAAGGCATATCACATTTTGTGGTGAAGGGGACCCAAAGAGCTGCTCAGAGATTTTGTTGATACCATCAAATTTAAATTATGTTATTTTTCGATCCTGCCCACCCTGGGGAATTAATTCAGGAAACAATAGAAGGAATAAAGGAAGAAACCGGCAAGGCTTTGACCATAACTGAGATAGCATTCGGGTTAGGTATTACGCGCAAAACCCTATCAGCACTGATCAATAAGCGCCAGAGCGTATCCCCAGAAATGGCTGTGCGATTAGGGGCTGCATTTACGAATACCGATGCCGAGTTTTGGATGACTGTGCAAAGGAATTTTGACCTCGCCAAGGCCAGAAAAAAGGTTAATGTAAAAGGAATTAAGGTCTTTTGGAAGCCCAAAAAGAATCAAAACAAAGCAATAGCCTAACCACATGATTCAAGACACGCACGGCCGTACCCACACCTACCTCCGCATCTCGCTTACAGACAATTGTAATCTGCGTTGCTTCTACTGTATGCCCGAGGAAGACTATGACTTTACCCCAGCATCGAGGCTGATGCAAGCTGATGAGATAGAATCTTTGGCTAAGACTTTCGTAGATCTGGGGGTCAATAAAATCCGACTCACCGGCGGCGAGCCCTTGGTCCGCAAAGATGCTGCCGATATCATCCTGCGGCTGGCCAAACTTCCTGTCAAACTCACCTTGACTACCAACGCGACGCGTGTCCATGACTTTATCGAGACCTTTGTCAAAGCAGATCTTACCTCACTCAATGTCAGTCTCGATACATTGGACAAAGATCGATTCATTTTTATGACGCGGCGGGATCAGTTTCAACGGACGATAGATAATATCCATCTGCTCATCGACCGCGGGTTTCATGTCAAGATCAATATGGTGGTGATGAAAGGACTCAATGATGCAGAGTTACTCGATTTTGTAGCATGGACCAAAGATCATCCGATCCATGTGCGATTTATAGAGTTTATGCCATTTGCTGGCAATCGATGGACCAGTAATAAGGTAGTGACTCTACAGGAAATGCTCGATACGATACAAACTAAGTATGAGATAGAGTCCCTGCACAATGGTTTTCACGATACCGATAAAAAATTTAGAGCCGTCGGCCATCAAGGCACTTTTGCAGTGATCAGTACGATGAGTGCTCCTTTCTGTGAGGGTTGTAATCGGATCCGGCTAACTGCAGATGGTAAGATCAAAAATTGTTTATTTTCTAAGGGGGAGACCGATCTGCTAACAGCCTTACGTAAAGGTGAAGATATAGTGGCTTTGATCCATCAGAATATTATGGCTAAGCATAAGGCGCTTGGTGGGCAGTTTGAGGGGGACATGCAAAAGATACATGTGGAGGAGTTGGAGAATCGGAGTATGATCACGATTGGGGGATGAGGGGAGAGAAATGACGAATGATTCGAATCATTCGAATGAATGAATGAATGAATGTTTAGAATGACGCAAAAACAAATAACGGTGATTCAAATTTCTCGTTTGTTTAAAATCAATTCTTTGCTTCTTTGCGAGCAAACCTTAATGACGAATGTTTCGAATGTAGAAAATCAATTCTGCGCTGCGTCTTCGCTGCTCGAATATTTGTTAAACCCAATGTACACCTAAAATAAAATGAAAAAATTAACCTTCATTACATTAATATTAATATGGATCACAAGCACTGCTGATGGTCAGTCCATCGTAGGTCGTTGGAAACGAACTGCTATGATTTTGGAGAAGACCGATGGCAAAACAGATGATTTACAAAAAACGATGGAAGGTGTTTTTCCATGCATGAGCCAAATAGAGTATGTGTTTGAATCAAATGGCACGCAAACTATGAAAATACCAAAAGATTGTAACAAAATTCCAAGTGAAACTGCCTCCTGGAAAATGAATGGAAGCCTATTGGACATCCAACAAGACATGGATGGTAAAAAAATATCTACTTCGTATCAATTAACTTTTAATGGGCCGCAGATGACTATGACTCATGAATATACAGCTCAGGAGCAATCGATGTCATCTAAAAGAATAATTGTTAAATATCAAAGACTATAATCGAACATACATAAATCCAATCAAGGCTAATAACCATTACGCTTTATCGAAATCTGCTGTATCCAGCGTTGGCTGTGTTGATCCATTAGGATTCATTTTATTATTATCCTTTAAAATGATTACCACTTAAATGGGTAATTCATCAAATCCTCTCGAACGCTTAAAAACAACCTTTCATTCTGCTTTGCGCTCATTGGATTTTGTGAACTCCCTTGTGATTTTCTGACCAACTTTTACTCAGACCGTAGAGCTCCAGTTTAGATCCATTGTACCGATCGGGAATAAATTCAATAACTGTTTTTTATGAAGGCAATTATTAAACAATTAGATTTACTTTATTTTATGTTCCGTTTACAAATATGAAATTGCCCCGATACGAATTGATTGCTGAAAAAGTCAATGATGGTATTCGAATTCACCAGCGAAGGCCCTAAAGGCAACATAGCAAAGATCATTAAATTCAGTGAAACCGCATTAGAGGGGTATTACAATTTAGCGTTTGGAGATCAAGACTTTGAATCAGGTGAATTGGATGATCTAGCCATTTCAAATAATGAGGATAGTGAACGCGTATTGGCTACTGTAATCTCAGCCGGTTTTTCTTTTACTGACTTTTACGAAAATGCTTGGGTATATGCCACCGGAAGTACCCAATCCAGAACTCGTCTATATCGAATGGGTATTGCAAAATATATTGACGAAGCGCAAAAAGATTTTCTGATATTTGGATTGCGCGACGGAGAATGGGAAGAATTTGAAAAAAACTTTGACTACACAGCTTTTGTAGTTCATCGAAAATAACGTACCTTTAGTTATTCTAGCATGAAAACGATACAAGAGCTTAACGAAAAAAAGATTCCAATAGTCAGAATAGACAAGTCTTTGGAAAAATATAAATCCTTACCTGTTTTTCAAGAAAAGTTGGACAAGGCCAATAAAGTGCTACTATCTGTTGGCCCGCCTAAAATAAAAAACTTAAAGTAATCCAACAAGACTTGATGGATACATAGATCTTCATCTAACTAGAGACAAGGCACTTGGGTACGTATCGGCGCAGCACTGCACATAAAAAATATATTGCCAAAAGGTGCTGAACATATCAAGCTGGTAGACAAATCATCAAGCAACCCTTTAAAAAACTGATTTTATTTTGCCCGAGCCCGTTCGCGGATATAATGCATCAGACCAGTCAACTGATCGTCCGTCATATGAGCATAACTTGGCATGCCTTTGCTGAGACTGGATCCATGCTTCACTACTTGTCTGAATAAATTTAAATTTAAGGGTATAGCAGATGCCCTCAGATCAGGAGCCATACCCATCGATATCGCATTGCCGCCATGACAGTTGCGACAAGGGCCATATTCTCCAGCTCCTATTGTAACCAGTTTAGGATCTATGTTAAACTCAGGCGCTGGCAATGGTAGTGGAAAAAATGGCGGTGGCAAAGGGGGTAGATCTACTTTCCCATCTAATGAAAATGTGATTAGTCTGCGCATGTGTTTACCATAGTCCCACCCCAAAGCCTTATCACCTACACCCGCAAATGCGCCACCCCACCCTACTAATAGAGCAAGGTATTGTATACCATGGATACTATAGGTGATCGGCGGTGCAGAAATACCAAGTCCTGTATCAAAGGCCCACAAGATCTTACCGGTAGCTGCATGATAAGCCAATAATTTCCCATCAGCTCTGCCCTGAAAAACTAAATAACCTGCCGTAGTCAGTGTACCTGCATTCCACAATTCATTTTGGGGATGCGACCAGATCATTTTTTGTTGAATAGGATCCCAGGCCTGCAAAGATCCCGGATAGGATCTTGGTTGTTTTTTGGGTGGATATAATTTCGCACCAATACCGCCTTTAAAATCAAGGGATACAAAATGGGTATCTACTCCTACATCTGAATAGGCCAAGGCATCGTGGATCGTAGGGATATAGGCAAGTCCTGTCAGAGGATTGTAGGACATAGCATGCCAACTGTGAGCACCGTGAGGCCCGGGAGTGAGCTGAAAAGTATCATTGTGGTATCTGGCACCCGGCACTTCTACGGGTCGACCGGTTTTGACATCAATGTGTGAGGCCCATGAGGTTTCTACAAAAGGTTCTGCGGAGATCAATTTGCCAGTCTCGCGATTGATCACATAAAAAAATCCATTTTTTGGCGCGTGCAATATACATTTAGTGATTTTCCCCTCGACCATCAAGTCGGCCAATACGATATCCATATTGGAATTGTAATCCCAACTCTCACCCGGAGTAGTCTGGTAATGCCAGAGGTAAGTCCCATCATCAGGATCTAGTGCGACGATAGAACAAAGGAAAAGATTATCTCCTCCCTGCGGACTGCGGATATTTCTATTCCAAGGTCCGCCATTACCTGTACCAATATACAATACATCGAGGTCGGCGTCGTAGGTAAATCCATGCCAGGCATGACCGCCTCCACCCAATTTCCACCATTCTCCGGTCCAGGTCTCTGCAGCCATTTTCATTGCTTCATTTTCAAAACCTTCAGAGGGATTGCCAGGTACGATATAAAATCTCCAGGCTTGTCGACCTGTCTCTGTATCATAGGCAGTGACATACCCTCTATTGGGCCCAGCTTCTGCACCGCCATTGCCTATTAATACTTTATTTTTAAAGGTTTTCGGTGCGCCGGTGATCGTAAATGCTTTTTTCGGATCCGTAGTCTGTACACTCCATATTTGTAAACCGGTTTTAGCATCCAGTGCCATCAATCTTCCATCCCAGGTAGCATTAAATATTTTGCCTTGATAAAAAGAGATTCCTCTACTGTGAGACCAACCTGTGCGGCGATGCTTGCCAATATGTTTAGCATTTTCAGGGTCATAAGTCCAGATCATTTTACCGGATGTAGCATCTACTGCCCGTACGATATTGGCCGTACCGGTGAAGTACATCACCCCATCGATGACAAGAGGAGTAGATACCAAACCTCTATCATTAGGTAAGTCAATATACCAATCCACCTTGAGATTACTTACAGTATTGGTATCCATCGCAATCAATGGACTGAAGCGACGCTCGTTGTGCGTCCGTCCATAGGCGGGCCAATCTTGAGTTTGATTTTCGTCGGCAAGGGATCTATCCATGGCCGAGCCCGGTTTTTGCAGATCCTGACATGCCATGATCAAACAACATAACACCAATATATTTGAAGGCAGGTTCTTTAGCATAAGAAATCGAAATGTAGTAAACAATTAGATATCTGGGCTAAGATTCGCCATAAATGTAATCCTGGCGACTATCGGTTTGAAAAAAAATCAAAGGATATCCATTCGAAATGATCTGATGATGCAATTTTCCTTCATGTCTTATTTTTTCATATCAAGGAATTGATTTTACACGTTGTGGAATCACTAACATTAGAAGACATTCTATGTTTAATGCAACTATATTTCACTTCATTTTTTAATCGGATAATCCACCGATTCCTCTCTCGCATTTAAAAACAAACTTTCCATTTCCTTTACTATTAAAGGATTTTGCATCGCTACATCAAGATTTTCAGATGGATCCGTACTCAGATTATAGAGTTCCAATTTAGATCCATTTACACTGCGTCTAATCGCTTTCCATTTGCCTTTTCTGATCGCCTGATCGAAACCACGTTCAAAAAACTCCCAATACAAGTAAGAATGAACTGGTTTAAAACGAGTGGTACGCAAGACATTTAAAAACGAACTACCATTGATGTCTTTGGGTTTTTCAATTTTGAGGATATCTGCAATCGTTGGGAGAAAGTCCCAATTGGCGAGTGGTTCATGAATTAATTTTTTGCTCAAGCCCATACCCCAGGCTATCGTAGGCACCCGTATACCGCCTTCATACAAATCTCGCTTAAAACCTCTGAGTCCGGCGGTACTTTCAAATTGTTTGACATTCCTACCACCTTCCTGATGTGGGCCATTATCGGATGTAAAAAACACGTAGGTGTTTTTATCTAAATTCAATTCTTTCAATAAGGCCATCAATGCACCCATATCCAGATCGATCTGTCTTATCATAGCGGCAGTGGCTGCATTGGGCATAGCTTGGGAATCATATGTGACACTCATGCCACTTCCCTTTATAAATGGGGTCTCCGGAAATATACTTTTACCAGTTGAGTTTAGAAATGGGGCGATGGATTCATCGGTCGGGATAGAAGTCTCTGCATGCGGCAAGGTCATCGGCAGGTATAATAAAAATGGATCCTGACTATGTTTGCGAATAAAATGTAATGCCGCCTTAAAAATATAAGGTGCTGTATGTTGGGTGGTGTCCATAGGATGAGATTTTGTTACGCCCTGATTCGTTTCCCACAGATTTTTTACATAAAAATTATGAGCATGCCTATGATCTAAATACCCTAAAAACTCATCCCACCCTTGTCTTTCCGGAGAGCCGGAATTCGTTGCAAGGCCTAACCCCCATTTACCAAACATCCCTGTACGATAACCTTGCTTTTTTGCCAATCTGGGTATAGTCAGGTCTGAATCCCGCAATGGCGTTTCTTTATTGCCTCTGATATAGGCATGGCCCATATCCTTGCCCGTCATCAAGGCACATCTGGATGGCGCGCATACCGTACTGCCGGAGTAAAAATCTGTAAATCGACATCCTTCCTCGGCCATACGGTCGAGAAAAGGAGTTGGAATAAGCTTTTGACCATAACACCCTAAATCGCCATAACCCATATCATCTACTAATACGATAATGATATTAGGAGTAGCTGTACGCTGCGCGATACTAGAATGAATTAAACAAAGGCAAAAGAGGACAATAAAAGCAACATTGTTTTTCATTACCATATTTATTGTTTGTATTTTAGGAGCAATGAATGTGAGGCTTTTTTAAAGTGTACCTGATGTTATGCGAAAAAAGTTCTTACAAATTGATTTAGATAAGAGGAAAACTTATAGTTCAATCCCCCATGCTGCATTCATCTTTCGCCCCAATAAAGCATTCGCTTCCTGATCACCTTTAAATTTTTCTTTCTTTGGATTCCATTTCAAAGTCCGACCGAGTTGATAAGCTATATTGCCGAGGGTACATACAGTAGCTGTGCGATGCCCTATTTCAACATCGCAAATTGGTTTTTTACGAGATCGCATCGCGGCTAAGAAATCTAAGTAATGATTTTCACTTTTATAGACATGTTTCTCTGTAGCCCCGATTACCTTATCTTTTAAGGTAGATGGCGTGGTTTCCATTTTTCGACGCTGCAATTTCATTTCACCAGATGTGCCTATAAAATGAATCGCATTATTCCAATCAAAAGGCTCGTGCGTCATCGTCACCCCATTTTTATACCTATACGTTAAGAATTTTCTATCACCCCCTGGTGGCAACACCTCTACAGGACCGCTGTGATCCATGTCGAGCGCCCACTGGACTATATCAAACATATGAGCACCCCAGTCAGTGACCATGCCACCACCGAATTCTTTATACAATCGCCAATTGGGAAACACATCCTTACTCGTAGGAGGAGCAAGTTCCGCATTAAACGCCACTGGTTCATTTGGCCCGAGCCAGGTACTCCAATCCAGGCCTTCCGGTATAGGCTCTGCGGCCAGACTGTATTTGATGGGTGGGGGACCTACATTGACTTTAATCGACTTTATCTCACCGAGATAACCATTACGAATCAGTTCAGCAGCTTGTCTAAATTCCGGCCAAGACCGTTGCATACTACCAGTCTGAAATACCCGATTGTATTTGCGCGTTGCATTGACCATTGCACGCCCTTCCTTGATCGTGAGAGCCAGTGGTTTTTCACCATAAATGTCTTTACCTGCCGCCGCTGCCCTGACGGCAATCGCCGCATGCAGGTGATCCGGCGTGGCTATCACTACGCCGTCAATATCTTTTCTATTTAATAATTCTCTAAAATCATTATAAATCGGAATGTGCTCATAAGTACCCAGCGAAGGAAATTTTTGTAAGGTCTCTTTGATTTTGTCATGCGTAAGTTCAGCCTTAGCCCTATAAACCTCGCTTAAGGCCGCAATTCGGATTTCTCCAGTGTTCAAGAAAGTAGTAGTTAATCCGCGACCTTGCTTGCCGGTACCAATAAACCCCAACGATATCTTATCACTGGGCGCAAGGTATACTGTGCCGTCAGGTCGTTTTCCACCGAGTACATGGCGAGGTACTATAAAAAACCCTGCCAATCCCGTGGTGGATGTTTTAATAAATGTCCTTCTGTCAAAAGATGAAATTGTACGTTTTTTCATAAAATATATTTATTCGAAGATTGAATATAATAAACAAATCGAAAGCCTTGCTTGATTTTATTTCAACCCCCAATTCTGGTACTCACAACAAGGTCTTCATCAATAGCCTAAAAATTTGGCTTGATTGATTTAGATTAAATTTGAAAGAATCGAATCCTTTTTGGATTTTAGATTATATTTATACTTGTAAGGCGTTAAAAAATTTGTTTTTTCTTACAAATTTATCTTCTGCGGGTTATTCATAGTACAGATGAAACGAGATGAATGGAGCATCCATTTTAATAGTTCTCCTGATAAAAAAATGTTTGCAGGTGATGGTGGGTCCGGACAGGTGGCAAAAGCGATGGATGGGCAATGGATATACAGCTACACAATATCAGGTGATAGTCTGCGATCACGAAAACTAGTGAATATGCAACATCATAGTTACAAATTAGAGCCTAATGTGCACTTCAGCCCGTATGGCAAACGGATTATCTTCAGGGCCAATTTTGAAGGTCATACGGATGTGTATGCTGTAGCAATAAAAAAACAGGATTAAATCCGAATAGCAATCATTCTAATTATCGCCATGTTGAAAAAAATAATTCTAATATTCGCCGTACAATTTTTTGTTGCCATGGCTTACGGTCAACTTCAATGGCCAACCGTCACTGCTACTACAAAACCGTGGACGCGGTGGTGGTGGCAAGGCAGTGCCGTCAATACAAAAGATCTCACCTGGAACCTTGAAGAATATAAAAAGGCAGGACTCGGTGGCACAGAGATCACCCCTATCTATGGGGTCTATGATCATGAAAATGAGTTTGTGAATTTTTTATCACCGGCATGGATGCAATTGTTGCAGCATACGCTCAAAGAAAGTAAACGATTAGGCCTTGGTGTCGATATGGCCAATGGTACTGGGTGGCCTTTCGGAGGACCTTGGGTCGCCGATACGGATGCAAGTAAAACGATTATGCATAAACGATATACCCTCGAAGGTGGGGCCCAATTAAAAGAGTTAATCCAGTACTATCAAGATGCATGGGTGAGGACTGCCAATAATAAACCGGCAAGTATAGACACGATTTTAAAACCGGTATCTCGCAACCACAATTTACAATCTTTAGCACTTGACCAAATACAATATCCAGGTCCATTGCCACTAAAATGCCTTATGGGGTATAACGACAACCAAACTTTAGACCTCACCAATCTGGTGGATTCTAGTGGTAGACTGCTCTGGATCGCACCCCCATCGACAGTGCCGTGGACATTATATGCATTGTTTGAAGGTCTTCATGGCAAAATGGTCGAACGAGCGGCCCCTGGTGGTGAAGGCTATGCGATAGATCATTTTTCGGCGACAGCAGCAAAAAAATATTTCACTCCATTTGATAGGGCATTTAAAGGTCAGGATCTCTCTTACTTACGAGGCTTTTTCAATGATTCCTACGAAGTAGATGATGCCCGAGGCCAAGCCAACTGGACCCCAGGACTACTGGAAAAGTTTAAGTCTTTTAAAGGATATGACCTCAGGGAGCAATTGCCCGCATTATTCGGACAAGGAGATTCAGAACTAATAAGTAGGGTCATCTATGACTATCGAACTGTAATCGATCAATTGATTTTGGAAGATTTTACTAACCAATGGAAAGCTTGGGCCGTCGGTAAAGGTAAGATCATCAGAAATCAATCTCATGGGTCTCCGGCCAATACGTTGGATCTTTATAGCGTAGTGGATATCCCAGAGACAGAAGGTACTGACATTCTGAGATTCAAATTTGCAACTTCCGCAGCGAATGTCAGCGGCAAAAAATTGGTATCCGCAGAGTCTGCTACTTGGCTTGATGAACACTTTCTATCTTCCTGGGGCGATGTAAAAAAAGCGATTGACCTTTATTTCCTAGGAGGTGTCAATCATATCTTTTATCATGGTACTGCTTATTCCCCAAAAAATGCCACCTGGCCCGGTTGGCTATTTTATGCGGCAGTACAATTTCAACCGGTCAATCCCCAATGGAAAGACTTCCACGCCCTTAATCAATATATCACCAGAGTGCAGTCCTTTTTACAAAACAGCAGGCATGATAATGATATCCTATTATATTATCCTATTGGCGATCGCTATTCGATTCCAGGCAATACTTTATTACAACATTTTGATGGTATGGAACGAAATTTTGAAAACACAGAATTTGAACATGTGGCCAAAACACTTCTTCAGAATGGTTACAGTTTTGATTTCTTTTCTGAACGACAATTGAAAAAGTTCGTCCCCTCAGGCCAAAGGATCCTCAGTAGTGGCCATGCATATCGGACTATCCTGCTCCCTGCCAATAAATTGATAACCGCTCAGGCGTTCCAAAAATTGATGCAATTGGCTAAAGCAGGTGCACAGATCCTCATTTATAAAAGCATACCCACCGATGTGCCCGGACTCAGTAATCTTGCAGACAATAGAAAATTGTTTAATCAATTAAAGGATCAACTGCAATTTGCACCGATTGGGAGAATGCTTAAATCTACCATTGGTAAAGGAGCTTTTTATATCAGCGATGATCTACATGAAATGCTGAAAGCGGTCAAAGTAATAAAAGAAAGTTATGTAGAAAAAGATTTGTCTGTATTACGACGAAAAAATACTCAAGGAACCATGTATTTTATCAATAATCGCTCCGAGCATGCATTTGATGATTGGATCAATATGGGTCTTCAGTCCCCTACACTCGGTTTATTTGATCCTATGACCGGCAAATACGGTTTAGCAAAAACAAGAAAAAATAATCAGGGAGCTATCGAAGTGAAGATTCAATTACAGTCATATGAGTCCATCATCATCCAGTCATATGCTTCCAAAAAGACAGGGGCAGCCTGGTCTTATATCGACACCAGTGCCGCACCCCAAGAGATAAAAAGCGATTGGACGATTACATTTCTGGACGGTGGCCCCGAATTGCCTGCGGAGGTCATTACGAGTACATTGGGTTCTTGGACTAACTGGTCTGGTAATGCAACAAAAGATTTTTCGGGTACCGCAAAGTATACCATTCATCTAGCTAAGCCAGATGGGCCAGCGACAACCTATTTATTAAATCTGGGTAAAGTCCATGAGACTGCAGAAGTCTTTTTGAATGGGCAAAAAGCATCCACTCTCATCGGTCCGATATTTCAATGCATCATTCCCACAAGTGCATTTCAAAAAACAAATAAACTGGAAATCATCGTTGCTAATCTGATGGCCAACAGGATCGCCTACCTCGATCGGAATAAGATGAACTGGAAAAAATTTTACAATATCAATATGCCTGCCAGAAGGCGAGAAAATAGTAAAAACGGACTGTTTGATGCTTCAAGTTGGGAGCCAAAACCTTCTGGGCTGATTGGACCGGTGACTTTAACCCCCTTGAAATAATAAAATCGTGTATGGTCCACTTAGTTTAGCTCAACTTTACTAGCTTTTGCGAATCTTACGCAGCGAAAAGCCCTTAAATCGTATTTTTGACTACATAAAAGCTGACGACGATTGATTCCATAGGCATTGGAAAAACAAAGCTCACATTTATGCAGATTTGACTCAAATAGAAAATAAGAACTTAAAATGATTTCCGTAGATCAGGCCAAACAAATCATACTAGATCATACCACTCCGCTGTCAGCCATCTGCAAACCCTTATTAAGTGCCGTGGGTCATATCACGACGATGGATATATTTTCGCCGATAGACCTGCCACCTTTTCCTCAATCTTCGATGGATGGCTATGCATTTGCATTTAATGATTTAAGCACCTGTTCATCCCTCGAAGTAAAACATAAAATAGCTGCAGGAGATACATCTACCTATCGAATACAAGAAGGCGAAGCCGTAAGAATTTTTACTGGAGCACCCATCCCCACTGGAGCTGATACCGTAGTGATGCAGGAAAAAACTGAACTCAAAAGTGACCAATTGTTCATCATGGATAATAGTTTGCAACTTGGTTCCAATTATCGTCACCAGGGTGCTGAAATCCAGGCACATAGTTTGGCATTGCCAAAAGGGAGTCGTTTGACTCCTCCTGCTATCGGATTTTTAGCAAGTATGGGTGTTGAAGAAGTAGAAGTGTACCGTTCGCCTACTATGTGTATCCTAGTGACCGGTGATGAACTCACGCCTCAAGGCCAAAACCTCGAATATGGTAAAGTGTATGATTCAAATTCCTATACCCTGATAGCTGCTTTTAAACAAGCTGGTATAGAAGAGGTCACTGTGAGTCATATCCATGACCAACTTGAGCAACTCACGCTCGCACTGACGGATGCATTGAGTCAATATGATGTCATCGTGCTGACTGGTGGAGTGAGTGTTGGAGACTATGATTACGTGACCCAAGCCGCCCTTGAAAGTGGCGTAGAGCCATTATATCATAAAATAAAACAGAAGCCTGGCAAGCCGATGTATTGCGGGGTCAAAGACCATCGACTCGTATTTGGGTTACCAGGCAATCCTGCTTCCGCATTGACCTGTTTTTATGAATATCTTGAACCTGCGCTTATGAAAATGATGGGTCAGGTCAGTGCCATCAAAATTTTACATGCCCCTATAACTGCTGCGTACAAAAAACCGGTAGGCATCACCCATTTTCTCAAGGCCTACTACGATGGTCACCATGTCAAGCCACTTGATGCGCAGGAATCTTTTCGACTCAACTCTTTTGCTCATGCTAATGCCTTGATCGTCATAGGCGAAGAGGTGACTGAGGTGATTGAAGGCATGGATGTAGAAGTACATATATTACCTTAGCTCTTATGGAATTTACCTGGTGGTTATATATCCTTTTATATGTAGTTGCATTTTTATATGCGAGTGTAGGGCACGGAGGTGCGAGTGGGTATCTGGCTCTGATGGCCATTGCAGGTACTGCGCCAGGCGTCATGAAGCCGACCGCCTTGATTTTGAATCTATTCGTGTCATTAGTTGCCTTTATTCAATTTTACCGCAGCGGCCACTTTAGATATCAATTAATATGGCCTTTTCTCATCGCATCGGTGCCATTAGCCTTTATTGGAGGCCGAGTGCAAATAGGTGATGATGTCTATAAACAATTATTAGGCACTCTGCTGTTAATCCCTGCTATCCGATTTTTGTTTTTTGGGCCATCGCGAGATACTACTCTGAAGCCTCAAAGTATCCCGGGGTCTTTATTGATCGGCGGGATCATTGGATTCTTATCAGGCCTTATTGGCATAGGGGGTGGAGTTTTACTGGCTCCGATCCTCATCATATTACATTGGGCTGATCAAAAACAAACCGCTGCTGCATGTGCTATCTTTATATTTGTCAATTCATTGTCGGGTTTGATAGGACAAATATCCAAAGGAGTAGATATAAGCTCCTCGATGTTGACCATGACTTGTATAGCATTTGTTGGAGGATTGACCGGTGCCTATTTTGGGGCAAAAAAATTTGATCAGCGCGTCTTACGCTACGTTTTAGCTACTGTACTGATCGTCGCTGCAGTAAAATTGTTATTCAAAGTGTAACATCGGACCGTCGTGGATACCAATGCATTGACCACCTAAATAAACCTAAAACTCAAGACGGGTTCATGCTTTTTCAGTAACTTTGATTTTAGATGTCATCCAATCAAATTAAAGTTTTATTCTTTGGCCAAATTGCTGAATATACACTAGTCAATCAGCTCATATTAAATGACTTTTACGATACAGACGCAGTCATTGCGCATCTTAACTTTATTTATCCTCGTTTACAAGACAGTCCATATCAGCTAGCAGTCGATAAGGAAATCATTCATGAAAACACGGCGTTTACAGCAAACCATATTCTAGCCTTATTGCCACCTTACGCCGGAGGCTAAAAAAACGAATTACCATGTCTACAGATCATCGGGTTAGAAATATATTTATCCAAGGGCCAATCTCAGGGGCTTTCATCGGAGGAAAAATAGCCGCACATGCTTCCAAAAAAAACATTGGCGGACATAGTATCTTTTTAGGTCAGGTCCGAGCTGATCTCAAGGATGGTCGAGAAGTCACCGCCATTGAATATACGGCCTATGAAGAAATGGCTTTACAAAAAATGCATCAGATCCGCCAGGACATCTTCGCAAAATATGACTTGACTTGTATGCATATCTATCATAGTCTCGGAGTCGTAGCCGTCGGTGAAATTTCATTATTCGTATTTACCTCTTCAGTCCATCGTGCACCGGCTATCGAAGGCTGTCAGGAGACTGTAGAGCGGCTCAAAAAAGAATTGCCCGTATGGGGTAAAGAATTGCTCTCAGATCAAAGCTACGTGTGGAAAGTAAATCAAGTGTAGCATAAAAGTCGCTGGCACCATAAATTGTAATTTTAGACATGGTAGATATTACGCATAAGACTTATACCCTTCGCAAAGCAGTTGCCGCAGCTGTAGTATCTGTATCAAAACAAGAAACTATAGATGCTATTGAAAACAAATCAATCCCTAAAGGAGATGTTTTCGAATTTTCTAAAGTAGCCGGACTATTTGCAGTAAAAAAAACAAGTGACCTTATCCCTGATTGTCATCCATTGCCCATCGAGTATACAAAAATTTCTCATGAAATACATGGTCTCGAAATACAAATACATGTCGAGGTACACACGATCTACAAGACTGGTGTAGAGGTAGAGGCGATGCACGGTGCTTCGGTGGCAGCCTTGACTATATACGACATGCTCAAACCTATCGATAAAGGGGTGGAGATCAAAAACATTCGATTGATTTCAAAAAAAGGTGGCAAGACTGATCAAACAAAAGAATCGTATCAACATCTAAAAGCCGCTATCGTAGTCTGCTCAGACAGTGTGTCTTCAGGTAAAGCTAAAGATGCTTCAGGTCTGATGGCCATATCAAAACTGGAAAAACTGGGACTACAAATCAAATCCACTCAACTTATACCTGATGATTTTGATACCATACAAGCACTCGCCAAAAAATTTAGTCTTGGTCATGACCTGATCATATTCATAGGTGGCACCGGCTTATCCCCAAGAGATATTACACCCGATGCACTACGACCTTTGATAGATCGAGAAATCCAAGGTATAGTGGAAACGGCGAGGCAATATGGCCAACAGCGTATGCCTACGGCAATGTTGTCTCGTGGTGTAGCTGGATTTATTGGCCAAGCATTGGTCATCACCATGCCGGGCTCACCAGGTGGCACCAAAGAAACGATCGATGCATTATTTCCTGCTGTACTCCATGTATTTAAAATTAAAGAAGGACAACGACACGAATAATCAAGCATTTATAAAATAGCTACTCATATAAAATGTATTTCTTAATACACCCATCTATCTAATTATAAATACAAATTTTGAATATATGTATACCAATACCCTCAAGAATTCTATTCCGGATTTTATCGCTGATACTCTGACTGTACTGTATATGATCCCTGAGATCGAGTGGGTAGATAAGCCGCATGCGACAAAATGGTCAAAAAAGGAAGTTCTTGGGCATTTGATCGATAGTGCACAAAATAATATACGCCGTCTGATTGTGACCCAATATCAACCCAATGATAAGATAATCTACGAACAAAATAAATGGGTAGAAGTCAATCAATATCAGACGATGTCTACTCGCGATATCATAGACTTATGGCGACTGCTCAATCTTCAATATCATCACATCGCACAACAGATACCAGTGAATACTTTGGATCTGACCTGTGATACGGGCAAGGGAGAAATTAGTTTACATACTTTATCCTTTCTGATCGAAGACTACTGGGGACATCAACAACACCATTTAAGACAAATCATAGGGTGATTTGGTGTTTACAAGCCCATTAGATCCAGTTATTTTGCAGATTAACCTACTTTAATTTTATAAATTTAAGCATTGGTCTACCCTTCTTTACATTGTATTTTCGATTAATAACGGATAAGAATAGACTATAATGTAATAAGCCAGAGCACCCAAGATGTACCTATATTTGAACAAAACTTAATTGTATGAATTCCAGAAGAAACTTTATCCTGCAGTCTTCATTGGCTGCATTGGCTTTGCCATCGCTTGATATGGATTCACTAGTTATACCTGCTCGACGCAAACAAATCGGGGTACAACTGTACTCTGTACGGGTAGAAATGAATCAAGATCCAAAAAGTACGTTGGCCAAACTTGCCAAAATGGGTTATAACCAAATCGAAAGTTATCGCAGCAACAAGGGACTTTTTTCCGGATTAAAACCCAAAGAAATGGCCCAAACTTGTAAAGATTTGGGCATGACTTTACGCAGTGGCCATGTACATATCGATAAGGATTGGTTGAATACCATAGACCAAGCTGCAGAATCCGGCCAGGAATATATCATGGTAGCCTCTATGACTACCCGAGGTCAGACGGTCGACAATTATAAAGAAGTGGCTGATGCTTTTAACAAAGCGGGGGAACAATGTAAAGCCCGAGGCCTAAAATTTGGATATCATAATCATGAATACGAATTTGAGTCGGAGAATGGGACAGTATTATACGATGTCTTGATGCAAAATACCGATCCGGGTTTAATGCATATGGAGCTTGACTTAGGTTGGGTCATCGCTGCCGGCAAAAACCCAATTGATTATTTTAATAAATATCCGGGCAGATTCCCTTTATGGCATCTAAAGGATATGAATCTGAAGGAAAATAAAAGTACTGAATTTGGCAAAGGCCAACTCGATATCATAGGCCTTTTAAAATCTTACAAAAAGTCTGGGATGAAATACTTCTTTATCGAACAAGAGGAATATGGGAAAGATGCTTACGATAGCCTGGAGCATGATATCCAATTTTATAAGAAACTGAAGTGGTAATCAACTTTCTTTAACCAACTTGACCAAATGTTGATAAGCTTTAAAATGGGTGTCAACCGGATTGCATTTATTTGATTTACCGTTGACTTCTTCGGAGGATTACATTGTGAAGCCAACTCGCTCAATATTAACGTAATACAGCTTTAGTCTCCTTCAGCCGCGAGCCATTGGCCAGGCTGAATTGCTAAGTCAATTGTCACACACCTTTAAAATGAACCGTACAATCTTAAAGTCCAAAAACATTACCTTTGTAATAAATCAGCAACCTTTTGATGCGCATCATTATTCTATTGTCATTCGTACTGGCCATTTTTATTTCTTGTAAAAAATCCAATCCAAACTATCAAGTCGAAGTCGACAATGCCAATTTATATCATGCAGGGCTCAAAGCCGTCACAGATATCATGGTTTACGATATATTTTCACCTCCAGTGGCCAGTCGGATCTATAGCCGATGTGCTATCGCAGGCTATGAGGCTATGGCTGCTGGGGATCCAAAATTTAGATCCCTAGCCGGTCAGGTCAAAGACCTACCTATAATGCCAAAACCTGAGGCAGATAAGGAATATTCATATCCAATAGCGAGTATAAAAGCAGTGATTAATACAGGCCGTACCTTGCTTTTCTCAGAAGACAAAATGAATGAATACGAGAAATCCGTGATGGAACAATATAAAAAGATCGGTGTACCTGCTGATGTTTTAATACGATCCATGGCCTATGGTGACAGCATCAGTGCTGCCGTCATGCGATGGAGTGGTAAGGACAATTACAAACAGTCCCGGACTTTTCCCAAATTTTCAGTCACCTCTGATCCAGAGCGGTGGAAGCCTACTCCACCAGCATATATGGATGCTATAGAACCTCATTGGAATAAACAAAGACCCCTGACCCTTGATAGTGCTATACAATTCAAACCAGCACCACCTACTCCTTATTCAATTGATAAAAAAAGTCAATTTTATAAAGAGGCCAAAGAAGTCATGGAGGTCGTCAATAAAAAAGACAGCACCTTTGAGCATATCGCTTCGTTTTGGGATTGTAACCCATTCATCGTACATCAACAGGGACATGTGATGTTTGCCACTAAAAAAATCTCTCCCGGTGGGCATTGGATCGGAATCACAAGGACCCTGTGCAAACAACTAAATAAATCATTTTCGGAGACCGCCGAAGCATACGCTTTGGTTGCTATCGGGCTTTATGACGGATTTATCTCTTGCTGGGATGAAAAATATCGTAGCAATACAGTGCGTCCCGAGACTTATATCAACGAAAATATAGACCCAGATTGGATCCCATTATTGCAGACTCCTCCATTCCCAGAATATCCTAGCGGACACAGCGTAGTATCCAGTGCGTCGGCAGAAATTTTAACTCAACTGATGGGCGACACTATCGCATTTACAGATAGTGTCGAAGTCGAATATGGCCTTTATCCAAGATCTTTTACAAGTTTAAGAAATGCAGCAGAAGAAGCTTGTATCAGTAGATTTTATGGAGGTATACATTACATGCCAGCTATAGTTAACGGCGCACTTCAAGGTAAAAATGTGGGTAATCATGTAATGAAAACACTCAAAACCCGGAACTAAGATCAGCTGTTGTTTTATTTAATACATAAGGTCCATTCAAGAGTGAGTTCGAAGTGCTGTCTTGTGCGGTTTAAGCTCAAGGCTTTAAGGTCTCACGCTATACCATCTTCTTAGCCTAATTTTTAGCATGCATCTTTGGAATCCAGCGAGGCACGTTGCGTTTATAATTCCTATATTGATCGCCAAATTTTTTTTCGAGGAACGGCTCCTCTCTGATGATAAAAAAACACGTATTGATCACAAAAAAAACAGAGGCCCAAAGGAGTATGGGCATCGATCTAAACCACAGAGATTCGCTGATCAATATCAATACTACGCCTGCGATCATTGGATTTCTACAGTGGGCGTACGGACCGATCACTACCAATTTCTTTTTGTCTGTCCATGGAGCCAATGTACCCTCAGCTACGGACTGAAAAAGGACCACAGTCCAGCAGAATAAAACCGCACCGAACAAAAACATCAATCCAGAAAATAATTTTATGGATAAATAATCCGGTATAATATCCGGTGTATGCCGGTATATCACTAGTGGTACTAGTATGAGCACGGACAAAGGCAGAAAAATGATGTCCCTTACGTGTCGAAAAATCGTTTTCGTTTTCAATTCGCTATGAATATTATTTAAATAAAGAAATTGCTGCTAATCATCCATTTTTTCAATACCTTTTTTCTTAGGTTGCCTACCTGCTTGTTTTAATGCATTATTTAGAAGGTACTCGATCTGACCATTTAAGCTTCGAAATTCATCGGAAGCCCATTTTTCGAGTGCTTTCATAGTCATCTCATCTACCCTGAGCACAAACTTCTTTTTTTCCATACCGAGATGGGTTACTGATGCAATGTCCCGGTGTTGACAATTGGTGTCGCATCCTTATCACTACACAAGACGACCATGAGATTGCTGACCATTGCAGCTTTTTTCTCATCATCCAGATCTATAATTTTTTTAGCAGAAAGCTGTTTGAGGGCTTGCTCCACCATACCAACAGCTCCTTCCACGATTTTCATTCTGGCAGCTACCACTGCCTCAGCTTGTTGTCTGCGCAACATAGCACTGGCTATCTCTGGAGCGTATGCCAGGTAGCCTAGTCTGGCCTCGATGACTTCAAGTCCTGCCATTTGCAGCCGTTCGCGGAGTTGGTACTCTAATGCTTCGTTGACTTCTGTATGGGCAGATCTTAATGTGATCTCATGTTGGCCATCATCAAAATTGTCATAAGCATAAGATCCCGCCAATTGTCTGAGGGCTGACTCGGATTGAACTTTTACAAAACTTTCATAATCAGTCACTTCGAAAGCAGCTTTGAAGGTATTACTCACCCGCCATACGACTATACCACTGATCAATATCGGATTCCCTAGTTTGTCATTCACCTTGATGCGTTCGCTGTCGAAGTTTTTGGCCCGTAGTGAAATTCTTTTTTTACCCATGAATGGATTGACCCAAAAGAATCCATTAGTTTTCACCGTGCCTTTATACTCCCCAAAAAGTAAGAGTACTTTAGAATCATTCGGATTGACCAATAAAAATCCCGGTAAGATCGCTAGACAGGGCAACAGGACTAAAGCAAGCCCCAGCCCGATCATGTTGAAACCTATGAGCAATATAAAACCAAGGCCAAAAAGGAGGAGGAATAAAGCAATCATCAGATAGCCACTGGAAGGCTTTACAATAAATTCATTTTTCATTTTAATATCATTTTGATATCAAATATATATCACAATTTGAATCTGGCAAAATTTATTTTTAAAGAATACAATTGATTATTTAGGACATCATGAGGTTCGAATCGCTTTTTGTATTAGATTAAAACCGATTTTTACACCAACTTGCAATAGTAGGGTTAAACATTCAAAGATGATCGATTTAAGTCAAGGATTGATACTCAATATCTTATTGACCATTTTTATATTGACACTGGCTATATTTGTGAGGTATCTTGTATTGGCCGGCTTGTTTTACTACATATTCAATGGTCGATATGCCAGTCGCATGGTGACTATTACGCTCAACAAGATACCTGGTAAACAAGGCCAGATCAGGCGAGAAATCTTATATTCTTTGGTTACTTCTTTCATATTTGCTTTGATTGGCACGATGGTTTTCTATTCGTGGCAGACAGGTGGTACATCGATATACCTCGATAGCTCGCTTTATCCAAAGCTATGGTTGATCCTGAGTATTGTGATGGTATTAATTTTTCATGAAACCTATTATTATTGGTTACACCGCTGGATGCATCGACCGAGCATCTATCGATGGATACATCGCACCCATCATGAGAGTCTGACTACTACAGCATGGACATCTTTTTCCTTTCACCCGGTAGAAAGTCTGCTTCAGGCATTGCCTATAGTCCTGGCCATCTATGTAGTCCCCATGCACATTATTTCCCTGGTGGTGTTGCTATTGATCATGGCTATCACAAGCGTCATCAACCACTTGAATCATGAGATTTATCCTGCCGGCAGTCATCAGCATTGGTTCGGAAAATGGTGGATCGGGGCTACCCATCATGCTTTACATCATAGCCAATTCCGATTCAATTTCGGTTTGTATTTTACATTTTGGGATCATTGGATGAAAACTGAAAGTCCTGACTTTTTTAAAAAATTTGAAGAAAAGACAACCAAAGATGAAGCGAATACTAAATAATATCGGATGGGCTATCCTAGAAATAATGCTTTTTACAATTGTCTTTTGTATTGTACTTGGGGCTCAGTTTTTAATCTTACAATTTTTTAAACAAGATCCAATAGCGTACATGACGCTTGGTCAGTTTTCAGAACAGACTAATCCATATCCCTTACTATTACTCAATTATGTCCCCCTTTTGATTTCATTTACCGGAGCATCTATAGTGGTACATCACTTTATATTTAATCGACGACTCCTGGACTTAGGGTATGATCTGGATCAAGCCGTCACGTACTTTGGCCGGGGATGGGGCTGTAGTGCGATGATGGTTGTGCCCGGATTTTTAATTCTATTCATTTTTCATCAAGTTTCTCTTCTGCCCTCCTCCTATAATTGGCTTTACTTCGTAGGCTTTCTCCTTTTTTTTATTGTTCAAAGTACAGGCGAAGAAGTTTTGACCAGGGCCTTTTTAATACCGATGTTAGAATATAGATTAGGTACTATAGTGGCCGTCATCTGCTCTGCTTCATTTTTTGCTTTGATGCACATTGGAAATACTAATTTCACTTGGCTTGGATTTGCCAATATACTACTGGGCGGAGCCATCATGGCTGTATTCTTCATTTTATATCGCAATATCTGGATCTGCGCAGGATTTCATGCCGGATGGAATTTTATCCAAGCTGGTTTTTTTGATTTTAATGTCAGCGGTGTCGATGTGTATAGTTTGATCCAATTTCAGGATACTGGCTATCCAAGAATCACGGGAGCGGCTTTTGGGTATGAAGGTTCATTGGTAGCAATGTTATTTCAGGGGATGTTGCTTGCCTATTTATTGAAATACAAAAAGCCAGTTTGGAATAAGGCTTCCTGGAAAAAATCATTGGAAGGTCGGGAGGAATTTAGCATTGAAAATCAAATATGATCTATGGGGTACATCGCTGATGAGGATTATTTAACGCCCAAGGCAATGCTAATAGCTGGCTTAAACTTTGGGTTGTTGAAGTGCTTCACAACAGAGAATGATTGGAAGATATTGATTCATTAACTGAGTTGGAAAGGGCCTTTACCACAATGATCTTTCAAGACTTTACCCTCTTCGGCTAAGGGTTTGATCTCATTCAGGATAAATCCTTCAACTTCTGCATTGATGTCAGAAGGGTATAAAATATGTGGATTAGGTCCTGCATCTAATGAAAAATACACCGGCAATTTTGTATCCCGTCGAAAATCTCTGACTTTATTGATCACGGTCAGTGTATTGGGTAGCATCAAGGTATAGCTCGGTTGTGAGCACATCATCAAAGCATGTAGAGTCATGGCTTCCATCTCAGCTATTTCACCAAAACGATCCAGATCACCTGACTTTAGGATTTGATTCAATTCCTCTGTATGTCTTCTGGCTTGAGTATATCTACTCTCTGCGAATGGATGATCATTCATCAACACATGTCCGGCCGAGCTACTTACGGCTTTTTCATCACTGCTCACGATGATGATATCATCTAGCAATGAAGCGAATATTGGATGAAAGCGCTCTAATGGAATAGCATATGCATCATGACTGCCTTCTACATGATCTGTCTTGCCCCAAACCGAAAAACATGGAAATACGGATCGACATGCACTGCCTGAGGCTAGCCTGGCCATAAAACTGGCTTTTTGAAAAAATTCTTTATCAGTGAATCTTTTATAAATCAATTGTTCTAACGCGACCACGCAAAGTGCCAATGCACTCATGCTGGAAGCGGAGGAGGCGATGCCTGTTGAGTGAGGAAAGGAATTTTTGGAATGAATGTCCAGATGGATGGTATCCAGAAATGGGAAATATTCCTTCCATGATTTAAAAACCAGTTGAATCCTGGCTTCAAAAGCACGATTTTTTTGGTTGTCAAATGTGTAATTTATGGCTTCATCATTGGCCGCTCTAGGTTTGTAAAACAAATGTGTTTCAGTATACGCATTTTCGAGCGTCATACTGAGAGATGGGTTAGCTGGAAATTGTTGCCCATATTTTCCCCAATATTTGACTATTGCGATATTGGAAGGTGACCTCCATGCGATGTGACCGGGCTTGATTTTGGCCGGTGGATTAGAAGCAGGTATCAAAAAGTCATTCATTGCGCGCAAAGATAGCCATCCTATACACTTACTAGATTGTGATTTTACCACTTCTACCCCAGACTCGATGTTTTCTAGTTCATTTTATACATCTGACTATTTTCGATTTATCGCTTTAATACATTAGGTAACATGGGTTATCTTGCAGATCATTTATTAGTGTAATACATGTCAATGATCTATATCATCATGGGGGTATCCGGGTCCGGCAAGACTACAGTAGCTAAAATACTATCTGACAACATCAAAGTCCCCTACTTTGATGCGGATGATTTTCACTCCGTTGAAAATAAGGCCAAAATGAAAGCCGGTATACCCTTGAATGATGAGGATCGAGTTGGTTGGCTCCAATCGATCAATAATATAGCGTTGTCACATATGAGTCTAGGTGGCGCGATCATCGCCTGCTCTGCTTTAAAAGAAAAATATCGATTGGCATTAATAAAAAACATTAGCGCCCCTATCCAATGGGTAGTCCTCAAAGGTGGCTACTCGCTCATACACGATCGAATGGCAGCACGCAAAGATCATTATATGCCACCGGGGCTACTGACTTCACAATTGGATACAATGGAATATCCCCATTATGGATTGCATATCTCTATCGATCAATCCCCACAGCTCATAGTAGATCATATTCTATTAAATCAGGATCGTTCAGAGTTTGGCCTGTTGGGGCTAGGTGTGATGGGCAAAAGTCTCGCAAGAAATCTGGCTGCCAAAGGCATTAAGCTGTCTCTATTTAATCAATTTAGCAAAGGAAAAGAGGAAAAAGTAGCTGAAAGAACAATTGCCGAATTTTCTGAATTTTCAAAGGCTAAAGGATTTGAGGATATCCGGGAATTTATCACATCCTTAACCACCCCTCGAAAAATATTTTTGATGGTGCCAGCTGGCCAAACGGTAGACAAGGTAATCGACACAATGGTCCCTTACTTGAGCCCCGGAGATATCCTGATGGATGGAGGCAACTCTCACTTTAAGGATACTGAACGTAGAATAATAGAGTTGTGGAATCATCAAATCCACTTTGTAGGTATAGGTGTATCAGGTGGAGAAAAGGGTGCTTTAAGAGGTCCTGCGATCATGCCGGGAGGCCATAGGGATGCATATAATCAGATCGAACACATCCTCCAAGCCATCGCAGCTAAAGACAAACAAGGTAGACCGTGTAGTGGCTATATCGGATCAGGGGGGGCAGGTCATTTCGTAAAAATGATACACAATGGTATAGAGTATGCTGAAATGCAATTAATATCTGAAGTCTATTGGCTTCTAAAAAAAGGATCTGGCAAATCAAATGAATATATCGCCACACTTTTTGAAGAATGGTATGGAGGAGAGTTATCTAGCTATCTATTGGAGATCACGATCAAGATCTTAAGGCACAAGACGGAAGGACAATATACACTAGATAAAATCGTGGATATCGGAGGCAATAAAGGTACGGGCGGATGGAGCCTGACGGCAGCAGCTGAAGTAGGTGTGCCAGCTACGCTGATCGGCGATGCTTTGTTTGCCAGGTATATTTCATCCTACAAACAAGAAAGGACACTATTTGGAAAAAATAAATTTGCAGAAAATGTCCTGGTAGAAATGGACACCAACCAACTAAAAGATGCATATACACTGGCCAGATGGATCAATCATCATCAAGGGTTTGAGGTCATAAATGCCGCATCATTACAAAATAATTGGGCATTGAATCTATCTGAAACTGCGAGAATCTGGACCAATGGCTGTATCATCAGGTCCAGTATAATGGAGACGATCTGTGAGTTGTTCAAAACTGAGCATAATATTCTCCTCCATCGAAGGATAGAGGTTCAAACTCATTTACCATCACTAATAAAAACGGTCACTTCAGGTTTAGCTAATGGACTAGCCTTGCCTTGTCTTTCATCGGCATTAAATTTTATTTTAGGCTATGCAACTACTAATTCACCAATGAATTTGATCCAAGCTCAACGGGATTTTTTTGGCGCACATACGTATCGGACAACGGATGATCCATATGGTCAATCCTATCATACGGATTGGGAGGCTTGATTATATTAAGACAACAAATACTTTTTCAATAACCCTATGCCTTGATGTATCGCTTCGCGGCCAGTAGACTCTATGCCATACCATCCGGTATAACCGCTGTCCTTAGACATTTTAATCATTTTGGCGGTGAGCTCCTCTGTCGGTTGGTTACGGTATGACATACCAAGGGCATACGGTAATGTTTTTTCCAGGTAGGTTACATTATCAAAATCTTTACTGGGACTCCGCCAATCAGGATAAGTACCAAATAATGGGTTGTTGACCGATTTCATTAAAGCGACCATCCAGTCGCCGTCATTAGAGACCCCACCATGATTTTCAATGACCACTTTGACACCAGATGCTTTGGAATAATCCAATAACATATTGTATGATTCAGTGGCCCATTTGATTGCCTCCTTTGGATTGGCATCTTTGGGAGCTCTACAATTAGTGCGTATAGCATGACAGCCCAGATAGTGCGCGATATCTATCCACTTGCGATGATTGACATCAAATTGTTTTCGACCTTCCTTAGTATCCGAAGCCCCATCCCCTTCATCATCTACCATGATCAGTACCATATCCACGCCATGAGCTGCCGCATTAGACTTCAATTTTTTAAGATAGCCCTCCGTAGGAACTTCAAATAAAGTATTGACAAATTCGATGCCATTCAATCCAAAGTCTTCCCGAGCTATTTTAGGGAAATCAAGGTTTTTCCATTTACCTGCCCGCATCTCTTCGACGAGTGCCCATTGAGCAAGTGAGATATCGTTTTTCATTGCTTTATTTTTTAATGTACGTAAAGGATTAGCGATAAATGGCACACTGAGCGCGCTTAATGTCGTTGCCTCAATAAACTGTCTTCTTTTCATTATTCTATAAGTTAATGCTTTTCAAAGCTACAAAATTATGAACCACATATTCCCAATTTATTCCAAAAATCACAACTCCCATCCATTCCTATATTCTCTGTAAAAATACTTATTCGCATCTTCATCATTTGTAATTTTCATATTCACTGTATCATATATTAATCTTTTTTTGGCACGCATCGCCACAGCACCTAATAAAATAGTCTCCGTCACAGCTCCAGCTTTTAGGAAACTACCAGGAGATTCTGTGTTGTTTTTAAAAGCATCCAGCCAATGATCATCACTTCGCTGATTGGTTTCTCTTGTCAATGGGTCTGGATTAAACTTGTTATCCTTATTGATCAATTTTGGATTTTCACCTCGGAATCCTGCTAAGATCATACCTTGTTCCCCTTTGATCATCATGCCTTCTCGTGGTAGGGATGCATCCCCTAATTCGTCGGGCGTCGCTGGCCGAATGCCCCCATCATACCAAAACAAATCAAAGGCAGACAATCGACTCTGAGCCGGAAATTTAAATTTTACAGTCGAAGAATATGGAAATGCCACATCATTATTCACCACTTTACACACTTGATTTTCTATCATGCTGGTCGTAGTACCGGTGGCTTCTGCACTGATCGGCGCCGTGTCTACACCAATATTTAAAAACAAAGGCCACAGGCTATAGTGCCCCATATCAGCGATGCTTCCACCTCCGAAATCGTACCAACCCCTAAATACATTATGGGTATAATTTGTATGATACGGTCGATGGGGAATGGGGCCCAACCATAGGTTCCAATTAAATCCTTCCGGGACTGCAGGTGTATCAGTAGGATAAGAAGTCCATTGCGGCCAGACGGGTCTATTGCTCCAATTGTGAATTTCTTTTAACGCTCCTATTTGACCTTGTTGTAGCCAAGTATTGATTTCTTCCAGTCCCTTAAATTTCCCCCATGCTAATAAGTGAGTCCTCATCCCAGTTTCTCGCGCTATCCGGATCGTCGTACGGGCTTCAAACATTCTATTGGCGATAGGTTTATGAATGACGACATGCTTACCTTGTTTCATAGAAGCTATGGAGATGTGCCCATGTAAGTGATCCGGGGTCATAATCTTTACCGCATCAAAACCTTTTTCACGGACCAATAATTCTCTAAAATCTTCATAGGAGGTGATACTATGATTTGTCGTATTGTTCACCTTATTGTAATACTGATCTACTACTTCTTTACCAATATCCCGACCTCCTGGGATACCTTTAAATCGTTCACCCCAGCCAGCATCGCCTAATATTTTACGAATGCCATCTCGAATGCCGTTGGGCGACCAATCCACATAATTCGTGCTCATCTTGTTGACATCGCATACAGAAGTGATCTGTACTTTTGGGTTTTGAATCAATTGGCACATTTCTCGCAAGCCTTGAGTCCCACAACCGATATATGCTATATTCAATTTATCACTTGGAGCAATGTGGCGCCATCCGCCCAATACCCGACTAGGCACGATATGAAATGCCAACGCACCAATAGATGCAGTTGAAGTATCGGCAACAAATGTGCGTCGATTCATTTTCTTTTTCATAGGTTGCGATGATTCATTACCTCAATTATATTTTTTAGTGTTTAAAATTCTACGTAGACCATCCATTCTATGCAATGATTTTACTTTCACTAAAGTTATAGCTTAATACAATATTGATATATAATTTTTTAATGATCCGACTATAATCTAATCATACTTCTGCGCTTCAACAAAAATTCGTTGTTTTATACCCTCGCCAATCCTAGGCACCTTCTTCATGCCATGACCCAATCCCTATCTTTTCCCTACATTTATCAAAAATTTTCAATCCTAGTATGAATAGAAAACTTAGAATGGGTATGGTCGGTGGTGGACGAGGCGCCTTTATCGGTGGTGTGCATCGCATAGCAGCTAATATGGATGGTCTGATTGAGTTGGTCTGTGGTGCTTTCTCCAGTGATCCTGAAAAATCTAAAGCATCGGGTGGTGATCTCTTATTGCCTCCAGAGCGATGTTATGGCTCTTTTGAAGAAATGATCTTGACTGAGAAAGGCCTGACAGATGATAATCGTATGGATTTTGTAGCTATCGTGACGCCTAATCACATGCATTATGAGCCAGCCAAGCTTGCTTTGGAAAATGGATTTGATGTCATATGCGATAAACCACTGAGTTTCACTATGGCCGAAGCCTTAGATCTTGAGAAAACCATAAAAGCGACTGGCCGGGTATTTGCGTTGACGCATAATTATACCGGATATCCCATGGTCAAACAAGCTAAGCGCATGATTGCAGACGGCAAAATAGGCACCATCCGCAAGCTCGTAGTAGAATATCCTCAAGGCTGGTTATCAGAAAAAATAGAAGGGTCCACCCATCCCAATTTTAAACAAGCTACCTGGCGTACGGATCCTACTCGATCCGGGATAGCTGGAGCGATGGGCGATATCGGCACGCATGCCGAAAATCTGGCTGAGTACATCACCGGGTTAAAAATAGCAGAGTTGTGTGCTGATATCAGCATCTTGGTGCCAGGCAGGTTACTAGACGATGACGGTAATGTACTCCTTCGTATGAGTAATGGGGCTCGAGGCATTTTGTTTGCGAGTCAAGTATCTGCCGGAGAAGAAAATAATCTTAAAATCAGAATCTATGGAGAATATGGCGGTTTAGAATGGTCTCAACATGATCCCAATACGCTTATCGTGCGGTGGCATGAAAAACATACTGAGATATATCGTACGGGAGTCGGTGATCTCTATCCGGAAGCTGAGGCGCATCGACGCGTACCTGCCGGTCATCCTGAAGGCTACTTAGAGGCTTTTGCCAATATCTACCGCAATTTTGCGTTCGCAGTGATCGCTAAAAAAGAAGGCAAACCTCAAGATCCACTATATGATTTTCCGACTGTAGCCGATGGCGTACGGGGTATGCAGTTTGTTCAAAGTGTGATCGAAAGCGGAAAATCTCAAACAAAATGGGTAAAATTTTAAACCCTATCCATTCTACTGATTCTTTTATTCGTTGCTTCCTGACCGTTTTATACTGTATTTCTTCCTGGATTGGAGTTGGTCAAATAGTTCTGCTAACTTCAAGTGATCTGCCCATCTTTATAATCAATACAAATGGCAAGGTGATACTTACTGAGCCAAAAATCACAGCCGACCTCGAGGTGATCTATAATGGTCCGGGAAAAAGAAATAATGTGAGCGATAATGCTACACATTTTAAAGGGAAGATCGGTGTGGAGCTTAGGGGATCTTCTTCATTGGATCTATCTCCTAAAAAACCTTTAGGGTTCGAAACGAGAAATGCAGATGGCACTAATCTGAATGTAAGTTTATTGGGACTACCGGAAGAAAACGATTGGGTACGCATAGCGCCTTATAGCGATAAATCGCTGATGAGAGATGTGCTTATCCATAATCTTGCGCGTCAAATCATGCCTTATTCGAGCCGAACCCGATTTTGTGAGGTTATCATCAACCAAGAGTACCAAGGCGTATATGTATTGATGGAGAAAATCAAAAGAGATAAAAACAGGGTAGATCTCAAATCCATTTCAACCACGGTCATCAAAGGGGACTCACTGACGGGTGGCTATATCCTTAAAATAGATAAAACTACTGGTAGTACGCCTCAGGGAGGATACACTTCCATCTATTCAAACAGGCCCGGTCCAACACCAAATTATACCTATTATCAATATGAGCATCCCGAAGCTAATGTGCTCAATTCAGATCAGAAAAAATATATAGCTACGCTAGTACAAAATTTTGAAGCCAGTTTTCTTTCCACAGATTTCACACATCCTACTAATGGCTATAGAAAATATGCCGACGAAAAATCAATGATCGATTTTTTATTGCTTAACGAAATATCCAATAATGTAGACGGGTATCGATTAAGCACGTATCTGCATAAAGATATAGACAGCAACAGTCCTAAAATCAAATTTGGCCCGGTTTGGGATTTTAACCTAGGATTTGGCAATGCCAATTATTGTCAAGGCGGCGAACCTACAGGTCTTGCATTTGAATTCAATAATCGTTTCATCAATGATTATTGGTTGGTCCCCTTTTATTGGCCTAAAGTCATGTCAGATCCCAGTTTTTTTAATAGTACCAAGGCTCGTTGGGCTCAATTGAGAAAAAACACCTTCCTTGAATCAAATATGATGAATACGATCGATTCATTGTCCCGCACGATACAAGAAGCACAGTCCAGAAATTTTAATCGGTGGAAAATACTCGATCTGTATGTGTGGCCAAATCTTTTCGTCGGTGGCACGTATGAAGCTGAAATCAATTATTTAAAAAACTGGGTCAGGAATCGAATCAAATTTTTGGATGGCTACTTTGGCTACAATCCGACAGTGGCCATACGTACGACAAAAGAGGTAGAGATTAACCTATATCCAAATCCGGTGATGGATCACATACAAATTGATCTCCCTGCCACTTATTCAAAGAAAGCCAGGGTCAGAATCTTTAATCAAATGGGAGTACAACTGATGGAACAAGAGGTATATGATCTACAGCCCATTCCAGTTCATCCATTAACTCAAGGTCTTTATTATATTCAGCTTTTTGATCGACAAAATTCTATCTTCATTCGTTCTTTTCATAAATTGTGATCTCTGGTGACCATCCATCGAAATTTGCGCACGCTATACACTCTGCTCTTCTGCTCTGTCCTGACTGGCGTCGTATCGGGTCAACAGTTTCAGTCCTCCAATTTGCCTATCGTCATCATCCGCACCAATGGATTGGCCATTTTGAACGAGCCCAAGATCGTAGCCGACTTTGAAATTATCTATAATGGTCCAGAGAAAATTAACAATCTTAACGATTCTACCAGGCATTATGTTGGTAAGATCGGAGTGGAATTAAGAGGATCTTCTTCACAGGATCTTTCTCCCAAAAAACCACTAGGTATAGAAACAAGACTGGCTGATGGCGAAACAAATTTAAATGTCAGTATATTAGGTATGCCCAAAGAAAATGATTGGGTATTGCTTGCTCCCTATAGTGATAAGTCGCTGATGCGTGATGCGCTGATCCATCGTATAGCCAGCGAGATTATGCCGTATACTTCCAGGACAAGATTTTGTGAGTTAATCATCAATGGCCAATATCAAGGCGTGTACATCCTGATGGAAAAAATAAAACGCGACAAAGATCGAGTCAATATCCCTGAGCTCATTCCGGGTATTACTGGAGGTGAGGCTTTGACGGGAGGGTATATTTTAAAAATTGACAAGACTACTGGTAGTACGCCTCAAGGTGGATTTAATTCAGAATATTTTTCAGGCAGTGGTGTACCCAGAAGGACCTACTATCAATACGAAGAGCCTGAAGCAAATGTGATCAATACAGCCCAAAAAAACTATATCCGTACTCTGATTCATAATTTTGAATCCTCATTTAATACATCCAAAGGGGGCGATTCCAAAGAAGGATTTCGAAAATATGCTGATGAGCAATCGATGATTGATTTTATGATCCTCAATGAAGTAAGCAATAATGTAGATGGGTACAGACTCAGTGCCTATCTTTACAAAGAAGCTGATAAAAAGAGTACTAAATTTAAGTTTGGTCCGATTTGGGATTTTAACTTAGGATTTGGAAATGCGGATTATTGTCAGGGCGCCTCCTCTGAGGTCTTGGCATTTGAATTTAACAACCGATGTCCTAATGATGGATTTACCGTCCCATTTTATTGGCCTAAGGTATTTCAGGATTCTACTTTCGCTTCTTCATTGTACAAAAGGTGGTCCTCCTTAAGAAAAAATGTATTATCAGATCAAAAAGTTGTTTTCCTAATTGACTCGTTCAATCTGCTGCTGAAAGATGCTGCTCCGCGCAATTTTCAACGCTGGCCTATCCTCAATACCTATGTATGGCCCAATGCATATATCGGCGGCTCATATGCTCAGGAAGTACTGTATGTCAAAGAATGGGTCTTGCGCAGGATGAAGTACCTCGATGGTATTTTTTATCAAAATACGTTGCCTAAGTATTATCCCGATCGTTTTTTTGAGACTATAGTCTATCCCAACCCCACCACAGAAGACAAAGAGATCACGCTGAGTTATTACGTTCATGATTATGACCGGATGAGCCTTGAAGTTTACAATATGCTTGGACATCTGGTACTGACCAAAAATGATGAAGATCATTTTAATGGAGCCAATCAACTAAAATCCACAACGATGCGGCTACCAGCGGGGGTTTACATGTACAAATTGTTTCTAGGCGCTAGGACTGTTTTCAAAAAAGGTAAGATCATCGTCCGGTAATTTTTCATGCCCTTTAAATATTGGCTACTTCCTTCCAAGAAAGTACATTTATCGTCTCCTGAATAACATGATTTTGGCTACCTGTATTGATCAGAAATTTTTGTGCATTTGGCCGGAATTTGTGGATATAATTTAATCCCCTCAGGTGGTCTCCATGAACCGTAGCCGCTGATTTAATCTCTATAGCTAATACCTGGCCTTCCCGCTCCAGGATAAGGTCCACCTCATTTTGGCTGGAATCTCGATAAAAAAACATATTATCCGCATAGCCATTATTGAAGATGTTTTTCTTGATTTCAGTCATAATCCAATTTTCAAAAATAGCCCCATAATGTGGGCTTTTCTTTAAGGCGTTGACAGAGGTAATGCCTAATAGATAACACAATACTCCGGTATCGTAGAAATACAATTTGGGGCTTTTAATGATCCTTTTATTAGGGTTAGCATACCAAGGTTGAATCATATATGCTATGTAACTATTATCCATCAGGCCAAGCCAGGCTTGAATCGTTTTAGTATCCACTCTAGTATTCCTTGATAATTCATCTCTATTGACTACCTGACTTGCAGAATGAGCACACAAGGCTATAAATCGTTTGAATGCTCCCAGATCTGTGATATTTCGCAATAGCCGGACATCGCGTTGAATATAAGTACTGATATAACTGTCCATCCACATCGTAGGCGTCAGTTGTTGATCCCAGATCTCCGGATAACCACCGGAAAACATAAGTTGATTCAAATGTTCATTGGCTAGGTTTGATTCCTGAAGTTCGTTATAGCTTAGTGGTAGTAAGGTCAAATATCCTGCCCTGCCTGCAAGAGACTGAGAGACTTTTTCCTGTAGTAAAAAATTATTCGAACCAGTGAGAATAAATTGACCCCTAGTGGTATTGTTATCGAGCATTTCGTGTAAGTACCTGAAGATATCCGGCACGCGCTGTACCTCATCTAATACAGCACCCTTCTTTATTTTTTCTAAAAAAATGCCGGGAGTTTGTTCTGCTTCATATTGCAAAGAAGGATTTTCAAAATTATAATACGGCTTGTTTTTAAACAAGACTTTGCTTAGCGTAGTTTTACCACTTTGCCTGGGTCCTGTCAGGCACAATGCCCGAAATTGGCTTAACGCCAGTTTTGCCGTCGGCAGAATACTCCGCTCAATCATAAGGATTCCATTTTTTACAAAAATATACATTTCTGGAGTTTAATTCCATTTTTTACATAATTTGTGTTTTCTGGAATTGTATTCCATTTTTTACAATAATTGTTTGATCGGCCTCGGTTACATCCAGTGGAGTGACCTTGGATCATCCAGAAGTAGCCTCCATTATTCAAAAATCCAACCTATATTGTATTCTTAAAAATCAAAACAGTCAATGCAAAGTCTTCAAATCAAAGAAAATGCCACCGTCTATGATGTGGTCATCGTAGGCTCAGGGGCTGGAGGCGGGATGGCTACGTATATCTTAGGAAATGCCGGACTCAAAGTGTGCTTATTAGAAGCCGGCCCCATGTATGACCCCAGAAAAGATGTTACTCAGTTCAAATGGAATTGGGAATCCCCTCGCCGAGGAGCCAGTACTCCGCAGCGGAACAATGGCGATATGGATGCTTGTTATGGAGGTTGGGAGCTAGAGGGTGAGCCGTATACTCAAGTGCAGCAGCCGGGTTCGAAATTTGATTGGTTTCGGGGTAGAATGTTAGGCGGCAGGACCAATCATTGGGGTAGGATTTCTCTACGATTTGGCCCACGAGATTTTAAACACAGAAGTCATGATGGGTTGGGTGAGGATTGGCCGATATCTTATGCTGAGATCCAGCCATATTATGACCGGGTAGACCAATTGATAGGGGTATTCGGTACTAATGAGGGCTTGCCCAATGACCCGGATGGGTTCTTTTTGCCACCGCCCAAGCCTCGCCTGCACGAATTACATATAAAAAATGCTGCGCTTAAGACAGGCGTCAATGTCATTCCATCCCGACTGTCCATGTTGACCAAAAAAATCAATGACGAGCGTGGAGTATGTATCTATTGTGGTCAATGCAACCGAGGTTGTCAATATTATGCAGATTTTTCGTCTTCATCTTGTCTTGTCATACCGGCATTAAAAAATAAAAATGTAGAGTTGATTTGCAATGCGATGGCCCGAGAAGTGACTACCCATGCCGATGGCTTAGCCTCCGGTATTTCATATGTTGATCGCAATACCTTACAGGAACATCATATACAAGCTCGCAGTGTCATCCTGGCAGCCAGTGCGTGTGAATCTGCCCGCCTGTTATTAAATTCAAAATCAACTAGACACAGCAATGGATTAGCCAATTCAAGTAATCTAGTCGGCAAGTACTTGCATGATTCTACCGGAAAGAATATGCGCGGCATCTTGCCATCGCTCCTGGATCGCAAGCGATACAATGAAGATGGAGTAGGCGGAGCACATATCTATTCTCCGTGGTGGTTGGATAATAAAAAATTGGATTTCCCCAGAGGCTATCACATCGAGTATGGTGGTGGTATGGGTATGCCCGGCTACGGTTTTGGATCCAATATTGAAAACAACAATGGTAAAATACCCGTCAATGGCAAATTAGCAGATGCAGGTGGTTATGGGGCAAAACTAAAGCAAGACTATCGCAATTTTTACGGCGCCTCGATAGGGATGTCTGGTCGTGGTGAAGCCATAGCGAGAGAAGATAATTATTGCGAGATCGATCCTAATGTGGTCGATCGATTTGGTATACCTGTATTGCGATTTCATTATAAATGGTCTGACTACGAAGTCAAACAAGCTAAACACATGCAGGAGACTTTTCAAGAGATCCTCACTACCATGGGTGCCACGATCACCAGCGGCATAGATAATGCTGCCAACAATTGGGGTTTAGCTGCCCCTGGACGCATCATACACGAGGTAGGCACAGTACGCATGATGGATGACCCCAAAAAAGGGCCATTAAATAGCAATGCCCAAGCGCATGATTGTAAAAACTTATTCGTGGTGGATGGTGGTCCATTTGTCTCTCAAGCTGATAAAAACCCTACCTGGACGATCCTGGCCTTATCTATGCGTACTTCTGAATACCTGATCGAACAAATGAAAAAGAAAGAAATTTAGCCAATTAACCTACCAGAATAAACAATATGCGATACTCGATATATCTTAGACTTTTCAATACTTTTTAAAAATGCAAGCACTTCAAATCAAAGAAAGTCCAATTGAATATGATGTAGTCATCGTAGGATCAGGTGCCGGGGGTGGCATGGCCACTTATATGCTAGGGCAAGCCGGGCTCAAGGTCTGCCTGCTCGAGGCTGGTCCGATGTATGATCCCAAAAAAGACATCACTCAATTTAAGTGGAATTGGGAGTCTCCTCGCCGAGGTGCAAGTACCAAATTCAGACCCTTTGGCGATATGGATGCCTGTTATGGCGGCTGGGAATTGGAAGATGAACCTTATACTCAAAAAAATGGCTCCCAATTTGGATGGTGGCGAGCTCGTATGATGGGAGGGCGCACCAATCATTGGGGTCGCATTTCCTTGCGTTTTGGGCCAAATGATTTTAAACACCGCAGTCATGATGGCTTAGGAGATGATTGGCCGATCACCTATGATGAGGTAAAGCCGTATTACGATAGAGTAGATCAGATGTTAGGTGTATTTGGTACCAACGAAGGACTGGCGAATGATCCGGATGGATTTTTTCTACCGCCGCCCAAGCCAAGACTTCATGAAATGTATCTAAAAAATGCAGCTATTAAATCCGGCGTGAATGTGATACCATCAAGATTATCAATGTTGACCAAAAAAATCAACGATGACCGTGGGGTATGCGTGTATTGCGGTCAATGTGGAAGAGCTTGTCAATATTATGCTGATTTTTCATCTTCATCATGCCTGGTAATTCCGGCTTTAAAAAATAAAAATGTAGAACTGATCTGCAATGCTATGGCTCGTGAAGTCACGACGAATGAAAAAGGCTTAGCTACTGGGATCTCGTATGTGGATCGCAATACTTTGCAGGAGTATCATATCAAAGCCCGGTCTGTCGTATTGGCTGCAAGTGCATGTGAGTCTGCTAGATTATTGCTCAATTCAAAATCATCGATGCACTCCAATGGGTTAGCCAATTCGAGTGGTCTGGTCGGTAAATATCTTCACGATTCGACTGGCAAAGACATGGGAGGAGTATTCCCCAAACTTTTAGATCATCATCGACACAATGAAGATGGTGTAGGCGGAGCTCATATCTATTCGCCATGGTGGGGCAATAACAAGAAACTAGATTTTCCTAGAGGCTATCACATCGAATATTGGGGTGGTCTGACTATGCCGGGTTACGGATTTGGTTGGGGTATCGAAGGGCTCAATGGTAAATTCCCTGTACATGGAAAACAAAAAGAAGCCGGAGGCTACGGTGCAACATTAAAAGAAGATTATCGCAATTTTTATGGAGCAGGTGTAGGCATGTCGGGGCGCGGTGAAGCCATAGCCAGTGTCGAAAACTATTGTGAGATCGATCCGAATACAGTAGATAAATTTGGGATTCCAGTCCTGCGATTCAACTACAAGTGGTCAGATTATGAAGTAAAACAAGCTAAACATATGCAGGATACTTTTCAAGAGATCCTTACCAACCTGGGTGCTACGATTACCTTTGGTGTTGATTCCGCTGCCAATGATTGGGGACTGGCAGCACCAGGTCGTATCATCCATGAAGTGGGCACCGTGCGTATGATGGATAATCCTAAGAAAGGCCCTTTGAATAAAAATTGTCAAGCACATGATTGTAAAAATCTTTTTGTAGCAGACGCAAGCTCGTTTGTGCAGCAAGGAGATAAAAACCCTACCTGGACGATCTTGGCGATGTCGATGCGGACTTCTGAATACATCATAGAATCCATGAAAAAGAAAGAAATTTGATTTTAATTCGGCACTAATAAATCAAAATTGATGGTAAAGTATTTAATGATTATTGAAAAGGCATCAGATGGTGGTTATGGTGGCTATGTACCAGACCTCCCAGGTTGTATAGGCTTGGGAGCTGATTATGACTCGGCCCTAGAAAATACAATTGAAGGAGTAAAATTTCACTTGGAAGGCCTTAGAGAAGAAGGTATGGAAATCCCTGAATCGAACGCCAAAAGTGAAACACTAATATTGACTGAATAAATTTATAATAACAAACAGTTTAACATGAAAAGACGCGAATCGTTAAAAACAATCGCACTTGGTGGCATCACTGCTGCGAGTTTGCTTCAAAGTTGCAAACCTGAAGATAAGAACTCCATGTCGGGTGATACCCAAGCTAAAGCCGATCTTTCCAAAGCCGGACCAGCTCGTCAGCCAGAGGAGATCGCCAGATATAACGAAGTCATCAGTAAAACTTTTTTTACTTCAGATGAAATGGCTACGATTGCAATCTTAGCCGATATCATCATACCCAAAGATGAAAAAAGTGGTAGTGCAACTGAAGCCGGGGTACCTGACTTTATAGAGTTTATTGTCAAAGACCAACCCCATCATCAAGTGCCGATGCGTGGCGGCTTACGTTGGTTGGATCTGCAGTCCTTGCATAAGTTCCAAAAGACTTTTAAAGAAGGCGATTCCGCTCAACAGTTGGCACTCATAGATCAGATCGCCTATCCGGCTAAAGCTAAACCTGAAATGTCGCAAGGAGTCAGTTTTTTTAATTTGATGCGCAATCTTACGGCTACAGGGTTTTATACCTCTGCTATGGGTGTAAAAGATCTGCAATACAAAGGTAACGTGCCTAATCAATGGGCAGGGGTACCGGAGGATGTATTGAAGGCACATGGCCTAGCCTATACCGAGAAAGAATTGAAGGAATGTATCTAGGCTGCTCGAAAAGACAAAACGAAATTCTACCAAACTGTTTGACTTTTCACTATTTTGTAGGATGAAAAAGATTCTCATTGGCTTAAGCTTCCTTTATGGTATGACTTTGTCTGCCCAATCAAATATGGATAATGCCGTCATCAATACCATCAAAATAAAAGATCACATCCACATGCTTCAATGGGCTGGTGCTGGCAATATGATGTTACTTTCTGGCCGGGATGGCAACATTCTTATCGATGATCAATTTGCCCCTTTGTCCGAAAAAATAAATAAATCAATCCAGGCGATCAATCCGGGACAGGTTAAATTTTTATTTAATACGCACTATCATGGTGATCACAGTGGTGGTAATGAAAATTTTGCTAAAATGGGGGCCACGATTATAGCTCATAAAAATGTTCGTGCGCGATTATCGGCCGACCAGCGTATTATCAACTTTACCCAACCTCAAAAAGCAGCTCCAGAGGCGGCCTGGCCGGTCATTACATTTGGCGATGATCTCAATGTGCATCTCAATGGTGAAGATGTTATGATTTTTCATGTGGATAATGCCCATACGGATGGCGATGCTCTATACTACTTACCAAAGAGTAATGTTTTGCATACTGGTGATTGTTTTATGAAAGGACGATTTCCTTTTATTGACCGCAACTCTGGTGGATCAGTGGATGGCTGGATAGCCGGAGTGTCGAGGGCGTTGACGATCATAGATGACGAGACCATCATCATACCCGGACATGGTGACCTTGCAAATAAAAAAGATTATCGCGATGCCCGGGACGCTGTCATGGGACTACGGGATATGGTCAAAAAGAAAGTCAAAGAAGGGCTTGATGAAGCTCAGATCAAAGCATTAAATCTGGGCAAGGACTTTGATGGCAATTTTGGTAGTGGATTCATCAAGAGTGATGGCATGGTGACTACTATTTATAAAGATTTAAAAGGGGAGAAATAACAAGGGCACTCCCGTGCATCCCCAACCTATTATTCATTATTGAGATAAATATCCTATCCTATGGATTTAAAATTATTGACCCACCTCCCTTATTATGCCGTGCATCCTGAGAGCAAAGCGATGGTCCGCTTCCATGATTGTGATCCAAACAATCACCTGAATCAATCCAAGTATCTTGATTACTTTGTGGATGCTCGAGAGGACCAATTGCGCGACACATATGGATTAGACTTGTATAATTTTGGGCGGGAAAACGGCCACGTGTGGATGGCCACAAAAAATCAAATAGCTTATCTGAGACAGGTCAGCGTGCATGAAGTAGTAACGATTCAAACGCACCTGATTGACTTTGACCAGTCCAATGCTACGGTCGAAATGCTTATGTGGGATGAACAAAAAACCAAACCAAAATCTTTGTTGTGGGCTTCTTTCGCTTATGTCAATATTGCACAGGGAAAACGAGCATCGCATCAGGAAGAAATCTTAGAGTTTTTTGGAAAAGTAAAATGGGACGGAATTGTTGGACAGTCGTTTGATCAGAGATTGGGTGCTGTATACGCTTTTGGTAAATAATCATTGGTTTTTTCATATATAACTTCAATCATCTTAGCTGCATTTAGCTGTGGATCATATATATGCGTCATGAGTCGTTGTCTGAGCTCGACATCTTTAGGTCCAAATGGTTTTGATGCTAAATGTTGGATTCGATCTTTCCAGGATGTAGGATCATCATCAGCAAAGTGCAAGACATCTTTTAACTCCTCTACGACTAACATGTTCTTACTGGTGATGATATGCCGTCCTTTGGTCAATGACTCTAACAATTTCATTTTATAACCAGTGGTCTGGCTAAATGGCGCTAAGATCATCTGTGCATTTGATATTAACGCATTCATGTCCTGGTGAGCAGGCGACACATGGAGTTTTATTTTAGGCTCGGCCTGAATCAGTCGTACCAATCGTCGGGATGGTTTATACCCAGCTATCACCAGCGGGAACTCCAAATCATTGAATACTTTTTTTACCAAAAACATCACAGCATTTTCATTTTCCCGGATCGAAAGATCACCATGGTACAACACAAATTTCCCCAAGCCTGATGGGCTCCGCACTACCGGGTCAATGAATGGAGGTATCCAAAAAGATGCAATGTGACTACGAGTAAAATAATCATGGTCCACTCTCGAAATGGCAAAGATTTGATTTGCATTTTTTAATATGTTTGACTCTAGTTTTTTACAAGCGAATGACTCGAATCGATAATAGAATCTCTTCAAGATATTCACTTCTATACGTGCTAGATGACCATAATAGTCAGATTCTACATTATGCATGCGCACATATTTTCTCCGACCTCTCAATCTGTTATCCTCAAAGTGGAATGTAGTATGCAACCCCTCAAACAATATAGGGTGATCATCAGCAGCCAAGGCCTTTATCAAGGCCTCTGATCTCCGGGATTGCACAAAGAATGGTTGCTTGAGATTTTGAATCTTCCAGTTCGATATTCTGGGATATTGATAGATGACTTTGCAGTAAGCCGACAAAGGATCTGCCAACATAAAGTGTTTATAAAAAGTATGTAATATGATCTCAATACCCGCTGCATGCAGAGCTCGGATCCGATAATATATACCCATCACATTACCACGCGTCGGCGGATAAGGAAGTTCATGTGAAATAATATGTAGGGATTTTTTATCCAAAATGGGGTATACAATGATAGCCTATTTTAGCTTTGCATTTAAAATTCATCTCGAATGAAACAAATAATTTTAGGGCTGCTATGTTTTTGTATTTCTTTAAGTGCTTTTACGCAGACCAGATATCTATCTATGCAAGATGCTTTTTCTAAAGGGGGCATGCTGGCTGGTCGTGGCGGGCCGCAAAATGTAAATTGGATAAAAGATGGCAATCAATTTTCTTATATCAAATCTCCCGGCAAGATTAATTCATATAATCCGGCTAACGATGAAGATGAGATTGTATTTGATGTAAGCGACTTAAAATTTCCGGGTACAGATAAGCCTTTTGAATACGACGCTTTCGAATGGACTTCTGATTTCAATTACTTGTTATTCCGATCCAATTTTCGACAAGTTTGGCGCAACAGTGGCAATTCTGATTATTTTCTCTACACGCTAAAATCGAAATCCCTACGCCTAGTGGCCAAAGATGCTTACACGGCTCAAGTTTCACCGGATGGTAAGTCTGTCGCTTTTGAGCGCAATGGAAATTTATATTCGCTAGATCTGATGACACAGAAAGAAAAACAATTGACCAAAGATGGTGGCGCTGCTATCTATAATGGCCGATTTGGATGGGTGTATGAAGAAGAATTTGGTTTAGTCAGAGCTTGGGAGTGGAATCCGGATAGCAAAAGTATCGCCTATTGGCACATCAACGAGACTGCGGTACCTATCTATCAGTACTCCGATCTGAGTGGCCAGCACCCAGAGTATAAAAAGATTCCTTATCCCAGAGTAGGTGACCCGGTCCCAACAGCCAAAATCGGTATAGTCGACATCAAATTAGGCAAGACCATATGGGCTAACGTTCCATTACAAGGTGGCTATTTGCCTAGGTTATATTGGACTGTTGATCCTAAAAAATTAGCGGTGGTGCGATTAGATCGAAAACAACGAATGTTAGACTTATTTATGGTAGATCGATTGACGGGAGCAAGCAAAAGTATCCTGCAAGAGGATTCAAAAGGATGGATGGATATCTTCAATTTTTTTTCCGGCATTTTACATCATTTCTTTTTCCCAAAAGGTGTAAATGAATTTTATTGGATTTCTGATCGCAGCGGGCATCAGCATGTCTATCGATATGATTACACTGGACGACTATTGGGCCAAGTCACACAGGGTGCCTGGGATGTGATGACTGTAGAAAACCTGGATGCAAAATCCAACTTATTATATTACACCAGTACCGAGGCTTCAGCATTAGAACGACATCTTTACAGTATCAGACTAGATGGCTCGGATCAGAAAAAAATCACCTCTGCTACAGGTCGACATCTCATTCAGTTTGCACCCGGTGCAAAATATTTTATAGACACATGGTCTAATACCGCCACTCCCCGGCAGGTTGAAATCAAATCTGTAGATGGTCGTGTAGTAAAAACATGGCAGACGAATGAACCTGTAAAATCCTTTATCCAATCCCATGTATATGCACCAAAAACCTTAGAGACTTTATCGACTACAGATGGAAGGTCTCTTGATATCTACCTCATCAAACCTGTGAATTTTGATCCGTCAAAAAAATACCCATTAGTGCTTTCGATCTATGGTGGTCCCAGTGCTCAAAGCGTATATAATAGTTGGGGTTCAAATCCGTATGAACAATATCTCGCTCAAAGTGGTTATGCCATAGCCTCCGTCAATAATAGAGGAAGTACCGGATATGGTCGGGATTTTATGGAAAGTGTATACGAGCAATTGGGGAAACTAGAAGCAGAAGATTTTATAGCTACGGTAGATGCATTAGCCAAAAAATATACGTGGCTGGATAGATCGCGTATGGCCATACAAGGTCATAGCTATGGAGGCTTTACAACTACCTATACGCTCACTAAACATCCTGGTGCGTTTAAGTTGGGCATCGCGGGTGCCCCAGTCACGCATTACAAACTATATGATAATATTTGGACAGAGCGCTATATGGGTATCTTACCTGAAAATGACCAGAAGTATCAAGATCATGCCCCCATCAATTTTGTAAAAAACATGACCGATCATTTGCTCATCGCTCATGCATTGGAAGACGATAATGTACATGTACTTAATACTTTCCAATTTGTACAAGCTGCTACAGATGCAGGCAAAGAAGTCGACCTTAGAATCTACCCTCCCGGTCATCACGGTGTAGCATATAGTGCCGCAAGTCAAGTCAGACTGTGGCAGACTTATCTGGACTATTTGGATCGATGGTTGAAGTGAGCTTGAATAAGGACTTAAGATTAGGCCTGCAATCGCCCTATTCCACAGTCCTACCTTTCGCTACTCTCGCCTCTGTATGATATTGATCTATATTCTTAAGATTGATGGCTAACCCGGCAAAAGCACTTCTGCTACTGGTCGTCCATTTTTTACCCTGATAGGTCACTTCGCCAGATTGTTTGTTCCAGTCTGAAGCTAAGAGCACGTATCTGTGATTGTAATTAGGATTTGGACCGAACATTAGGAAATTGTCCGTCGAGCCGCTGCCTTCAAAGCTCACTGCCATCCGGTTTTCTTTGGGCATAAATAACAATACACCCGGGATGCCTCTCTTGAATTTTACAATCTCATATCGGGTGCCATCGATGATTTTGATGTGCCCCGATGCAATCTCAGCTTTGCCTTGTCCATCTGCTTGTCTTCGCAGCACAATGTCTTCGCTCAAATAGAATTGTACTTTTTTTAAATCCGCTTCCTTCCACTCAAATCTATCGTGTAGTCTCTGCGTATACGCGCTCCGTACAGGTGCACAGGATGATATAGTTTGTAAAAACAGTGCAACGTAAAATAGTCTGATCATATGCTTTTGGTTGATTATTGTACAAATTAGACTATGTTCTGACCACTATTCTACAATCTTAAGACTCTTTAACTTGGGGATTAACTTCGCTTTAAGGGATACGTGCCTTATTTTCGTTTCTTTTTAAAAAAACGCTGGATGATCTCACTACATTCTGATTCCAACAAACCATACTCCAGTCTTGTCTTAGGATGGAGAATGTCTTTGCCAAATTTCATAAAACCATTTTTTTCGTCACCTGCTCCATATACCACTCTTCCAATTTGTGCCCACTTCAAGGCTCCTGCACACATGACACATGGCTCTAGGGTCACGTAAAGGGTACAGTCATCCAGATACTTCGCTCCTAAAAATTCTATACCTGCACTGATTGCGATCATCTCAGCATGCGCAGTGACATCACACAGATGCTCTGTTTGATTTTGACCTCTGCCGATAATCCGTTCATTACAAACTAACACAGCGCCGACAGGCACCTCATCTTGATCCATGGCTGCCATGGCCAGATCAAGTGCTCTTTGCATAAAGAATAAGTCAGTCACGATAATCTAACTGGACAAAGATAATAAGTATATGCGTGCAGTGGGGTAAAACGAAGCGAAGAGCAAAGAAATTAAGTATGGCGCGCAAAGACGCAAAGAAATGCAATTATGGCGAGTAGCGAGGTGAGACGAATGCGAAGACTTGCTTATCCGGAAGACAAGTGAAGGGCGAAGCGAAGAATCAATTTTTTTGTAATTCAATTACTACTAAAAAAGGGTATCTTTTTCTTTACCGCCACGTAATCGCTCCATAATCCGACTGAGTTCCATTTCACTTTGTACGAGTACCTCACGAGGTTTGGAGCCTTCACCTGCACCTACGATACCCAGCAGCTCGAGCTGATCCATGATGCGACCTGCTCTATTATAGCCAAGCTTGAGTCTACGTTGGATCATAGAGGTACTTCCATGTTGATTTTGGACTACAAGTCGGGCTGCTTCATCCAACATATCATCCAGATCTTCTAAAATGGCTTTGTCTGCTCCAGAAGGACCATCCTCACCGGTATACTCCGGTAAAAAATATGGTTGAGCAAAACCACGTTGATCATGTATAAAATTTAACACATTTTCTACCTCAGGAGTATCCACAAACGCGCATTGTAATCGAATCATATCACCACCTACGCTGAGTAACATGTCACCACTACCAATCAATTGGTCAGCACCTCCCGTATCCAATATCGTCCTCGAATCCACTTTAGAGGATACTTTAAATGCAAGTCGTGCCGGAAAGTTAGCCTTGATCACCCCAGTGATGATATTGACAGAAGGCCTTTGAGTAGCAATGATCAAATGTATTCCTACTGCCCTGGCTAATTGAGCAAGACGGCCGATAGGCAACTCTACCTCTTTGCCGGCAGTCATGATCATATCTGCAAACTCATCGATGACCAAGACTATAAAAGGCAAGTACCGATGACCTTTTTCCGGATTTAATTGCCTTGCCGTAAACTTCTTATTGTATTCCTTGATGTTTCTTGACTCCGCTTTTTTCAAAAGGTCATAGCGAGTATCCATTTCTATACACAAGGAGTTGAGCGTAAAGATTACTTTATTGGTCTCCGTCACGATAGGCTCATCCTGATCCGGCAGATAGGCTAGAAAATGATTTTCCAGTTTTGCATATGGAAATAATTCTACTTTCTTAGGATCGATCAGTACCAACTTGACTTGCGATGGATGTTTTTTATACAAGAGAGACATCAGGATCGTATTGATACCTACCGACTTACCCTGACCCGTTGCACCGGCGATCAGTAAATGTGGCATTTTAGCTAGATCTACTACAAATACTTCGTTGGCTATCGTTCTACCTAACGCTATCGGTAGATCCATTTTGGATTGTTGAAATTTTTCAGAGATCAAGACTTCTCTGAGGCTCACAATTTGTTTTTTCTTATTGGGTACTTCTATACCTATGGTGCCTTTACCTGGTATAGGAGCTATGATCCGGATACCTAACGCAGATAGATTCAATGCAATATCGTCTTCCAGGTTTTTGATCTTAGAGATTCTCACACCAGGTGCAGGGATGATCTCATACAGTGTGACGGTTGGCCCTACTGTAGCTCGGATCTTAGTGATCTCGATCTTGTAGTGCATAAGGGTCTCGATGATTTGATCTTTATTAGCTTCCAGCTCAGCTCGGTCGATTTCAAAATTTTGATCTGTATAATCCATCAGTAAGTCTACAGATGGCAATTGAAATTTTGATAATTCAGCATCCGGGTCGTATGGCTGCAGGTTTGCGTATTTTTCAGCATTGGTTTTTGCCGTCTCCTCTTCAGTCAGCGGTTCCAAAGCGATCAATGGGATTTGGTCCAACGATTGGTTGATCTCTAAGGGCAATGCTGCCTCAAGGTCGAGTGTTGTATTATGTACTGTAGCACCTGTCCCTATTTCTTCAAATTCGAGAATGGGTTCATTCAATCGAAGGTCATGTAGGTCAGCGTATTGAGGTTTATATACATCTGATTCCTGAACCACTTGGATCGGCATCACCGATTCTATAATCGGCTCATCAAAGTCCAGATCGATGACCTTTCGTTTGGGCAGTAGCGGTGATGGACCTGCCACTTCAGGCCCAGCATCAGTAGATGTACTATCCTTAGAGGTCGCTTCATCAGCAGCGGCATTGGATTTTTTGAAAAAATTAAATGCTGAACTCAAATTGATGGATTTAACATCTTCACCTGCGCCTGATAATTGCATGGAGGGTAGTTTTAATCCGGATAAGTCAGGATTATAATTCCACATCAACAAGATACCTATGATCAAGAACAGCAGACCTAAAAGGCCTACCATGCCTATCATATTGCGCAAATAATAAGCAACCCACTCCCCTATTGCTCCGCCAAATGGAAATGCAAATCGACCGAAAATCGATTCTAAAAAAACAGAACCATATAACATAACCCATAAAGCACTTAGGCTCTTCATCGTCAAATTATACTTCGCATTCCTCACCCACTTCCAAGTATACATCAATGAGATATATACTAAGACAAATGCAGGCAACCCAAAACTCCAATAAATCACCTGATGTGATAAGAAAGCCCCAAGACGACCAAATATATTAGCGACGGCAAGGTCTTTTTGTAAAAATATTCGCCAGGAGAAGTTTAATACCTTGTCTTGATCATACCTCCACGTAAAAAGATAAGATATCATGCTGATCAAGAGGATAATTGAAAAAAATAAAGTAATGAGGCCCAATACTTTGGTCCATCTTTCATCCTTTAGATTGATCTTTTGCCAAAAGGGTTTACTGTTTTTCTTCTTGCCCATAAGTCCTGTATAATTTGTCGTCTAATAAGTGGTTTGGACGGTAAATATAAACAGGTTCTTTAAATATTTAAATTTTTTATAACTTATATTTCATTGATTTATAATGATTAATAAATTCACAATTTATTACATTTATAATATACTAATAAACAAGAGATAATATAATTATTTTTTTAGATCTTAGTAATTGACCTCCATCCCATCTAGGTAATTACGATATCTAAAATCGTTGTTGATCAAACAATGCATGCATGGTCACTGTCTGATCCACCTGGGCTAGGCTATTCGAATTGGCAATTAATCCATAGGTGGTGATCAAGGTATTAAAAATAGCTTTTCTGGTGCCCGTCCTTTCTTTGAACAAAGCTCGTTTTTGACGCCATTCCATAGCCATGGACGCTGTGAGCGTAAACTCTGAATCATAAAATTTCATTTCACAAAGATTCAGCGCCCGATCTGCTCTGTCTATCAGTAAATCAATTTGTAATCCCTTGTAATCACCTATGTTTTTAGCGAAGTAACTATGTACAGATGAATACATCCCGTCGATACCTAATGCTTTTTTTATCGCCTCACTGTGTTTGATACATATGTTTTCAAAGGCATACCCTTGCCAAATCCTACTGACTTGCTCATTGCTTTTTTGCAACCAGATGTTTTTGTGACCAGCTTGTTGGCCATCTATAAATTTCAAATAAAACAAGCTGTATTCATCTACGAGACGATACAGGGTATCCTTTTTCTTTTTTCCGAATGGCAATATTGGGAGAATAAATGACGAAGCTTCTAGCTCTTCCAATATTCGGGTCAATCCACCGCCGTTAGCCAGTTTGGAAGTTTTACTGATTTCATTTCTAGTCATTCCATGATGTCCGGTGGCTAACGCTTTTACTATGGACAAGTGATTTTCAAAGTGATCAAATAATGCGGAATAAAGATTTTGGAATTCATTTCTCAAACTCCCTTGGGCAAAGATATTCAAGCTATATATGGCTAAATCTACTAAGATAGCTTAGATTTAGCCAAGAATAATGTTGGTCCAACGGCGACAATTCAACTAGCTATCTTGTAAAATTTAAAAAGTTATCCCTTTAACTCTAGCGGTAATAACTCGGCCGGAAAATTTTGATACGCTATAGGACGGCACCATCGTTTCATTGATCCTATGCCCACCGCTCCAAAAAACGGATGACTGGTAGCCGGGAAGGGTCCGCCATGCATTTGAGCATCACACACCTCCACACCGGTAGGTACCCCATTCCATACGAGACGACCGGCGGATTGCTCCAAAATATCGATTATTTTATCATTGGCTGGGTCCTCAGGTTCACTCCATATCGTAGCTGTCAGTTGGCCTGATAAGGATTGAATGATTTGTTCGATTTGGGTGTGGTCTTTACATTTTATAATAATGGCAAATGGTCCAAACACTTCCTGATGCCAAGCAGGATGCGCCAGGAAGTCAGTACCAGTGACTACAGCAAAAGCTGCTTTGACCAGATGGGAATTATGACCTTCATTCATATTGATCAAAGGCATCTCTTTAGAAAGATTTTGCAAGGATTGGACGAAACTGCTTTGGATTCTTCGGTTGAGCATAGGCGAAGCTGCCATCAAGGCCACCTTACCATGTAATGCACTATAAAATGCATCAAAGTGATCACTTTCTTCCATCAGGATAAGCCCAGGTTTGGTACAAAACTGGCCTACGCCTTGAGTCATCGAGGTACCAAGTTGCTCGCCTATGAAGACTGCTCTTTTTGCCAGAGCTGAGGCCATCACCACGACAGGGTTTATACTACCCATCTCTGCAAAGACTGGTATCGGCTCAACACGAGCAGCGGCTGAATCCATGATAGCTCTACCAGCTCGATATGACCCTGTGAAACCCACCGCTTTGACCCGAGCATCTTTCACCAAGATTTGGCCCAAGTCTTGCCCAGAACCATACAATGACGAAAATACCCCATCAGGAGCACTCAATGACTTAGCGGCATTCATCACGGCCTCAGCTACCAATGCATTTGTACCCAGGTGGGCGTCAATAGCTTTTACAATCACCGGGCAACCAACAGCCAAAGCGCTTGCGACATCACCTCCAGCCGTAGAAAAAGCCAATGGAAAATTGCTTGCAGAAAATACAACCACCGGGCCAAGAGGAATTAATCTTTTTCTCAGATCAGGCTTAGGCAATGGTTGACGATCAGGATTGGCAAGGTCAATAAAGTTTTCTTCCCAAGTACCATTCCGAAGTGCTGTAGCCATCATGGTAAGTTGGCCGATGGTCCGACCTCGTTCACCTAGGATTCTGGCTTCAGGCAGACCTGTTTCAGCCATTGCTCTTTGTATCAAAATATCTCCGAGCTCTACGATATTCTGAGCTATTTTTTCTAATAGCTCTGCCCGTTGTATCGGGTTCCATTTCCGAAAACTAGAAAATGCTTCGACTGCTTTGTCCAGGGCAAGGTCTATCGTCACTTGATCAGCTAGTGCAAATTTTTCATCAAACAAGGTTTGATTTAAAGCATGTACGCTTTGAATGGTTTGATTACTACCCAGGGTTTGATATCCTACTATGTTTTGTGTTATCATTTGGACTAATTGATTTCGGACTAATTGATTTCGGATTTGGGATTTCGGATTGCGGATTTCGGGGCTTCTATTTCGGATGTCGGATTTGGGATTTCGGAATTATTTATACCTCGTATATTTTCAGATTGGGTCTACTTTGTATGGCATCATTGATGATGGATAATACCTGGATTCGTTCGATCCCACTTAGTTTTAATCGCGGTGGCCGTACGTGCTCTGTACCTACTCCTGCCGCAGCTTCGGCGAGTTTGATATATTGCACCAACTTGGGATGAATATCAAGTTCTAACAATGGCATAAACCATCTATATATGGCCAATGCGTCATCGATACGGCCTCTTTTGACCAGATTAAAAATGGCCACGGTCTCCGCGGGAAAGGCATTGACGAGACCAGCTACCCAACCATCTACTCCAGCGACCAAACACTCTAGTGCCAGCGTATCGACACCGCCCATAATCTTAAATCGGGTACCAAAAGCATTGATCATGCGAGTCACATTGGTAATGTCTCTGCTGCTTTCTTTGACAGCCTGGATATTGGGGTGCAAGGTGAGTTGCTCAAACATATCAATCGTAACTGCAATTTTATAATCGTGCGGATTATTATAAATCATGATTGGAAGCGATGTCTGATCCGCCACCGATTTAAAATAAACCACTGTCTCGTGATCATCTGCTTTATAGCGCATAGGAGGGAGTAACATCAGGCCATCGGCTCCAGCTGCTTCAGCAGATTTTGCAGCTTGAATTGCATCTGCAGTCGATGCTTCCGCGATATTGATCAATATGGGGATATGCTCTCCGGTGATTTCTTTCGCTGACGCCAACAAAACAAGCGTCTCTTCTTGTTTGAGCGTACTTGCTTCGCCCAAGCTTCCACCAAGAATCAGGCCATTGATCCCACTATTCAATTGAAACTCGACATGTTTCTGAAACGCGGGTAGATCCAGGCTATTGTCTTCTTTAAATTTGGTGGTAATGGCTGGATAGACCCCTTGCCAACTGACTTTGATCATCTTTAATTGATTTTCCGCAAAAATGAGAATAATTTATTAAACATGGCTATGCTACTGACCGCCACAAATGAAAAATAGGCGAATAAACATGAATATGGTAGGGATGGTCCTTACATAATAAAAGGCCGACTCGCCATTGCGAGTCAGCCTTTCAAATTTGATATGATTAGGAAACTTAGATTATCCTCATTAATAACAAGCGTTTTGCTTCAAGCTCTTATTCGCATCCAACTGTGGTTTTGGAATAGGGAAGATGTCCAAACATGCTTTTGAATCAGCAGGCTTATATTTTCTAGCAGTAGCATACTTATCAAAACGGATAAGATCTTGTCGGCGCCAGCCTTCTGCAAACATCTCACGACCACGCTCAGCCAATAATACATCGGCTGTCAAAGCGGTAAGTGGTGCCACATTACCTCTAGCCCTAATCTGATTGACTATGGCCAAAGCTGTTGCATCTCCTGCATTCTTCCGCCAAAGTGCTTCTGCTTTTACCAACAAGATGTCGGCCAAACGGAAGATTGGGAAGTCATTGCTCAAATTAGGAGTAGCACCTGAGGCATATTCGAATTTACCCACTCGGGCTCCTGCTTGTCGGAGACAATTGGGGAAATGCTCATTGATCGCAGGTGTAAAGTTGAGTCCTTTGCCATCCGGGTCATTAGCTTCTGCACCACCATCTTCCAATTGTTTGCCTGCAGAGTTAAATTGAGGACCGGCTAACAGGTTTTTTCTGCGTACATCAGAAGCCTCATAAGACTCATAGAACTCTTGAAGTGAACAATAGCCATTCCAAGGTTGATCTGTGAGATTAAAAGTCTTTTGACTTTCATAATGTAAAGTCATTTGAGGAAGGACAAATCCTCCAGCAAATACTTTGTCATAAGGGATTGCAAAAACAGTCTCTTTGGATCCAGCATTATCCGTCTTGAAATTGGTAAAATAATTTTCTTCCAAACTGTATTTACCAGAATTGATGACAGCATCAGATGCAGTTATTGCTTTATCCCATTGTGCTGTACCAGTATATTTTTGAGCATTGATGTACAGCTTAGCCAATAATGCATTGGCGGCATGTTTAGTCATACGAGCATATGTAGCTCCGGTCACATCAGCAGTCAATAACGGTATACTTTCATTTAATTCTTTTTCAATGAATGCATATATTTCAGCACGCGTTTTTGTTGCTGGATTAGCTTCGGCTGTAGCAAAAGAAGTCACGAGCGGAATATTACCAAACAAATCCATCAACCAATAATAAAATAATGCACGTACTGATCGCAGTTCGGATACAAAGGCTTTTGCCCGGTCGCCTTGAATGGGCGTAAACTGTTCAATCAAACGGTTACATGCGCTGACTCCTCCGAATAATTGCCCCCAAGAATTATTAAATGACTCTTCAGTAGGCAAATATTCATGACGATGCATACGCAACCATTGACCACCGTCAAACCAGTCACCACCCCGTTGTGGAATCATCAATTCATCAGATGATACTTCCTGGATAGACCAAGTCGAGTTATGCCCGCCCATCACTCCGATGAGGCTCGAATAGGCGACTCCCAACGCGGAGATAAATTCTTCGTCAGATTTGAAAAAATTATCAAATGAAACGGTAGAATATAACTCCTCATCGAGGTCGGTACAAGAATTATTGAATACAAGCAACATGCCTGCAATCAATAAAACTTTTGGATATTTTAAAAGATTTTTCATATTTCTATGATTATGTTATTTATTAATTATATTAAAATTAAAACTATTAGAATCCAAGATTTACTCCCAATGAGAATGAACGAGTAGTAAAATAATTTCCGCGACGATCGATACCAGGAGCTAAAGGATTTTCATTGTCTTCAGAATCACCAAATCGAACCTCTGGATCTACCCCGGTGTAATCAGTGATGGTAAATAAATTGTTACCAGCCAAATACACAAATGCTCTGTTAAATAATCCTTTAACTGGAAGATTATAACCCAACTGCATATTATCCAATCGGATGAAATCAGCTTTCTCCACATGCAAACTGGAATATTTAGAGTCCTTCAATTTAGGATCTGCATACTTTGTATTGATCCGATTGTAACTCAAAATAGAACCTGCATTGCGATCTTCGTAAAATACCCGGTTTTGATTGACCAGCGAATGACCGAAAGCGCCTCTTATGAAAGCATTTAAGGTAAAATTGCCCGCAGAGAATGTGTTATTAAGTCCTAGGGTCAGATTTGGCAACCCATTGCCCAATTCTGCACGATCATCATTATCATCAGGATATTTTTTGCCATCACCATCGATGTCCTTGAAAGTCGGATTGCCTTTGTCATCTGGACCTGTGTATACTGGGCCAAAGATCTGACCTAATTTTTCACCTTCTGCTACGCGTATCATGTAAAAATTGTTTTGTCCCGGAGAACCTACGCCCGCTATATCTATCGCACCGCCCGAACCAAATTTCAAATCTCCTTCTGAAAGACTTACAAGTTCGTTTTTAAGGTAGAAGGTAGCGTTTAATGTGGGACTCCATTTTAAACCACCGAATTTTAAACCATTCACAGCTACAGCTGCTTCTAATCCAGAACTAGTCAATTCACCGACATTAGCCCAAGTCCGACCAAAGTTGTTTGGTGGTACTGGTACTGGAAAATTGTACAATAAGTCATTGACTTTCCTATTAAAGAAATCAAATGAACCTGTGACTTTGTAGTCAAAAAGGCCATAGTCTAAACCTATATTGGTTTCACCTTTTACTTCCCATTTTAAGTCAGAATTTGGATTGGAAACCGGACCATAAGTAGGCACATAAGCACCATTGTAATAGAAGTTACCAGTCGGTCCATATCTAAACAATGAAAGATAATTTTGAGTGATATTGGCGCCAGTAACTCCATAACCGACTCTCAATTTTAAGTTATTAATTGCACCTAAATCTGCCAATTTGGTTAGATTAACACCAGCTGATATTCCAGGGAAGATTCCCCATTTATTATTTTCACCAAATCTGGATGAGCCTTCTCGTCGTACCGAAGCACTAGCAAACCAAGTATCATTGATATTGGCATTTAAGCGACCGAAGAATGCAATTAATTTATTGCTGGTTTTTCCACTGCCTACACCCCCCAGACCTCGTGGAAAGTCCAAACTGGCTCCTAAATTATTGCTGGTAAAAAAGTCAGTCAAAAAGTTACCACCTTGTAGACCAAATCCTTCTTCAGTAAATTTCTGATGATCATATCCGGCTAAAGCAGTCAAATCTACACCACTCACTGTGAATGCATAATTTAAGGTAGTAGATAAGTAATCGTTTTGGTCACTATTGGTACCTCTGGAGGCCAAACCATTTCTTCCGGTTCCACCGCCATATTGACTTTGTTTGCTTACATAACTTTCTCCTATTCTGTTTTCTCGACCCAGGGTATACGCTATAGAATATTTAAGCCCTTTCAGGATTTCATATTCACCTCTGATCGTTCCGAGCATATTATTTAGCGTTCCTGTATTAGAGTTTTGCTCGATGATGGCTAAAGGATTAAAGTAATCAAACCCACCTGGTTCGAAATATCCGCCGTTCGTAGTATTTTTAACATCATAGACTGGAGCTGTTGGATTGAAGATAGTTGCATATCTGAATGCATCTCTGTACCCAAATTCCTGATTTTTACTTGTAGAAGACAAATCGAAATTCACTTGTAACTTATCGTTCAGTGCCTTTTGACTTAAATTAATTCTTCCATTGAGTTGTTTGAACCCAGTATTTTTAATAATACCTGGCACATTCCGATAATTGAAAGACACTCGATAGCCCATGCCTTTAGCACCACCGGACAAAGCCAAGTTATGTTGCTGTTGGAAGGAATTTTGAGTAATCACATCAAACCAATCTGTCGAATTTCCTTGATCTTTACCGCCTGCCGCTTTGTATTCTGCAGCATTCATAATATCAGGAGTACGAGCTAATGACTCTGCCGAATACACTCCATTGTATTCCACCGTAGTCCTACCTTCTTTTCCTTTTTTGGAAGTGATCAGGATGACCCCATTGGATCCCCTAGTACCATATATAGATGCTGCAGACCCATCTCGCAATACATCCATCGACTCGATGTCATTAGGATCTATACTGCTAAGACTAGCGCCAGGTACACCATCGATGATGACCAACGGCTCTGTATTGCCTCCTACGGTAGAAAGACCTCTTAAGCGAATGGCGAAACCGCCATTGGGATCTCCATTAGGTTTAGCGATGATCAAACCAGGTACTTTCCCTTGTAAAAGTTGAGCAGGACTGGTGATAGCTCCCTTGTTAAAATCTTCAGCTTTGATAGATGCTACTGCTGAAGTGATTTCCTTTTGCCGTTGAGATCCATAACCTGTGACTACTACCTCTTCTAGAGATTTGCCTGCGGTCAGCATGACTTCGATGGTAGAGGCTCCACCTAATGTAATAACCTCTGTACCAAATCCAGTGTATTGTACTTCTAATACATCCTTGCCGGCAGGAACTTCAATACTGAAATTGCCGTCGACATCTGTAATGGTTCCAATACTGGTGCCTTGCACCAATACGATGGCCCCAATCAATGGGTCATTAGTACCTGCTTCTTTGACGGTACCTGTGACTGAGCGTTGTGCAAAACTGAACGATTGTATGCTAGTGACGAGCACCAGGACAAAAGTCAATTTGAACATACAAGTTAAAAGTCTATTCATAATCATTCAAAATTTTATAATTTCAATCCGGTTTAAGCAGTGGTCTACACACAGAATTAAATCAATGACTTAACACTTAATTAAGTAAAAAGATTGATCTAAAAATCACAAATACATAACAATCTCTTAATAGAGCACTGGCCCAAAATTATCAAATACCCGTGCTATTCAATACCGAATTACCATTTTATAGTTAGAAATTATCCTGCAAACCATACCGCAATCGATTGTTGTTGATAAAATGCCTAAATTTGTTAATAAAATTGTATCCTTGTAGCCCAAGCTAAAACCCAAATTGCCAATTTGAAAAAGACAACAATTAAGGATATCGCGGCCAAAATGGAAGTCAGCCCATCCACCATATCCCGAGCATTAAGTGATCATCCTGACATCAGCGACCGACTCAAGTCTGAGATCAATGAGATGGCTAAACTTATGAAGTATAGACCTAGTAGCGCTGCGTTGAATCTAAAGCGAGGCACGGTCAAAACGATCGCTTTAATCCTTCCGGAGATCACTTCATTCTTTTACCCATCTGTCATCCATGGAATAGAACAAACCTTACATCTACAGGGTTATACTTTATTGATATTGCCTACGGATGATCGCTTAGAGCGAGAAATAGAAAATATAATTATAGCATATGATCATAATGTTGCCGGAGTGCTGCTATCGGTCTCGAAAGAAACCATTACCCTCGATCATCTGGAATCACTCAATGAATCCAATACTCCAGTGATCCTGATGGATAAAGTGATAGAAGATGCGCCGTACTCCAGTATCACCATCGATGACTACAAAGTATCCTATCAGATGGTACAGCATTTATACAAATCAGGCTGTACACATGTCGGAGGCATATTCGGGAAAGCCAGCCTGACGATATCCCATCTGAGATATAAAGGATTTGCCAAAGCATTAGCCGATCTGGGGTTGCATAACGATCTTGATCTAGTGCGATTCGTAAATAATAGCCAAGAAGCCCACGATAATGCGTTGGATCTATTGACCAACTGCCGACTAGACGGTCTATATTTAATGACTGATGAAATCATGTTGGGTGTGATGCCTGCTGTTTCATCTTTAAACATAAAAGTACCTGAGGCATTGTCCATAATTGGTATCAGCGATGGTCTTTTACCTCATTTTATGATGCCCAAAGTAAGCCATATGCGGCATGATGGCCGTGAGCTCGGTATGCTCAGTGCACAAAAATTGATCCAATATATCAATGCCCGAAACAATCATCTTCAATGGAAATCTCCAGAAGTTGTCATGATGAATACGAATATTGTATTATTAGATAGTACGAGGTGATTGAATATCCCAAATGAGGATTGACAATTGACGATTGAAAAATGACAATTGACGATTTGGCAATTGACGATTTGACAAATAGATCGAATCTAATACTGATCTCTAATAAACTCTAGAGTGCGTTGCATCTCTTTGCGAATAGGTATCACACTGCCTGTATAATTGGAGTGCATGAAGGAAAAAATGAGTATTTTGTTTTTTCTGGTCTGCACATAGCCACTGAGCGAATGGTTATTTGCCAAAGAGCCGGTTTTGGCATAGACATACGGTCCAGTATTACCTTTATACCAATTGCGTATCGTACCATTTAATCCACCTGCCGGAAAAATGTTTTTTATTCGATCAAAAGATATTTTGGAGTATAATTGATCCAAAGCAAAAACCAGCGTACGTGGCGTAAATAGATTATATCGGGATAATCCACTCCCATCAAACCATAGTAATGAATCAGGAGCATCTTTGAACACGCTTTTAGAAGCTAAATCTATTGCCAAGGCACTGCTACAAGTATCTGTACGATACGAGGCAACCATTAATAGCAGTTGCTCCGCTAAAAAATTGTCACTTACTTTCATCATGTGAGCATAGACAGAATCTGCCGTCATTCCGTTACGAGTAGACCAATGGAGATCTAGTGGCAAATCTGCTGTCCAACACCATTGAACATCTCGAGCCAATGTATCAGCCAGTAAAGTCTGTATCGTCGCAAAATCCATCCTATAGGGAGCAGTATGATCAATTAAGGTATCATCATGAGCCACAAATTGGTTAAGTGCATAAGGTCTAGAGATCGATCGATCTGGATTAGATATTGGTTTCCTAGTCCATCGAGATTGAAAGTAAGGTGGCGCCGTCTGATAAATCGAATCCTTTGCATTAAAATGGACTAGATTGCCATATAATGGAAACGCAGACTTTTCAACCTGATAAGATTCTTGGTAGTCATCCCATGCCCACCCAGGTCCAAATATTTCATCCTGCAATACATCCCTGACCAGATAGATCTGATAGGGCGTGTTTTTTAAAAATTCAAACATGGGATGATACGGCCATAATTCATGCAAAAAAGTAGGATCGCCCATACCTTTGATATAAAGTTTGTCGTCTTTGATCGCGTACCGGATGGAAGGCAAGGTGTCGCCAAACGTGGACAAAGAAGTTAATAATGTTAGAATTTTAGTATTGGAAGCCGGAGTAAAATATTTGTTACTATTTTGTTCAAAAATAGTTTGTCTAGTCAGTGGATCGAATAGGACAAATCCTGTAAAATGGTGGTTAAAAACATCGGATGAAGCAACCATCGATGCAACATTAATTTCACGAGCTGAGGATTTTTTACTACTACTACAGGATAACCAAGTCAGCACAAAACAAACGAGTACTGGCCAAAAAATACAGAGGGCCCCTGACCTATTTGGACCAAACGGAATAAGAAAACCATTTGAGATCTTTTTAATCATATGTTGCATCAGTGAATAGATGACCCGGACACTGTCTATGCCTTTAAAAATACCCTTCATGTAAAAACTCAACCTCATATATTTTATGTTAAACAGCATAAAGTTGCTAAATTCATATCATTATCGTGCACCAAATATTTTATTCCTCGCTACGATGCCTAGCCTGTGTGTTAGGCTGGGCTATGATTGGCTTTGCACAAAAATCAGATGCGATCGTAGCAGCCTATGAGCAAGCCAGCACACAAATCGCAGTACTAAAAAACAACCAGCACATCGTACCCATACAATCTCTTGAAAAATGGCAAATTACCTTATCGGTATCAAAACCTGAGTATACGATACTTTACCCCACCATCCAAAAATATACCAGCTGTGATGTGATAGCCCACTCAAAGCTTGAAGGCCAAACCTGGAGAACAGGAACAAATTTATTCCTTGTAGAAGTGGATCTCGAATCTTCATCTCTACCTGAACTGACCCGTACTAGCACCCGACTTCATCAAATTGGTATTCCTTATATAGTTATTTATTTAAATGGATCTATGGCCAGTATTCCATCAGAATTATTTAAATCAGCACAAGCTATCCTATTTAGCTGGGGTCACTCAGAGTACATGGCTATTCACATAACCCAGATACTTTTTGGAGCAAGAGGTTGTACGACTACGTTGCCTTTTTTTGCCAACTCATCATATGGCATTGGAGCGGGGCTATCGACTGTCTCTATAGAAAGATTGAAGTATGGTCCTCCTGATTGTGTTGGCATAGATGGCAAAGCATTCCATCAAGCTTTGAGCCTAGCTATAGAAGATGCAATTCTGGACTCCGTTTTTCCCGGAGCCAACCTATTAGTAGCCAAAGATGGTATGGTCATATTTCATGAGGCATTTGGCAAACCCACCTATATTGGTTCAAACCATTTAACAAAAGACGCGATCTATGATTTGGCTTCGATCACAAAAGTATTCGCCGCCACTTTAGGCAGCATGGTCCTGCATAGTCAAGGTCAATTTAAGATACAATCTACGCTGTCAAGCACCCTTCCCAAGTTCAAGCATAGCAATAAAGGGTCATTAACATGGCAAGATATTATGGCCCACAAAGCCAGGTTGCCGGCTTCAATCACCTATTATAGAAAGCTATTGACAGAAAGAAGCACTATTATACCTCGCACCGTGCGTAAGGAGCCTAATGCCCATTTTAAACTTCGGGTCACGGATACCATTTTTGCACATCATCGTATTGCTTCAAAATTAATCGGGGAAATCAAACGGGTCCCGTTGTTGAACAAGGCGGGATATGTGTACTCCGATCTTTCTATGATTTTATTATATCAAGCGATAGAACGGATCACAAAAACCCCTTTTGATCATTATATGAGCTCCACGATCTATCAACCGCTTGGTGCAGACCATACCCTGTTTTTACCATTACAGCAGTTTACAAAAGATAAGATCGTGCCTACTGAGCAAGATTCATTTTTTAGACGCACCTTGATTCAAGGATATGTACATGATGAAAATGCGGCATTATTAGGTGGGATCTCCGGTCATGCCGGCCTATTCAGCAATGCAAATGATATGGCCAAAATAGCCCAAATGCTGCTCAATAAAGGAACCTATGGTAATAGAACATATTTAAACCCGGAGACCATTGATTTATTTACTTCATATCAATTTCCAGAATTAGATAATCGTAGAGGACTGGGCTGGGACAAACCCTTATTAAAATTTGATTTAAACGCAAGTGCGGTAGCCCGGGATGTAAGCTCAGATAGTTATGGACACTCGGGTTTCACCGGTACGTTTGTATGGATTGATCCAAAATATCAACTCACCTACATTCTGTTGACCAATCGGGTACATCCGACTAGAACAAATAATAAAATAAGTCAATATTCAATCCGGCCATGTATTCAGCAATTGATTTATGATTTTATGTTGAATGCCGAATCTTCAAAAAATTAATTTACATGAATACTCTATTTTGGATAGTATGGACTATAGTTGCTATAAGCATGTTGGTGATTTTATATTTCTTTATGATTGGCTTGGCAGATGGCTCAGTATCTTCATTTAATGGATGGTTATGGGCCAGTATCGTACTGGGCTTTCCTGTGCTGGTTGGAGGTAGCTATTGGTTAAAGACGCACGGCTGGATAAAGGCAGCAGTATTGTTATTGTCTATACCTGCATTACCTATATTTTGTTATGTTTTATTTTTTGTGATCCTCTTGATTTCGGGCCATACTCGATGGAATTAATATATTATTTATTTTTATAATATGATCAAGGAAATTATAGAAGATACGATTAAATATGTTAAAGCCACTTTAGTTCATAGTGAGCATGGCCATGATTGGTGGCATATCTCCCGGGTGTATCAGAATGCTATTCGAATCTTACACCATGAGCGTGCAGATATCCTTGTGGTTCAATTAGCTGCGTTATTGCATGATATAGCCGATGCCAAATTTCACGATGGTGATGAAACCATAGGTCCTAAGGTGGCGCGCGAATATTTGAAAGGTCGACAGGTGGCTACAGAAACCATTGATCATGTGGTAGCTATCATTGAGAACATGTCATTTAAATCCAGTCTTGGTACCATCGCCTTTACTTCTATAGAGATGGAGATTGTACAAGATGCAGATCGACTGGATGCTATCGGTGCTATTGGCATTGCCAGGGCATTTCATTATGGAGGCTATAAAAATCGAATAATTTATGACCCGAGTGTACCACCAAATCTGCATATGGACAAAGAGGAGTATAAAAAAAGTGATGCACCCACGATCAATCATTTTTATGAAAAATTATTGCTTTTAAAAGATAAGATGAATACAGAGACTGCTAAACAAATGGCCGTCCAAAGACATGAATTTATGGAGCTATACTTGGAGCAGTTTTATAATGAAGTTGCGAATGGGTCGAATGACGATATATGAAATGACGAATGTTTCGAATCACGAATGTCTTGAATGATTCGAATAATTCGACATTCGAATCACTCGTCATTGAATTTCAGATGTGTCTTTCTGCATGATAGCTCGACCTCACCAGCGGTCCGCTTTCTACATAGGAAAAACCTTTTGATAGACCGATTTCCTTGTATTCTGCAAACTGGTCCGGATGAATAAAATCGATCACCGGATGATGAAGCTTAGTAGGTTGTAGGTATTGACCCAGAGTGACTACATCACACCCATGTGCTGCGAGGTCATCCAGAGATTGAATCACTTCTTCTCGAGTTTCGCCCAAGCCTAACATGATGCCGCTTTTGGTTCGTTTGCCAAATGTTTTGGTTCGTTTTATTTGCTCGAGTGATCGTTCGTACTTTGCTTGTGGTCTGACTGGCCTATACAATCTTTTGACGGTCTCCATGTTATGGGATACCACTTCTTGTCCGGCATTGATCATAGTCTCTAATGCATTCCAATCCCCCTTGGTGTCGGGTATCAAAGTCTCGATGGTAGTGGATGGGCTGAGTCGTTTGACCGCAATCACAGTGCGATGCCAGATCTCTGCCCCTTTATCCGCTAGTTCATCCCGGTTGACACTGGTGATCACCGCGTGCTTCACTTGCATCAGTTGGATCGCTTGAGCCACACGCTCCGGCTCATCTACATCGTATTCTGTAGGTCGGCCTGTCTTGACGGCGCAGAAACTGCACGAGCGCGTGCATACATTGCCTAAGATCATAAAAGTAGCAGTGCCTTCGCCCCAGCATTCACCCATATTAGGACAGTTGCCGCTTTGACAGATAGTATGCAGCTTGTAATGGTCTACTAATTCCCGGACTTTGCGATAGTTTTCACCGATTGGGAGTTTGACTCTAAGCCAATCGGGCTTTTTAGCTCGGGCTGGGGCTTGATCTATAGTATGGGGCAAATCGGACATATCAGCAACAAAGATAATGCACTTTATATATGGATGTCTAAGCTAATGACATATCAAATATTAAAATGCTGCAGGAAGAGCCTTGCTCAACTAATAAACCAATTTTGCTAGGAAAAGTGAATTTCTGCGCTTCACCTTTCAGGGCAATCCTTATCCGAAGCCAAAGGCTTTTCTGAAGACCAGCGACTGAATCCGATAGTTATCGGATCGTCGCTAAAGAATAATGAATTAAATGGAAGATCTAGCTGCCCGATCTGTCTTTCACAACCTTATCAAAGGTCATATACTTATTGAATCTTAATTCACAACCCAATTGTACTCATTATCAGCACCAACCGTAAAATTCTTCTTTTTGTAACTGGAACCAGCGTCAATCCAAAGGATATCACCTTCATTAACTTTAGTCAGTGTATATTTCCCATTACTAAGGGTATGCGTATATGGCTGTATAATTTTGCCATTTCTTTTGACATATATCCACGCGCCTTTTATTAGATTTCCATTTCTATTTTTCACTGTACCTGTAATGGTCTTGTTGACCTTAATTCTTGGTTTTTCCGCAAGATCTACATCGCCAGTCCTTATATTGTCTCTGACCACAAAAGCTCTAGCTACATATTTATCACTTTCTGTAATCGATATGGTATCCCCGTTCAATGTATTGGCTATAGTAAAATGGCCGCTCTCATCTGAAGTGTCACTTATTTTATTTCTACTATTGGTAAGCATTATACCAGCAATTTTATTTTTATTCGTTTCATCCACGACATTTCCTTCAATTTCAAAGGTCAGATCTATGGTATCTATTAATTGAGTAATTGGGGAATCATGAATATAAACTTCATTTTTGGGCCAAAATATTCCAATAGCTACTAATACGCCGGCCAGGACAACAAAGAAAATATATTTCGGCGCTTTGCTTTTCTGCTTAGGCTCATTTGCAGCGGCTCCATTAGGACTATTATTTGGTTTTCGGGGTTCTTTGTTTTCCGATTTGGTATTTGGGGTTGGTGAGGGAATACTTTCCCTTTTTAATTTTTCGAGTATAAACAATCTTTCCTGTTCTAATTTTCTAGCCGCCTCTTTATCTCTGAGGTCTTCTTGTTTTATGGCTTCTAGTTTCGAGTTGGCTTCTGACACATGTTTTCCATCAGGATAGATCTTTAGATATTGACGATAAGAGATGGCAGCGTCTTTTTGTGCAGCTTTGGACCATTCATTTTCATCTGCTATGTCTTTCAATTTTTGTTCAGCTTCGTTGAGGAACTTACCCTTAGGATACCTACCTAAATAATCTAAATAACTTCCTTCATCATGGTTGGCTAAAGCCGCAGCCCAAACTTCTTTTTCTGTTTGTTTTTTGACAAAAACGAATTGACCACCTTTATGGCCCACTTCAAATATTGGGCTTACTTCAGCTTGTTGTCTATAATTATATCTGATTTCTTGTGTGACCTGATCAGCCAGTCGGCAGATGTTTATGGCGTTTTCTTCATTATCCCGCAATTGTTTGATGATACCTCCAGCAAATGGGCTATTTTCACCCGGCTTGCCATCACTGACTACTCCTCCACCGGATATGAAGGCATATCGGGATGGATTTCTATCCCAATCATCAAAAGCCCCGCCCATATCAGAAGCTACATCACGGACCAACAATGATCCTGAAAAACAACTATCGGATATCAAAAGAATATGTCGGGCTTTGATAAACTGAATAATATCATGCACTTCAGCATTGGCTATGTAGCTGGATACCCGATCAGGCTCCGCATCTACAGGTATCCAAAATCCACGATCATTGTCTGTAAATCCATGCCCAGAATAATAAATCAGTAGCTTATCTTCCGGCGCCACACTGCGGCGTAAGCCATCGAGTTTGTCAATAATATTGTCTTTGGTAGCATCCTGATCGCTTAAAAGTAGGATCGAGTCAAATGAATAGTCTTCTGACAGTACTTTGGCGATATCTTCTACATCTTTTACTGCATTGAGCAAGGGTGTAAATTTTTGATAGGTATTAATACCGATGGCGAAGAGATGATTTTTGCCGTGCTTTATTGTGTCTTTGGGACTGTCCTCCAGACCACCGAGGGCTCTATTTTCAGACATGTTGTGATTGGTTTGGTAGAGTTGATGCTTTAAATATAAACAGAATTGGAAGAAAATCAATTTATTGGCATCCGAAAAACAATCAAAGACACCCACTCACCTGTATAAAATGAAGCAATATTTCTGTAAATAGCATGCTGAAATCGGTGATGAAACTAGATGAATTGAAATGGAATTGGGATGAGCTCGGTAAAGAAGACCCACTGTGGGCCATCCTTACTCGCCAGGAGATGAAGGGCAACCAATGGGAGATTCAAACTTTTTTTGAGACCGGACAAAAAAGAATACATGAAGTATTTGCGTATCTGGATGATTTACAACTGAACGTAGCCTTTGGATCAGCCTTAGATTTTGGGTGCGGAGTCGGCAGACTTACTCAGCCTCTCGCCACAAAATTTAAAAAAGTAGTCGGCGTCGATATTGCACCTTCCATGTTGACTTTGGCCAATCAATATAATAGTCATCCGGAATCATGCAGCTATCACCATAATGATCAAAATCATCTTGCAATATTTCAAGACGATAGCTTTGATTTTATCCTTTCGATTATTGTGCTTCAACATATGCCACCTACATATGCCATGGATTATATTGTTGAGTTTGTCAGGACCTTAAAGCATGGTGGTTTAGCCTTTTTTCAATTGCCCGATCACTATATTGGTCCTGTCTACGTACCACCTAAGCTCAATTTGACCCAAAAAATAAAAGGCAGATTGAATCAACTGGTTCACTTGCTTAGTCCGCCAAACAGTCAGCCCAAAGCCGGCCGAATAGCACATATGGATATGTATGGCATACCAAAAAAGGAATTGATCGCTTTTTTAAACAAACTTCCCATAGAAATACTAGATGTAACATCTGATTCAAAGGTTGCCAACAACTGGGTAAGCAATCAATACATCATCAGAAAAAAATGAAAGGCATTCTATCACCATTGCTTTGTTGGTCAAATGTGTTGCAGACAGCTTTATAAAGTATCTCGGTATTATTTGCCTGGATTATATCTGGACACGACATGTTTTTCTACATCTTCTTTATAAAACAAGACTTCTTTAAATTTGCCTTGGGTATACATCTCCGCTTGATCAAAAAAATGAGGCGAAGATGGATCTCCACTCTGGCCTCCAGCTAATAAGGATTTAGCTATGATTCTTGGACCAAACTCAACTGCACAAATAAAACTATTGCCACTTACTCCGTACCTTTTATGCGTGCCATCGAATCGACTGCTATTATAGGAAGGCAACATACCCCAGGTGGCTGATGCAAAGGGTACGGGAATACTAAATTTGGTATCATCTGGCCTCTGAATGATATCACCTGTGAGTCGCTGAAACCGATTCATTGCCCCCCAAGGTACTTGCCAAGAGCCAAATGTAGACTCCAGGTGGTCGATAGTAAAAACAAATGGTTGTAATACATCATCCTGGGTGAAGGAGCTTGCAAATTTTTTGGTCCGTACTACCTGATCTTCTTCGCCCTCATCGATATATACTTGTTGAATAGAAGATTGAACTTTTTGTGCCCATTCAATAGCCAGTGTAGTAGCAATGGATGAAGTAGAGGTTCGATAATCCCAGGCTCGTAAAATTTGAATGGCAGAGTCCAGTTTTGCTAATTTACCCAGTGCCATTGCAGCACCGCTATGACTAAAATCATCAAATGCTTTAATTAATGCGGGTACTAACACTTCAAAAGCCGGGAGATACGTGTCATACCCTGCGTTGATCATTTGATCCAGATCAAACTTGGGTTGAGCGGACAATACGCGTATTGCATTTACACCTCTAAAATTTTCACCATCCGGTGCCATATAAGCAGGATACTTTGATTTATCCGGACTTGCAGGGCCGGCTACTGTAAACGGTGTGGAGTTACAATTCTGCAACCAACCATTGGGAGGGTCATAGCTATGCACGGATTCGGCTACCGGATGCAGTCCCTGCCATTCTGTAGCAGAGGTAGCTCCGTCTACAGGTTTACTCCAATTAATAGATGGATTCCGTCTCGGAATAAAATTGCCGTGCCAATATGCGATGTGGCCTTGAGCATCTGCATAGACCGTATTATTGGAGATGTTACTTTTGAGATCCATCGTTTTCTTATAGGCTTCAAATCCATTTGCCTTGGTCCTTAGCCAACTTTGTTTCAGCCCATCCAACGATCTATTATTGGACTTTACGCTCACCCATTTTTTATCTCGCAAGCCCATGACAGGTCCATGATGAGTGCTGAACGTTTTAATTTTTTTTGTAAGAATCTGTTGTCCTGACAAGTATTGAAGTTGTATTTGTTTTTCTGATACTTTCTTCGATTTCCGGTCATACCTATAATAAAATTTACCATTAATATTTGTCACCTGTTCTTTGTAGACATCGGCCACATCCACATTGTTACTCGTATGCATCCATCCACAATACGCATTGAAACCTTGATACACAAAAAACTGGCCCCAAGTCACAGCACCATAAACATTCAAACCTTCTTCACTCACCACATGGACTTCGGGCCTGAAATAAAATGTCACGTGAGGATTGATATACAGCATTGCATGACCACTTTCAGATTTAGAAGGTCCGATAGCAAAACCATTGGAACCTGAAAATTCTTTTTCCGGCTTTGGCACAGCGGAAACAACAGGGTTACCGGAATAAAATTTTTTCACATCCGTCTCATCAATGTCTCCTGTATTGATGGCTCCAATGCTGCCGTCCGTCCATAATAAGGCGTACCACGGCTGAAAATGAGCCAAGAGTTTAGGTTTGACCTTCGGATGGGTATATAAGTAATAATTTATGCCATCGGCAAAGGAGATCATCAATTTTTTCAACCACTCCGGGCTTCTTTTAAAATCCTGCAATGCAGCAGATGAATCAATGATCAATCGAGTATACAAATCGTCGTACAACTTTTGTTCACCATGGATCTCCGCGAGTCTGCCTAGCTTTTCAATATAATTGAGTTCTACCCGATGAAAGTCATCTTCACACTGTGCATAAAGCAGCCCAAATACTGCGTCTGCATCGGTTTTGCCATAGATGTGCGGAATGCCATACTGATCCCGAATGATTTCTACTTGTTGGGCTTGCGCCTTCCACCGGCTGATTTCTTTAAGATCCTGAGAAGTTGCACTTTGACGAATAAAAAGTAGCAATAGAATTAAAAAAAAGCATTTACACTCCATACCCTTCAAAAATAATCAAAACACCAGTACCGTCCTAAATAAATTTAAACGACAAACAGAAACCTTTTATATCAAATTAGAAATACAGTTAAACCACAACTTAGCTAGCATGTTGTTCCTACAAAATAGGACTATTGGATATTGACTTTCTGCAGGTGGACTCATGGCTGACTTGATACGGAGGCCATCTGCTTCCTGCTCGGCAACAAGTCGGTCTATCTTCAAAATAAAATTAATACTCTGACGGATCTTACACGAGACTATATTCAAAATAAAGTAATTTTGTGGATATGATGTCGATGAAGTGCAAGTATGCCATAAAAGCCCTGATTCAGTTAGGTTTGAATTATGAAAAGGGGTATTTGCAGACCTCATCGATTTGCGAAGCAGAACATATACCTAAGAAATTTTTAGAACAAATTTTAATCGATCTCAAACATGCCGGTTTTGTAGGTAGTAAACGGGGATTTGGTGGGGGACATTATCTCATTAAAAAGCCAAAAGAAATCAGTGTGGCCGATGTGTATCGATTGTTTGATGGAGCTATAGCTCTGGTACCCTGTGTGTCTTTAAATTTTTATACCAAATGTGACGATTGTAAAAACGAAAAGACATGTTTGCTGAAAGATGAATTTCTAAAAATAAGAGAAGGAGCCCGACTGATTATGAGTAAAACTTCGATTCAAAGTTTTTTAAATAAAATGGCTACCTAATTGTGATTAAATACTGCCTGTGATATCAGAAATTCTTAGGCGGGGTATTTACACATACTGTTTAAGGTCACCGTAAAGGTACTGCCCCTTCCAATCTCGCTTTCTACAGTCAACTCGCCACCTCTGGACAACAAAGGAATGATTTTATTATTATCGTCACCTTTGATGATATAATCGAAAGCTCCATTTTTAATTGCTTGTACTCCGTCCGGGATATTGCCATATGCCGTGAGCAGGATGACCTCAATATAGGGATATCTTTCTTTTATTTTTTTTACCAAATCTACGCCACTACCATCAGGCAGCTTTACATCACAGAGTATGACATCAATTTCATTCTGTTCAATTTTCTTCAAACCCGAATTGCAATCGTTGGCTTGTAAGACTTCAAATCCCTCTAGACTGATGATGCGAGAAAGCAAGGTTCTGAGCTTGTCTGCATCGTCTATGATCAGGATTTTTTTCAACATTCATTTTTAACAAAGGTAGATCATAATTTCTGAATTTCAATTTGTAGTCCATTCGAATGGGCTTAGGACTGATCGAACAAAGTTTGCATTCGTGTGGCTCTCAATTTCTCCAAGAATTTGGGTGCCAAAAGCGTCAATTGTCCTTCGTCGAATTATGCCGCATTTGGTCTGATGCTGCTGTGTTTTGTATGGTCATGCGATCCGAGCACATGATGGCTATTGTATGATGTTGCTTTAAATACACTTATGAAATCATAAAAACAAGAAATATTGTGAATATGACCTATATTTAGCAAAGTTGTAATACTATTAGTACGTATTGAGAAATTAAAGTACTAAGCTTTAATGCATACCATCCTAAATACCATTCAATGTTGATCGTATAAGATCTGTACCATGAAAAGATTTTTAAAAAACCTGGTGATCCGAACAGTACTTAGAGAAGACCGTAAAGATGCTGGAGATATAACCAATTATTCAGAATACAAACTCTCCAAAGGTTTAAGAATCCTAAAGTTAGCTGTAATCAACGAAACTAAAGATGCTGCCTTAATCATCATAGGTATTTTTTCAGCGGCTTTTGGATTTAAAGGATTTTTATTGACCAATCACTTTATAGACGGTGGAGCTACGGGTATATCCCTTTTGATATCTGCTCTGACATCGATACCTCTGTATATATTGATTATTGTAGTCAATATTCCTTTCATCCTTTTAGCGATTAATATTTTAGGACGGAAATTTGCCATAAAAACAGCTCTTGCTATAGCTGGGCTAGCCCTTTGTCTGGCGACAGTTTCATTTCCGGATGTCACGCAAGACAATTTGTTGGTGGCAGTATTTGGTGGTATTTTCCTCGGAGCTGGGATCGGGCTATCGGTCAGGGGTGGCGCTGTGATAGACGGCACCGAAGTTTTAGCGATTTATCTCAGCCGCAAGTTTGGTACCACCATCGGTGATATTATTATCATTATCAATGTATTGATATTTTCGTTTGCAGCCTATTTTCTTACCATTGAAATTGCGTTATATTCAATGATCACTTATTTATCAGCTTCAAAGACATTAGATTTTATTATTGAGGGCATTGAAGAATATATTGGGGTGACCATCATTTCTTCACATCATCTTGAAATCCGCCAAATGATCGTAGAAGATATGGGGCGGGGATTTACAGTCTTTCAAGGTAAAAAGGGATTTGGCACCCAAGGCGAGGCAGAGGATAGGGATATTATTTATACTGTAGTGACTAGGCTAGAATTGAATAAATTGAATAATGAATTGGAGCGAATAGATCCTCATGCCTTTGTAGTCATGAGCAGTATAAAGGACACTAAGGGCGGTATGATTAAGAAAAGACCGTTGAAGCATTAAAAAATCGCATTCAACAAGCTGCAATTGAATTGAAATCATTCATTCCATCCTAAGCTTTAGATAACATTCATTTTCACTGGTTTAGCCCCTTTTGCTACCGTGGATTGTGACAATTGATCGACTTGAATTTATAGATCAAAAGGCAGAGATTTTACCTACAGTAAGGATGGAAATAAAATAAATTATTTAAAACTATACTAAATCGATAGACTTTATATAAATATCATTATATTTGTGCCATCGATGAAACAATTTGATCCTATACATTGGAGACAAGTCTATACGGATGGTCGCTGTTGTAGCTTATTTATACTACACGATTTCTAAGACAGTATTTTTTGCAGCCCAGCTTCCAACTGCGGGTCATTGAGGCAAGCATCCTGGACCGAGCACATCGAACTGAATCCCTCCGTACTTCTTAATTTTTTCTCTCTTATCAAACTCATTTATCCAATGAATAATAATATCGTATTACCCACTTTAGTCTTATCCGCTCTAAAAACTAAAGCCAGAAAGACTATAGGCCCACTGCGGGTAGGAGCATTTTTCTTTTATACATTGCTCTTATCCCTCTCTTTATCCGTGATCTCCGTAGCACAACCTACTCAAGCCACCATCAATGCAAATCTCCACGGTAAAATTGTAGATCATAAAACACAGGAGCCCATCCTGGGAGCGACAGTCCAGATAAAAGGCACGACTCATGGCGTGGCAACAGATTTGACTGGTCACTTTTATTTTCAAACTGGCCAAAAACTCCCTTTTACCCTGATTATTAAATCCATAGGTCATATCAGTAAAGAAATGGTGGTGGAGGCAGATAATGTAGTCATACCTCTGGAGGAAGACATTGCCCTCCTAAACGAAATTGTAGTCACTGCAAGGCGTCGCCGGGAGACAGCGCACGAAATCCCAATTCCTCTATCTGTGATTGGTGGAGCGCAAGTCGAGGAAGCTGGTGCATTCAATGTAAACCGTGTAAAGGAACTCGTGCCTTCGGTTCAATTGTATTCTTCCAATCCTCGCAATACTACATTGAATATCAGAGGGCTAGGGTCTACCTTTGGACTTACAAATGATGGAATCGACCCAGGGGTAGGCTTTTATATAGATGGGGTATATTTTGCCCGCCCTGCAGCCACCGCTCTGGATTTCCTTGATATAGAACAGATAGAGGTGTTGCGCGGACCACAAGGCACCCTCTTTGGAAAAAATACAACATCAGGAGCATTCAACATTACTACACGAGCTGCCAGCTTTGATCCGGGGGCGACCTTTGAAATAGGCTATGGAAATTATGGATTTATCCAGGCAAAGACTTCTATCACTGGGGCTCTAGCTTCTAAAATTGCCGGCAGAATATCCTTCTCTGGGACTCAAAGAGATGGTTTACTTTACAATGTAGCCACAGAGAAAAAAGTAAATGATATCAACAACTTAGGGTTCAGAGGACAATTATTATACGTACCTACAGATAAGATAAAAATCACGCTGGTGGCGGACGCGACAGACCAGAATCCGGAAGGCTATGCACAGGTGGTAGCAGGGGTAGTGCCTACAAAGCGAAATGCGTACCGCCAGTTTAATCAAATTATATCTGATTTAGGATATAAACTGCCCAGCCAAAATCCATTTGACCGGGTGATTGATCACGATTCGCAGTGGCGGTCGGGCAACGAACTAGGTGGTGTTTCGCTTAATATAGACTCCAAGTTGAGCGGAGGTACTCTTTCTGCAACTTCAGCCTGGAGATACTGGAATTGGGATCCTTCCAATGATCGAGACTTTACAGGTTTACCCGTGTTGTCTAAATCCGCGGCCACCTCAAAGCATGAGCAATGGTCTCAGGAAGTGCGCTATGCTGGTGATTTTTCATCTAAATTAAATGGAGTCATCGGTTTATTTGTTTTAGGTCAGAATCTCAAAACAGATCCAGTGCATACTGAGGAATCAGGATCAGCTCAATGGCGATTTTCTCAAAGTTCTACGAGCGCTCTGTGGAAGACACCAGGATTATTTGATGGGTTTGGCATTAAAACGACCTCCACACTCAATACATTCAGCGGGGCATTATTTGGTCAGCTGGACTGGTCTGTTACCTCCAAAATCCGTCTCCTACCCGGTATTCGATACAATTATGATCTGAAAGAAGTAGATTTTAACCGGCTGACTTATGGGGGCTTACAAACGACTGATCCTGCTCTCCTTGCACTCAAAAATGCTGTTTATACCAACCAAATATTTAATGTCAAAGAAGATGGAAGTAATATTTCCGGTCAACTTACACTAGCGTATGAAGCTTCCAAACGGGTCAATAGTTTCGCGACTTTTTCTACTAGTTACAAACCAATAGGGGTAAACCTGGGAGGACTGCCTACTGCAAATGGAGCAGTGTTGATCGATCTTGCTCGAATCAAACCAGAATATGTAAAACATTTCGAAATAGGTGTCAAAACAACTCCTACTAAAAACAGTACTCTAAATCTAGTTTTTCATAATACCGATATTGATGATTTTCAAACCCAAGTGCAAACAGCAGAAGTTGGTGTCAACAGAGGCTATCTGGCCAATGCCGAACAAGTCAGAGTCCAAGGAATCGAAGTGGATGGAAATCTCAAAGTAAAGAATAGTTTGTCCCTGTATGGTGCGTTTACATATCTCGATGGAAAATATATCACCTTTAAAAATGCTCCCGTGCCGCTGGAAGAAACAGGCTCTGAGTTTGCTTTCAAAGACATATCAGGTGGTCAATTGCCCGGTATTTCTAAGTGGGCTGGATCTTTGGGCGGAGATGTGAGTACATCGGGAAAATTCCTAAAACAAGAAGGCAAGTTTTTCTTAGCAGTGGATAATTTTTATCGCTCCTCTTTTTCTTCCTCAGCATCTCCTTCACAATATCTCAATGTCGATGGCTATGTCTTGGTCAATGTACGAGCAGGGTTCAGGGCTTCCAAAGGAATATCCGTTTTTATATGGGTTAGAAATGTTTTGAACAAAGACTATTTTGAACAATTGCTACCAGCAGCCGGTAATGCTGGGCATTATGCAGGAGTATTAGGAGATCCAAGGACAAGTGGGGTCACCTTAAAATATACACTGTAGAATATACATCACACGCGATTCACAATTAATGTATCTCTAACCTCTTAAATTAAGTAGCAGTTGAATAATTATACAATCAGCCACGAGAAGACTGGAAGCTTGAGTATCCTAAAATTATTATTCTCAGTTTCCAGTATAATTTATGTTAAATCGGTGACATTTACCAAAAACAAGCTAAGAAAGATGCATTCTGTGTGGAGAAAAAGTCAATATTCAGTTTCAAAAAAACGATCAACAAACAAATTGAATTCCATGAAAGTACTAGACTGTTTTGAGTGAAGCAATAGAATAAAAGCAGCGCCACGTGTCCGAGCGGTGAGGTCAGAGTCTGCAAAACTTTTCACAATGGTTCGAATCCATCCATGGCGTCTTTTAAAACCTCAGTCTAAAAACAGGCACCTAGAAATGTACATACAATGTTCTTTCATTTTTATTTAAGGTCAGGGGAAATCAATTCGTTTGAAGTTCCCTTTTTATAATAATGGTTTATATGAGACTTATTATTTATTTTAGCTTTAGCCTATGTTGTGTATTCCATGCTTCTGCACAAAAGCAATATAGTACGGAGGAGCAGACCTGGTTTGGTTTGTTTAATCAAATCCGATTTTCTGATAAATGGGGTTCATGGACTGATATTCACTTCCGGCTAAAAAATAATTTCGTGCAGGATCCTTCACAGTTTTTATTGCGGCTCAGGCCGACCTATTACTTTTCAAACGATGTACGATTTACCTTAGCCTATAATTTTATAAATCATTTTCCCGATGCGAATCACCCCGATCGCTCACTGATTGAACATCGCCCATTTCAACAATTGCAATGGTATACCCGGTTCACTTCTACTCGACTGATGCAATGGATAAGGCTGGATGAACGATTTAGGAAAAGCCTCCGAAAAGACGGCACCCTGGAAGATGGCTATAATTTTAACTGGCGTATCCGGTACAATTACGCGTGGTTTTTGCCATTGACTAAAAAGGGCTTGTCGCCTGGGAGTCTCCAGGCACTGATCAATAACGAAATTATGTTCAATTTTGGTAAAAACATTGTGTATAATACCTTTGATCAAAATCGTTTATTTGTCGGCCTGGTCTATCAATTTACTAAAGACTCTCACCTGCAAATGGGTTACATGAATGTTTTTCAACAGCAAACTTCCGGCAATACATACCGATCCTTGCATTGCTTCAGGGTTTTTTATTCCCATAACATTGATGTTAGAAAGGAATCATCTAATCATTAAATTATTACAATCAACTGCTGTCTCAAGAGGTCCATACCAAGAGCCGAATCTATCCTTGGATCTAAATTTTTGGTGGATATGACTACCGCCTCTATTGCCTTTATGTAAATGGTGGTGTGGAAGTTTTAGCGAATAAACGAACCCATGGTCATACTCGCAGCAACGATTTTAGGCCTGATTATACATTGAATAGCACACCATAGCTTGAAGTGCCATATCGTATATCACATACTCATTTATCGCACAGCAGATTTAAAAAAAAAGAGGGTTCATTTGACCTGACCGGGCTTAATTCACTTTTTCCGCTGAATAGCCTTATTTTTCCGCCATGCTTTCATTGACGGCCTTAGCTGAATCTTTTGAATCCTATCGTCAAGCCCAGTCGTTTAAAGGGGCTGTGCCGTCCTTAATAGCTCCGGCTCAATATCTTATGGATTTAGGGGGCAAACGTATTCGCCCTATCTGCACACTGGCTGCGCATCAACTTTATCAGGACGACACAGATTTTGCACTTCCGGCAGCTTTAGCGGTAGAGGTATTTCACAGTTTTTCACTGATGCACGATGATATCATGGATGAGTCGCCAATGCGACGAGATCATCCTACAGTTCAAATAAAATATGGCTTGAACGCAGCGATTTTGTCTGGAGATTGGATGTTGATCCATTCCTACGAGTTGTTGTCGCGATATGATGATAGCATCGTGATGCCCATGATCCGATTGATGAATAAAACGGCCAGAGAGGTCTGTGAAGGGCAACAGCGAGATATCAATTTTGAATCGACGATGCAAGTCACTGAACTGGAGTACATCGATATGATCAGAGACAAAACAGCAGTATTGTTAGGCGCAGCATTCCAACTGGGCGGCATGACCGCTTTTGCTCCCGACCAGGATGTCAGGCAGCTGTATTATGTAGGACTATATGCCGGCTTAGCTTTTCAACTCATGGATGACTATCTCGATGTGTTTGGTACCACCACCGGAAAAATAAAAGGCGGCGATATCCTGCAAAATAAAAAAACTTTACTTTTTATTCAATGCCTTAAAGTAGCTAATCCATACGATCGCGAGGAACTTTTAAATTGGTACCAGTCTCAAGATCAGTCACTTCATAAAGTGGAACGAGTGCTGGAGTTATTTGAAAAATACAAAGTGGATGCTTATATCAGACAGCTGGCGCAGGATTATGGTGAAAAATCCACTGTTGCCCTCGACGCTGTCCAGGTACCCAATGATCGTAAATCAAATCTTAAATCATTATTGACAGAATTATTGAATCGAAATAAATAATGGCCATAGAACTCATCGAAATCAATCCTTTAATCCGGTCAGAACTCAAACAATTTATTCAATACCCGTTTGATCTTTATAAAAATCATCCCTACTGGGTCCCTCCCCTTTGGACCGATGAGTATGATATGTTTTCACCGGTCCATAACCCGGCCCTCCGGCATTGCCAACTCAAACTGTACCTCGCGAAAGAGCACAATCAGATCGTAGGTAGGATCTGTGGCATCATCAATCAACGCGAAAATCAATTGTATCAAAAGTCTAAAGCCCGCTTCGGATGGTACGATGTGGCCGATCAACAGGAGGCATCAAACGCATTATTATCAGCGCTTGAAACATGGGCCAAAGAGGCTGGTATGCAAGAAATCGAGGGACCTATGAGCTTTACGAATCTAGACAAAGCAGGGTTATTGATAGAGGGTTTTGAAGAATTGCCTACTATGGCGACTGCTTATAATTATCCCTACTACGCAACTCACTTGGAGGAATTGGGATATACCAAAGCGGTGGATTGGATCGAACACGAACTGGAATCTCCACAAGTGCTTTCCGAGCGATTTATAAAATTTAATGACCTGCTCAAAGAAAAATACAACCTGCATACGGTCAAAATTCGCACCAAAGCGGAAACTAGAAAATATGCTTTTAAAATGTTTGAGCTGATCAATAAGACCCATAAAGATCTGCATGGTTTTGTAGCCTTTGAGCCCGAACAAGTCAATCTCTATGTCAGAAAATACACCCGTATTTTGATGCCTGAATTTATATCATTGGTCGCTGATGCTTCAGATGAATTGATCGCTTTTGGGATCGCATTACCTTCTGTGAGTAAAGCCTTACAAAAGACGAAGGGCAGACTTTTTCCTTTCGGCTGGTATCATTTGCAGAAAGCGTTACGCCATAATGATCGACTGGACTTATACCTGATCGGTACGGATCCGGCATGGAGGAATAAAGGGGTCCATGCATTGGTATTTTATGAAATCACCAGTGCTGCTATAAAATTTGGTATGAAAAAAGTAGAGTCTAATCCCGAATTAGAAACTAATGTTCAAGTCCAGTTATTATGGAAAGGTTATGAGTATCGACAGCATAAGCGTAGGAGGACCTATAAAAAAGCACTTTAATTCTCCTCACCGTTGACCAGAATATCCTCACGAACTATTCGCTCGACATATCCTGATTCCTTTTTACCCAACATCAGATCTGATAAAACCTGCTTGTCTATCAAGTAGCTCAAGTGTGACATAAGGCTTGCCCAGATTATTTAAAAACAAACTCCCATACTGTTGGACGAAGGCCGCAAAGATTGGCCCACGGACATGAGCTTGAAAGGAAGCTTCATCTTTATAGACTTCAAAAAAAACAACCTCACCGGCTGGTGGAGTTGGCAGATTCGGCTGCGTGAAATCCGGTGTATGCACGAGATAAATCCACGTGTTGGGTTCGCTTTGCTGTACTTGCAATGCTAAATTTTGTAACGCTCTGATTGCGATCAACTCATGTTCAGGCAGAATAGTCCATTTTGAAATTAGAGAATACATCGGGTGAATTGGATTAGAGTTTTAAATATACATAAAGTCTTTCGGCGATCATATTTTTTGTTTCATAACGCTAGCTTTAAATTAGGTTGGCCCGATTTTAAACCAAAGCTCATTCGAAGTGTTTCTATTCGAAATATGACATCTTCAAAAAATTATCTCATTGTCGGCGGATCTTCAGGCATAGGTGCAAGTATAGTAACCAATTTAATGTGCGAACACACCGTGTACTCTACCTATTTTAAACATACCCCTGTCGAAAAGGCTGAAAACCTACACTCCGCTTTTTATAATGTACTCGACGGTGAATTTCCGGATTTCCTACCTGAGGTGCTCCATGGCATTGTGTATTGCCCTGGAGCTATTGATTTAAAACCATTTCATCGAGTGTCTTCAGACCAATTGATAGCAGATTTTCAATTGCAAGTAGTCGGTGCTTTTAAAACCATCCAAGCCATACTGAGTCGACTTAAAAAAGCTGATGCGGCATCCATCGTATTGTTCTCTACAGTAGCGGTACAGACAGGTTTTCCATTTCACAGCATGGTAGCTTCTTCTAAAGGTGCGATAGAAGGACTCACCAGATCCCTGGCAGCAGAGTTAGCTCCCAAAATAAGAGTCAATGCTGTTGCACCTTCTTTGACAGCCACCCCTTTAGCTGCCAATCTTATCAATACAGAAGAAAAAATTCATGCTAATGCAGCCAGACACCCATTGCGACGAATAGGGCAGCCCTCAGATATAGCCCATGCTGTCTCCTATTTACTATCTGATCAATCTGCATGGGTGACCGGTCAGGTCTTGGCCGTCGATGGTGGCATCAGTCGCCTTAGAGTTTAAAATGCCAGGATACATGCCAATATTACGGCCTGTCACAATTGGAACTTGGTTTTTTTTAATGGTTCAATCAATTAGTATATTTTAACTTTGCAGATAGCATCGTTTACGCATTATGTACTCCGTTTGAATAGACTCTTATGCCCCAAGATCCATATACCTTATCTCCTGTTGATCGACTGACTTTCCAGAACCTTCAGGATCAACTACCTCCACAGTTCAAAAATCAGTTTCCGGACCCGCTAGCATCAAAAACGGTAGTCATCATCCCGTCACTTTCGATGGATGCTGAGATTTTAGCTAAGATCTCTGGTCACATCCATTATGAAGAGCGACTCCTATGCTTGTTGCTTTTGCTGCGCATGCCTCGCACCCGCGTCATTTATGTCACCAGCACTCCGATAGAAGAGGTGATCGTCGACTATTACCTCCATCTGATACCGGGGGTGACCTCTATGCATGCACGGAGCAGACTTACTTTATTGGCTTGTTATGACTCATCCAATAAGGCATTGACCGCCAAGATCCTGGCCAAGCCCAGACTGGTAGCCCAGATCAAAAGTCTATTGCCGGAAGATCATGTAGCACATATCTCTGCATTCAATGTCACCCCGCTGGAGGAACGACTGGCTTTGGAACTTGGAATCCCATTATACGGTTGTCCGTCTGATTTATCCCATTGGGGCAATAAAACCGGAGGCCGAAATATTTTTAAAAATTCAGGAGTGCCTGTACCTCCGGGCTTTGAAAATATATTTACTAAAGCCAACCTCGTCCAGGCATTGGAAGATTTAAAAACAATTCAACCGGCCATCCGCAAAGCAGTTCTCAAACTCAATGAAGGATTTTCTGGTGATGGTAATGCCATATATACGTATGATCACAAGCAAACCATCAGTGTCGAAAATATCCATCAGCATATAAAAACAGTCGCCACTGATATGGAGATCGACCTATTCTTTGAAAAAATGTCTGAGATGGGTGGGGTCTTGGAAGCTTTTGTCGAAGGTGAAATCAAAACTTCCCCCTCGGTACAGTGCGTGATCAATCCACTGCAAGAGATCGAAATCGTATCGACTCACGATCAGATCTTGGGTGGCGAGAGCGGTCAGGTATATCTTGGCGCTTGTTTTCCAGCGGATCCAGAATATCGCAAAGAGATAGGCGCGTTAGGTCATAAGGTCGCATCTTATATGGCTAATCTGGGAGTCCTAGGCCGTTTTGGGGTAGATTTTGTATCGATTAAAAAAGAAGGAATCTGGGAGCACTACGCCATCGAGATCAACCTTCGTAAAGGGGGTACTACCCATCCCTATCTCATGCTACAGCTCCTTACCAATGGTCGATATGACTATCTGACCGGGGAATATATTATGCCCAACGGTCAGACACGGTATTATATGGCCACAGATGCCATGGTATTTGAAAATTTTAAAAAACTTACCCCTTCTGATCTGATCGATGTAGCCATCTGCAATGGATTACATTTTGATGGCAGCACCCAAGAGGGGGTGATGTTTCACCTCATAGGAGCGATAGCAGAGCATGGCAAACTAGGTATTTTATCTATAGGTTCGAGTCCGGATCGAGCAGAAAAGATATACCATAAGACCACTGCCTTGCTTTTAAAAGAAACTGAATAAATTAAAGTAAAAAAGGTCAAATTTAAATCATGAATTCTAAAATATTATTCATCATTTACACAACTATTCTTGGGCAAACACCAATTCCATATCAAAACAAACTGAACCTCTAGTACATGAATTCAAAACTACTTACCATTATATTATTAAGCTATTGGACCACGATCATTAGCCAATCATTACCCAATGGTATCAAATGGTTGGATGACAATCATTTTTTAGAGACCAAATTGGAAAAACTACTTCCTAAGATTTATAAAGTAAATGTCTTCACAGGTCAGGCCACTCCATATGTGGATCCGACAACCTCTGTTTCAAAATTGCCGGATAGTCTTATGTCCTATTCCTTTGGATCGACTCCAGATGGACGAGTCATTCTTAAAAAACAAAATGATCTATATCTGTTTGAATCTAGCTCTGGCATTCTAAGACAACTCACCTCTGATGCCAGCGAAGAAAAGGTACCCAATTTTTCACCTGATGGTAACTCAATAGCTTATGTCAAAGGGGGAAATCTATGGGTCATAGATATCGCTTCCAATCTTCATCGTCAGTTGACTTTTGATGGAAGTGAAGATGTATATAATGGTTATGCCTCTTGGGTATATTTTGAAGAAATCTTGGGTAGAAGTTCCAAATACAGAGCTTATTGGTGGAGTCCGGATAGCAAACAGATAGCCTATCTGCACAGTGATGATAGACCAGTTCCAAAATTCCCGGTCTATAGGTCAGAAGGGGCTCGTGGACTTCTGGAGATGGAACATTATCCCAAATCCGGTGACCCTAATCCACTGGTACATATGGAGGTCGTACAATTAGCCTGTGGTCTGATCACTAAAATAGAAGAAGATGAAAAAGCAGATCAATACACCGCTTGGCCATTCTGGACCCCGGATAGTAAACAACTTATCTTTCAAGAATTAAATCGGGATCAGACAGACCTGCGATTTTATGCATATCAAGTAGACAGCAAAACCAAACTTTTTTTATTTGCAGAAAAATACCCGACTTGGGTAGAATTTCATGAAAAGATATGGTTTCTAAAAGACAATAGTTTTCTGTTAATCCATCCACTCGATGGCTGGTGGAATATCTACAAGTACGATCAAAGCAAAAAACAATTATTGCAAATCACTAAGTTCACTTGGCGTATAAAAGACATCCTACAAATAGATGAAACAAAAAATCTTATCTTTTTTACCGGCACCGGTGAAAATGCACTGAATACCCATTTATTTAGTGTCAAACTAGATGGTTCAGGTTTGAAACAAATCAGTCAAGGTGATGGAGTACACCATGTCAATCTCTCCCCTAAGGGATTGCATCTGATAGACACCTGGAGCAGTCTGCAACAGCCCAGATCTATGGTGCTCGCTACATCGGAGGGTAAAAAAATCCGGGATCTAGGCATGTCTACCGATGCGAATAAAATAGCCGGATTAAAAACAGAATTTTTTACGGTGCCCTCTGGCGATGGTTTTGAGCTGCCAGTAGTATGGACTTTGCCAGCGGATTTTGAGGCAGGTAAAGCTATGGGTAAAAAATATCCCGTCGTCATGAGTATCTACGGAGGACCAGACGCAGGTTCGTTAGACAATGAATACCAGGATCAAACCATGAACAAACTTTTAAACCAAGGTGTAATCCAATTATCCACTGACCATCGGGCATCCGGCAAGTTTGGCAAAAAAGGCTTGGACTACATGCATCGCAATCTGGGCAAGTGGGAGATCCATGACTACAGCAAAGTGGCTGAATGGCTCAAAAAACAACCATTTATCGATAGCTCACATATCGCTATAGAGGGAGGCAGTTATGGCGGTTATATGACCGCTTTGGCATTGACCAAAGCACCCAACTCCTTTACCCACGGGATGTCATTTGCACCAGTAGTAGATTGGTCTTTGTACGATAATGTATATACAGAGCGATATATGGATACTCCACAGGATAATCCAGAAGGTTATAAAGCAGGATCTGTAATGACCTACACGGATCAATTGAAAGGAAAATTATTTATAGTGCACGGCAGTGCAGATGATAATGTCCACATGCAAAACACATTTCAGCTGATCGAAAAGCTCCAGACTACGGGTAAACAGTTTGAAATGATGATTTATCCGAATGTGCGCCATGGCTGGGGCGGACCCAGACGCTACCACTTGATCAATTTGGAACAAGAATGGTGGTCGAGACAAAAATTTACGGCTAAAATACCAGATCCAAAGAGTTGATAGAACTAGCTTTGGTTTTCAATATTTTGTCCTAACAAATTCATTTCAATTACCTTTGTGTAAAAGAAATGTAATGATTGCTTCTATTTTGGCTCAGGATCAAATCGCTTCATTAATGGCGGATGTAATGCCCGAACAAATACTAAGTTTTAAATTTACTGATAACATTCAGCTAAGAATAGAATCATTAGTTGAAAAAAAGAGAGAAAATACACTTGACTTTTCAGAACAAGATGAGTTGGAGAAGTATCTAATGTATGACTTGCTCATTGGCTTAGCAAAAGCCAGATCATATAAGCAAGTTCATAATATTAAATGATACCTAAAAAGCTTCGATTAGATTTAGCGATTCGCGCAAATTTCAGATGTGAGTATTGTCTTATTCCCGAATATTTTCTAGCCACCACATTTCATGTTGATCATAATATAAGTTTAAAACATGGAGGTTCATCAAGACTCAACAACTTAGCATTTGCGTGCCCACACTGCAACCAGAATAAAGGAACTGACATAGCGGCTATGATTAAAGGGACAGGTGAAGGTGAAGAGGTGGTGCGATTTTATAATCCCAGAAAAGATACATGGGGAGATCATTTTTATTATGCCAGTGGAGAAATCTTAGGTAAGACTTTAATTGCAAAAAGCACTGTTGCGATTTTGCAGTTTAATGCAATAGAACGGGTCATTTTGCGTCAATCCTTATTTGAAATTGGTTTATACCGATTTGAATAAATTATCTATTAAATAGCGATCTACCTTTGAACAATCTCAATTCTGGTCATTTTGTCAGGTCTTCGGGTATTGGCATAGCCTTTGACCAGTGCCAATTATATTCATACCTTCAAATTTTAATTAAATGAGCGAAAAAGGCCAAATCGCGGTTCAGACCGAAAACATATTCCCAATCATCAAAAAATTCCTTTATTCAGATCAGGAAATATTTTTGAGGGAGTTGGTATCCAATGCGATCGATGCTACCTCCAAACTGCAGACCCTATCGTCTAAAGGTATAGTCAAGGGGGATCTGGGCGCTCTTACGATTGATATCCTGTTAGATGAAAAAAAGAAAACCCTTACCATCCGGGATCAAGGTATTGGACTCAGCGCAGAAGAAGCTAGAAAATATCTTAATCAAGTAGCCCTTTCCTCTGCCCAGGAATTTATAGAAAAATATAAAGGCGAAACCAATATCATAGGTCATTTTGGTTTGGGATTCTATTCTGCATTTATGGTAGCTGACAAGGTAGATGTACTCAGCAAATCGTATGTGGATGAAGAAAAGGCTATCCTCTGGACCTGCGATGGAAGTCCAGAATATACTTTGAAAGACGCTAAGAAAAAGGAGCGAGGTACCGATATCATCCTGTACATCAGTGAGGAAGGGAAAGAATATCTCGAAAAGTCCAAGATTGAAGGCTTACTCAAAAAGTATTGTAGATTTTTACCTTTTCCTATACGATTCGGTACTCGTACAGAATACGATTGGGAGGGCGAGGGAGAAAATAGAAAAGAGATCAAGACCGAGGTAGATAATATCATAAATATCACCCATCCCCTTTGGAAAAAATCTCCTACCGAGCTGACGGATGAAGATTATAAGAAATTTTACAATGACCTGTACCTCTACAGTCCGCCTCCGTTATTTTGGATTCATCTCAATATCGACTACCCTTTCAATCTGACGGGGGTGCTTTATTTCCCCAAGATGACGACAGGCATGGAGTGGCAGAAAAACAAGATCCAATTATATAGCAATCAGGTCTATGTGACCGATGAGGTAAAAGATATCGTACCGGACTTCCTCATGATGTTACATGGGGTTATAGACTCGCCGGATATTCCGCTCAATGTGTCACGCAGTTATTTGCAAAGTGACCGACAAGTGAAAAAAATCACCAACTATATTTCGAAAAAGGTTGCTGAAAAACTAGAAGAATTGTTTAAGACAGATCGAGCCGGTTATGAATCAAAATGGTCTGATATCGGCCCCTTTGTAAAATACGGGATGCTGACGGATGAAAAATTTAGTGAGAAAGCGATGTCTATCGCTTTACTCAAAGGCAATGACGGACTATACTATACGCCGGAGCTCTATCGGGAAAAAATAGCTCCATTACAAACTGATAAAAATGGTCAGGTCGTCTATCTCTATACCCACTCTCCTGCCCAACATCATGCACAGATCGCATCTGCTACAGACCGTGGCTACGATGTGTTGGTGATGGATCAGCCGATTGATAATCACTTTATTCAACATCTGGAGTCCAAAATAGAAAAGACTCATTTTACTCGTATTGATTCGGAGACTACAGATAAACTCATTGAAAAAGATAGCAAACTCGAGTCGGTCTTATCTCAGGCTGACCAGGATATCATCAAAAAAATCTTTGAGCCCTTCGTTCAAGGCACGATGAACAAAGTGGAGATTCAAGCGCTATCGCCTACAGAAGCTCCAGTTCATATCATCAGACCGGAATTTATGCGGCGTATGAAAGAAATGCAAATGATGCAAGGGATGGGAGCGGATATGTTTCCAGATTCGTATCAAGTGATCATCAATGGCAATCACCCGGCGATAGCAGACAAGCTGCTGCATGGTGATCCGGAGCGACAACAGGAGATCTCGACACATCTGTACCGATTAGCACTATTGAATCAAAATATGTTGACCGGAGCCGAGTTGACTGATTTTGTCAAAAAGAGCCATGAGAAAATATAGCGCCCAGATCATACATTAATCTCGGGACCGAAGATATCTCATGTCATTCTTTCAGTCGACCCGATTGTTTTAAATATCGTATTCCGGCATATAGACAGGCCAAAGCTAGGACGATGCCGATGATCATCCGGTTTCTTGCTTCGGTATTATAACCCGTGAACTCGGGATATTTGATTAAAATAATCAAAAAAATACCCAATAGCCAGATGAAGAAGGTCGTGTGTTCCTTTAAGATATATCGCTTCCAATTGTACGAACTATTTTGTACAGTCCTTAAAAGCCCCTTCAATCGAAATGTCCATCGTGGAACGTGTCGAGTATAGTCGTCGTATCCGGATCCAAATTTGTTTTTCAGAAAATGTTCTTCTGCCAGTACAATAGCTTGATAGATAAATAAAAACAATGGCAAGATGATGAATGTAAACCATCGGGAATTTGCCAAAATACCCACCCCGGCCAACATTAAGATATTACCCACGTAAAGCGGATTGCGACAATGTGCAAAGATACCATCTGTGACTAGCCCCTCTGCATATACTTTGCCATCTTTACCCCCTCGCACGATATACGCCAGGCCTATAGTGAGTGCTCGGATAAACTGACCTTTAAATGTGATCACTAAGCCCAACAAGATCGGCCACCACAGATATCCAGGTCCATACTTTTCACTACTAAATAGCGGCGGTGATGGAATAAACAATGCTGCGTAAAGCAAGATGAAAAGTAAATTGCGATACTTAAAGAAAAAATTTCCGATAGCTACCATAGTTACTTTTTAATGGCTACTAATGCAGCAAAATTATACCACTTAAAAAACACCTCACAATGATTGAATCCTACATCCCGAAGGAGCGAGATATTTTCACTTAATTTATACGGAATTAAAACATTTTCCAAGGCCTCGCGTTTTTGGGAGATTTCCAGTTCAGTATAATTATTCCTTCTTTTATAGTTATAATAATATTTGATAAAATCCCGGTTAAATCCACTTTCTTCTGCGAGTATTTTTTCTACCAAGATCAAGGTGCCTCCCGGATTGATTCCTTCAAAGATGTTTTTTAACAATCGCTCCCGACTGATCGGTCTGACAAACTGGAGTGTTAGACAAAGGACGACCACCGACGCGTTGTGGATAGTGACCCCCATATTTAAGTCTTCATTTATTAATTGGTATGGACGGGTAAAACCTGCTGACTTTAATTTTTCATCACACTTAGCCAACATATCATCCGAGTCGTCAATACCTATAAATTTGATAGTAGGACTTACGGTTGTATTCATCCCGATCATAGTCGTACCAGTCGAACAACCCAGATCATATACGGCAGTGCCCTCAACTGCGCAATCTGCAGTCAGCTCAGAGAGCATGCGTTGCATCTCACCATAGAAAGGTACCGAGCGATTGACCATGTCATCAAAAACGTTGGCTACCTGAGTACCAAATTTGAAGTCACTTACTTGGTTGATTTCGTCTTTAAATACCTGATCGACGGTCATGATGAGTGGGTTTAATAAATGAGGCTAAAACGAGGGCACAAGGTACATACTATTGGGCTCCAAATAGTGATCTTTGGCCGAAATAACCAGGTGTCACACTCAAAAAAAATAAATCAACACGATGAACAACAAGATCACTAGACTGGCCATGAAAGCCTTGATAGATTTATTGATATCTGTAAATTTACCCCGGGCGATTATAGAATTGATAAAGATCTGATTGCATAATTCTTTATGCATTTTGTCAGGATCTTCCAATATTTGCCTTGAATGTTCAAAATAAGCCTCAGGTGAGATAAAACTGTTGGCAATACTTCCGAAAAATACTATAGAAGAAGGAAACTTGAGTTTTAAGGAGGGTTGGATACATCGAAATCCAAAGCGAATGGCGATCAATGAAGTGATCATATACAGAATACCTAGGAGCATGACCACAATGGAGTTGCCCAACATATTGGTGATTGAACCGATATTAGCAAAAACTACAGAAATAGATATTCCGTAGATCATAAATATAGTATAGGCTTTGGTATCAGATTGCCTAATCCAGGCCAGATTGACATCCAAGATCCGCCAATAGTTTTCAGTGACATTATCCATCCCGCCAGGGTAATTAATCAGCATATCATTGCTGGATATAAATTGCATGGCTGGGTCAAGCAGTTATCTTGTTTTTTTTCAGGGATTTAAGATACTTCATTTTGGCAGGAGCTCGATGCTTTTTGGAATAAGCAGTAAAATAGTCATGAGCTTCAAGAAAACTAATCTGGAGTTCATTCCAATGCTCCGCCTTTAGAGGGCCTATATGCTTTTTTATCTCAGAATATAAGGTGTCCGCTATGTCATATACATCTTTTCTGCCCAGATAGTCCAAATCCGCATCACAGATGATGCGCTCCAGTCTGGTATCAGGAGTTTGAGGGATCTTGGTGGCCCGGATCAATCCGATGACTACTTCTATTTCCTCTTCTGGGATGTTAAATTTTGGCAATATTTTTTTTGCAATCCTACAGCCTTCTTCTTCGTGACCTTTATATGTGTTTGTAAATCCAGCGTCATGGAGCCAAATGGCTAATCGGAGTAATTGTATTTCCTTTTTTGAAAGTTTTTCAGTAATGGCAATGGCAATACCAGCTTCCAACACATCTAATGTATGGTGGATGCCATGATACGTGAGGCTCATTGGAAGCTCTTTCTCCAATTTGCTTTTCACGGCATTTTCGGCTGCTTGGTAATCCGGAGCTGGTACTTTCATATTCTATATATATACGGGTAGAAGCCGGTAAAAAATTCCTTCCTCTACCAATATTTTATTCAATTTAAATATTATTTCAAAAATGGGTCCAAATTTTTAGCTTTTTATCTATTTGCCATAAATATTTGCTAAAATAAATATCAATTTTTAATCTAAGTATAAGATAATGAATGATTTATGCAATATTTATTTTTTTTAGATAAAAATGATTGCTTTCTGATGAACAGATAGTTACGCATATTTGTCTTTTTATTTTAATAAGGTTATCAATTAGAAGTATATGCGAATAGGTATGGTCTGTTACCCCACTTTTGGAGGATCTGGAGTGGTAGCTACGGAGCTGGGACTTGGCTTGGCCCGTCGAGGACATGAAGTTCACTTCATCACCTATAAGCGCCCGGCGCGATTAGGCCACTATCAAACCAACATTTACTATCACGAGGTCAATGCTCTAGACTACCCTCTTTTTGAGTATACACCTTATGATACCACCCTGGCGAGCAAACTGGTAGATGTGATAAAATTTGAAAAAATAGATCTATTGCATGTTCATTATGCCATACCTCACGCTACAATCGCCTTCATTGTTAAAAAAATATTAGAGACTCAAGGCATCCTTATCCCTGTAGTGACGACCTTGCATGGTACCGATATCACGTTGGTAGGTGCTGATCCTTCCTTTGCACCTGTCGTTGAGTTTAGTATCAATCAATCCGATGGGGTCACCGCCGTATCCCAAGATCTGATGAGGGATACAATGTCTAAATTCAAGATCCAAAAAGATATCAGGGTGATCTATAATTTTATTGATTTCACTAGGTTTAGAAAGATAGATAAGGAACATTTTAGAAAAGCATTAGCCCCGGATGGTGAAAAAATACTCATCCATACTTCTAATTTTAGAAGAGTCAAACGTGTAGACGATGTGATCAAAATATTTTATGAAGTGAATCAAGTTATCCCTAGCAAACTTTTGCTCATCGGAGATGGTCCGGAGCGTCAAAGACTGGAGGAATTGTGCCGTAAAATGGACATCTGTGATGATGTAAGATTTTTAGGTAAACAAGATGCTGTAGAGGAACTCCTGGCGATCAGTGATTTGTTTTTGATCCCTAGCGAAAATGAAAGTTTTGGCCTCGCTGCTCTAGAGGCGATGGCGTGTCATGTGCCGGTGATTTCCTCCAATGCAGGGGGATTGCCAGAGCTCAATATCCATGGCGTCAGCGGATGCGTATTGCCAGTCGGCGATGTCGCAGGTATGGCCAGTCATGCTATCCAATTATTAGAAGATCCAGAGATGCTGGAGCGATATAAACACCAGGCATATGAGCGAGCCAGAGAGTTTGATATAGAAAAAATCCTGCCTCAGTATGAATCCTTTTATGAAGAAGTGAGAGCACAAATGATCTAATTCAAAAAACCGTAATTTTGTGATATGGCCAAGTCCATTACCACATTCAAGACGATGGAGGAGCAAGAGCTTCATTTTCTTTTGTATTTTTATAAATTAACGCCTAGAGAGCGTATGCAAGCTTTGGCTGCCCTCCAATTAAGAAATCGTATTTCACCCCCTAAGCCGGCCAAAAAAATCACTATTCTCAAGCATTATTTAGATGATCGATATAGCCAATAGTGAATTTTTGCTTTTTCTCCATTGCGCACATAAGTCCGGCTTGAGATACATGTGCATCGGTGGATATGCAGTAAACTATTATGGTTTTCATCGCCACACCCAGGACTTGGACATTTGGATAGCCCCTACTGAAATAAATAAGCAGGCATTCCTCCATACGTTGCTATGCATGGGATATTCAGAAAATGAAACAAACGGTTTGCTAGCGGAAGATTTTACACAACACTTTAAATGTTCATTGGGCACAGCTCCGGATTTAATTGATATCCTGACGGTTATACATCAAGATATCAGTTTCGACGAGGCTGAATCTCAAATGGAGATATTTAAAATCGATGAGCAGACTCAATTAAACATAGTCGGCTATGACTTTTTAAGGGAAGCCAAAACAAGGTCTGATCGATTTAAAGATTGGAACGATATAGATAAACTAGATCAGATCAGAAATTCAATATAGCAAGTGGTTACCCCGGCTTTTACTCACGCCCCTTGTCCATTCGCTCTAATTCTCGCCTATTATCCTTGGCTTTGATGGTTTCCCTTTTGTCAAAAGACTTTTTGCCTTCGCCCAATACGATTTCCATTTTGATAATGCCCCGAGCAGAAAGATAAAGTCTATATGGAATGATCGTCATGCCTTTGTCTTCAACCCTGGTTTTTAACTTTTTAAGCTCATTTTTCTTTAAAAGCAACTTGCGCTCCCGCAAGGGATCGTGCAGCGCCCACCCCGAGGACTGTTTATAAGGTGCTACATGAAAATTGCGTATAAATAACTCATCATTCCTAAAATAACAAAATGCGTCATTGATATTAGCGTTTCCTTCACGGATCGACTTGACTTCAGAGCCATCCAGCATAATGCCAGCTTCAAAGGATTGTCTAAAAAAAAACTCGTGCTGAGCTTTGCGATTTTTGATTTCCATGCTTTGTTTTGGATAAAATATTGCAACGAAAGTAAAAAAATAACAATCTTGCACACAAATACGTTTCCTTTTGATACCATCTGCATGAACCAAAACATCTTTCGATTGCTATTTTTTAGCATTGCCGTTGCCTTAAATTCTTGTAATATCAATGATCCCCGTGCTGGCCAGGGAGGTCTAAAGGTATCCATAAAAGAGACGAATAAAATCTTGCCTGCAAGATATAATGTGGCTTTTTTAGTCATGAATGGTGTGTTTAATACTGAGCTTACGGCTCCATATGACATATTCCAGCACACTCAGTATCGTGAAAACATCAAGGCTATGAATGTTTTTACCGTAGCCAACACGCATGACCTCATCCGTACTTTCGAAGGTTTGTATGTCAAGCCGGATTTTGATTATACCAAAGACCCTCTACCGCATATCGACATCCTGGTCATACCTAGTGCAGAGCATCATATGGGTGAAGACCTCAAGGATTCGATCATGATCCAATGGGTGAAAAATGTGGGCGAACGGGCTATGTTTGTGACTTCGCATTGTGATGGAGCATTTGTGCTAGCCAAGGCTGGACTGCTTTATGGAATCTCTTGCACCACATTTCCTGCAGATATCAATTCGTTTAAAGAAATGTTTCCTGCGCTCCGCGTCTTTGAAAATGTAATTTTTGTCCATGATAAAAATGTCATCACATCTGTGGGTGGTGCAAAATCCTTTGAAGCGGCACTATATTTGGTACAGTTATTATACGGCAAAGCCGTTGCAGACAAAATAGCTCGAGGCTTGGTTATAGACTGGGACTTAGAGCAGGTAAAAAAAGTGGTTGTTCATCAAGGAAACGGATTTGAGACTTTATGAGGTGGTACACAATAAGCAAGATCTTTAGCTTAATGATCTGGGTCAGCCTGGTGTCAAGTCAGAATCCATTTGATATCAAGTCTCCTGCCAACCAGAATGTGCCACCTAAAGAGAGTCGTCCTGCACCTAAGACAGATCAAGTGCCGCCTACTCAACAGAAAGAGGTTAAACCTGCGACTTCTGCAGTCGTCCCGCCTACCACAACCATTATTAATCCCAATCAAGTCAAATCATCAGATAAATCAAAGAATCCTTTTGATATCAAGGCAGGCACGCACATTTTGACAAACACCCCTTCAAGTGTGATTAAAAGTCCTGCTACAACTACTGATCCACTATCAAACCCTACATCACAACTAGCCTCACCTTCACCAAAAATAGATTCACCGCAGACCTCATCGTCGGCAGCTACTAAAATCAACAATCCTTTCAATATCGTTGTACCTGGTCCAGATCAAAATCTAGGAAAAGTGATATCACCAACGCAGCAAGAAAACGACAAATCTCGCTTCGACGAAAAAATAAATGAGCTCAAACAAGCCTCTAGTTTGAATCCTGGCGCTATAAGTAAAAATATCTGGTTTATCATCTATGTTTTTTTGTTTTTGTTGGCTGCGATCGCCATCAATTTTAATCGATCCTATCCGTTGGCACTGATCAAGAGTACCTATAATCAAAATCAATTGCGCATTCTATTTAAGGACGCATTTAAGGGGAATCATTTGATGATATTTGGTATCCTTTATTTTATTTTTATAATGAATGCAGGGATATTTCTTTATTTGTGTTTTAAAATTTTTGGCTTGAACCCTCTCTCCTTATTTAGTGCCATTCTGATCGTATTTGCTGTATATCTTATCCGTCATTTGATTCTGTGGATACTTGGCATGGTCTTCCCATTATCAAAGGAAGCCGGATTTTTTAGCTATACGATTGGTATTCATAATCTTGCATTAGGCTTGGCTTTGATGTTGGTTAATATTTTATTATCCTTTGTTGAGATAGAGACCGGCAAAATGTTGATATTTAGTGGTTTGGCGATTATTGTAGCACTTTATGTGATGAGACAGGTCCGAGGATTGTTGAACATTATGCCTATGATCCTATCCGGTAAATTTCATTTTATTATTTACCTTTGCACCGTTGAAATAGCTCCTTGGGTTTTGTTGAGTGGGATCTTGTTGCGATGACAGGGACATTTTAACATGAATTCATCGAAAACGTAAGTCCAGGTTAAAAAACGAACATCAAGCGGAATGGGTACAACAGGTAAGACCTCTACTGAAAAGTATAAGAAAATTAAATCTATACTGGTGTCACAACCTCGTCCGGAGCATTCTCCTTATAGTACTATCGAAAAGAAGTATGCTCTTAAGATTGATTTTATCCCATTCAATCAGATAGATCCTGTTACCGAAAAAGAATTTAGAAAAAATCGGATTCGGCCTGATGAGTTTACTGCTGTCATCTTGACCAGTAAAACAGCCATAGAGCATTATTTTAGAATATGTGAAGAGATGCGGATAAAGGTCAATCCGGATATGAAGTATTTTTGTCTGACAGAAGCTATTGCTAACTATTTACAGAAATTTATCCTCTACAGAAAAAGAAAAGTATTCGTGGGGACCAAAAGCATCGATGATCTGAATACCTATTTTAACAAACATAAAATCGAAAAATTTTTATTGCCTTCTTCTGATCAGGGAGCTAAAGAAATCCATGATCATTTGGTATCCAAAGGATTAAAAGTCACAGAAGCCATCATGTATCGTACAGTGAGCTGCGATCTCTCTCATCTGAAAGACATTAAATACGATGTACTGGTGTTTTTTAGCCCCCTTTGCCTCAAGTCGCTCTATGATAATTTTCCCGACTTTAAACAAGACGAAACCCGGATAGCCGCTTTCGGTCTTCACACTTCAAAGGCTGTAGAAGATTTAGGATTGCAGCTGGATATTAAAGCTCCGGCACCAGATGTACCTTCGATGAGTATGGCTCTGGAAAAGTATCTTACTATATCCAATAAATAATGTCTTTTGTCGCGACGACACCAGTAGCGGCGACTTCAGTCGCTGATAAAATAGCCTCTACTTTAGCGGCGTCTTCAGTTGCTGATTTAATAGCCCTTCCCGTACCGGCGACCTCAGTCGCCAAAATGATGTCCTCTCCCAAACCCTCGACTTCATTCGCTGAACATCAAGCAACTTCCCAATTCATACCCAAACTGGTTGTAAGAAAAAAAATCGCTTACGGCGCGGGACTTTTGTTGCTTTTTCTGGCCAATATATTCTGTAGATCAGACCTCAAAGTAACCAATGCTGAACGTATAGAAAACCAGAACGTATCTCGTGACCAACTGCCCAATACTGACATGATCCCGCCCTTGGAGGATACGGTCAAACCTGATCTTTTGGACAGCACTCAATATGTAATGGGCAAATTTGAGCCTTCCACACATGTATCTTTTATTAAAATACCACTGGACCTAGCGACTAGAGAAGGGATGTATCTCCGCAAAGAAGCTTACGAAGCTTTTCAAAAAATGGCCTTTGCAGCTAAAAAAGAAAATGTAAACCTTAAGATTGTGTCCGCTACGCGAAATTTTAAGGCACAAAAAATGATTTGGGACAGGAAATGGAGGGATCTAGCCGCGGTAGCTAAAAGTCAGAACATCAAGGTATCCCATCAAGGTCTTGTGGCCAGAGCCCAAAAGATTATGGAATACTCCTCCATGCCTGGGACCTCTCGGCATCATTGGGGCACTGATATCGATTTAAATGCACTCGATAATGCTTACTTTTCTAAAGGCGAAGGAAAAAATATATATCATTGGTTGTCAACGCATGCCTTTAGTTATGGATTTTGTCAACCTTACACGGAAAATAGGCCCTCTGGCTACAAAGAGGAAAAATGGCATTGGACTTATATGCCGATTTCAAGAACGCTCACTGATTTTTGTGCCAGGAAGTTGACTAACAATTTAATACTTGGATTTGAAGGTGCTGCAACAGCTGAAGCGATAGATGTGGTCAAAAAATATCAGTTAGAAATCAATCCTGCTTGTAAATAGTTTTTTAAAAGAATATTGCAAAATTGTTGATCCTTACTCATCAACCTGCTAATAATCTAATATCCTTTACCTCCAACACTTTTTTGGCATACCCCTCATCAGCTGCTTTGATCATAGCCGTACCCAATTCTTTTAAAGAAGTGATATAATTGGGAGCGAGGAATTTTATCACAGGCAATAGCCAACCGAGGTATTTATAATACACTAGCGTGTTTTTTAATCCTTTGGTTGGACTAATTACAGCAGGTCTGAAATTATAAACTGCTTTGAAAGGCAATTTGATTAAATCATTTTCTGTTTTGCCTTTGACCCTTGCCCACATGAGGTTGCCTTTTTCTGTGCTATCGGTCCCCGACCCAGAAACATAACAAAAAGTCATGGTAGGATTCGCTTTTACCAGCACTTGAGCTATATGCATCGTGAGGTGGTAGGTCATCTTAGTATAATCTGTTTCATTAAGGCCTACAGAAGAGATACCCAGACAGAAAAAACATGCATCATACCCCGAAAGTTTTGACTCAAGGCTGGATATATCCATAAAATCTGAGTGAATAATCTCGATCAATTTGGGATGTGACACTCCACACGGCTTTCGATGAATGACAAGAATATTTGTTATACCTGGATGTAACAAACACTCATGAAGCACTCCTTCACCTACCATGCCGGTAGCTCCTGTGATGATCACTTTTAGATTCATGTAAGCTTTGAAAAATTTGATTCAGGTATAAAGGTACCTAGATTAGTATGGTATAGCAAAAAGAAGGTTGTGGTTAGGCTGGGTCGTCCTGTTCGGATATCCGAAAGCATCGAATTCTGTTAATAATAATTTGGGCTTGACTTCAATGGGTCTTGCATGACATTTTATATCAACGTGGTAATGATCAGATCCCTATTTTTGCAGTATGAAAACACCTTTGGCTTTTGTCATTTGGTTCCTATTGACAGCCTGTGGAGTCACCCGACAAACTTTAAATCCACATCAAAAGATAGATTATAGTAAGCCGGAGCACTGGGCGGCTCTGCCCGACAAGATCGATCCATCGGACCAGGACCCTCATGGGCTTATTCCAATAGAAAATGCCCAGGTTGATATCTTTTTTTTATACCCAACTTCTTTTTTGGCCAAAAAGGATCGTCCACTTTGGAATGCAGCGATCGACAATAAAAAAGTAAATCGTATTACCGACGCTTCATCGATTAAATATCAGGCAAGTCTATTTAATCAGGTTGGCCGGGTCTATGCACCTCGATACAGACAGGCCCACTATTATGCCTATTTTTCACAGGATAAGGTTCAATCCAGTAAAGCCTTTGAGCTTGCATATCAGGATGTCAAGGAAGCTTTTCAGTATTATCTCGAACATTATAATCTTGGCAGACCTATTATCATCGCAGCTCATAGTCAGGGCACTACTCATGGTATGCGCCTCACCAAAGAGTTTTTTGATGGTACCGTTTTGCAAGATAGGCTAGTCGTAGCCTATTTGGCCGGTATACCTATCCCTCGTGGTTACTTTGAAAAGATAGTGCCTTGCAGCTCACCGGAAGATCTGCAGTGTGTCAATAGTTGGAGGACCTTTAAATATGGTCATGTACCCAAATATGTCAATCTCGAACCTCCTATGATCGTCACCAATCCGATTTCATGGAAGAGTGATACGGTATATGTCGGCAAAACTTTAAATAAAGGGGCTTTGCTTAAAAAATTTGAAGGCGGACTTTTACAAAATTGCGTTGATGCTCAAATTCACAAAAACGTGTTATGGGTGCATAAGCCTAAGTTTCCAGGTAGCTTCTTGTACAGAAGCAATAATTTCCATATCGCTGATTTTAACTTTTTCTATTTCGATGTCCGTGAAAATGCTAACCTGCGCAAGAGTCTATACCTAAAAAAATATCAGGATCAGTGATTATGCATTGGATCGACCTCGATCTATTTTGATTTTGGTAGGTATCCATTCTATAGGCTTACTCTATAAGGGCAATCCCTAATCTTAAGATTAAAAAAAATGGAACTTTGTTTGTTGTAGGTTCTATACTAATAATGTGAGTAGCCTGACTTCAAAAAAGATTATATACTTTCGACACTGGCATGGCAGAAAATAAAAAAATTGGTCTTTGGACCGGCACATCGCTCGTAGTGGGCAACATGGTAGCATCTGGTATCTTCATGTTGCCTGCTACACTGGCTGCATATGGCACGTTGAGTTTGATAGGGTGGTTATTATCCGGCATCGGAGCTATCTGCCTGGCCTTGGTCTACAGTTGGTTATCGAGGATCATGCCATCAGCACAGGGTGGTCCTTATGCCTATACTCGCGCTGGCATGGGAGAGTTTGCTGGATTTTGGGTAGCCTGGAGTTATTGGATCAGCGTGTGGTGTACCAATGCTGCTTTGGCTATAGCCTGTGTAAGTTATCTCACTACGTTTATTCCGATCCTCGGGACTCATGTTGTGTTTGCTGTCGCGACGGGCCTAGGGCTTATATGGTTTTTAACCTGGCTCAATACTACTGGCATTCGCAATGCTGGCTCTATGCAATTGATCACTACCATCGCTAAGCTTGTTCCATTGAGTATGATCGCAATAGGTGGCCTGTTTTATATTCAGGGCTCTAATTTTGATGTTTTTAATCGGACGGATGGTTCATCCCTTGCTGCGATCATCAAAGCTACGACGCTTACTTTTTTTGCGTTCCTTGGACTGGAGTGCGCTACGGTACCATCCAATAATATGGAAGATCCGGAAAAAAACATACCAAAGGCTACAATGATGGGTACGATGATCAGTACGATCATTTACATCCTTTCTACTGTCGCTGTCATGGGCATCTTGTCACCGGCGACATTGATTGCCTCCAAAGCACCATTGGCCGATGCAGCAGGATTCATATGGGGCAATTGGGCAAAATATCTGATTGGTGTGGGTGCTGTTATTTCTACATTTGGAGCCCTCAATGGTTGGATTCTCATGCAAGGTCAAGTGCCAGCAGCAGCTGCAATGGATAAAATGTTACCTGCTATTTTTGCAAAAGAAAATAAAAACAAGACTCCAGTATTTAGTCTGATCATGTCGAGCGTGTTTGTTTCTGCCCTGATGATCATGAATTACAATAAAAGTCTGGCCTCAGCATATGAGTTTGCTATATTGTTATCCACCCTTGCTGTATTAATGCCTTATCTATTTTCTATCATAGCTTATGTGATCCTGGCGTACAAAGAAAAAGCTCATACTTTTTCACGACTCAATGGTATCGTGGCGACAGTAGCTTTTATTTTTTCGGTATGGGCTGTTGTAGGATCTGGAGCAGATATCGTGTTTTGGGGTTTTATATTATTGTTGATAGGGCTACCCCTTTTTGCCTTTATGAAAATGCAAGCTAAATAAAGATAGTATCTGAAGTCCGTTCGTGTATACCTTTATGTTTCATGGTCGAGTGTATATATTCTACTGTCTCCAGTACATCGTAGATCTGTTTTTTCTAATTAGATTTGCAAACTAGGTTTTTTAAATGTCAAAGCTGAATGAAATCACGTATTACTGCGCATAGTGAATATGGCAAGATTGAATCGATCATACTCAAAAAAGCAACCGACGCTTTTATCTCAGAAGCTTTAATAAATGATCAATGGCAAGAATTAAATTTTACCTCATCGCCATCTCTGGTCCCTGGTTTAAAAGAGTATCATGACTTTGAAAAACTAGTCACCCATCATCTTGCACAGACTTTTTATCTTCCAACGTGTGAAGATGTTTCATTGGATTCGATTTATTGTAGAGATGCTGCTATCAGTACAGATCATGGACTTATCCTGTGTCAAATGGGCAAGCCTCAGCGCATCATGGAGCCCGAAGCTATTCGTGCCTTTTGTGCTTCGCATAATATTCCTATATTAGGTCAGATCGATCCTCCCGGCACATTGGAAGGAGGTGATGTAGCATGGATAGATGAGCGCACGCTGGCCGTTGGCCATACCTACCGGTCAAATCTTGAGGGAATAAAACAATTGAAAATGCTATTGGCACCGTTTGATATTGAAGTTTTGAAAGTGGATTTGCCACACTATCGAGGCCCTTCAGATGTGTTTCACTTAATGTCGATCTTCAGTCCGATCGATCGAGATGTAGCAGTGGTTTACTCACCACTGATGCCAGTAGCTTTTAGAGAAGAACTGCTAAATAGATCGTTTCATTTGATCGAGGTACCACACCAGGAATTTGATAGCATGGGTTGTAATGTTCTGGCTATTGCTCCTAGGCAATGTGTGATCGTAGCCGGCAATCCGCTGACCAAGGCTGCTTTGGAACAGGCTGGTTGTAGCGTATTTGAATATGAGGGAACTGAGATAAGCCTCAAAGGCGGTGGGGGCCCCACTTGTCTGACCAGACCTTTATATAGAAGTATCATAGATACAGGATTTAATGAATGAGGCAGGCTTGAGCATTTTAAAATGGTCGGCCGGTAATCCGATTTTCTGACCACCTTTGTGGTGTCATGCGGTCCTTGTCATTTTCAATTCGTTATCTTTTTGGTAAAAAATCCACTAATGCGATCAATATAATTTCAGGTGTTTCTGTATTTGGCATTAGTATTGGTACTGCCGCACTGATCTTAGTCATGTCGGTCCTCAATGGTTTTGAAGATTTGATCATCAGTTTGATCAATTCCTTTAACGCCGATGTTAAAATAACCGTCCATGAAGGTAAAACGTTTAGACCTGACGATCAAATCTATCAAAAACTGGTAGCCATTCCAAATGTTAAGTCAGTAAGCCCATATCTTGAAGAAACTTCACTGCTCGAATATAAAAGTGTAAAGGACTTTGCCACATTAAAAGGGGTGGATTCTAATTATCATGCTGTAGGGGCGGTAAGTCAAAAAATGGACGAAGGTCGATTCCAGCTCCAGTCGGCTGCAGGATATCAAGCTGTAGTTGGGTTGGGTATTAGAAATAAACTAGCCATCAGCATAGATGATGACTTTGCCCGATTGACAGCTTATATGCCGGATCCAAACGGTAGCACATTCCAACCGTTCAAAAAAAGAATGCTTATACCGGTAGGGGTATTTAGTGTACAACAAGAATATGATAATAAATATGTTTTTGTTGATATCGATTTTCTCCAGGATTTGGTCCATAAAATCAATCAGATCACAGGTTATGAAATTCAGCTAAAAGATTACAAGGCTAAAGACAGGACTATTGCTTCCATACAGTCCATAGTGGGAAAAGAATTTAAAGTGCAGGATAGAAATCAACAAGATGCGGCATTTTATAAACTCATGAAAATAGAAAAATGGGTGTCATATGCCATTCTGAGTTTTGTATTGGTATTGGTGGCTTTTAATATTGTCGGTGCCTTGTGGATGATTGTATTGGAAAAAAAGAAAGATATCATGGTCCTCAAAACAATGGGCATGAAGGATAATTCCGTGAGAATGATATTTATGCAGACTGGACTTTGGATCACGGGGGTAGGTATACTCGCAGGATTTATCCTCGCTATGGTGATGTATATGCTTCAACTCCGATTTGGTATCGTGCCTATTCCTGAAGGATTTTTAGTAGATCGGTATCCGATCAATCTGAGATGGACTGATTTTATGGTCGTAGGAATCACAGTGGCAGCTATCGGGTTCGTTGCCTCTGTCTTGCCATCCCGAAAGGCTGCAGAATTAAGAGAATCTATTCGGTATGAATAAAAAAAAAGACTGCCTCGTGGTCTGAGACAATCTTTCGATTCATAGGGTTATAAAATTTATACTAATTACTGTGTGTACTACCTCACTCCTATTAGTGTAACAATACATGAATATGTCCTCCATTTGAATGGGCTTTATATTAAAAATAAATGGATAACTGCAAATCCAGAGTAGTAACATAGACCCAGACTTTTTATTAGAAATTTCTTTTAATTCCACGACCTGATCTTGCCTGTAGCTATTGGATGAAAATAAAAGAATTTAAAAAATAATAGGTAGGACATGTTTCATTTTTAAATTAGAGGATGGCCTATGACATTGATTCACAATGACTTAATCATACCAAGATCAAAATGAGCCGCGATCAACTGCTCAGGAAAATTTAAAAAAGGGAAATGTTTAGATAGCAAAATGTTGAAGCCTAAAATTTTTATCGTAATATTGCAATTAAGTAATAAAGAAGAATGGGCGCAACGAAAACAGAGCATTTCACAGATCATCAAAACGAAATGGCCACAATGGCCAAAGCTTTGGGCCATCCGGCTCGCATAGCTATATTGGAATATCTTATGACGGTAGACACATGCATATGCGGTGACATAGTGAATGAATTACCCTTGGCACAGCCGACCGTTTCGCAACATCTGAAGGAACTTAAAAACGCAGGACTTATAAAAGGCAACATAGAAGGAAACGCAATTTGTTACTGCATTGATCATACGACGATTGATCATATGATCAACTATTTTTCAAATATGACCTCAAAAATCAAAACCAAAAGCTGTTGTTAATTGGCCAGTCCATCTTAAAGTAAATAAAATGAAATTATCAAAATTTAAGAATCATCTAAAAAGCATGTCGGAGGTCACGTTTGTAAAACCAAACGGATTTGAAATCCCTAAACATTTTCACATAACAGAAGTAGGACAACTCGACAAACGATTTATCGACTGTGGTGGAACCGTACGATCCGAATCTGTCATCAATATGCAACTCTGGGAAAGTGTGGACTTTTGGCATCGGTTATCACCGGATAAACTGTTGCAAATCATTGAGCTTTCTGAAAAAAAATTGGGCATTGAAGACCACGATATTGAAATCGAATATCAAGATGAAACTATTGGTAAGTTTGGTTTAGAATTTAACGAAACAAATTTTACTCTTTTACGGAAAAGTACAGCTTGTTTAGCCCCTGATAGTTGCGGGATTCCTTCATTGGTTACGATCAAAGAAAAAGTACAATCTTGCTGCTCCCCGGGTGGTGGTTGCTGTTAAGGTAAACCCGCTAAGTGACCAATTCGTTGCAAAATTTTAAGAACTGATAATCATTCCTGAATCAATAATAGCCCTACAACTTATTTGTGGCTTGGAGCACAAAATTGCAGCATCCACATTATTCAGCCTGAATCAAAAAAAATGAAAAAATGAAAAACGTACTAGTCCTTTGTACGGGCAACAGTTGTCGGAGCCAAATAGCACATGGCTATCTGGAGCATTTTACGGATGGAAGAGCAGTAAAAGTGTATAGTGCAGGTGTAGAGACCCATGGGCTGAATCCGAGAGCCATAGTTACAATGAAAGAAGATGGTATTGACATTTCACACCATACCTCCAACAATATTGAAGAATATTTTGAAGTAAGCTTTGACTATGTAATTACGGTGTGCGACAATGCCAAAGAACGATGTCCATACTTCCCAACAAAGGCGAAAAAATTCCATTACAACTTTCCCGATCCTGCTAAAGCAGCAGGGACAGAAAAAGAAATACTGGAACAATTCAGAATTGTTCGGCAGCTTATTAAAGATTATTGCGATAAATTTGTCACGGAGAATTTGACTGCTGAGCAACAAAATAGGTAGAGGACATAGCTTTGAAACAAGTGAGCCAATATCTGTTAGTTAAGACAACAGATGGACTTGTCATTTTCCTCAATTACCATACAAAGATATTTTTATGCAGTTGAATTTCGAATAAAATGCATTCAGATTCAACTTACTTAATCTGAGGCTCCCCAAAAATAAAATTGTCCATCACGGATACATCTATTCCACCACCATCATTAGGTCCAAGCTTAGAATTGCCATATTCAATCCGCACACGATGGATGATTGCATTTGGAAATATAACTCCTAAAAATACATGACCATTATCAAGTACAGGAGTTGCATACGTACCCAATGATTTATCATTGATATCAAAATATTCGAAAGCTGTGTTTTCAATTCGATCGACATCTACGTAGACCGCTCCAAAACCTCTGACTACTGCTTTGGTGGTGGTGCCTGGTATATAAAACCGGATGTCGGCTACATTACTGCCAATAGGAGAAAATAATCGTTCCCCACTAAAAGGCGGAAAAATCTGAGTATATGTGGGGTTTACATTTCCAAATGATCGTGGCGTGTTAGTAAGATTGGTATTGTCTGCACTGACCATTAACCCTGTACCAGGGGTACTCAATACAATGCCTCTGGCTCGTGGAGCTACAGAGCTATTAAATAGTTCTGGTGTATAAAGATTCGGGGCGGATTCTGCATCTGTCAGTCCATCCCAATTGATTTCTCGAAAACCAGTTATACCTTTCGAGCCAGGGTCACCCCCATTATCGATACCTCCAAATAAGGCCTTGTACTCTGAAATTTTAACGGCAATGTTACTACTGGCAGTGAGTACGGTAGCATCTGAGTGGCCCTCGTCTTTATTGCAATGTGCGATAGTGAGGAAGATAAATAACATCCCCAGGACTGACGCGGATAATTCTACGGTTTTCATGATTTTATTTGATTTTTAAAATTCCATTTATTGTTAGTGATGATTATATGAATGACTTAATCTTACGATTCCAGAATAGGTTATTGGGGTTGGACAAAAACAGCATTCTTCCTTGCCCGATATGCCCTTTTCTGCGAAGCATCAATCGACAATCATCACTTTTTGATTTATTAATTCAGCTCCCATTTGTATATGCACAATGTAAAGGCCTGCATTAAATTTAGATACATCGACAGTTACCTTCGCACCACGCACATCCTGCATATACCAGACTGTTCTGCCAGTGATATCTACTAAACTTAATTTAACTTTTTGGAGGTCTGACTTTGACGGTAACCTAAACATGATATGGTCAACAGCCGGATTGGGATGGATCCTGATTTCAACACGTGATGTGGATGATATAAGTTTTGATGGATTCAGTTTCTTGCTCGGGGTTTTAATACTGAAGGGTCCACCACAATTAGTTGAAGTCACATTAGCATCTCTATCATCACAGTCAAATGCATTATTTATAACTTCTACATAATCGGACGGGGGATCACAGCTGATGATGCTTTGATTGGCACTCATCACCCCATCACCATCACTATCAATAATGGCATATACTTTTGGACTGCCGATAGCTGCTGTGGTCGGATCACAATCATGACTATCTTGCACGCCATCGTTGTCAGCATCTATTCCGAAACAACCCTGACCATCATTGCCAATATTGTTATTAAAGTCATTACAATCAAATCCATTCGTACTAAAAAGTTCCAAAAAACCTTCTGGTACTATCTGATTTGCGCAGATCAACATGCTTTCATTAAAACTTACAAAATCATCTCCATCCAGATCACGATAATAAAATCGAGTGTCATCATTAAACGGATCACATTCACATTCAGTCTCTTCTACACCGCATCCGCAGATCTCGGGGTTGAATTTGTTAGGATCATTAGGACATGCATCCTGACAATCGGGCACAAGATCTCCATCAGAATCTAATAGGTCATCTTGATTTGGACAAGCATCGCAGGCATCACCCACGCCATCGACATCGCTATCTTCCTGTTGAGTGTTTGGATTGAATCTGCAATTGTCATTGACATTTATTATTCCATCTTGATCGGTGTCACATAAATTGGTTGCATCATTCGTACAAGGATCGATGCAATCCAATATACCATCTTGATCAAAGTCATCATCTCGCTCGCAATCGCAAGGCCCGGCCGGCGATATTTTAAATGGATTATTAGGACAACCGTCTATACAATCGGCCGTGCCATCTCCATCACTATCTACATCATTTCCCTGACATTGATCACAGACATCGCCGGTACCATCTTGATCCGTGTCAGCTTGATTTGTATTGTCCACACAAGGGCAATTATCCAGGGAATTAAAATTTATATCCCGATCTAAAATGCCATCATTGTCACTGTCATCCAGATTTGCGGAATTGGAATATGTTCCGATCTCATTAGGACAAGGATCATCACAATCTAATCTGCCATCTCCATCAGTATCTATATCTATATTTCCGCAACCCGTGCAGCCTTGATTGGTTTTGTTGGGATCATTTGGGCAATCATCCACACAGTCTAATGAGCCATCACCATCGGTATCTGTATCCGGCACACCGCATCCACATATACCGGGTTGAAGCTTATCAGGATCATTCGGGCAATTATCGATGCATCCTTCCGCCACTCCACATCCACAATTGCCCGGTTCTAATTTATTTGGGTCATTCGGGCAACCGTCATTGCAATCAAATACCCCATCTAAATCCGTATCTAAATTCGGCACACCACACGGGCAATCACCGAACCCAGTTGTGATTTTATTTGGATCAAGTGGACAGTCATCATTGGTGTCAGGTGTACCATCATTGTCATCGTCCAGATCGCAAATATTTCCTAATAGGTCGCCATCTGAGTCCAATTGATCACTATTTTTTTTATCCGGGCAATTATCTAAGTCATCATTGATCCCGTCACTATCTGAATCTGCACACGAGATTTCAGTACTACCGCAACCACATTGACCTGGGTTGATTTTAAATGGGTCGTGAGGGCATCCATCATTGCAGTCTTTAGTACCATCTTGATCAGTATCGGATTCTTGAATTCCACATCCACATGGCCCTGGTGTAGTTTTTAATGGATCGTTGGGACATAAATCATTACAGTCAGCTGTACCGTCTTGGTCACTATCGGTATCTATGTCAGAGCAACCACATACTCCCGGGATAATTTTGTCTTTATGGTACGGACAGCCATCCTTAGAGTCAGGAGTACCATCATTGTCATCATCTGTATCACAGGCATCACCAACCCCATCTTTGTCAAAATCATTTTCATCCTGACAAATACAGGCCAATGTTTTGCAGGACCAATTGGAGGAACACGTGGTAGTGGCTAAGGCAAAATTTTTCAACCTTCCGTGTATTAGATTCGGACCGAGATCTTGTAGTGTAGTGACGGTCGGATTCGATTTGCAAGCCATTCCTTGATTGCAGGGATAATGTGCTAGTAGGCCGGATTGGTCTGAAGGTAATGTGTAATGTTGCATCAAAGGCAGTAGTTCGTCACTATAGAGACCTCTTGACCAAAGTGTAATATCATCCATCAGGATATTGGTCTTGTACCCCATGACCACATCTAAGCCTGTGTTATTGATGGATTTAGTACCTATCGATTTTTGAACTTCCAGATTACTATTGATATACATATAAATCATTCCTCCACTTCGAATAATGGAGATATGATACCATTTATGTTTTGTGACTCTTTGACGGGATTCTAATCGGTAGACCATCTTGCCGATTTCGAACTTAAATTCAAGTTGGTCAAAAGCTTGACCCAGCGTGAAACCCAGAAGCCATTCATTAGACCCAGGGAGCGTATCATGTTTCCATTTACCTATGATCTGACGATTACCGTTTACCCAACTTTCTGTATTGCGCAATACATGAAGGGTAATTGAAAAATCTCCTGACCCAAAGTCAAGTGCATTTCTATCTGTGATGTTGACTTCATCATTTAATCCATCAAAATAAAGTGCATTATCTACAATTTGTGCAAAAGATCTAGTGGAGCACAATACCAGCGAAAGCCATAAAAACCTAAATATTAAATTTTTCATTCCTAGAGGATATTTTGAATATTTAAGATTTAGTGCAGTGAACGATGGAAACCTAACCTCGTGCGAAATTTATTTAACTATAATTATACATTAGAATTGCAATAATCACCCCTTTGCCCTGCCGAAAATTAATTTCATCAAGGATTAAATAATTGATAATGAATGTCAGCATCCTGATCAAAGCATCAGTGACCCGACCAAGGAAAAATGACCGCTACCAACAATCAATATATTTGTATCGGGCTAGCACTCAACTGATGTTCCTAAGAAATGCATTTTAGTGCCCTGAAGCATTTGGTCAGAGCCTGATATGTTTTACATCATCAGTCATACCCTACAAATCATCCCTATTGCATGATTTAGGTTAAAAATTTAAATAGGAATCTCGAGGCTTTCGCGATAGCAAATTTGAACTAAATTATATTCTACTTTCCTATTAACTTTCTCTTCAAGATCAGCGCCTCCTCCCGGCGTGGATGACTGGTATCGAGCATGATGGCATCGAGCAGTGTTCGGGCTTCAGTATATGACTTTTTGCCTTTTGCTAACGTACCAAGTATAATATACCACTGTGCATCATCTTTATATTGTGCAGCATTTTTCAGCAAATTGAATTCTTTAAGTGCTTGGTTGTATTTTCGTTGACCCATGTAAAGATGAGCCAAAAGATATTTTTTTTCATCCCCACTAATTTGACTTAGGGAGTCCAGCTGGTTGTTCGCTTGATTATATTGTTTTAATCTTAAATTTTGCCAAAACATGTTAATTTGATTTTCATCCGCATTTCCTCTTAATACCCCTTCATCCAGAGGAAGTTCATAGGAAGCTAAAGCGACATCTTCCAGATTCTTATTCGAGAGTTGTTCATCTGCAGGGATTGCATTTTTTTCAGGTATTTGATTTTTCGGGTTGGTGGGTGATGCATTAATCGTATCGACCTGTTTTGATGTGGAGTCGACTTTAAGACTTAGAGGCTGAACCGTTGATACTACTTCGGTTTTTTTATGTAGATATAAATAAGTTAAAAGTGTCAAAATGGTAAAAGAAAAAATCCAGGCCCACCGAGAAGGCTTAATAGGTTTGGGGTTCGTTACTTTTTGACTTACAAACCAATCGTGAACATATGATTTTGTTTCAGTTTCTACTAAAGATTCTAAAACGATCTGTTCTTGTTTTATTAAGTCAAACATTTTTTTAAATGCAGTATCTATGACGAGCCTTTTTTCTACTTGAAGGATTTCTTCGGAGGAGGCTTGCCCGGCAAGATATCGTTGGATTAGAATTTCGATTGGATATGAGTCAGCCATAGGTCACGAGATATTGAAAAATTCGAGCAAGGTAGGGTCTTTCTCTATGGTTTCTCTTAAACGTTTGCGACATTTACTAACTTCATTATTGGCTACTTGTTCACCCCTAAACTGCATGATATCAGCGATTTCTTTCATGCTGTGGCTAGTCTGGAAAAGAGTTAACATTTGTTTGCATCGATCTCCTAACCTCTGAACTAAGCCCGCTAATACTAGAGTTTTTTCAGTAGAAGCTAATAAATATTGTGTACTTAAATCATGGATATTTTCTTCATGTGCTTCCGTCAGCACTTCTTTGGACATTTTTCGTTTTCGATTTACCCATTGCCATTTTACTATACTGATAAAATAAGTTTTAAGGGAGCTCTGTCTTCGAAAAGTATTGTATCTGATGTTTCGATCAAATATGAGGAATGCCTCCTGGATCGCATCTTCCATATCAAAGGACTGACCACCTTGGGTCTGAAGATATCGCATTGCTTCAGCGAGGACTTTTTGATGATAAATAAATTGATTTAATGCCTTTTGACGGACAGCCCCTCCAGCTTGGATAGCCTCGATTATGGACACATCTTCTATAGAAATACTCACCAATGGCTAATTTCATGCGAATCTAATTTAAATTATAAGGTTTTGCTGTAATTTAGTACTTCAATCTTCCAAAAGCTAACCTTTAGTTCAACTATATCTAATGATGACTTTATCACGAGCCTTTAGATTAACAGTCACTTTGGGATTGTGTTTTGCCATTTCGAGCTCGTTATATACTCAATGTGATCCACAGGCATATCGATCTGCACTAAAACAAGCGGATCTTCTTTTTAAGTCGGATCAATACAAAGAAGCACCCGATGTACTGATTAAGTTTTTAAAAAGCAAACCGTATTGTTTGGGAGAAAAATATTGGATGATGCTCGATACGTTGATCAGACAATTGTATTTGATAGAAGACTATAGAAAGGCAGAGCAAACGCTGAGGGAGTTAGGTGCTTTGCAATTAAATATTGAAGATCAACAAAAATTTAGATTGAGAATCTTTGAAAATTATGTAGAATCATGGCAGCTGAGCGTTGCTGATTCATGTAGAAAGGCTTTGGATACCAGCCTGTTCGGTGATGCGGACCATGCAAGATATATACTCCTATCTGCAAAATACTATTTTAGATTGGGTTCATATCAAGAGAGTTTAGATATATTGGATCCTTTTCTAGCCACTTCGCGTAGGATAGTTGAATTGCCGATTTTTTGGCCACTTCAATTATTGCGTTGGCAGCTCTATTATTATTTAGATAGAAATCTTGAATTGGAGGCGCTGAATAAAGAATTATTCAACAGAATTAAATCAGGATCGAACATACTTCCGGAATATCAAATCGAGGCAGAGCAATGGGATATCGCTACTTCTACTCGTCTGGTCAAAAATAAAGAAGCCATAAGCAAAAGCGAAAGTCATATAATTGCGATTGAACGCTGGTATCCAATTTTGAAAGATAAATTTGCGCCTAGATCTTATTTTTTATACGCTAATTGTTTAAGAAATAATCTAAAAATCAGAAAATGTGACACCGTATTATTACACGGGATATCACTGCTCGACACCAGCAGAATAAGTCACAATAGGACTATGACGGAAATGTATTACGTTCTGGGTGCTAATCAACGAAGTTTCGGAAATTTTGATGCCAGCAGGGATTATTTTTTGATGGCCATATCAAAAATGAATCTGCTGGACTACCCTTCAAAAAGAGCATTGGCCTTGTATTATCAACAATTGGGTGATACCTATATGATTCGACGCGAATATGATCTGGCGACACATTATATGTTAAAGGGATATCAGATCGAAATGGCATCAAATGGAGAGAGTCAATCGCTTTGGCGGCACTTTTCAGGGTTGTGTGAATTGTACTATTTGAAAAATGATACGATATCATTAAGATTCTATTTGGAAAAATGGGCAGTGCTGCATGAGGAATATAGTGATCGAATACCCCCTTTACGAAAATTGGATTTTATTTATATAAACTTAAGGAGCCGTAATTCTTTAGGTGATCCCACAGTTGCCTTGGCAGCAGCAGAGGCATTTTTGGAACTTCATGGAACATTAATGAAAGAGCAAGGCAGGATTTCTGATGATTTGATTTATGAAATGAGCACAGCATATTACATCTTGGGCGACAAAATAAAAGGGCTTAAACATGTAGAACAAAGATTAGCCAATGCTGAAGCTACCTTGATGGTGAACAAAAGTCCACAAAACCTGATTCATTTTGCCGCTATACTAGATGAAGCATATAGTGCAAGATGGGGGAAGTATCTCGACGATCACTCTGCTGAAAATTTAGATCTATGTAATACTATTTTCCAAAAATTAGAAAAAGTGCTCACCTTGCTTACAGACAATACTTCGGGCCTCAAATCATTTCTTTTATCGGATGAGCCCATTTTTTCTATTGCAAACGTATTAGCACAACAATATCAAGAGTTTGGGGATAAAATTTATATCAACAAGGCTTTAAGTATCCTGGAAGGGTTGAAATTAAATAGACTTAGAACCTCTATTACAAATAATGAAGCCTTGAATGGTGCAGCTATGCCTCAGGAATTTAAAGTTCAAGTAGTTAAAGCAAGGAAACACTTAAATGAAATAAGGGAGAAAAATATACAATATGCCGAGCATGCTGACTCGTTGCAAAAGTATTCATCTCTATTGGCAGACGCGAGCCTACATCTCAATAAATTGGTTCTATCTATGGAAGATAAATCCGATGAGTATCTTCAAATTAAACAAAAAAACAGAATTCCATCGCTTAACGAAATTCAGAAAGACTGGTTAAAAAAGGACGAAACTTTTCTTGAATTATATTATTTTAAAGATTACATAGTCAGTTTAGTCATTAATCAAGACAGTGCTACTTTAATCAGGAGTTATCAACCTAACTTCAAAACTGTAATAGAAACCATCCTTAACACGCATACCAATTACTTTTCATCAACTCTGGCGTTTACCAATCAACAATCATTGCAGAGTTACCTCTTCAGTCTGCTGTATCTTGATTCCATATTGATTCGACCCATTCAAGGATTGTTAAGACCGCATATCTACTATATACCACAGGGAGCATTTATTAATATTCCATTGGACATCCTAGTGCATGCTCCACCGGAGCATATACAAAGGACACATACCTATAACTTTTTTAGTAAACAGCACACTATTTCTACGTTACCCTCTATAAGTTTAATGCATTACATTCAAGACAGCCCTGTACAAGAAGTAAAGGCAACATATGCATTTGCACCTTTCGCTACAAGTGCTGATATCGATGTAAAAAAGGCGCCCTCAGATAAGGATGAGGAAATCAGATTTTCGTCAAGACCGTTGGTTTCCAGTCTAGAAGAAGTTACAGGAATAACCAAATTGATGAACGGAACTTCGTTGATCGGTATGCAAGCTTCCAAATCTGCTTTTGAGAATGCGGTTCCCCATGCTCGTTATTTACATATTGCTACCCATGGATTTGTGGATGATCTTGATATTGAAAAGGGTTACCTTGCTTTTCAATCTCATGATGCAGATCACATGGACAAACTTTATTATTTTTCAATAGCTGACTTAAGAATAAACGCGGAACTCGTCGTATTATCTTCATGCATGTCAGGTACAGGTAAATATGTGGTAGGAGAAGGCAGCTATAGCCTGGCAAGAGCCTTTCAAATAGCGGGTGCTAAAAATGTGATATCCGCACTATGGCCCGTACCTGATGTCCCTACGAAAGAGTTAATGCTCCTTTTTTATAAAGAATTTAAAAAGGGAAATTCCATACGTAATTCGTTGAATGTAGCTAAAAATCAATTTATACAAAAATATAAGGCGTGGGCACATCCTGTATATTGGGCTGGATTTGTTTTAAACGGCAAATAAATATAGAGTAGCTCGTATCCTTTTAATTATTAATCTAAAATAGCATGAATGACCGAAAAGCGTATGGGTATCCTTGCGTTAAATAGGGCCAGTTAAATGTCATTTCTGTTGGATTGTTCAATTGTTTGATCAATACTCAGGAGCAATTGTTTAATCCACTGAATCGCCACCAAATTGTCCTTAAGGTCCTTTTCTTCTATTTGCAAGAACAGGTTGCTGTCGTCTTGATTGTGATCTTCTTTGGAAATAAATTGAGCCATGGTTTTATATTTTAATCATCCATTTGGCTATAATTTTTTGCATGATTTCTCCTCGATTTTCAGCATCAAATTTTGACAACAGGTTTTTAGTATGATATTTTAAGGTATTATTAGAGATAAATACAAATCTGTTCATTATTAGCACCATTGATCATCTCCATAAGGATTTTAAACTCCTGATCGGTCTGTGGCTCATGTGCTAGTGTGTCTAGTTTATCTCGGGTCAGCGAGAGTTGTTCCAGTTCTTGACTAAATTTGTAGAGCGCCATTTCTATGCCGGATAACAAATCTCGTTCATTAAAAGGTTTTACGATGTACCCGTAGGGAAGGGTTTTTTTTGCACGCTCCAGTGTAGGTCGATCGGACAATGAGGTGAGATAGATAAATGGTATTCTTTTTTTTGCTCTGATCTGTTCGGCCACCTGAATGCCATCTTTGTCACCTTTGATCATAATATCACAAAGCACGAGGTCTGGTGTATGAAATCCTAGATAGTCTATAGCCTGCGTACTGGAGTGTATGATGCCGCACACATCATAGTCTAGTTGTTTGAGCATATCACTGATGTCTTCTGCTATGATAGCTTCGTCCTCGATGATCAGGATATTGATATTACTCATGTTTAAAGTTACAAATATGGTCAAACCGGAATTAAAAACAACTACCCGTCGGGGTAGTTGTTTTTAAAGATTGATCAGGCAGCTTTTTTGTAATTTCGAATCCGCATAACTACTTCGGTACCTTTTTCGTTTTTTATTTCGAGGTCAGCATCCAATTGATTTTTAAAAGCATTGATCAGACGATATCCAAAGGAATGTCCCGCTTGGCTCTTACTGTGATCAGACATGCCAATGCCATCATCAGAGACTTTTAAGATCAGCGCTCCATTTTCTTCAGTCAATGTGACGGTTATCGTGCCTGTATTTGGTTCCGGAAATGCATATTTGAGTGCATTACTGATTAATTCATTCATAATCAGACCTAATGGAATCATACTGTCGACATCGATCTGTAGGGTGTCGATATTCGTGATGAGTTTTATTTTTTCCGAGGAGATGTTATAGGATTGAAACAAATTTTGCATCAAAGTCTCAAAATACTTTTTTGTTTCGATGCCTGTCAGATTGTCTTCCTGATACAGATTTTGATGAATCAAAGCCATGGATTTTACTCTGTTTTGACCTTCTTTGAGGGCATTGAGCGCTACTTGATCTTCAATGTGGCGTGATTGTAGATTCAACAGCGAGGAGATAAACTGCAGATTATTTTTTACCCGATGATGTATTTCTCTGATTAGGACTTCTTTTTCAGTAAGTGCTTTTTGGATCTGGACATTTTGAGTTTTAGTTTTTTGATATAGTCTATAGATACTAACAGACAGGGCTAAAAATAGCAAAGTGCCTAGGCCTAAGCCTAATAATGCGTTGCGGGAGGCTTTCAATTTTGTATTCGTCAATTCATTTTCGGCAGTCAGTAAGGAGATTTGACCTTCTTTATGTCTAGTTTCAAATTGGATATTCAGCCCAGTGATTTGATTGGCGATATCGGTATTGAGCTGTTGAGCATTTTTATCGACATAGGTTTTTAACGCCCGGAAAGCTTTACGATAATCTCCTTTTTTTTCGAATAATTCGGATTCTAATCTTTTTTGCTCATTGACATAGTCGGCTGCATCCAGATTGCTGGCCTTTCCATTTGAAAATTGAAGATAATGATGTGCAGAGTCGATTTTGTTTTGCTTCAGAAAGTTTCTAGCTAGTGCCTGAAAGGTCATGGCCAGATCGTAGTGATCGGATGCTGTTAAGTAGCCTAATGCTTTTCTTAAGCTCGTGACAGCGACCTCAGGGTTGTTTTTCTGTTCACTTAACTTGGCCAGACTCTGATAGGATCTGCTTCGACCAAGGTTCCAGGAGAGGCTTGAATCAATACTCAGGGCTTTGAGGATATATTCTTCTGCTTCAGCTATATTTTTTCTTTCTAAGGCATTGGCGGCGAGATTGCGCAATGAGACCGACTGACCTTGCGGATACTTGATCCGGACCCCCAGATCATACGATTTTTTAAAATATTTGGTTGACTCGTCCCATTGCTTCAACGTAGCATACATATTTCCTAATTCATTATAAAAGAAGGCATTTTCATCGTCGCGATTTAATTGAACCCCGATGTCTATGCCTCGTTGCGCTGATTTTATTCCTTCGGTATAATCACCAAGCTCCCGATATGTCATGGCAAGCATGCTGACTGCATACCATTCACGTTCCATATTTCCCGATGACCGAGCCCAATCCGTGTACTTTAAACAAGCATCTAAAGCCTTCTGATATTCCCCCTGGCTATATGCTATGACGGCATCCAGATACACTCGGTGTTGTATACCTGCATCATTGTTTAATTTAGTAAAAATCATTAATCCGCTGTCCGCATATCGTATAGCCAACGGCAGATCTTTATATCTCGTAGCATTAAAAAGATCATAATAGGCCATACCCTTTACTGAGTCATTTGGCGCAATATAAATTTTAAGCTTTAAGTCTTCTATTGAAGGGGCTTGAGCTACACTGACAAAACAAAAAATACTACATAATACAGCGAGGCAAGATCTTAATATAGCAGTCAACATCTTCAAGGTCAAGTGAATGTACTCCAATATTTTCATTTTTTTTATAGCTCGTATGTCGTACGATTTTAATGAAATTAAACTTATAGATATAGGATCTTTACAATCCTTCAAGTGATTGATTTACAATACAATACAAAACAGGATAATGTAATTAACCAGTTACGAAGTCTGCTCAGTTAATGTTATCATTTTGTATTGTGCAGTTTGTCCGAGGTATATACTTCAATAAAAACAGGTATATGTACAAGTCAAAATCTTGCTTCTCTTTCCTGGACGCATATTTCTACCATGCCATCCCATTGGGAGAGATTCTTACATATGCCGCCAACCCTGAGCTTCCAGCGGGACAAATTTTTTGCCGGTAGTCTGTAACAAAATTCCTTCATGTGCAGGCCGAATTTCTCCGATCACATAAAATCCTGGTAGATATTTTATCCGCTCAAACTCGTGTTCGGAAATCGTAAATAAAAGTTCGTAATCTTCGCCACCATTGAGCGCACTCGTGATAGGATTGATATTAAACTCTAGTGCGAGTTCAGTCGCGATAGGATGCATCGGTACTAATGCTTCTTCGATGATCGCTCCGACATCGGAATGTGTGCAGATATGGCGAATCTCAGAACTTAGTCCATCACTGATATCGATCATCGCATTTGGCCGGATATTCATTTTATGGAAGGTTTCTATGATGTCATGGCGGGCTTCTGGCTTGAGCTGACGACTGAGCAGAGGGCTATAGCGCTCATGAAGTTCTGGTTGGATGCCCGGAGTACTTTCGTAGATTTGTTTTTCGCGTTCCAATAGCTGCAAGCCTAGATAAGCAGACCCCAGATCACCGGTCACACAGATGAGGTCCCCGATCTGGGCTCCTGACCGATATACCACCTGGCTGGGGGTAGCCTGGCCTATAGCCGTCACGCTGATATAAAGTCCTTTTGGAGATGATGTCGTATCACCCCCTACCAGGTCTATTTTATAATGTTTGCAGGCCAAATGGATGCCTTCATACAATTGCTCCAGGGCCTCGACAGAAAACCGATTGGAGATGGCCATAGAAAAGGTAATTTGCTGTGGCGTGGCATTCATAGCGTAGATGTCGGAGATGTTGACGATTACACTTTTATAGCCAAGATGTTTCAGCGGAGTGTAGGCCAAATCAAAATGAATACCTTCGACCAGAAGATCTGTACTGACGAGGGTGAGCGATTCGGTCGGAGCGATTACGGCGGCATCATCACCGATGCCTTTGATGCTTTCTTTATGGTGTAATATAGTATCCTTGGTCAAGTGGTTTATCAATCCAAATTCACCTAAGGTGTTCACATCTGTTCTTTGTTCACTCATGTATGGTTTTATTTTTATGATCAGTCGTTTCGAGTCGATCCGGTTAAAAACGAAAATCTATGGAGAAAGAGTATCAAGTAGTTTAGCAGCTTTGACCCATATCTCTGTGCTTGGTAATGTAGCCTTCAGGTCTATTTTTTTATGGTCAGTAGGATGCATGAAGGACATTTTCCAGGCATGCAGTCCAATAGAACGATCAGGGTATTGATTTTTAGCACCATACTTTATATCACCGGATATGGGGCAGCCTATTGCTCCAAGTTGCGCTCTGATCTGATGATGTCGACCAGTCTTTAAAGTGACTTTTATCAAATGCAACTTGTCTTCAGTTTCACCATGCCACTCATAACTCAAGGTCGCCAACTTGCCTTCCTTATGATGCTCATCCACAATGTAAGATTTATTGCTTTTTTTGTGAGCAAATAAATAATGACTCAGATTTGACGCTTCTACTTCAGGTTTGACTGTCACCAGGGCCAAATATACCCTGTCCATGGCGTGGTCTTTGAGTTGCACACTGAGCGCTGCCGCCGATTCCTTTTTTTTGGCAAATAATACGATACCACTGCAGGGCTGATCGATCCGATGAATAAGGTAGAGTGGTACTTTGCAATAATGGCGCAATTTGACTTCAAGAGATTCCTCCTTATGTTGTAAGGATTGTACCGCCATACCAGGGTGTTTATTGAAAGCAATAAAATGGTGATTAGATAGCAAAATGCCATCTTTTATGGTCTGCATTATTTGTGTTCAATATAGTCTATATCTTCTATGCGGTCAGATTCCCCTTGACTTGATCTTGGTTGAATCGGTGGATTGGGTCTTTTATTTGATAATCGGGGATCCCGCCAAAGTTGTTTATAGATTAAGTAAACTACTGAACAAATTACGAATATTTTAAACATATAAAGTTTTCTTAATGCAATAGGCACTAAGATGCAAATTTATTAGCTTTGCAGCTATCGTAAACTAATATTATTTTCTAAAGTATAACTTATACATGTTTCGTAAACAATCCAATATAGCAGGATGGCTGGTATTTGCCCTATCCTTCTTGGTTTATTTTATGTCAGCTGAGCGCTCTGGTAGTCTGTGGGACTGCGGGGAGTTTATTTTGGGAGCTACCAAACTTCAAGTCGTGCATCCTCCTGGGGCGCCATTCTTTTTGTTGGTCGGCCGGTTATTTGCTTGGGTAGGTTCACTTTTTAGTGACAATCCATCTACACCTGCTTTTGCTGTTAATCTCATGTCTGGTATGTGTACTGCTTTTGCAGCCACTTGTTTTTGCTGGGTGACCGTGATGATGTCTAAGTTATCTTGGTTTGGCAGAGATAAGGAGCCTGAGACTCATGAAGGCTGGGTGATTGCTTCTGGCGGTATCGTAGCAGGTCTCACTGGGGCTTTCTGCACTTCCGTTTGGTTTAGTGCAGTTGAAGGGGAAGTTTATGCCATGTCCACCTTATTTACTGCGCTAACAGTATGGACAGCCGTGAAATGGTATTATTTACCTACGAGTGCCCAAAATGAAAAATGGTTGGTGTTATGCTTGTTTTTAGCTGCGTTGTCCATCGGCGTCCATTTATTGAGCTTATTGGCTTTTCCATTCATAGGATTATTATACTATTACAAGCGATTTCAAAAGCATTCTATTACGGGTGCTCTGATAGCTTTAGCAGGATCTGTAGTGGTCTTAGGATTGTATCAGAAGCTGGTCATCGTAGGATTGCCTAAACTATGGAGCTCTTTTGATTATCTTATGGTCAATGGATTAGGCCTACCTTTTCACACGGGTATCATTCCTTTTCTTTTGTTGATATCGGCAGGGATCTATTATGGCTTACACTACGCTAGAAAAAATAATAATGCGATCGTGCAAAACATTGTAGTCACTTCCATGTTGGTCATCCTTGGTTTTTCTACTGTTGCCGTAGTCGTCATCCGGGCTAATGCAGATACGCCTATTAATATGAATAGCCCCACAGACGCCATGCGATTGATACCATATCTCAATCGCGAGCAATATGGTGATCGTCCGTTGCTTAAAGGTCCCGCTTATAATGCCTCTCCTATCGAGTATACCTCCGAGGACCGATACGGTCGAGTCGGGGATCGGTATGAAGTAGTAGATAAAAAGTTCACTCCAGTATACCGGTCATCCGATGAAAAATTATTTCCTCGAATGGGCCATTCAGATAGAGCCTCATTGTATCAGTATTGGATGGGTGGCAAGACTAAGCCGACTCAAGCTGATAACATGTCATTTTTCGTGAGATATCAGGTGATGTGGATGTATTATCGCTACTTCATGTGGAATTTTGTAGGCCGGCTCAACTTTGATCAGGGTTATTTCCCCTGGATGCTCAAAAGTGGCCACTGGCTCTCTGGTATCAAAGTCATAGACGAAGCGCGACTTTATAATATGGACAAGGAGCCGACTAGGATGAAAACTAATGCGGGCAGAAATCGATATTATTTTATACCCTTGATCCTTGGCATCTTAGGCATGATGTGGCACTATAAAAAAAGTAAACGAGATTTTTTAGCCTTGATGATGTTGTTTTTACTCACCGGCATGGGTATTATCTTTTATTCCAATGAACCGCCCAATGAGCCCCGTGAACGAGACTATGTATTAGTAGGTTCTTTTTTGACTTTTGCGATTTGGGCTGGTATGGGTGTCATCTCCCTATACCGATATCTGGCTTCAAAGATCAAAGGCAATGTGATGTTGCCAGTGGCAGTCGCGGCAGGCCTCGGATGTTTAAGCCCTCTCATCATGGTGACTGAAGGCTTTGACGATCATTCCAGAAAAAACTTATCTGGATCTAGAGACTATGCACTCAACTTCCTCGAGTCGTGCGCTCCCAATGCCATCTTGTTTACCTACGGCGATAACGATACGTATCCGTTATGGTATGCTCAAGAGATGGAAGGTATCCGTACCGATGTCCGCGTAGTCAATCTCAGTCTGATAGCTGTGGATTGGTATATCAATCAAGTGCGTCGTAAAATCAATAAATCTGATCCGATCAAACTGACGATATCTGAAGCTAACTATCGAGGCGATAGCAGAATGCAATTGA
>JANOWJ010000137.1:0-14753 GCA_031417835.1 Saprospiraceae bacterium | reverse complement strand
TCCAGAATCCAAAAATTTCCAATGTTGTACTTCTCCGAAGTACTAAAACTCAGAAATGGTAGCTACTACAAAGGTTGAGTTTCTCTGAAACAATAGCATAATTCTTATTGCTTTATTGCTTTGGTAGAAGCATAACATGCTTCGATTTTCAAGCTAGCCGCCTTAATCTTTTTAAGCAAGCTCAAATTTGCTCCAGAATCCAAAAATTTTCAATGTTGTACTTCTCTGAAGTACTAAAACTCAGAAATGGTAGCTACTCCAAACTTTGAGTTTCTCCGAACCAGTAGAATGATTCTTATTGCTTCGGTAGAAGCATAACATTTGTAAACATTTCTTCGGTGGTTCAATGTACTTCGGAGAAGTATAACATTATGAACACATAGTCATTTGACAAAGTAGAGTTAAGGTGTTCTTTTTTATTTATCCTTCCTATTAGCTTGATATTCTTCAGTTTACCACTTTGGGAAATCTCGATATCCCATACACCCCTAGCTGATCAAACGACACATACAATCTATTCATCCACGCATCTCCAGGGTCTGTTTTTTCCGTAAGGTAGGTTGGGTCGGTCTCCTTCCATAGTGGATGGTCCCTATAGCGCTGATAATCGAGATGACCTATCACAAATCGGATAGGGTATTTATAATGCAAGTATTGTACAAGTTGTACATTGGCTTTGAACTGTGCTTCAGTCAATTTATATTGATCTCCATCACCTACATTTTCTATACCTATGGCACAATGATTCAGCCCGATCACATGCCTTGCAAAAGCAGTCTCAGGAAGTAACCTGTAAATGGTGCCATCTCGATCCACTAAAAAGTGAGCGCTAACATTCAGTTTGCTGGCTTGTTGTAGTTCATCCCGACCATCCAATACAGTCGGCTTAAATGTGTTGAAAGAAGCCGCTAATGTAGGGATTGCGGTCCAGTGGATGACCACCATAGAAGGAGTGATGACAGGAGCACGTACATTGGTGAGCCCATGCCGTTCATGCATGTATTCGAGTGATAGTCGCTTACGGAGTGTATCCCATATGATGGGTTTATCAACTATTTTGAGGTTTTTTATTGGATTGACACCCTTCTTGACACTGCAAGCTATTTGAAGACAGGCTATTATAAAAAGCCCAGCCAAGGCTACATACCATCGATTTCTGGTCATAAGTGTTGTACAATTGGTTAGTACTAGTATTAACGAAATTATCCAAAATTAAAGTACAACCACCAAGGCAAATCTCGAAGCTACTCCGTTTTGAGCCTCCTTTCGTCGATTAGTAGCAAGGGATCTCCTACTAATTTTGTAGTTTTGACAATACTAAATTCAAATCAAAATGGGCATATTCGATCCAATCAAAAAACTCCTTTTTGGGGTAAAGAGTGTCACTAAACATCAGGCTGAACAAGCAGCGGATTACACCAAAGATAAAGGAGAAGAACTCTTGGATAAAACCATAGACCTTATGAAAGGAGCCGGGGAAAAAATAGGAAAGACTGGAGCCCGGGTATTGGATAAAGTCGATGATCTATGGGAGTCCAGGATAGACCCTAGGCCCACCCCCTTTCAAGATCCATCCGCTCCTAAAGCTGAATCAGATTTTGTGGAGCCTATTCGCAAAAAAATGGATTTGGTAGAAGATAAGCTGGCTGCTACCTATGCCAAAGCGAAAGAAGAAGCAAAAGAAATCAGTGGTAAAGTCGTGGAAGCCACCGATGATTTTTGGAAAAAAGCAGAATCCTTTTCTGAAAATATAGTCGATAAAGCGCGTACGAAAGGAACTGAATTGTATGAAAAAGCTAAAACCGTAGCAGAAGAACAGGGTAAAGTATTGAATCAAAAAATAGATGACTTTATTGAAAAAGAAAAAGCTATTGAGGCTAAAGAACCTAAAGGTGAATTTGCAGATACACCCATCACTTCGAATAAAAACCTGACTGAACCATTAATGGGCAAACATGAAGATTTTTTTGATAAAGCAAAAAAGTTTCTAGACGATGCGGATAAAAAAACAGCACCTAAAGCCGCCGTTCCTCCACCACCCGTAGAAGTGCCAATCAAAAAAGTAAACACAGTGCCCCCACCATCACCAGAAAAGCCACTTGCAGAACAAGACAAAAAACAACTCAATGATTTGTTGACTTCGAGTATTCCCCCAACAGATATTATTGAAGATGCTGATATTGTAGATGATTCTCCTCAGAAATAAAATATGAACTTCAGTGCTCAGGCACGGCAGCGATTAATCTATACTCGAGGAGTATCAGCACATAAGCCCTCCATCCCTGTCGATTTTAGTGGTCTGGAGGTTGCTGCAAAATCAAAGTTATCTACAGAGGCCTTTAGCTATCTTGCCGGAGGAGCCGGCTTTGAGTCCACCATGCATGCCAATAGAGCGGTGTGGGATAAATATGCCATCATACCGCGAATGTTGCGAGGCATTGAATCTAAACAGCTGGATACCAAATTTTTTAATAAGTCTTTTCCATTGCCTTTTTTTCTTTGCCCCATCGGGGTTTTAGAATTAGCCCATCCTGAAGCCGACCTTGCAGTAGCCAAAGCTTGCTCGATGACCGGCATACCCATGGTCGTATCCAGCCAGGCATCCTATCCTATGGAATCCATCGCTCAAGTATTAAACGGGTCTCCCTGGTATTTTCAATTGTACGTGAGTAAATCAGATGAGCTTGTCGCTTCATTTGTCCGCCGAGCCGAAGCTGCAGGTGCATCCGGCATTATCATTACTACAGATACCACTTTATTAGGCTGGCGATGTCGGGATTTGAATCAGGCCCACCTACCATTCATCCAAGGTAAGGGTCTTGCTCAGTATACCAGTGATCCTGTATTTCAAGATCTCGTTACGAATTGGGCTGATGATGATCACTCAAAAAAGGACATTAATATCCATAGCATCAGTCATCTGATTCGAATGTCAAAACATCTGCCCGGCCATTTCATGACCAATATCAGAGGTCATGCACTCAAAACGGTACGGACTTTCACCCAGATTTATTCTAAACCAGATCTTAACTGGAAAATTATTGATCAGATAAAATTATTAACGACACTACCGATCATCATCAAAGGAATTCAACATCCCGATGATGCTTTGGCAGCAATAGAGCATGGCGTGGATGCTATCTATGTATCCAATCATGGCGGTCGACAGGTAGATGGTGCTGTAGGGTCACTGGATGCATTAGCAGCAATTGCACAAGTAACCGCTAAAAAAATTCCTATTTTATTTGACAGTGGTGTGCGATCCGGAGCTGATATTATGAAGACTGTTGCCCTTGGAGCAGACATGGTAGGTATAGGAAGGCCTTATGCATATGCACTTGCTTTAAACGGTGCCGCCGGAGTGACAGACCTTATCCTCAATATGGCTGCGGAACTTGAACTGAATATGGTTCTGGCTGGGGTTTCTAAGATTTCAGATTTGGATCGGGAGATATTTGGAAATTGACAGTGTGATTGAAAAAACCGCACCACTGTTAGAGAGACTTTCGGTTTTGGCTGCTTTTGAGTAAAGTTATCGTTGACAGTTGAGGGCATCATGAAATAATCTTCATCGTTATGTCCTTCAAAGAGTTGAGTTCGTTTAATGCCCGTTTTCATTATCCAGGCAAGAGATTTTTGTCAAACCTAAAGATCCTCAGTATTGCAACTTTCTGAGATCCTTGATTTTGTTTAAGATTTTTGTCAATTAAGCGTGCCCTAATTAAGCATGCATTCATAGTTTACAATCTATCCAGCGGACTCTTTACTTTTTGAATTTCTTTGCGTCCGACTTTAGCGTAGATCTGCGTAGTCTTTATATTATTATGACCTAATAAGTGTTGAATAAATGTCATATCTGTACCCGCCTCCAACAGATGCGTAGCATAACTATGCCTGAGGCCGTGCACTCCTACCCGCTTATCGATTTTAGCCTGTTTCATAGCAGTCTTGAATACAGCCTGCACACTACGTATAGCATATTGACCACCATACTGTCCTTCGAATAAATATTTCTTCGGCTTATACTCTTTGTAATAATTCCGTAGATCTTCCAGTATAGTATGTGGCAGATTTACATATCGATCCTTCTTTCCTTTGGCAGCCTCAATTAATACCTGCATTCGCTGACTATCTATATCTGCGACTTTTAAATGTACGACCTCACTTACTCTTAATCCCATGCCGTAAGTCAACATAAGTATCATTCGATGTTTGAGATTAGTGGTACCTGAAAACAGTTTTTTGATTTCTCTTCCATTCAATACTTTAGGTAGTTTTTCAGGTCGCTGAGGTCTTGGTATGTTCATTAAGTACAACCTAAAATCTTAATTTTTTCTGTTACATCTACCTGTAGCCATGGCAACGCTTTGCACTTTCTTTTTTTATTTAAAATATTCAAAAACAAATTCTATTTTTATCTGTAAATCATAGGCATAAATGGCACATTCCATATTCTCTTTCCTTGTATCCAATAAATCCAACACAAATGTCTTCACATCACCAAATTACTTTTTACCATACAGTGCTTAGCACTTGCTCTTGTGCTGAGCGAAGCCTCGGTAATTCTGGCGAGCAAAACCTCTGCATTCGGTCAACGCAAAGTATACCGACAGCCAGTTTAATAGCCAATCCAAAGCCAAATTTTTTTAATGGCTGTCGGATACTTTTATAAATGTTATAGCCAATGCCAACAGACGACACTACGACAACAAAACACATGAGAAAAACAGCGACATTCATTTTGACAGTTTTGCTCTATTCGTTTTCATACGGACAGACAGCAACAGAACTTTACAACGACAAGAATTATCAAGAACTTGTAAAACTTGAAAAGAAAGCGGACGAATTAACACCTGACGAGTTGTATATGGTTGGCTTTGCATTTTTCCGACTTGAGAACGATAATAAAGCAATTGAGTTTTACGACAAGGCAATTGCTAAAGGACTTGACAATGGCTCTGTTTATTTCTATAAAGGACTTTCACTATGCTACCAAAAAAAATATGACGAAGCTTTGAAAGAAATTGACATTTCATTAAAAAAAGAACCCACTAATCAAGAATTTATGAATCAAAAAGGACAGATTTATAGATATCAAGGACAAGAAGATAAGGCATTAGATTTTTTTGTTCAAGCAACAAAAATGCCTAACACCTTTGGTGAACCTTTCTTTTGGGTAGCTTACATTTATCACGGCAAACAAGACTTTAAAAAAGCCTTATCTCTTTATTATATCGCATTGGACAGCGTTCCTAAAGAAAATAGTTACTACGAAGAGACACTCGAAAGTATTGGTAAACTTGAATATTCCTATACGAAAGATTATTCAAAATCAGCTAAAGCCTATTCACAGGCTATTCAATTAGACAAAGACAACTACGAACTTTATTACAAACTAATGAAATCCTATAATGCAGCAAAAGAATATGTAAAAGCCGACAGCATATTTGGATTAGTCAAAATTGCATTTGAAAAGGGAAAATTGCCTAAAGAAGATATGGAGATAAAAACTATCGCCATTGCTCAATTTGAATGGAATGGACAAACAGCGCCAATAAGAAAATCACTCATTGACCCTAAAGAAAGTTTAGATATTTCATATAAAGTTTTCCTGCTTAACAAAGAAGGAGACAAAGTAGAAAGACGATTTGTAGTTGAAAAAACAATACAACTTGAAAAGGACGGAGCAAAACATTTATTATGTGAACAAGACAAAAAAACTGGTGACCATATCACTTATCCTTATGGTTGGTCAACAGACAACATTCCGCTTGACGACCTAGAAAAAGCAGTGAAGTTAGTGCTTGATGGAAAAATGAAATATAGTGCGAAATCAAACTTTGGTAAAAAATGATAAGAAGCACTGGCTATAACAGCACATTTGCAATAGGCGGGGTTTCGTGCTCCGAATATAGTTTTGTAGTTATAAAAAGTTTATATCTTCGAATAAGCAATTGTACTGGAAATCCCGCCCATCGCAAATCTGCGAAACGTTACCGGTAATGGTAGGGCGACAGTGCATAACATCAACATTCGAGCTGACAACAGAATACAAAATGCCAACGCTTCGCTAAATTAAAAGAGCTGCAATGCCTTTGCTTATACCTACCCAAATTGCAGCACATTTAATTTTGCCAAACCGTATAAAAACAAATACTAACATTACAAAATGGAACTAAACGAAATAATAGAATTCAAATCTTCACCATTAATAAGAGAAAAACTTTCTGACTTTGGTTTTTCTAAAACCTTTGCGGAAGGTGAAACAATTCTAAATGAAAACGCTTATATAAAGGCAATACCTATTGTTACAACTGGCAGCATCAGAGTTATGCGGACTGACGAAGACGGAAGGGAAATTTTATTGTATTATATCAAGGCAGGTGAAAGTTGTATTATGTCTTTCTTAGGAGGTTTGCATCACGACACAAGTAAAGTAAAAGCAATTGCCGAAGAAGAAACAGAAATACTTTTTATACCAATTGACAAGGTCAGTTTTCTCATCAAGGAATTTCCTGAATGGTTGGATTATATTTTTCGCTTGTATCACAAACGGTTTGAAGAATTGTTAGAAGTGGTAAATGCAATTGCATTTAAAAAGTTAGATGAAAGACTTTTGAACTTCATAAAAAGAAAATGTGAAATGACAAAAAGCCAAACATTATACGTTACTCACGAGCAACTGTCAAACGAACTGGGAACAGCCCGAGTGGTGGTTTCTCGCTTACTCAAACAGATGGAGGACGAAGGTTTGGTAAAACTTGGCAGAAATAAAATTTCTCTTGTGTAACATAAGTAGCTGTGCAACTCAATTCAATGTAGGACTTTTGTGGTGTAATTTATTAATCATTTAAAAAATTAAACAATGAAACCAAATATGGGCACAGCCGACAAAGTAGTTAGAATACTTGTCGCAATCGTAATTGCAGGTTTGTATTTTACAAACATCATTTCAGGCACTTTAGCCATTATTTTGTTAGTTCTTGCAGGTATTTTCATCCTGACAAGTTTTATGAGTTTTTGTCCGCTGTATTTGCCATTCGGAATCTCTACTCGAAAAAAAGCACAATAATCTGGAACTGCAAAATGCAGTTCTTATCGCTTTAATTGGAGCGGTTGCTGGACTTCTTGGCGGTATGCTAGGTTTAGGTGGTGCAATAATTATTATTCCAGCAATGGTAATGTTGTTTGGATATTCGCAACAAATGGCACAAGGCACAGCTTTGATAATGATGGTGCTTCCCGTAGGAGCTTTAGCTGCTTTTCAATACTATCAAAAAGGGTTTGTCGATATTAAAGCCGCTTTAATTATGGCGGTATTCTTTTTTGTAGGAGGTTACTTCGGTGCAAAGTTCGCAACGCAAATTCCACAGGATATTTTAAAGAAAACTTTTGCCGTAATGCTTGTGGCTATTGCGATAAAAATGTGGTTTCAGAAATAATTTGAGTAGTGTAACAAAAGTGGCTGTGCAGCCAAATGCATCAACCGACCTTTGTATCATAAAATAAAGAAAAATGGAAATCAAACAATTTGAAGATAAAAATTTAGCCCATACTCTTATGCAATTATAAGCAATGGAGAAATGGCATTGATTGACCATGCAAGAAATCCACAGCCTTATTACGATTTTGCAAAGAAACAAAATTCGAAAATTACCACTGTAATTGAAACTCATCCTCACGCTGATTTTGTGAGTAGTCATTTAGAAATTCACAACACAACAGGTGCTACAATTTATGTGAGTAAATTATTGGGGGCAGAATATGAACATCAAACTTTTGATGATGGTGATGCCATTGTTTTAGGCAATATCACATTGAAGGCTATCAATACGCCAGGACATTCTCCAGATAGTATTAGCATAGTTGCGATAGATGAAAATGGAAAAGAAAATGCTGTTTTTACAGGCGACACACTATTTATTGGTGACTGTGGCAGACCAGATTTAAGAGAACAAGCAGGAGCAATTACTGAAAAGCGTGCAGAATTAGCTAAGCTAATGTTTCATTCGCTTCGTAATAAGTTAATGACCTTACCTGATGATGTGTTGGTTTATCCAGCACACGGAGCAGGAAGCTTATGCGGCAAAGGTTTGAGTGAACAAAATAGTAGCACTATTGGAGTAGAAAAAATAGGCAACTGGAGTTTGCAAAATTTTAGTGAACAAGAATTTGTAAACGAGTTATTGGCAGACCAGCCTTTCATTCCAAAATATTTTCCGCATGATGTTGGTATAAATAAAAAAGGTGCTGAAGCTTACGCAACAAATATTTTAAAGGTACATCAAAGAGAAACTGTTTCTTCTGAAGAGTTTGCAAATTCACTTAACCCTGATATTTTAATTATTGATACACGACCACAGGAGCAATTCAAAAAGAAACATTTGAAAAATGCAATCAACCTGATGAACGATACCAAATTTGAAACTTGGTTGGGCAGTATTGTAAACCCAAATGAACCATTTTACTTGATAGCGGAAAACGAAAACATATTAAACCAACTGATTGAACGAACCGCAAAGATTGGTTACGAGCAGCAAATTGTCTTAGCATTTGTGCTGGATTATGGGAATACGGAAATAAAATACTTTGACAGTAATGAATTGAAGCAAAACGATGAAGCATTTACTATCATTGATATTCGCAATCATTCGGAAGTAAAAATTAATAAAATATTTGCAAATGCCATTCACATTCCATTGCACGAATTAAGAGAACGAACTAACGAAATACCTGTTCACAAACCAATCGTGGTTCATTGTGCAGGTGGTTACAGAAGTGCAGCAGGAAGCAGTATCATAAAATCTAAACTAAACGGAACATCGCAGGTCTATGATTTAAGCAAAGCGGTAAAGCAATTTCAAAAATGAATTTTATACTAAAACATAAACTGAGCATCATTGGCATAGTTGCAGGAGCAATTGGCGGTTATCTCTACTACCATTTTGTGGGTTGTGCAAGCGGAACTTGTGCTATCACATCAAAGCCGCTAAACAGCACTTTGTATGGAGCAATGATGGGCGGGTTATTATTCAATATGTTTAAAAAAAAAAAAACAAAACACAATAAAAATGAAAACAGAAAATATAATAATAGCAAATTTGAGTTGCGGTGGTTGTGTAAACACCATCACTAAAAAACTAACTGCCATTTCAGGAGTTGAAAAAGTAGAAGTTGATTTGAAAACAAATAATGTTTCTGTCAATCACCATGAAATGGTCAGCAGAGAACAATTAACGCAAATGCTTTTATCCATAGGCTATCCCGAGGCAAGAGAGAAGAACGGCTTATTAACGCAACTAAAAAGTGTTACCAGTTGTCTCTCAGGAAAACTTTCAAACTAAAACATACTAAAAATGAACATTGAAAAAATTATCAAAGAAAAACAAGGCACAATCGTAGATGTGCGAACGCCCTCTGAATTTACAGGTGGAAATGTAGCTGGTTCAATCAATATTCCTTTGCAGGAACTTGAGAAACGAGTGGATGAATTAAAAAAACTTAAACAGCCATTGGTATTATGCTGTGCATCTGGTGGCAGAAGTGGACAGGCACAAGGTTATCTTGCGCAAAAAGGCATTGAATGTTTTAATGGCGGCTCATGGTTAGATGTAAATTGCATTCACTCTCAAACAGTTTAAATGATGATAAACATAATAAAACGTTTACTTGGCTTTGGTCCAAAAGTGGACTATGCAGAGTTGGTTAAACAAGGAGCAATAATCTTAGATGTTCGCAGCAAAGGCGAATACCAAGGCGGACACATTAAAGGCTCAATCAACATATCGGTAGATAGTTTGAGCAGCAACTTAAACAAACTCAAAAAAGACAAACCGATTATCACTTGTTGTGCAAGCGGAATGCGAAGTGCAAGTGCCAAAAGTGTTTTAAAATCAAATGGCTTTACAGAAGTTCACAACGGTGGCGGTTGGAGCAGTTTACAAAACAAAATTAGATAAAATGGAACCACACTTTTATAATGTAGATGTAAATTGGAACACCGACCGTAAAGGTGTGATGTGTTCTCCCGAACTGAATAAAGAAGCTGGAAGCTGCATAGAAGTAGCAACTCCGCCAGAATTCCCAAAGGGTATTCCCGGAATATGGTCGCCTGAACATTTATTTACGGCTGCTGTGAGTAGTTGCTTAATGACAACATTTTTATCTATTGCCGAAATTTCAAAACTGAATTTTACGCATTTCATTTGTAAATCGAAAGGAAAGCTGGAACAAGTGGACGGAAAATTTATGATGAGTGAAATTATACTTGAACCAAGAGTAATCATCAATGAAGAAAAGTATAGAGAAAAAGCAGAACGTATATTACAAAAATCGGAAGCTGCTTGCTTGATTTCTAATTCCATAAAATCAAAAGTTACAATGTTACCAACCATTAAAATAGCATAAATGAAAGAAAGGATTTTAACAAACTGGACATTTACGAGAGCATTATATCTTGTAATGGGAATTGCTGTAATAGTTCAATCAGTAATAAACCAACAATGGTTCGGAGTTGCCTTTGGTGGTTACTTTGCATCTATGGGTTTATTTGCATTTGGTTGTGCAGCAGGAAATTGTTATGGTGGAAATTGTGCTACACAGACAAAAAATAAATCAAACACAACCATTCAGGATATAGAATTTGAAGAAGTAAAAACGAAATAATATGGCAACGACATTTTCAGAAATCATCAATAGCGAAACACCGACACTTATAGATTTTTTTGCAGATTGGTACGGACCTTGCAAAATGATGAAACCCATTTTGGAGGAATTGAAATCTAAAATTGGCGATAAAGCAAAAATCATAAAAATAGATGTGGACAAAAATCAGCAAGTAGCGAATGCCTACAAAATACAAGGAGTGCCAACACTTATGCTTTTCAAAAAAGGAGAAATAAAATGGAGGCAATCGGGAGTTGTTTCGGCAAATAATCTTGAACAAATTATCAACCAACATTCAAACTAAATGAGAAAACTATTTGCAATCGCCTTATTAGCAATACTATTCAACAGTTGTAGTAGCGGACAAACCAACTCAACAACCAAGGCTAACCTTTCAGCAATCGAGTTTGCAGAAAAATTAAAGGAAACGCCATCCGCTACAATTATTGATGTGCGGACATTAGATGAATTTTCAAAAGGACATTTAGCAAACGCAAATAATTACGATTGGAACGGAAATGAATTTGATAAACAAATTGCACCACTTGACAAATCAAAACCTGTGTTTATTTATTGTTTAAGTGGTGGCAGAAGTTCATCTGCTGCAAGCAAAATGCGTTCAGACGGTTTCAAAACAGTATATGAATTAGACGGAGGAATAATGAAATGGAGAGGTGCGAACTTACCTGAAACCATCAACAACACAGTTATATCAAATGGAATGACAAGACAACAATTTGACGCATTGCTCAACTCAGATAAATTAGTGCTAATGGACTTTTATGCCGACTGGTATGCCCCTTGCAAAAAAATGAAACCATACTTAGATGAAATTTCAAAAGATATGACTAACAACATTTTAGTCATCCGCATCAACGCAGACGACAATAAAGGCCTATGCAAAGAATTAAAAATAGATGCACTACCTGTTCTGCAACTCTACAAAAACATAACCCTGACTTGGACAAATACTGGTTTCATTGAAAAAGCTGAAGTCGTAAAACAACTACAATAAAAAGTGTGACCATTGAAGTTAATTTTGTGCCACGAATGCCTATGCATTCGATGGCACATTTGTTTTTTTTGCCAACACACAAATCACCTCTAAAAAAATCAAAAGAGCCACCGAGCCAACGCACAGGACAAACCAAAGTCGGTGCAAACTTGACATGGCAGACCATTGACCGAAGCGAACCACTACCGGTAACATTTAGCCGTATAGAAAAAAGCCCTCCCCAAAATCGGAGCCAATAGAATAAATTAAAAATACCACTGCCAAGCCGAAGGGGCTTTTTGCTATACGGTGTTCAGCGACAAGCTAGGTATGCCAGTAGCGAAGAAATATACCTTTAAATAATCTTAAGGTGTGGGTCTTTGTTTTTGTCGATGTAAGTCGACAAAAGAAGTCTTTACTCCATCGCAGTGATTAAGTGATTTTATTTTTAGTATTTGATTTTTTCATTGTATGTAGTATTCTGATTTTGAAATTTAATATGATGGTTTTCCTCGGCTTCTTATCTCAAAGACTGACCGTAGGTCTCCATTCCACATGATGAGTGAATCGAGCAAGATCAGTTTTCCTATTTTGCATTGAGTACACACTGTGATATCTACACCTGTACTGATCAATATTCTTAGTCTGGTAGATATTTTTACACTTTGCATAGGGGTCGGCAATTTTAATTGTTGATAGATGTTATTTATTCTATCATCTTTGCCATTATGTGACATAAAGCCAGCATGCCGTATTTTTACATATTTGTAAGGAAGAATGTGTAATTCAAATCTTCTCACAAATTCTTCCTGCATCAATGTCATGCTTTTGACTTTGCTTCCATCTTTATAATCCTTGTAATTAAATGTAATGGTCGAGTCAGCTATCTCTGTGATGCGGTGGCTTGTGATGGCCACTTTATGAGTGTATCTGCCTAGATACTCTACTATTTGAGCGGGGCCACCAAATGGTGCTTTGGCATATACATTCCATTTTTTATAGCCTACTTCATCCATGATCTTGGCATCGAATTGATCAGGTATTCTAATGTCTCCATCTCCAAACATCGACTTCAATCGCTTCATAAAATATGCTTTATACATCATCTCCATCACTCTTCTTGGAAAAAGAAATTTCCCCTCTGTTCTTTTACCAGCAAGCCACTTCCCTTCCGTGTCTATACCTCCACCACTCACTATACAATGAATGTGAGCCTGCCTGCCGGTAGGCAGGGATGAAAACTTAAGTCCTGTCCATTAGTATGTAATATGGAAACGATTCCTGGTGTAGCTCCCAACCACTGAGCATCTCTACCAAGTTTGGTCAATGTATAATGGCCTGACTCAAATATCAAGTCATACATTTTTTTCCTATTACAAAGAAATAATCCATGCAACTCATGAGGTACCGTAAAGACGATGTGATAATAAATAGTGGGCAGTAACTCACTCATTCTATCTTCTATCCCTGCCTACCGGACAGGCAGGCACTGATCTCTCCTCGTGCCTCCGCAGTTGGGACAGTGTCGATTACCACAACTGTGATACTGATAGTGCACATGACCACAACAGCTATTATTGCATTTATAGATATGCACTCCTATTTCCCTGGTGTGGCATTTACTCAGTCTGCTAAATACATTTTGACTGTATGAGTTATATTTACCTATCGATGCATGATTGAATATTTTCTTTTGCAATAGTTGTCTTATCTCACTATTGCTTTGTGACATCTGTTGTATGATTTTGCAATACATCCAGTGGTGATACTATTCCAAGCTGGGTATGTCTTTGCAAATGCAAATACACCATCGTAGTCTCTATCTTACTATGACCTAGCAATGTTTTTATCACGTGGATGTTGTTACCGATATTCAGCATATGTGTAGCGAAGCTGTGGCGCAACGTATGTGCTGTATATTTCCCCCGCTCATAGCCCGCCTTCTCCATAGCGGTATTTACCACCACTTGCATCGATCTTATGCTATGTGCTTTTTTAGTTTGTTTGCTCGTAAAAAAATATTCTTTCGGTTTGCCACTTTCTATATAGTAGTTTCTCATCTCTGCTATCAATGATTCTGGCAGCAAGGTATATCTGTCTTTACCCCCTTTGCCTTGATACACTTTGATCCTCTTTTCTCCACCTTCTATGTCTTTTATCCTCAGATTACAAACTTCACTGATTCGCATACCACTTCCATATAGTAGTCCCACTACGCATTTTTCCTTCAGGCTTAAGCTTGCACTCATCAATTTCTTAACTTGATCTTCACTCATAATGTCTGGCAGTATAAATTGCTTCTTCGGATATAAATTGCTGGGCACTATATACCCGACTTGTAGTACTCTTTTAAAGAAAAAGCTACTCGACTGGGCTACGCTCCTACATTTTGCTCTTCCTACTTGATGCACCTCTTTTATGTACATCAGATACTGCTCTATATCTTGATGTGTGATTTGCTCCACTTCTTTATCATAGTAATACTTAAACAACAAAGTCATTTCTTGTACATAATTGCGCAATGTACCCTTGCCATACTCTTTAAGCACGAGTAGCTGATGCAATTTTCTAATCCAATTTACCGCATTTTCACTTAGTGTCTTTTTTGAAAATTCATTACCTTTCATTTTTAAAAATTTAAATTTGTGAAATGCTAAGTAACGAAGTTATTCAATCAGGTCTTCACCGTAGGTGTCGCTTGAACACGGGCTTGGCAAAAGTGGCGGTTCAGTGCTTCGTAGGACAGTTTTTCCTATATTTGAACTTTGGTTCTTCGTTATGAAAGTTGGTGCGTAAAATCGCCACCTTCGCCAAGCCCGAAAACGTTGAACAAACCCTTTTGCTAAAGTCTTGTTTATTCTCGCTTTATCAATTAATAAGTCGATTTAGTTTATACATTTGAATCATTCAATTCATCTTTAAAAACTATTAATAATGACCTTGCATGAAAATGATCTTTTGGAGTATAAGAATTTTATGATTCTTAAAAACTTTAGCCCAAAGACCATCAAGACTTACCATCAGATTGTGCATTATTATCTTCGATACTGTAGAGAAAGTTATCCCGATACAGAATTAAATGACGATATCGCTA
>JANOWJ010000136.1:0-32378 GCA_031417835.1 Saprospiraceae bacterium | reverse complement strand
TCAAGAAAACGGGTATAGGTGCTGTCGAATACAGCAGCAAAACGTTCTAATATTCGTATTGTTTCTGCTGGTACGGGCATAGGAGAAGAAATAGATAAATGGCCTTTAGAATAATAAGCAACAGTAATCACTCTTCGTCCACCTGTATCTGCACTGCTTACAGTTATACCACTTATTTTTTTTCTGTAGTTCAACCATCCTTCCAATGCTTCCCCGGTAAGGTCAACTACCAATGATTTTTTATTAGCCTTCCATGCCACCATTGCTGGCTGCATAACCGTAGGCTCTTCCATGCTTAAACTAAAGGAACGGTTTTCCTGTTCTCCACTTCCTTCCCAGCTTGTTACCCGAAAGTCTATCACTCTTTCTTCTTCATTGTATATACCTATTGTTACCTGGTAAATATCTTCGGTGCCTAATTTTTTAAATTCATTAAAAAGAACAGCGGCTGTTTCCTGTAGTTCGTTACTACTTTGCATAGCCATAGTGCGGCTTCTCACTTTTTCCAGCGCTGCTTCTATTTGGGCTTCTTTTGTTTGTGCTTCAGCTTTCTGCAGATCGAGGAAACGGGTATAGGTCTGTTCAAAGACTTTGGCAAATCGCCTAAGGATGTCTGCATGTTCTGTCGAAAGTGCATCTTTGCCAAGTGCCTGTAAAGAACCATGATTGAAGAAAGCAGTGGAAAAGGTTACAGAAGGTAGTTCTATCATTATTCTTTTTGCATCATCCGGAATATTTTTGAAATCAGTTGTTGTAAAAAATATTGCATCAAAATCATTTTTCATTTTCCCTGAATATTCGAATACAGCATACTTTTCACCGTGTTTCCATGCATCCAGCTGTTTATTCACGTAAGGGTGATCGAAATAAGGTACTTTGTAACTTTCAGGAAACATTTCCTTAGTAAACCCTGCTACCCAAAACTCCCTGTTGCCAGTGATCTTATCTGCAATAACAATATTACAAGCCTGGGCATTAAAATCAAGATGCTGCAATTGTTCATATATAGTCATTACCACTTCTCTCAGTTCATCACTTTTTTGCATAGCCATCGTTCTGGCCCTCACTCGTTCTAATGCTAATTCTATCTGCGCTTCTCTCGCCTGTGCTTCTGCTTTTTGCAGATCTAGGAAACGTTTGTAAGCAAGATCAAAAGCTGCTCCTGTTTTTGACAGGATGGATTCAATCTCATCTGATGGAGGCACTAATAGTTCTATACTCAATCTACCATGTTCAAGTTGTACACCTGCAAACCATGTACGCTTAATATTATTCTCTTTTATGGCCCGTCCGATTTCGTCCGCTTCTTCTGTATTGAATTGATTTACCCATTCTATCAAGATGGGAAAGTCCTGCTCATGCTGTTCAATCACAAAATACTTTTCGGTGGAGTCCCAGATCATTTTTATAAATAACCGTGGATGCAACTCTTCCAACCGGACCTTCCGATCCCAATTGCTTTTAGGGCCATTTTCAAGGATATTATCAGCGATAGTGATATCCCACAACCGTATTGTTTCATCTTCCTGTTCGAGGTAAATCGTGACTGCGAAAAGACCTTCTATATGGAGAAGGCCAAGTTCATTGCGGAGGACTCGAGCTACACCTGTGATCTCTTCAGAGTTGTGCATAGCAAGTGCTTTAGCCCTTACTCGTTCTACTGCCACCTCTATCTTTGCTTCCCTCGCCTGTGATTCTGCTTTTTGCAGATCGAGGAAGCGGGTATAGGTTTGTTCAAATACATTGGCAAAACGTTTGAAGATATCGTGAGCATCGGGGACAGGCTCGGTGGTAATAAACAACAGGAAACCCTTTGAAAAATAGGCATGGTGCATAATCTGGAAGCTGGGCAATGGATGCCCCGCCGCAATTATTGAATCCAAAATTTCTCCCACCACCGGGAGTGTACGCATATACTGATAGTGCTTCACTAATTTATCGCCACCCATTTCCACCACATGAAATATTTTGCCTTCTTCATGCCCTTCACGCATCTCCATGAATAATTCATCTTCCGTCGTGGGCGCTTTAAATGGTGGTTGCAACACACCTTCACTGCTCATCCATAATGTAACTGCTAATTTAGCTGCCTGCGACAAGGCTCCGGTAGGCAGTTCATCATTCCAGATACCATATCCTGCACTCCATGCGGGCATACCTAAGCTTTGCACTTGTTGAAATAAAAGATTTGCAGCTTCGGGTAGTTCATCACTTTTCTGCATGGCCATTGTTCTTGCACGCACTCTTTCTAATGCTAATTGTATTTGCGCTTCTCTAGCCTGAGCTATGGCTTTTTCAATATCAATATATCTTCGATAGGACAATTCAAATACTTTGAGAAAGCGTTTGAATAAATCAGTTTCTTTTTCATCAAGTGGATGGTAGGTCGAGATTCCCAAGGCTACAGGACCAAGCGAATACCAATAGTAATTAAGTGAATCAGCCGTTTCAAGAAAAGTATCAATAAATACATTTGTGGTTTTCTGATATTCGTACCAATCTAAAACATCTTCCTTTTTCTTAAATCCATGCAAATACGCTTCCCCCGGACCTTTGAGCATTTGATGGGCAAATGTTTTTCCAACGGCATGATCAGTATAATTCACTTCGGTAATAAATGTTTTGTCATGCTTAGCATAATATTCATAATCCATGTACACACCTTTTTCTTCGTAAAAAATGGCTGTCTGTACATTGCGTATTTCCTTTACGTTTAAAAGTTCCAGTTGTTGGGAAATGATGCGACATACATCCACCATATCTTCGAGACAGTTCATGCTCATAGCTATGGTCCTTACCCGTTCCAATGAAGATTCTATTTCCAATTCCCTGTTTTGCGATACTACATCTTTCCTTTTCTTTTCCAGCTCTTCAATGGTCTCTTCTAATAAAATAGCCGTAGTACGTTTTACTTTTTCGGTGCGGTCAAGTTTGAATGAAGTGATCTCTAATTCTTTGTCAGCTGCTTTCAATGATATGGAGAGTGCTTTTTTTTCTTCATCAGAAAGCTTAGCCGACTGCTCGATGAGGGTCAATATGGATTGAAGGTTTTTGTTCATTTTGTTAGTTTTAAAAGACTGGGGCAAGCTATGCTAAGACAGAGTGTCTTCTCCACACCCTTTCTTATTATAATTATCTTTCTTTTATCGCCACACAACAAGCTGTTAAATTGTGCATTTCCAAATTTCCACCTGTTGCTCTCCCAAGTTCTGCATTGCTAAACATGCCGACCATCGGCACATCCCATACTTTGCTCATCCCTTTTATTTCTTCATTGATCAGTGGCCCCAGAGAAACAAATCGTCCTGCACAACTGAATATGATCAAAGCCTCCGCTTCGGGTATTTCGGTTGCTTTCAAATCCTCACAACCCTCAATTACTTTTTCTATGACATCAAAATCAGGTGGCAATGAAAATCGGACCTTGGAACCTTGCGGAATGGCGCCACTACAGTAAAAAGAGTGATCAGTCCAGTCTATCATCAGTCCGGGCCTCATCACCGGGTCACCGGTTTCTCTTTGTAATTGCAAGGGAAATTGGGCCGCCACTTCTACGGAAAAGCCACTATCTGCTGTTATCGTCAGGCCACCATATTTTGCTGTGAGGTCCAGCACCGGTATATCATCTACGGTATAGACATGATTGCCTTCACTTTTTGTTACAGTCCTGACCGTACCTACTGCTTTCCAGCCACAGATGGCCCGACCTTTTAGTTTTATTTTATCCTCATCAAAAGCCAACATTACAATGCCTCTGTTGCTTTCGCGATCATTGGTAAATACAAACTGTTCTTTAAAATCAAAACCATCCCCTGCCATGCAGCCAAATATGTTTATATCCTTACCAATAACATCTTCAAAACCAAAAAGTAATTGCTCGGCATCTGTTTCCATGCTGCATCCGGCAATAAGAAATGAAGGGCGGGCAAACCGTTCCAGCGTTTTTCTGGCCATACCGGCAGCTACCTCACGATAGTTTTTATTAGGATATTCTTCAAAAAGAATAGTAAAGTAATCGGGATTCATATCCAATAAGAGGATGGCCGCAGAACCAAGCTCTATTTCATCATCGATAAAACCGCCGTTGGTAGTGGCCCCAAAAAACTGAATGCCTGCATCATCGAATACTTTGCAGATGGCTCTTCGGTCTTGTTTGATGGACACAAGGGCAATGGCTAATGTTGGCTTAAAGCCTACCTGTCCGGTAGGCAGGCCTTCCTGCGCCAATGCTCCGGTAGGCAAGTCATCTGCCATGCTTTGTTGTAATGCGGATTGAATTTCTTGTATTGAAATTCCTTTTATGGATTTTGCTTTCATGTATTTTGGGGTTAAGGTGATTGGTTAATAAATGTACGAAAATGCTTAATAGCGTTTGGAGGGGATACCAAGCCGTTTGCTTCAGAGCTCATACCAATTGATCCACGGCCAATCTAGCTGCCTTTCTGGTCAAAATATGGATAATCAAATAGGCTACCAAATACGTGCACCCGCACAATGTAAACAACACGTGATAGCCACCTGTAACATTGCCCATGCCTTTAAAACGATCCAATAACTGACCGACAAATAACGGGAATAGAATCCCACCCACCGCACCGGCCATACCGCCTATGCCGACTACGGATCCGACTGCCTCTTTGGGAAATAGATCAGAGGCCAGCGTAAAGATATTTGTAGCCCAGGCTTGATGGACGGCCACTGCAAGACTTAATAAAGCTACTGCCACCCAAGCCGTTGTAGCAAATTGTGTAAAGATGACCGATAACTCGACAAAAGCAAAGATCAGTAAGGCAGTTTTGCGCGCTTTGAGTGTAGACCAGCCTCTTTGGATCAATAGCGAAGAAAAATAGCCTCCGCCTATACTGCCCACCGTAGTAGCGAGATAAATAATCATGAGCTCGACACTGGGTTTTTTAAGATCCAAACTAAAGGTGGCTGCAAAGTACGAGGGCAACCAAAATAAAAAAAACCAAAAGATGGGATCGATCAATGCCTTGCCTGTGATGTAGGCCCAGGTCTGCGGATATTTAAAAAGTTTAAACCAACGGATGTGAATAGCATCGCCAGAGGAATGTCCATCTTGACCGGCCTGTATATAATTGTATTCTGCGGTGCTTAATCGTTTTTGTTTGGAAGGTATATCATAGAAATAGATCCAAAGCACCACCCACACAAAACCTAAGGCTCCGGTGATCCAAAACACCTCCCTCCATCCTCCATAGTTTAAGATCAAAGGCACGATAAATAAGGCCATCACCACACCTACGCTGGTCCCTGCATTGAATATACCAGTAGCCAGACCCCGCTCTTGTTTAGGAAACCACTCTGCGACCGCTTTTACTCCAGCGGGAAAATTGCCGGCCTCACCTAATCCTAATCCGATGCGGGCTATGATAAAACCGGATACCGATCTTGCCAAAGCATGACACATGCCCGCTATACTCCAGATGATAATACTATACAAATAGCCTAGCTTGGTGCCGATGCGATCAATGATGGCTCCGGAGATCAATAAGCCGATGGCGTACGCCGCAGTGAATGCCATCACGATGCGGGCAAAATCTGATTCGGTCCAATTAAATTCCTTTTCTAAGATTGGTTTTAATAATCCGATGATCTGACGATCCAGGTAATTGATGCATGTAGCCAGAAAAATGAGGCCTAGTACGATCCATCGGTAATTTTTGAAGTTCATGTGCGTCGAAATTTATTTCGATGTAATCATAAAAAAAGCAATTCTTCAGATTCGTAACAACTCAGGATTGCATATAATCTATTTACTGCGGAAGATATTCATCATCGAAATAAATTTCGATGCACGCAAGTTCTTTTACCATCCATGTATTGATCCATCTTTGGCATATAAGATCGGATGTGGATATTTAGTGTTTGCACTGATCTCGGCGACCAGATCGGCTTTGGCCGGATTAAATACTACGCCCAATCCAGGCTTAGGATTCAAATACAACTTACCATTTCTGAATAGCATATAGTCCGAATTAAAATAGGCCGGTTGCTCAAACACGCCCCCAGCCAATTCGATCAGGCATCGCGTCGGACTGGATGACCCCAGCACATGTACCAATGCTGCTGTAGATAAAGGGCCGGTAAAGTGTGGGATCAGACCTACATAATGGGTCTCGCACAATGCTGCGATTTTCTTTAATTCATTGAGACCACCGGAATTAGGCGTGGTGATGCGGCAATAATCGATGAGTCGATTTTCTACCAATTCATTGATGTCCCAGCGATCTCCAAATTGTTCCCCGACCGCTATAGGCACATTGGTCATCTGACGAATCGTTTTATAGACTCCGGGATTTTCGGAGCGGATGATATCTTCCACAAAATAGGGTTGCAAGGGCTCTATGCCTTTACAGATTTTTATACCCTCAGGCGTATCAAATCGGGTATGAAGATCTATAGCCCAATTGCCACCCCCGCCTACGGCAGCATCCATTTTCTGACAATGCTCAATGGTCTTCTGAGTATGTTCATAAAAATCAAAGGGCAATTCGCCATTGCCACCTGTAGGATTAGTTCGATAGGTCCTGAACCCTGCTGCCAGGCAATCTTTAGCTCGGTCATATTCATTAGTAGCTTTAGATGCACTGTAGCCTGTAGCATAACACTCTATATAATCTCGGGTAGCCCCACCCAATAAATCGTACACAGGCACATTCAAGGCTTTGCCTTTGATATCCCATAACGCCATCTCTATAGCTCCTACGGCATGAAGTTTTTCTCTGCCCGGAGGATAAAACATGCCCCGATATAATAATTGCCAGATGTGTTCGATTCGGAATGGATCTTGACCGATGATCATCTGCGCACATTGTTCGATCACATCTTTAAAACCACCCTCGCCGATGCCAGTGATACCGCCGTCGGTCTCGATCTCGACGATGCCACGAGCTTGATTAAATAGAGGTTTGTTATAGCCGGGAGCAGCATAATACCGGATCTTTTTTATTTTTAGTTTGGAGGCAGTCGTATTGAGGCGGGAGGGCATAGCCTTGATCAAAGGCAGATGAAGACCTAAAGCCGCTGAACTCATCACAGCTGTCTGAATAAATTTTCTTCTTTGCATAAGGTAGAGATTTTAAAAGCAAGGTTAAAATAAACAAAATTCCTTGGAATAGGACTTAATCCAGTTTAGGCAAAGAACAATTCCCTCTTCGGAGTAGGCAGAAGGTGGAATGTTTTTATTTAAAATGACTTTTGGCTGCACGCAACTCAAACTTAAGCGCAGATATGCTCTCGAGCATTAATGTTAATCTCTGCAACTAAAGCCTTGACCCGTCCTAAAAAAAGTTTACAGGTTAATAATTAATTAAATCCTAGTATTAGTTTACAAAAATAGGTTAATCCTGGAATAGGTTTACAGGCTCCACCTTATCGATAGATATTGTAATGGTTTTGTCCAAGAATTAAAATGTTGTCATTTTTTTCTGGTGCATTTCTCCCCTCCGATGGGCGAAAACTTTGGAAAGGATTAATTGCTGGAATGTCTGTATTCAGATCTGCCTTTTAAAATAAAGCCCAATCCCATAGATGATCGCTAGCGCCAGTATAAAAAGCCCAATCCCGATGATCTCATTGGATTTTGATTGCATGATAAGCCAGAAAAGGATGATGAGCGTAATGACAGGAATACTGTAGCCACCCGGCAATAAAAACCCTGCCTTATATTTGGAATCACTTTTCCATCTGAATTTAATAGCGGCCAGCACCACTCCTACATATAACAGCAACATAGAAAGGGTAGCTAAGACCAGCAACTGTTTAAACCCACCTGATACAGCCAGGATAAATCCGATGACCAATAGCGTGATGATGGACCAATGCGGTGTAGCATATTTAGGATGGACTTTGGATAAAAACTTTGGCAATAAACCATCTTGCGCTCCTGCAAACATCACCCTTGGGAATACCATCACCAATGAGTTTAAACTTCCAAATATGGCTATCATACCGCACATTATGAGCAGCATAGTACCCCAATCTCCCAATAGTAAGGTGGCGACAGCGGCTAGCGGTGCTTTTTGATCGTCCAACTCAGCGCCTAATGTACTTTGTGCAATAATTTGAATTAAACTGTAGAATATAATGATGATCACTACACCGATCATCAAACCCAGCGGGCCGGTCTTTTGAGGATTTTTCATTTCGCCACTGATGTTTAAAACATTTTCCCCACCGATAAATGCAAAAAACAAAATCAAGGAAGCTTCCCCCAACGAACCTAATGTTGGAAATCCTTGCCAATTCAAATTTTGTATATTTAAGTGAAATAGACCCACGATGATCAGTAGTATCAAGGGTACTATCTTTATCATCGTGATTATTTTGACGGTGATCATGCCCTGCTTTACGCCTCTGATATGGATGATCGCAAAAAACACGATAAGGATGAAAAAAAAGGCCCCCCGCCACCAAGGATTATTAAATATTGGAAAATAAATCGATAGCATGTCGGCTATAGCATTGATCAACGCTGCTGCCACCATGACCCCTACTCCAAACCAAAAGATCGCATTGGCTATAAAACCAACACACTTTCCAAAGGCTTTTTCGATATAAGCATATGCACCTCCGGATGTAGTGATGCGGCTCCCCACTTCGGCAAAGCACAAGGTCACCAGCAAAAACATGATCCCGCACAAGACATAAGCCACTATACTGGCATTGCCCAATTTGCTCGCGATCAAAGCCGGCAATAAAAAAATGCCGCTGGATATGGAGATATTGATGACAGTGACTGCTACATCTACCACAGTCAATTCCCTTTTTAGGCCTTCTTGTTTTTGCTCCAAGGTTCTATGATTTAAAATTTATGGATTAAAAAAGGTTTAGCACTATTTTACTCCTGAAAGTCCATACAAGATGGTTAAAATTTACATTACGCTTATTTTACTTTTTTGAGTTCGCCCTTTTGGCCGGTATTGATAAACCAGGCCTTGGTGACCTTCCCACTTGTATCCAGCTCAAACTCGATCTGTCGATCAGTACCATCAGCATAAAAAAACTTGGTCTCTGACTCTGGGATCAATTCAATATCAGGAGTGCCCTTGCGGGTCCGATAAAGTTTGCCGTCTTTACTGATAAACTCCATCGTAAGGAATGCAAAAAAGGTACCTGCGTAGCGATCTATGAGTTTAGGATCAAGTTGTATAGCCTTATGTGCAGAGGGCATCACCAGAGCTTCACCGGCCAAGATAGACTCTAGCCCTGCTCTGATATTGCCGTTGCTTGTTTCATTATTGGATAATATGATAATCGTTTCATCTTTATCTACTCTGCGCACCAGTAGCGTAGCATATCCGGGCCATCCACCGGTATGTGCTACAATCTTTCCCTGAGCCGTTTTTGGTTGAACGCCTACTCCAAAACCATAGAATGTCGTGGTGTCTCTGGCCGAAGTCTGAATCAATGGCGACATCATTTCATCCAGATATGCTTTGCTCACTAATGTAGCGGTATTCAATACGCGATCCCATTTCAATAGGTCACCTGTGGTAGAATTGACACAGCCGTCGCCTACGATACCATCCAGATAATATACGATATCATGTGAGCTGAGACTGTCCGGGAGCGTATATCGCTTTAGGCTATCAGAGTAGACATAGCCCAAAGCATAGTTGTCAGGTATCTTGCCCGTAGATCGTCTGGAATTATAAATGAAGGTTTGTTGCATATTCAAGGGCTTAAAAATAGCAGCCGACATAAAATCATTATAGCTTTTACCGGTCACTTTTTCGATGATGGACGCCAGTAAAGCATAACCCGTATTGCTATACTGCCATCGACTACCCGTAGGAAACAATAACGTATCCTTGCGCTGGATCAACATGACAATAATGTCTTTATTGAATGCGATTTTTTTATGATCCCAATATTTTTCAAATTGATCTTCATACGAGGGTAGCCCTGAAGTATGCGTCAACAGATGTCGGATGGTGATCCCTGAATAGGGCAGATCGGGAAAGAATTTTTTGATATCATCATTGTAACTCAGCAGATTTTTTTCCTTACAGATCATGATGCCCATGGCTGTAAACTGTTTGGATACGGATGCCAACTCGAAAATTGAATTTTCATTTAAAGGCCGCCGAGTATTAAAATCAGCCAATCCTAATGATTGTTGATATATGATCTTACCTGCCCGGGCCACAAGTACATTGCCATTAAAATGAAAATGATCGCGTTGGCCTTCAAAAAACTGTTTTAATTGTGATGCTTGATCTTTTTGGGCTGAAAGTAAGATTGGGACCCAAAGAAGAAGAAATATTTTTTTCATGAATTGTTATTTTTTTTTATTGGTTTAATATGTGATATGCAACTGAAAAGGGTAATTAGTTTAATGGTAATTGAATGGTGAATTCCGTGCCTACACCTTCGCTTGTCTCCACTTTTATTTCTCCAGGCTCACCAATTGAATTTAAATTTAATGAGCCGCCAATCGGACGATAATTTGTTTTAACTTCGATAGAACCGCCGTGTGCTTTTACAATATCATAGGCTAGACTCAACCCTATTCCAGTGCCCTGTCCTGTAGGCTTAGTCGTAAAAAAAGGTTGAAAAATTTTGTCAATGATAGCATCGGGAATGCCCGAGCCGTTGTCTTTGATAGCTATTAGCTGTTGGTTATTAGCTGTTAGCTGAGTAGTGATGGACACGGCGGGTTCATAGTTGGGCTCCCCTTTTTTACTTCGTTCATTGACGGCATAGAAGGCATTGGTAATGAGATTGAGTATTACTCTGCCTATATCTTGGGATACCACGTTTATTTTTGGAAGAGTATGGTCAAAATTGGTTTCCATGGAGGCATTAAACAATTTATCTTTTGCTCTCAGGCTTTGATATGCCAGCTTTAAATATTCATCGGCCAGAGTGTTGATATCTGTGGGTTCTTTTATACCACTGCTGCTTATTGAATGTTGCAACATTCCCTTCACAATATCTGCAGCTCGTTTACCGTGATGGTTTATTTTTTCAAGATTCTGTACTACATCACCAGCAATAGCTTTTACTTCTTCTGTATTTCCTTTATCAACTTCTTCTACCATTTCTTTTATTAACTCCGAACTTACCTCCGAAAAGTTATTGACGAAGTTTAACGGATTTTGAATTTCATGGGCAATGCCTGCGGTGAGTTCCCCAAGGCTTGCCATTTTTTCTGATTGAATGAGATGGGATTGGGTAATCTTTAAATCGCTCAATGTTTTTTCCACATTTTTTTTCTGTGATTGAATTTCTTCTTTTTGAATTTGCAAAAGTTGATTTGCTTTTTTACGGTTACGATTATTTCTATATAATAAAAAAGCAATTAACATGAAAATGCCAATCCCTGCAAGCAACGCATATGTTCTTATTGCATTTTCTTTTTGAATTTGCTTTCTTTCCCGTTGCTGCATCTCTATTTGCTGGTTAAATCCAACATTCTGATAGGCATCAATTTTTTCTTTTTCGGACTTAGCAAGGCTGTCATTCAAAACTGTATAAAGTTGTAAGAAAAAATAAGCACTGTCCGGATTACCTGCCTTTTTTTGTAATGTAGATATGAATCTATATGCCCGGCTCAACCCGGTATAGTTCTCAACTTTTTTAAAACCATTTATTGCTTCTCTGGTATAATAGACAGCTGAATCATCTTTACCAAGAGCTACATATAAATTGGCCAAAGAAAGAAAGTTGTTTGGGATGCCGGTGGCAACATTATTCCGTTTATTTGCTGAAATAGATAAATCATAATACTGCTTTGCCATTTTATAATCTTTCTTGCCAGTAAAGATGTCACCAAGGGTATTTAATGCTTCGCCTTCATAAGTTTTATAGCCCGATTTTATCATATTGTCTTGCGAAATTCTTAAATAAATCAATGCTGAGTCTGTCTGACCCCTTCTAAGATACAATCCTGCTGTGTTCAGAGTAATTAAAGCAATCATCGTAGAATTATTTATGTGCTGCGCAATTTTGAATCCCTGCAATAAATTGGATAATTCTTCTGCTTTATTACCCGTGGCATCATACAAAGTTGAAATATCATTATAAGTTGATGCGAGGCAAGTCAGTCGGGCCTTTTCCGGAACCTTATCTTTTGAGAAAAGAGTTATCAACCAGATGTTTTTTTCACAATCTTTTTTTTGTAAAATTTCCAATGCAGCTAAAAAATATTGAAGAGAAAGCGGATAATTTTTTAATTGAGCTAACACCCATCCTCCTTGGTCAAGGGCATCAGCTTCCCACAATTTCAATTCTAATTTTCTTGCCAACTCCAATTGAATGGATTGAAAATATAAGCTGCTGTCCCGATTAATTTCCTGGTAATGCCAACCAAAACTTCTTGCCAGGCGCATTCGCATAGTATCATTAGTGGTATGTTCATATACAACTTTTAAACTATCAATTTGTTTGCCGCTCCACATTTCAACAAAAGGATCCTGTTGAGCGGTAGCAAATACCGGGATCAAAAGGAAGAAAAATATTTTTATTTGCTGTTTCATTAATTAACTGGTAATTGAATAATAAATTCACTTCCCTGCCCGCGCTTACGCTCCGGCAGGCGGGCTTCTCCCGTTTTCGCTATCGCTGTTTCCACTTTCAACTCCCCGCCGTGCGCTTTTACAATATCATAACTCAACGATAAACCCAGTCCAGTTCCCTGACCTGTCGGCTTCGTGGTAAAGAATGGTTGAAAGATCTTGTCTTTGATTAATTCCGGAATACCATTTCCATTGTCCTTCACTGTAATCTCAATCCACTGGCTATCGGTTTTTTCATCCAAACGCCGGGTACTGACTGAGATAGTGGGCTCGTAGCCCACTTCTCCATTTTTACTTCGTTCATTGACAGCATAGAAGGCATTGGTGATGAGATTTAATATCACTCTGCCAATGTCTTGGGACACTACATTTATTGTTGGAAGTATCGCATCAAAGTCTGTCTTTAATACTGCATTAAAATCTTTGTCTTTTGCTCTCAGGCTTTGATATGCCAGCTTTAAATATTCGTTGGCCAGAGCGTTAATATCTGTGGGTTCTTTGACACCAGTGCTTGAGCGGGAGTGTTCGAGCATTCCTTTGACGATGCTACTGGCCCGTTTGCCGTGATGATTTATTTTTTCCTGATTTGAGCTTAAATCTCCTATTATCTCTTTGACATATTCTTTATGTTTTTCAGGGATCGCCAATTTTTCAATTTCTTCTTTAAGGTCTTTGGCTAAATCTACGCTCACTTCCGAAAAATTATTTACAAAGTTGAGTGGATTTTGAATTTCGTGGGCAATGCCAGCGGTGAGTTCCCCAAGGGAAGCCATTTTTTCAGATTGGATGAGTTGGGATTGAGTGGATTTTAAATCAGTCAATGTTTTTTCAAGCACTACATTGGCTTTCTTTTTAGTACGAAACCGGTTATAAATGCCGGCAGCGATCAGTAATAACAAGACTGCTACCCCAATCGAAAAATTCTTTATGAGTGATGAAATTTTATTTTTGCTTTCCAGTTTGGTAATGGAAAGCTCTTTTTCACTAATCAGTTGTTCTGCTTCAAAACTAAAACTGCGGTATTTATCCTGGTCAGCAAGCAAGCTATCCTGCATACCAATAAAAATTGTATAGGTTTCGGCAGCCTTATCATTTTTACCTGTCCTTTTATACAAATCTGCCAGTAGCCTGTAACCTCTTAGTTTCTCTATGCGATTGTTGAGTAACCGTTCAATATCCTTTGTAAGTAATGCCATAGCTTCATCAAACTTGTTTTGCTTAATTCTTACCATTGCGAGATAATAGTCCGGAGAAATAATTCCAGATTGCGCATCAGCCGGAATATTGCTTTTATGAATCAATTGCCAGCATTTTTTCAGCAGATTTTCAGCCTCTTCCAAATTTTCAGCATTAATATTATATAAAGCATCTATTTGTAAAAATACAGCCTGAAAAGCATCAAAATGAGGTGTTGTATCCTTTTTGGCAAGATTAATATAATGAGCAGCGCTGTCTAATTGATTGGCTTGTATGAATACATTTGCCATTCCAATGGTAGAAGTAAAATTTTGCAATCGGGTCTTCGTTTTTTCCTTCAATACTAATCTGAAATATTTCAAGCTTTCATTTATATCTCCCTTTTTTGAATAATAAGAAGCAATGTTATAAGTATGATTTATCCATGTGCGTTTTTGTTTTAACGTATCTAAATAGCTGATTGACTTTTTTATATTGTATATGGCCAGGTCAAGTAGCCCGGATGTATTGTAAAAACCAGCTAAAACAAAATAGCACTGGGTAATGCCTGAAGAGTCATTGCGGATTTTATATTCATTTAGCTTTTGCGAATAATATCTAAAACCCTCTTCAAGCCTGGTTGTATTACGAAATGGGATTCTAAGTGAATTTAAAAATGCTGTTCTTATTCCTGATAGTTCCGGGTCAGATAGCTCATCCCATTTTTCAATCTGTAATTTTCCATAGGTAATTGCTTTGCCGGCATTGGTATTCATAAGTCTGTTAAAAACCCATCTATGTAAAAAAGAGGATTCTATATAATACTTCAGGCTATCTAATTTGAATGTTACTTCCTCTAACTGATTAAATTGGTTGTCGGTTAATGAAGCAGAATCCAAAAGAACAAATGCAGCTTCCCAGCTAACGGTGTCATTTTTGTTATTGATAATACTTTTATTGAACAAATGAATAGCAGAATCAACCTTGCTTTGCTGTGCCACTATCCGGTTAGAATAAATAGTTAGCACACAAATTGCTATAAGGTTAACAATGGCTTTAATTTGCTTCTTCATGTTGTTTGATTTCAGATTGGTAATTGAATAATAAACTCTGAACCTTCTCCCCGTCCGACCGGGTCATCCGAGCGGGCTTCTTTCGTTTCCGCCTTCAACTCTCCACCAGGAGGACAATAGTGAGTCCTTACTTCAATAGTTCCTCCGTGTGCTTTTACAATATCATACGCCAATGACAATCCCAGTCCCGTCCCTTTTCCAGCAGGCTTAGTGGTAAAAAATGGTTGGAAGATTTTGTCTTTGATGGAGTCGGGGATGCCGGATCCGTTGTCGGAGATATGTATTTCTATTTTGTCATCAAGATTTTTAGTCGATACTGTTACAGCGGGATGATAATCTTGCAGATTTGAATTAGCATGTGCGCCGCTAGATTCTGCGAGATTTGCAGCGTCGCCTTTGGACAAACCTCGTAGGTCTCCTTGTGGATTTACGGACAAACCTACAAGGTTTTTTCGTTTTTGATCCGCCGCTTGAAATGCATTGTTTATAATATTCAACAGCACCCTACCAATATCCTGTGACACGACATTTACCAATGGAAGATTAGGATCGAGATCCAATTTATAATCACAATTAAATGATTGATCTTTTGCACGAAGTCCGTGATAACCCAATCTTACAAACTCATCACACAGTTTATTGATATCCGTCGGTTCTTTTATTCCGGATGATTTACGGCTATGTTCGAGCATGCCTTTTACTATGCTTTCAGCACGTTTACCGTGGTGATTTATCTTTTCGGAGTTTTCTATTACATCATTTGCAATTGCTTGTACTTCTTTTAAATTCCCTTTTACAAGCTCTTCATTCATTTCTCCAAGCAATTCTTTATTCACTTCCGAAAAATTGTTGACGAAATTCAACGGGTTTTGTATTTCGTGGGCGATACCTGCGGTGAGTTCTCCCAAGCTGGCCATTTTTTCGGATTGAATGAGTTGGGCTTGAGTGGATTTTAGATCAACCAATGTATGTTCTATTTGTCGCTTTTGTTCTGCCAACAACATATTGGCTCTAACTTTTATTTTAGTGTTGAGGTACAGTATAAATGCAATGATGGAAAACAGGGACAATCCAGCCAATAAAAGCAATATTTGTTTTCTGGCCTCTAATTTAATTTTTTTTGTTTCAACTTCCTGCAACCTCATATTCTCTTTAAATCCAATATTTTGAAAAGTTGTGAGTGTTGTAATTTCTCTATTAAAAAGTGAGTCGCTAATTTTTTTTGATAGTTGCATATAATAGTAGGCACTGTCATACATGTTTTCATCTCTAAAACTCAAAGCAAGTGCGGTATATGCTTCTTCCATTTCAGGTACATTAGTCCCAAGAATTCTATAATTTTTAATACCTTCTTTTGAGTAATATAAACTTGAATCAACTTTACCAAGTTTCCTATAGGTATCTGCAAGGGCAAACTGTGATAGGGCTAAATAAAAAATATTTTGCCCTTTTTTCATTAAGTTCAGGCCTTTGATATAATTTATTTTTGCTTCATTAAAGTTTCCTTTTCTGAAGTATATATCTCCAATAGCCTTATTGGAAGCGCCACTATAATTTTTATTTTCCATTTTTCTTTCAATATCCAATACGATATACTGAAAGATAAGAGCTGAGTCAAGCTTGCCTTTGTTTAAATAAGCATTAGCAATATTGGTGTTTATGGTAAATCTTAGATTTAAGTCATTTGTTTCTGTTTCAATAATTATTTTTGCTTCTTTTAATACGGATAATTGCCTGTCAAAATTATCTGTTCGGCCATACAACATGGCCAAACTATTTTTAATATAGCCCATTAATATGATTCGATTGATTTTTGGGTCATTACTGGTAAAGTATTGACTAAAAAAAGGGGTGACAATAACATTTTTAGCAATATTTACATCTTCTATTAGTTTATTAGCAATAAGTAATTTAGTAAGTGCAGTGCTGTAATCCCCACTACTCAATAATATGTAGCCAAGATCACTTAATATACTTGCCTGGTAAAACTTTTGGTTTAATTTTTCTGCTATTCCTAAAGCGATATTTGAAAAATAGATTGCGCTGTCTCTATTGGTTTCAGAATTTTTTAAGGCCAGTTGGCAATACGTATTCAAATGAATGGTATCATTTTGAAGTTCAATATCAGTACTACCAAATGATTCGCTTATCCTGTAAAACAGGATAAAAAACAAAGACACATATTTTTTAACTTGTTTCATAATCGACATTTGCTAGTAGTATAATAAATTTGGCACCTTCGTTTTCGATTGATTCTACCTTCAGCTCCCCTCCCTGTGCAATGACAATATCATACGCCAAACTTAGTCCTAAGCCAGTACCCTGCCCTGTTGGTTTGGTGGTAAAGAATGGCAAAAAGATTTTATCTAGGATAGACTCCGGAATACCATTTCCGTTATCTTTTATAACTATTAGCAGTTGGCTATTAGCTGCTACCTGAGTGGTTACAGTTACTTTTGGTTCATATCCTGCCTCCCCTTTTTTACTTCGTTCATTGACAGCGTATAAGGCATTGGTGATGAGGTTTAACATCACTCTGCCTATGTCCTGAGACACAACATTTACTTTTGGAAGTGTTGCATCAAAGTCTGTCTCTAATACTGCATTAAAATCTTTGTCCTTAGCTCTCAGGCCATGATAGGCCAATCTTAAGTATTCATCGGCTAATGCATTGATGTCCGTCGGTTCTTTTTCACCCGAGTTTTTTCTGGAATGCTCGAGCATGCCTTTTACAATATTGCTGGCTCTGATACCATGGTGATGGATCTTTTCTTGGTTTTGGCTCAGGTCTTTTGCTAAATCAAGGATAATTTGTTTGTCCATTTCGGGCTTTTCGGCTTCTTCTTTTAGCTCTTTTGCCAGTTCTACGCTTAATTCTGAGAAGTTATTGACAAAGTTTAATGGATTCTGAATTTCGTGTGCTATGCCTGCGGTGAGTTCGCCGAGGCTTGCCATTTTTTCTGATTGGATCAATTGCGTTTGGGTTTGCTTCAGATCGGTTAATGTATTTTCAATTTGTTGTTTGGCTGATTCCAGTTTGGTAAAATCTTCATAACGCGCATAAGCTACCGAAAAAGCATCGGCCAAGGATCGTACTAATTGGAGTGCATCAGATGGAAGGGGATTTATGCTGCCTACATACAGCATACCCTGCCTGAATGGTAAAAAGTGAAGATGAAAACCGTCTTTTGGAAGGGTATTTAAATATTGTTCGCGCGTAGTGATAGAGCCTTGCTTCAACAAGATATCGGCCTGTATTTGAAAATCAGATTCAATCCAATGGGTTACGAATACTTCTTGTAGTCGCCAACGATCAATGGCACCAGCAAGACCACCCGAATTATCCATTGGGGTATGATAGGCGGCAATAGCCCGACCATCGGGTGTAGATAAATACGTGTGCACTTTATTTTCTTCTTCATCCATAATAAACACCCCGCACCGGATGAGGGGTATGCCAAGCGTAGTAAGTTCCTTCCAAATTAATGGGGTGATTCGATCCAGGTCGGCCGTACTGCGCATGGAAGCGATGTCGGCACGCACGCGATCGAGGGCAGCTTGTTTTATAGCCTCCTTCTCGCGGGCTTCTGACTCTCTCAAATCTTTGTAGCGCTTGTAGGTAAGACTGAGAACTGTTGTAAACCTGCGGTAAATTTTTAATTCATCTTCGATCAATTCTTTTTCAGTCCAGGCATATACACCACCTTCGGCAAAGAAAAAAAAGTAACCATACTGAACCGCATCGTTGTAGTTTACGGGAAAATCAACCTGAGGCCTTATTAACTGATAGTATTCTTTGATCTCAATATCCCGTAAAACAGGATGATATTCATTTTGCAACAACCAATTATCATATATACCTTCCAGTATTGAGTGACCTACAAGTTTTAATCTTCCAATCACCTCAATCGACTTCCCCTGTCCGGTAGTATTCATGGTAGAGAGTTCCACCATACGAGTCTCCTTATCTATTAAACCCACACCGCACCGTCTGGGTGTGATGCTGAATAATTCCAGTTCATGATAAAATATACTAATGGTAGCAGTCAGATCCTCTGAACTATGCATGGCCATGGCTTTGCCTCGCACACGCTCTAGTGATGCTTCAATCTGTGCTTCTCTGGCTTGGGCTTCCGCCTGGCTTAAATCTTCAAATCGCTGATAGGCCAGATCAAAGGCTGCAGTCATCTTCATCACAATCTGCTTAGTATCTTCGGTTGGGGGCTTAAGTAAATCCAAAGACAACACACCCCGTGATAAACTACCCGTTGCATTCCATTGGATGCTTAACTGCCCGGTGTCCATAGCCTGCTTTAACACGGAATAGATATTTTTATCTACTTCATACCATTCGTCAAGAGCTTGTTTTAGTTTATCAGGTCCATATTCTATAACAAAGTAGGGAGTCCCCTCTTTCCAAATTCTCCAAAACTCTCCAAGCGTTGGATATATTTTTGGATTCCAACGGGCAAGGCGAGAAGTAGGATTTCCAAGATTGCCTGGATCCGAAAAATCCCACATCGATACCCAATCATTTTCATCCACCAGATAAAATGTGGCCCCTGTAAATCCTTCTACCTTTAATGCGATCATCTCATTTCGCATTACTTCTGCTGCGTGAATTAAATCTTCGGAACTTCGCATGGCCATAGCTTGCGATCTGACGCGCTCTACAGATGTCTCTATTTGTGCTTCTCTTGCCTGCGCTTCGGCTTGTTTCAAATCCAGGTACCTGCGGAAAGTGAGGGAGAAAACAGAGGTGAATCTTTTCATCACTTGTTTATCTTCTTCTACATGGGGTTGCAACGAGAAAGTCCACACAGCACCTTCTCCAAAATAATGCGCATGAAAATGCATATCCGGGAAATCTAGTATCGGCTGTGTCAAATAGGTAGGTGTAGTATTTAATATTTTTACATAGTCTTCTTTTTCTTTATTCGCCAGGTAGTAGTAAAGAAATTCTTCCTTCGCCTCCCAGCCTTTACTAAAAAGCCGCCACAGCGGATGGGAATTCATATCAAATGAACCCGAACCCTTTAACATTTTTCCTTCTGCCAGGTTACTTATTGACCATACTTCCATGGTTTGTGATGGGCGGATAACCGCTATTCCGCAACGCTTGTTTTTTACACCTAGCTTATCTAGTTCTAAAAACATAGTAGCTGTGGCAACGCTAACATCTTCGCTGTTTTGCATGGCCATAGCCTGAAACCGGACGCGTTCAAGGGAAGCTTCAATCTGTGCTTCCCTTGCCTGTGCTTCTGCTTTTTGAAGATCAAGAAATCGTGTATAGGTCTGTTCAAATACTTTTCCGAATCGTTTAAAAATATCATACGTTTCAGGGCGATGTTCATGCAAGTGAAAGGATAAATAACCATTATTAAAAAAAGCAAAATTATAAATTATTGTTTCGGGAAAAGTATACCTGGTTTCCCTTAGGTGTTTTATTACATCCCCAATACCTGGCAGGATCGATAAATAATCAAAATGTTTTTTAAGGGCTTTGCCAACAACTTCTTTCACTAAAAATGCTTCCCCGTTTTTCATTGCTGCATAGACCTGTTTATAAATTGGGCTTTCTGTATGCGGCATCTTAAATGGTGATTGTAACGTGCCTTCTGCTGAACTCATCCATACAGTTGCTGCTTTCTGATCTTTATCCCAGATATTAAAACCACAACTTCCTGTTTGCACGCCCAAAGCTTTCATCTGCTGAAATAATATTATGGCAGCATCCTGCAATTCCTCACTTCGCTGCATGGCCATTGTTCTTGCACGAACCCGTTCTAATGCAGCTTCTATCTTTGCTTCTATTGCCTGGGCTTCTGCATTTTTTAAATCATTGAACCGGGTGTATATTTGTTCGAATACCCGGCCAAAGCGTTTGAGTGTGGCATTGTCTGCATCTGAATACGGAATGCCTTGAAGATTGCAGATGTATAAGTTGACATTCTTCAGCAACACCCAGGAAGTCGCAAAACCGGGGGAACCGTAAATCACTTCTTTTGATTCCTGAGGTGTAGGTACATACTTGAAAATATGATCCCAGATACTATTTTTTTCTTCGGTGGTTAAATTGCAAACTTCAAAATCAAGTCCATTATCTCTCGCTTCAATAGCGCGGTTAAATTGAGGGTGGTCCAGATAAGGGATAAACATTTCCAGAGGATACTCCAGGAAAGAGTCAGCAGCCCAGAGTTTCCAATCATTGCTTAGCCGGTAATCCATGGCAAAACCGGAAAAATCAATATTTATATTTAAATGAATCAATTGTTCGTAGATCACCTGGATGGCTTCGCGCAGCTCTTCACTTTTCTGCATACCCATAGACCTGCTTCTCACTCTTTCCAATGCTGCTTCTATCTGTGCTTCTCTAGCCTGTGCTTCTGCTTTTTGCAGATCGAGAAAACGGATATAAGACTGTTCGAAGGCTTTGCCGAAACGAATAAGTGTTGCATTTTCAGTCTCTGTATAAGGTGTGCCTGAAAAATTTAACAGGTAAAGCCCAACATTTTTCGTCAATACACGAGACAAAGCAAGGCCGGGCGAGCTAAGCCTGATGTCAAGTAGTGCTTCACTTATTTCTTCCGGAATTCCAGTCATCGTTGGCCATAGCTTTTTCCACCATTCGTTTTTTATTTCAAACGGGTAGGATGTTGAAAAATGTTCTGTACCCCTGGCCTTGTGTTCTACATAGTCGTTATTAAACGGATGATCAAAATAGGGTACATGTAATATGATCGGAAATACTCCATTCGCATCAGCCGACCAAATATTATAGTCATCGCTTTCTTGTGGATTAATTAAAAACCCTGCATTGTCAATCTTGAAATTTAATTGAACCAATTGATCATAAACCACTCGGATAACAAAGTGCAGTTCTTCACTTTTGTGCATGGCCATCGAAGCGGCCCGCACTCTTTCCAATGCAGTTTCTATCTGTGCTTCTCTAGCCTGTGCTTCTGCTTTTTGCAGATCGAGGAAACGGGTATAGGTCTGTTCGAATACTTTTGCAAAGCGCCTGCTTATATCATGAATATCAGGTTGAGGTTTCGTTGTAATCAAATGCAGATACCCCTGCTTAAAAAAGGCTGCATATTTCCATTGGACTGTTGGTAATATAGCCCCTGAATTTTCAATTTGACTAAAGACTATTTTAAAAGAAGGTAGCGACATTAGCCAATTATAATGCCAGGTCAATACCTCTCCCTTCACTTCTACTTCATACACTGATTCTCCCCGTAGTGAAGCTTCATAAATACTCAGGTGGGTGGGGTCTTCTTTGAAAGGAATCAAAATAATGGGCAATAAATCTCCTGTACTCATCCATGCCTCCTCCATATCAACTTCGGGCTTCCAAATACCAAATCCGCATGACCATATTTCGTATCCAAGTTCTTTGATTTGTTGAAAAAGAATTGTGGCTGTATCTGCCAATTCACTTGAATGGTGCATAGCCATTGTTCTAGCTCGAACTCTTTCCAATGCCAGTTGAATTTGTGATTCTTTGGCCTGTGCTTCTGCTTTCTGCAGATCGAGAAAACGGGTATATGTTTGTTCAAACACTTTTCCAAATCTTTTGAAAATATCATATACTTCCGGTACATGCTTATGAGTCACAAATAAGAGAAAGCCATGTGCGAAATAGACCACATGATTTATTTGAAATGTGGGCAAGGTAGGGCGATCTGTATCTTCTAGAATCAGCTTATTCCACCATTGCAAGTCTGGTTGTTGAAAAATATAATTATACATTGTTGCTAATTCTTCTCCACTGTATTCTGCTGCATAAAATTCTTCACCCCGTAGGGATTCTTGCCTGTACCGTATACATACAGAGTTTTCTGTAAGCGGTAATCTGAATGGAGGCTGCAATATTCCTTCGCTGCTCATCCAAAAAGTGGCTGATGATTTATCGACATTGTCCCAAATGCAATAGCCAGCACTCCATGCCGGTATTTCTAATGATTGCATTTGCTGAAACAATAAATTGGAAGCCTGAGTAAGTTCATCACTTTTTTGCATGGCCATCGTTCTTGCACGAACTCTTTCCATGGCCAGTTGTATTTGCGCTTCACGTGCTTGTCCCTCTGCTTTTTGTAAATCTAAGAAACGGGTATAGGTTTGTTCGAAAACTTTGGCAAATCGCTGAAGAATTACGACCAAAGCTTGCGACAAAGCCTCACTGGTATCAATCGCTACAAAGAGGCCATACTGCATAGAGACAATGGAATCCCTCACTTTAGTCAATGATACCATGGACGCTTTTACTTCTTCAGGCAATTTTCTGAAATCGGATTTTTCGAAAATGGCATTGTCCCATGAGCGCTTTGCTTCGTCTTTTAATTCTATATCGGTAAATGGTACCTGGTCGATATAGATAGACCATAATTTTTCAAAGAATGGGTGATCAATTTTTGGAACGTGAAAACATTCTAAAACCTTGCCTCCAGGTGAAAACCAAAAATCAAAGCCCCCTTTATTTTCGAGTAAGATGGTGCATCCCCATTGTGCAAAACCCAAAGGAGACATTTGATTAAATAATTCATGCACTACTTCACCCAGCTCTTCGCTTTTGTACATGGCCATTGTTCGGCTTCTCACTCTTTCTAGTGCAGCTTCTAGTTCGAGTTCTTTATTCTGCTCTTCAACCGCTTTTCTTTTTTGTTCAAGCTCCTCAATGGTTTCTTCCAAAAGAATGGCTGTGGTACGTTTTACTTTTTCGGTACGGTCGAGTTTGAAGGTGATGATTTCTAATTCTTTGTCCGCATCTTTCAATGAGATGAGCGCCGCATTCTTCTGATCTTCGGTGAGACTTTCACCCTGATTGAGAATTTGTAGTATTTTTTGAAGATGTTTATTCATTTTATTTTTTTGTTTATAAGACAGGGGGTGTCTTCGAAGACACCCCCTGTCTTGACTGTCTTGACTGATTCTGTCTTGGTTTCATTTTACTTTTCTTTTAAAGCCACCCAGCAACAGGTAGTAGAATGAAATTCATGTTTTCCATTAACAGCTCTGCCAAATTCACCATAGGTATAAAAGCCAGCCATGGGTGCTTGCCATACATTAAAAAGCCCTTCATTTTCCTGATGTGCCATTGGCCCCAAAGCACTTAATCTGCCGGCACATGAAAATATCAGCAAGGCATCCGCCTCAGCATGGGTTTTAATTTTTAATTCATTAGCTTTATTCACTACGCTTTCAACGATATCAAAATCAGGAGGTGTTGAAAAACGAAATCTCGAGTCCTGCGGTACATCGGATTCACACATCAAAGCTTTTTTTTCTTTATCATATCCAATAGGGTTGCACATTTGCGGCTCCCTGTTTTCTCTTTCTATCTGGAAAGGATAATGAATCCCTATGGAATCAAAAAAACTTACCTGGTCATCAGCAGAAGATCTATCCTCACCTAAAAAACGCAGGTACATTTCAAGAGCAGGCTCGTGGTCAATCGTATATATGAGGTTGCCTTCACTTTTGGTTACTGTTCTGAAAACACCAATGGGTTTCCAGCCTGAGATAGCCATGCCCTGTAACCTTATTTTATCTTCATCCAGTATCAATGCGACCATTCCATAATCGGTAGATCGATCCTGTGTAAATACATAAGTACCCGTAAATGTAATATCATCGCCTGCCATACCACCAAACATGTTTACCTGCGGGCCAGCCACTCTTTCTATACTCCGGATCAAGGTTTCTCCATTCAGCATTTTTCCGCTTGCAGATAATAAGGTGCTACAAAGTATAAAGGCGGGTTTGTTGAATTTTTGTAAAGCAGCCGTTGCCATATTAGCTGCGGCATCATTTAATGTCCTTTCTCCAATATCTTCAAACAAAATGCAATAGTCTTCTTTATGGATATCAAAAAGCATCACCACAGTCTCACCTTCACTTTGATGGCCGTTAATAAATTCTCCTGAAGATGTGGCTCCGATAATGTCTATTCCTTCTTTACTCAATATATCGCAAATGGTCTTTCTATCCTGTTTGATAGAGATAAACACAATGGCCAGTGTTGGTTTGAAGCCATCAGTCGTGCCTTGCTGCAATGCTGATCGAATGTCGCCAGGAGAATTTCCTTTGATTGATTTTGCTTTCATGATTTATTTATTTTTCGTCATCCTAAGCTTGTCGAAGGATTATTTTTCTTTTAATGTCACCCAGCAGCAAGTGTTATTATGAAATTCATTGTTGCCATTAGTGATTCTACCAAATTCACCATAAGTAAAAAGTCCCACCATCGGCACATTGAAAGCTTTTCTTATACCTTCTATTTCATCGCCGACCAATGGACCAAACTGCCAAAGTCTGCCTACGCAAGAGAACATGATCAGTGCGTCTACATCCTGCATTTCACCTTTGCTCAATCTTTCAGCATTCTGCCGTACCTCCTCTATTACTTCAAAATCAGGTTCTACAGTGAGTCGGATTCTGTCTCCTTCTTTTATTCCGCCAAGGATCATGATGGATCTGTCTTTCCAATTGAACACACCCGTTCCCCGCAATACAGGATTACCTACTTCTCGGATCAGGCTTAATACAATATTCATCCTTGGGTAAAAGGTCTCTGCCTCGGCAGGCGTCATATCAATCCCTAAAAATTTTAAAACCATTTCTGCCGCCGGTTGGTGATCAATCTCATAAATCCAGTTGTTGATTGCCTTTGTAATTGTCCTTTCTATGCCTATCGCCTTTTGCCCTGCAGCAGTCTGACCTTTAACGGATATTTTATCACCATCCAAAGCCAGTAATAAAATCCCCGTTTTCAATATTTGATGATTGGAGAATACAAGGGTTTCATTAAATGCAAGATCATCACCAGCTCTACCGCCCCAAATTTTCGTTTCTTTTCCGATGACCGACTCTATCGCCCGGAGTATAGGCTCTCCCAAAACATTGGATGATTCTTTGGACGGGTCCATGCTGCATGAAATTAAAAGGGATGGGTTCTTGAATTGTTCTTTAGCTTTTTGGGCTAATTCTTTAGCTACGGCTTCAGGGTCTTTGTCTTGGTAATCTTCGAGTAGCACCGTGAAGCACGATGGATCCACATCAAGCAACAGAATGGCGATCGATCCAGCTCCAATGTCGCCATCAATAAACTCACCTGCGGTGGTGGCTCCAAAAATCTGGATGCTTTGCTGGTCGAGCAGATCTCGCACTGCATCAAAGTCTTGTTTGATGGAGATGAATACAAAGGCTAGAGTAGGCTTGAAGTCGTCCAGTAAAATCTGCTCTAATGATGATCGAATGTCGCCAGGAGAATTTCCTTTGATTGATTTTGCTTTCATGGTTAAAACAGGATCAGGTTTAATAAAATAGTTGGTGAGATCGGGTAATTTTTTTGGCTAAATTGAATGGTTAATAAATGTACGAAAATGTAGGACATGACAATGGGACCTAATTCGGAAAACAGGAAAAGAGAATGGCCCTAGCCACGAAGGTATCAGGTGAGCCTGGTGCTCCACCTCCTATTCCTTTGGCATAGTATGCCCATTTTATTTAAGTTGATCTATGATTGAGATTACCTGATCTCGATGTCGTTGGATATGAAAGCGGAGAAATTCAAGTCTTTGATGAAAATCCATAGCTCCCGAGATAGGGTGGGGATGCGCCTGCACCCGCAATTCATCTTCCCTTAATTCTTTACCAAACGCCTCTAACAAAAGTTGCAAATTTTCCAATGACAGCCGCCAGAATATCAATGTTCCGCCAAGCCGTGGTGCGGCAATAGCAGGTACCTGTTCTTTCTCCTTCCAGGTATGGGCAATAATATTTTCAATGCTCCACTCTTTGTGTTCCGATTCGTACGTACGTAAGGTTTTTCCGTCCCTAATAGCATACAAGGTCTTCCACATGCCATAAAGACCGCCCTGTTCTGCCCAAAATAAATGTTCGGTATTATCTGTAATACTCCACGCGTCAGCCGAAGGCTTATAGGTTGCTTGCTGCTCGCTGATATTTTCAAGGAGTGCAATAAATTCATTTCGTGCGATGGCTACATCATGGATGAGTTGTTCTATTGTATTCATAAAAAATTATTTTTCTTGATGGGAAGGTAAGGGGTGTTTTTCTCAAATGGATCACGAAGTGAAAAGAAACCCTTGTATTGGCTTTTGGTAGATTTCAATTGTTTTTTGAAACTACTTACCTGGCAATTGAATAATAAATTCCGTACCCGAATTTTTATTGGATAGGACTTGGATATTGCCTCCGTGGGCTTGGATTATATCATAGGCAAGAGATAATCCCAATCCGGTACCCTGACCTGTTGGTTTAGTAGTAAACAAAGGTTGAAAAATTTTATCAATCAATCCCTGAGGTATACCCGGACCATTGTCCGATATATTGATTTGTACAAAAGGAGGTTGAAGCCCGGCTGATGTAAAGTTTTGGTTGAGCGACTTCTCTACGAGCAGCGTCGTTAGCTTTAATTTCGGTTTATATTCCGATATTCCCAAAGCAGGGTGCTCAAAGGAAGATAAGGCAGCCTTGTCCGTTGAACCGTTGGAGGATAAGGCAGCCTTGTCCGTTGAATCGGTAGAGGATAAGGCAGCCTTGTCCGTTGAATCGGTGGCGGATAAGGCGTAGAATGCATTATTGACGATATTGAGGACCGCCAGTCCGTATACCGTCCGTTTACGATTAACATGACACTAGATCTAAATTACTTTAATGTAGCACCTAAACTAGGTATAGAAGTAGATATCAGGATCGATCTTGAAAAATCAGATATTGGTCCAAAGACACGGGGTGTCTTCTCACATCGTGATCCCTTTGGGAAAGACACCCCCCTGTCTGTACACCACATCTTGATCCTTTTGGAAAAAGACACCTCTGTCTGAGATCATCAAACTTGTCATTTTTAATCGAAGTCAAACCTGTACAGGCTACGCCATCACAATACACAATTAAGGTGTAATTATGAGACAATTTGGGTGCGAAAAAAGGGATTTGTTCGGGATGTCAAATTAATAATTATAAGTATCTTAGCCCCACAGGTTTTTGCTGATCCGCATGGGATAGTTTAAGCCTAGCAACCTTTGCTCTAAAATCAAAACCAATAACCCACATGCCCCAGACCCGCCGTCTTGCCGCTATAATGTTTACTGATATCGTAGGTTATACGGCCCTCATGGGTAATGATGAACAAAAAGCCTTTCAGCTACTCAAACGAAATCGAGAGATCCAAAAGCCTGTGATTGAAGAGTTTGGGGGCACCTGGATCAAAGAATTAGGCGACGGAGTGATGGCTAGTTTTAATACCGTAACTGATGCAGTATACGCTGCGATAAAAATCCAGGAGGTGTGCAATCGAACCAATGAATTTTTATTGCGGATCGGTATTCACCATGGCGAAGTTGTTTTTGAAGAAAACGATGTTTTTGGAGATGTCGTTAACATTGCCTCACGACTTCAGACTTTATCTACTCCCGGATCTATCTGGATCTCAGAATCTGTCCATCACAATATCATAAATAAACAAGGCATTGTGTCCCGTTATATGAAACAGGAGATTTTAAAAAACGTACGGGAACCTGTTAGTATCTACGAAGTATTGAGCGAAGAACAAAACCTACTGACACCGAGCTCCAATAGTAAAAAAACCAGTTCAGCTATCCTTCCTGATTTTGAATACGATTTATATATAAGTTATCGAGCAAACGACAATAAATATATTCCTTCCGGGACCAAAACAGGGACGGGAAGTGGCTGGGTCACGGAGCTGATCGAAAAACTGAAACAGGAACTAGAAGCAACCCTCAAAGACAGACTTTCGATTCATTTTGATCGGAGTCCCGATGATGCCAGAACGGATTTATCAATTTCAACAGAACCCAACGACCAGGCTCTTAAAGCATTGATATTTATTCCTATTATTTCCCAGACCTATTGTGACGCCAATTCCTCAGTATGGAAAGAAGAATTCCAGCAATTTAAAGTTGAGTCCAGCAACGATCGACTCGGTAGAAATATCAAGCTATCCAATGATAGTTTCACTTCACGTTTTTTACCCATCAAAATACACGATCTCGATCCGGAGGATTTACACCTACTGGAAGAAGAACTATCCGGTGAATTACGATCAATTGATTTTATATACCGCGAACAAGGAGTAAACAGACCGTTGCGACCGGTGGATGACGAGATCACATCCGATACATCCCGCATATTCTATCGGAATCAAATCAATAAACTTGCCAATACTATTAAGGAAATCATTAACGGTATCAAAGCTCAGGATAAATCAGGCATTGCTCCGGGAAATCAGGATTTTACTTCTAGGCCAATTCCTTTAAAAAACTTTATTACTGCCTTACCCAGCTCTTTGCAAGTACAGGTCATTGAACGCAACCGACCTGGCGTTTTTCTAGCCTGGACTTCATCAGAACTCAAAGAACAGCGAGAAGAACTGGCCATTATATTACAAAAAGCTGGATTCAATGTATTTCCGGCTACGGATTGTCCTTCAGATGATGAAGTATTCAAACAAAAAGTAATTGAATTAATGAGTCGTTGCTCGTGCTCACTGCATATCCTGGGTAGCGAATTTGGCCGGCGATTTGAATCTGACGATGAAATTTCATTTCCACAATTTCAATTTATGGAAGCCCGTAAAAGAATTGAATCTGATCCCGATTTTAATTCCTTTGTATGGACATACCCCAATAGTATTCAGCCAGCAAAATCCGCACAACAAAATTTCATCAAATACATACGCAATAATATTACTCGGAATATGATGTTTTCCAATAGCGCAGGCCCTATGCAATTAGTAGACGATATGCGGGTCGTCATGATGAAAAAAGATGAAGAAGCATACGATGCAAAAGATACAGATATTTTCTTCATATTTAACCAGCAAGATGAGCTAGAAGCCAAGGTCATCACCGATCAGCTCAGCCTTGAATACCCGGTAGAAATCATGAATATTATGCCGGATAGCGCGGATCAATACCGCGAAATCTCTTCGCAGCAAATTCCTAAAAGTAAGCTGGCCGTAGTCTATTTTAAATACGCGGCTGATTGGGCATTGCCTTTCATCAAACAAATCTGGAAAGAAGTGGGCGGTGCATCTTCACGTACTCCTTTGTTTTTAGTGGGGGATGATGATCCCAAAACCAACCTTGCCCGGACCTTCAAAGCACCCAAAGTAGTTTCTACCATACTCCCGAAAGAAAAAATACCTTCTGAAGTAAAAAAAGTCTACGCCACCGTAGTCGAGTTAAACTAATATGTTTGAATCCTATCAAATTTGTCCGTATACCGGCTTACGTTCTTTTACGGAAGAAGAATCCTTATATTTTAAAGGGAGGGAAGAGCATATAGATCAGGCTACTCATCAACTCCAACAGAATAAATTCTTAATGCTCACCGGTGCATCGGGTGATGGTAAGTCTTCCCTGATATATGCCGGTATTATTCCCAATGCAAGAGCAGGCTTTTTAAAATCAAAATATACTCAATGGTGTGTGGCTGACTTCAGACCGGAACGAACTCCATTTAATAATTTATGTAAATCAATAGCTAAGCAACTGGATATAGCCAATACGTATACGGTTCAGTCTGAATTAAATCATGGCTTCTCTGCTATTGTTGATCTATATAAAAATTCAAAACGATATATAGACACCAATTCAATTGCATGGCAGTCCGCTGATGATGTTGGAAAAGCCGCCCTTAAAAGACAAGCTGCTAACCTCATTATTCTGGTCGATCAGTTTGAGGAGTTTTTCACCAATCCGGAAAATTATAATAAAGGCGTACCCTCCAGCGATGCCAATCTTGTACTCAATTTATTACTGGAAACTGCCCGCCTTGCACTCGATGAAGATCTGCCTATATATATTGTATTCACCATGCGGTCAGATTATATCGGACAGTGTGCCTCTTTTCGTGGGCTTCCCGAGTATATCGGATTCTCCCAGTTTTTTGTTCCCCGTCTTAACCGCGCACAACTACAACAGGTCATTGAGGAACCATCGGTCCTCAGTGGCAACCGTATTACGAGGCGATTAACAGAACGCCTTATCCACGATTTGACAGAGGGAGTTGATCAACTACCCATCGTGCAACATGCGCTTAATCAGGTATGGCATGCAGCTGATAATGGAAATGAAGAAATGGATCTGATCCATTATGCCATGGTAGGTGGAATGCCGGTAAATGAATTGCCCGATGAACAGATGGACAGATTTAAAACATGGTTTGAAAGCTTGACTCCCGAGATCAAAGCCTGTTATCGAAACCCAAACCTGCAGAATGTTCTTGATACGCATACCAATAAACTTTGGGAGCAGGCCGAAGTATATTATACAAAGAAAACAGGAAAAAACATTTCAGATGCAGATGCCAAAAGCATAATAAAAACAGCTTTTATCTGCCTGACTAAGATCGACCAGAGTCGCGCAGTTCGAAACCGAATGACCTTGAACGAAATTGTCAACCTGATAGGCAGGCCAGAACTCGGACCGAAAGAAGTTGGCGAAGTATTAAATATTTTCAGAGAGCCTGGCAATACTTTTCTTCGTCCCTTTATATTAGATGATGCGGAAAGCCAAAACTTAAATGAAGAAGATGTATTGGACATCACCCACGAAAGTTTAATACGCAACTGGGTATACCTGGGACAATGGGCCAAAGAAGAATTTGATAATTATACCATATCACTTGACTTTGAACAACAGCTGAACCGATGGGTGGAAAGTGATAAGTCAAATGATTTCTTATTACCCATCGGCCCGCTGACCTATTTTGAAAATTGGTTTAAGACCTCCAAACCCAATGCATATTGGATAGCCCGGTACCTGCCGGAAGAAATTGAGCAGGATAAAAAACTTTCCAACGCAACAGAAGTATTGAGCAATGCAAAGGAATTTTTGAAACGAAGTGCAGAAAAGCATGTAGTAACCCGGACAATAATGCGCTTCGGACCGAAGCGAATAGCTGTAGCGCTGGGCATTATTGCGGTTATAATTTTAAGTTCGTTTGGCCTCAGGGATTATTTCCGTAAGCAAAATGATAATGTGCTGAAGTCCATTAAAGCAAAAACATTTGAGCTTGCTAATACGCAAAAGTTGAGCCCGGAGTTTCCAATTCCTCCAATTACCGAACAACTTATCCTGGGTAATCTAACTATACCGGAAGTAATTGCTGCTATAAAAGAACCCAAACAAAAAATTAAAATAGTAACTGGTATTGCCACGCAGTTAGTAAACCAGGGAAGATATGAACCAAAGAAGGAAATTTTGGAAAGCTTAACTATTGCAGATAGCCTGCTTGAACAACTTCCAATAACCGGAAATGGCCGTGAACTTTCCGAACAGCTAACACTGATTCATGACTTTTCAGTAACTGCAGGACTGGCATATTTTTTCAACCAGGATGAATCAATACAAACAATAGTTGCAAACAATTCAAAACGAGCTGCCCATTGGGCCATGCATATTTTTAAAGAACAGCCGGAGGATTTTTCCGATATTCTGAATTTAGGTCTTGTACTTGAAAATGGATTAAACCATAAAATATTTTCTTTGGATGAAATCAGCCAACTGCTGAAAATTATTTCTCCATT
>JANOWJ010000135.1:0-13658 GCA_031417835.1 Saprospiraceae bacterium | reverse complement strand
TTATATGCGGCTATATTTGCGACCGGGATGACATCAAACTTTCGAATAATTAACAAGATGGAAACACTATTTACAGACAACTTCTTATCACACTACCTTTCTGACTTTAGGGCTTCTTCTGTTACTGGCATTCGTGATATTACACTAATCATAAAATCTTTTGTTCAGGAATTAGAGTCAGGAAAAATTGAAAAGCAAAAGGAGGAAGAAATAAAATCCCGTTTCATCCATAGTTTTTTCGGAGATGTTTTAGGTTTCAATTACGGCAATTCAAATGAGTGGCAACTTCGTGAGGAAAAGAAATCAGAAGTGGACGGAAAGAAAGCCGATGCAGCTCTAGGATATTTCTCCAGCGAAAAAGCAAATGATGATGTAAGAGTTGTGGTTGAAATTAAAGATGCAAAAACGGATTTAGACACAAAGCAAAACCGAGAAGGAAAACATACTCCAGTTGAACAGGCATTTTCTTATGTGCCGAAAATGGGAGGCAACTGCAAATGGGTAGTTGTTTCAAATATTAAAGAAACAAGATTTTATTGTTCAAACGACAGTTCAAAATGTCAGGTGTTTTATCTCAAAGATTTAAACACAGAGGTCAAGCGAAACGAATTACTTCTACTCTTTCACAAAGACAACTTTGTAAAGAAAGTAGGTGAAAGCAGAACAGAGTTACTATTGAGAAAATCAAAGACATTCACAGAACAAAACGACAAGCCAATCCACATAATTGATAAACTTGATAATTGTTTAAAACGCTTTGCAGGTTTTGGTTTTGTGGACCCCGATTATCTTGTAACACTTTATCCCTTCAACATTTTAGGTGAGCATGTTTGGCAGTATTCCAACAAAAATCTATTTACAATCAATAGAGAGATTTACAATTTAATGAATGGAGTTAATGTAGAAAACAACGAAGTTTCCTTTACAGATGAATTGAAAGCTGAGATTGAAGCAGCAAATGTTATTGATGCTAAAACAAAAATTGAAAACGCTTTTAAGTTTCTTAACCATTCCTTGATTGATGAAATAACAGCAATAGAAAATTACAAGCAAGTTGAAGAAAGTAATAGTAAAACAATCGGTTTCAGTCGTAGACATTCATTCAGTTTTAAAGAAGGAGAAGAAGGAATTACAAAAAGCATTAACGTACTTCAAAGCAAAGAATGTGATTGTGTGAGTTGCAATTATCGCAGTTTGAATTTCAAAAAGTTGTTAGAGAAGTTAAAGGCTGGCGAAGGAAATGATTATCTGAATACTCCTGAATATGCTTACGGAAATTATCTTACAGCAAGCAACAATTTTAAAACTACATACAGTATTTACAAAGCCATTGAGAAAAAAACCAAAGGCAGTGAAGGAAGCGAGGTAACTTATTTTCTTACAAAGCAGAATATAAAACTCTTACACAATCTTATGTTAGATTATCGCTACGCGGACAGTCAGGAAATTTTGAACGACATAAAAGCAATTGATTTAGATAAAGTGATTTATGATGAAATAGAATTTAGCGTTGACAAAGAGGTGAAAAATTATTTGGTTGATGTGAAGAACGATGTTTTAATCTACAAGCTGCAAGACAAAATTGAAGAAATTACTTTTAAGATTGAGAAATTGAAACAGCTTTACGAAAACAGAGGCGTTCAGCATTTTGGACCTAATTTGCCAAACAAATTATCTCAAGCATATTTCAATTTGTATTTACATATTAACAGAAACTACATTGTTTACGACAACTTCAAACGCTACAAATCTTTAACTGAAAAAGTTTTCAAAGGACTGGTTACAAGTTACCAGACAAAGGAATTTGGTTTAACCAAGTTCAATGATTTCTTTTTGACAGAAGCAATTCTACATATTAACCCAATCGACCTTGAAGAAATTTTAAAAACGATTGAATCATTGACGACAGATGATGATTGCATTGAAAAACTTTTGGAGAAACTAAATAGCTTCACTTCATCCTATGTTCGTGATACTTTCTTTGGCTACCCTGATGCAGAACCTTTAATGAAAGAGTATTTAAACAACTTTAGGTTCAAAAAAAATTTCACAAACATTTTTGCAAATCAGTTTATCATTTTTTCAAGGTTAGAAATTACAAAGGAACAATTCGTCAGTTCAAAGAAATTATTGATAAAATATTTGAAAGTAGAATCAGAGTTAGCCTCGTTCGACTTAATACATTTCTGCAATTTTCTTTCAAGAAAAGGCGATTTATTTGAAGCAACTGAGCTGATTGAGATTTTAAAAATTGCTTGAGAATACGACAGATATGGTTACAATAAGTACAATGACTTGATTGAAACAACTGCTATTGCGATTTCAAAGTTCTATCCTGAGTATAAAATTGACAACTTAAATCTTATTCATTTGGCAATTCTCAAATCTTCTTCGGATAACAGCAATATTGTAAATCACCAATACTTAATTCCTTTGATAAAAATTTGTGCTGAAAATTGCAAAGTACTTTTGTTAAACACATTTGAAATTCAACTTGACAAAAGGTTCAGTAGCGACTTGTATGAAGCATTGCTTGAAAGAGCGGATTACGATTACAAAACGAAAAACTATTTTCTGATTTATGCGGAACATATAAACGCATCTAAAGGGGGCAGAGCGTCCAAGTTTGGCAAACGAGAATTAACCGATTTTGTTTTCATTCACTTTGCTTACATACTTTATAAACTGAATATTGATTTTGACAGATGCGAATTAAAATCAATCACAAATCTTAATGATTTTGAAACATGGTTAATCAATCCGCCAGCATTTGACTATAATAAGTTTGATGCAAAATGGTTAACTGACCTTGAAGATACAATTTTCTTAAATGGGTTTAAAAGCAATCTTAAAATTAAAACAGCAATTGATTTAGAATTGGTAAACTCATTCGAACCAGTATTAGCAGAAATCAGATACAAACATTTTTCAGCATGAAGAAAGGAGTAAACTGACATAAAATACACACTTTAAAACTGCACTAGCCAATGATGAAATCAAAGCTTGCAAGAATGTATATATTTCTGCCACCCAATTCCACCATACAAAGAGTAATCATTTTTGAAAATTGAATTTTTCCCATTACAATCTTTCACAAACTTAAAATTTCATTCCGTATAAACGTATTTGTACCTTTATTAGATAATCCTAAGTCTAAAACCATCTACTATGTCGATCACGAAAGAATCAGAATTAGTCGGAATGCAAAAGACAAGTGACGCAGTAGCCTATACCTCGAAGAAAATGCGGCACAATGCTCAACCGGGCATGACCACAAGACAATTCGACCAAACTATTCTTACAGAAGGATGCCTAATAAATATCGATGTGTCCGCAGAACTAGATGGCTTTTGGTCGGACAATGGAGGTTCATTTGTGCTTGGTGAAGATCTACACCAGCATCAAGAACTTATTGACGCATCGAGGCATTTTATACAAAGCCGTTCACACTATTAAAGGTGGAGCGCGTATCTCCGATATCGGATTTTTAATAGAATCTGTAGCAAAGAAAAGGGCCTACAAAGTGATTAAAAATTTAGCTGGCCACGGTGTAGGTAGAAGCTTGCATGTAGCACCATATGAAATAGCTAATTACCGGGACCGGTTTAATACTATCCGGTTTAAGAAAAATGCGGTAGTGGCTATTGATAATTTTATATACACTAGGTCTACCTGTGCGGAAACGCTTCCCGACGGATGGACCCTAGTAGGAAATATAGCAGGTTTTGTTGCACAACATGAGCATACCATAACAGCAGGGAATAAAATTTAGTATTGAACGAATCAATTCTGGCTTCCTTGAGGTATGCAATGATGGGACTACAAATGAGGAGAATCACCTCCAAACTACACCACAAACATCACGGAATGAATCATCGGCAAATAATTACTAATCACTTGCCAGGTCTCCCCCCGATCCTCTGAGAAAAACAAATTTCCGGTGGTGGTGCCGAAAGCAAGATCATCCCCCGAGCTAGCCAGTGCATGTCGATATACGATATCATAACAATTGGACTGAGGCAATCCATTCCGTTGTTGCCGCCAGGTCTTACCACCGTCGTCTGTACGACAGATACACAGAGCACCATCGATGGCTATACGATTGCCATCACTCGTGGCTGGAGCAACCCAGGCCTGATCAGGGTTATCCTCGGCTACAGCTATAGCAAAGCCGAAATTGGCTGGGCCTTCTTTTTCACTGATCTCGTGCCATTGTTGACCTGCATCGGTAGATCTGAAGATGCCGCAGTGATTTTGTTGCCAAAGGATATCAGGGTTAGAAGGACTGGCTATGAGCAAATGGGGATCATGGCCGGTCTCTTGATTGGGATCGGGTAGAAATTCAGCTTTCAGGCCTTTATTTCTGATGATCCAGGAGATGCCCCCATCGACAGATTCAAATACGCCTGCACAACTGATGCCTATAAAGATATGATTTGCATCGCGTGGGTCTAGTACGATAGAATGGATACCGGGATTATCTCGTCCGCCTCCAAACCAACCAGCCTTGCGGGTAGGATGATTCCATAAGGAGGTATTTAAGGCAAAACTGGTCCCACCATCTTCACTACAAAATAAACCACCGGGATCTGTACCTAACCATAATCGATGCGGATGACTGATGCCACCATCTTGCATAGCCCAGATATATTTCGTGGAGGCAGGTACACCGTCTTTTATTTCTTCACCTTCCGGATAAGCGGGCGCGGACATTTCTTGCCAAGTCTTACCTCTGTCAAAGGAGCGATGCAATTTCACACCCCAATGGCCGTGATCGAGGCAAGCCCACCAGGTATTATTCCTGGCATCAGCATAGGCGATGGATACGGGTATACCTTCAAATGAAAAATTTTCCAACACCCACGCATTGTCGGTTTTTCGATAGGCGATAAATCCTTTGCGGGTACCTAATAAAATGGTTTGTTTCCTCATGGATGATGGTTGAATAAATAATTTCAAAAAAAAGGCTCAGCCCCCCGACAAAGCCTGGATGATATAAATTTCGTCGTCTGCTTCAAACAAGTCTGTCAACTGTACTCGATCGTCAATTACAGCACCATTTATAAAAATATTGACATGCTTGCGCAGGTGACCTTGTTCATCCAAAATATAGTTTATGATGCCAGGGTACTTTGTATTGATTTCTTGGAACATCTCAGGCAAAGTAAGAGCATGAGTATCATACTCCCCCAACGTAGGAAAAAAACGTTTTAGCGCCTTGGTGAATTTTACTTTTGCCATGAACCTGATGCTGACCTACCGGTCTGGCAGGGTGAGACGAAGGTAATAGGAAACTTTTATAAAATTAAATGGGGGTGTGTGGAAATTTGAATTTGTTGGCTAGATGGATAGCAGCATGATATACTATCAAGATAACTATTTTTAATAAATCAATTCCCGTCCACTCTATTAATATAAGGCAACCATCGTAATCGACTTTTTAAATATTTCAATCCATTAGGTTGATTTAATGTTAATAGAATTGATTCTTCAATTATGCTTGGATTTGCGGGATTTATCCAATTGGGCATTGAAATCCACTCTTCAAAAGATATAATGAATTCCATAAAAAACCCACATGAATATAAGAAAGCGAAAAACAATTTAAGTTCTTCATCAAATCTACTATCATTTTTAATTTTTTCATAAAACTTTTCTGCTATCCAGAATTTTGGATAAAAAGGTGGTTGTATTATTTTTAGTTTCTCATAGTACTCATCTCGATGATTAAAATCAAAGACCGGAAGCACATACTTTTGGAACCAATGATTCCATTCTGCTATTTCTATTTCATTCATTCTAAAATTAGTATTTATTATTTAAGTTTGACAGGATGGATCTCGTTTAATGCAGAATTTAGGTCGGATTGATTAAAAACAACTATATTCGAATAGACTTTACCTCCCCTTGCTCCTGGAACGATTAAACCTTTATATTTATTTTCTCTTGCCCATGTCCCTATCACATTTGTAAATTCGTAAGCTTGTGTTTTATTTCCCATTTCCAGAACGAGCTTATCAAATTCTGTTCCTAATAATTGTCTCACAGCATCATCTGTTAAATCAAGTATATTATCAATTTTTACATTTTTAAATTCATAAGTGCTATAGGAAGACCATTCACCATAGTGAGACATTTCAGTTTGATTTCCATTAAATGAATTCGAAAAATACATTCCACTTTCACCTTGTATATCATATCTTCCCCATGCTTCTTCTATCGAATATTGAGAAATTATTTCAGGTTTAGCATTATAGTTTAATTCGGCATTTTTACTTACAGATTTGTAAAAGTCCCCTGAATAAGTTTTTCCTGGTGGTATATTTTTTAGGTTTGCAAGGTGTGATTTAAGTTCGATGCTTGTCCTTGCAATGAATCTGAGAACCTTTTCGATACCTTTCCTAATCCCAATATCACCACCATTTTCTCGTATCACCTCTAAATCACCAAATACCTCTTTACCAGTTTTATCCAAATACTTTACATCCTCAATCTTTTCTAAAACAGTACCTTCATCGGTCCACTTAATAAAGTTGGTAAAGACTTGATTTTGGGATAAGTCGGCTAATTTAATTTCAGTTGTATTGAGTCTATAGATGAGCGCAGCAGTATTGGCCGACTGTCTTAAAAATGCACCACTCTTTTCTCCTGCACTCCAAAATAATCTACCGATAGACTTAGGCAGAGCGGCAAATTCACTCATGCTTTTAGTCAATACAGTATTAAGTTTAGCACCACTGGATAGTGCCTTTAATTCTCCTACACCAATAAAAGAGGAAGCAACATTAAAAACGAGCTTGCCTTGATTATATCTGCCTTGGTTATTTATCGCAGCAGTTTCGTCAACATAATCTGCAAATACTTTTTTAATGTTTAGTAAGGCAGATTCTCTTTTCGTTTTTGAACCAAATATTTCCGCAACTTGATTCACCACATCATATGCTACACTGCGAGAATCAATACATTCTTTACTCCACACTCTAGCTGGATCCAGTAGATTAAAACAAGTGATGAACGTGGCTACATTGATGATATCGCCCCCTGTAGCTATAAATGCATCAATAATACCTGCCGACAACGCAAAATCAAGTAGGGTATATGGAGTATTGTAATCATGATCCCAAGCGCACCTGGGTACAAACCCTTCTTTTTGATTTTTATAGTCATCATAACATTGTCTAAAAAATTTCCAAATATCACTGATGGACATCGCCTCCTCATCATCCTGCATCCACCCCACCATCGGCTCAGGATGCTGTATCAACTCCCACTGATAATGCAACAATGCCCGACCACCACTATAATCCATCAAATTATCCGTGCGCTCGCGCAATGCAGGATAGTCCTCCCAAGTGTGCGCCAATCTGAATGGTCCATGTCCGAGTTCATGAGCTATTGTGATCGCATCGGAGTTGGTTATAAATCCAAAGTTTCTTTTCTTGGGCATAAATCCTTGTAAGCCTATTTCTGCAGAAGCCGCTACTATAAATAGATGATAGGTATTGGTATCGCCAGTACGCTGCGCCTCATAAGTGCGGATGATATCGCGCATCTCATCGGTATATGTGGCCAGCAGCCCGGTTTTGATAGAGTCGAGTTTGTTGTCATAGGCGGGTACATCCAGATTGGCACCTATACTGACTCGCCACTCGGTCACAGCCTGCCCATATATTTTATTCAACTCAGTTGATACAGTCGCTGCACTTGGAGCCGACGCTCCATTAACAGGTACGAGGACTACACTTTTTATCTGTGGTTCGTATACGATGATCTTACACTGACCAGCTATGTTTTCATCCGTTAATGAATCCGTCGGATCAGTACTCCTGATCACTGCATATAGTGTATACTCGCCTTTAGCCGGGAATGGAGGCAAGTGGAGCTTGTAACTGCCACCGGAGAGCGTAGCATCGACCTCAACACTATCGTTGGTGATAAAATAAATTTCTTGACCAGGTGACGGTTCGCCGTCGGGGGTCGCCAGTATATAATCGCGCTGCCCAACTGCTATGGACTTGAACGGCACATGATATTCTTTTTTGGCTATGGAGAGTTTTTCATACTTAGACTCCAGCGGAGCGTATTGGACTTTGTCATAGCGATCAAATCCGTAGCGTTGATCAATTGTTTTATCAAAAAGGATCTGGTATGGTGCGTCATAGAGCAATTTGATCTGCGCAGTGATTTCTTTTAATACTTCGATGAGGCGTTCTTGTGCTTTTTGCGTAGCTGCATCATCAGTGGCATTGGCGAGATCATCGATCGCTTGTTGCAATTCATCACTCAGGCTATCATTCAAAAACAAACCCAGGTAGGGTCGGAGATATTCTACAGCAGATTGGAATGTAGCCTCGGTCATAATATCTCGACCTGTCTCCAGGGACTCGATGAGGCCGTCGAGCAGATCCAGATACCGATCTGAGAGCAATTGAACTCCGGCACTTTGCAACTTGATATCCCCCGATAACATCACGTACTCCTGATTGACCTTGAGATTGCGATACTCACCCCAGACGATCGCATTTTTGATCATCGGGATCGCCACACCACAGGTACCGGAAGTCCCACTGCCATCGATAGATTTGATGATGACCATATACCCATTCGCTGTGATGGTATCGTTTTCCCGCAAGGTTATCAGATCGCTTTCTACTGGAATTTCGTCTTCACTACTGACCATACCACAACTGTAAAATCCACGAGGCAAGCTTTTGCGATCAAGCTTGATCTGTGCGATCTCACTTTCTACTGCTATCGTATGATAACAGGACGAGCCAATCTGAATAGACAAGGGGCCCGAAGATTTGCGAATAGGTATGGCGTACTGATGATCATTAGAGGATGCGCGGGACTCTAAACTTAATTTTTGAGTAGTCCAATCCGATTCATCATGATACCGATAGCGAATGACTTGATCGTCGTGATTGACCAGTGAGGTCCAAGCAATATGGGCATGACCATCAGCATAAAGTTTAGCTTCTGTGATGACGGGAGGAGCACACGGTCGACCATATTCAAAAAAGTGAATCGTCGAGTAGCCATTGTTTTTAAAAAGATTTCTATTCAAAGGGTCTCGCACTTTGACCCGCAGCAGATAGGTCTTACCGATCACCAAAGGTGGATCATCAGCTCGCCATATATAGGCAAGTCCGGGGGTAGTGATCCTGAATAGAGGAGCTGTAAAATCTACGATAGCCTGATCACTTAGTGCATTTACTTTTTCATAAATGGATAGTTCATAATCTACCGGGAAGCCACCAAAATGTTGTGTCTGCCATGCAATCATCAGCGTCTGTGGCGAGGTAGGTATGACTTCAAAAGAGGGAGCCACGATGATAGGTGGGTCGAGCTCTTGCAGAAAAGCACTGGTACAAGCAAGTGCTGAGATCGGGGTCTCATCGCGGATGAAAGGATAGACCTCTACACAAAACTGATAGAATCCTTCCTTGAGTTTAGATCCTTGAGCTGAAGTATTGCGCAGGCTCTGTATGATCGAGGTAGTGGGTGAGATATAAGGCCTGAGATCTGCATTGGTCAGGGTGAGGGGTACATTGGCCTGAAGGGTGATGGGCGAAGATGTCGCATTGGCACCTGATTTAAAAGAATAACCCTGACCTTCGATCTGCAGTCTGAGCTTGACTTGCAGACTCGGCTCGCGCTGATCTAATAATACTAAAGTGATTCGGATCCGATCCTGACCAGGGGATACATAATCGGAGAGGTAAGGGGTGTAGGGAGGTAGGATTTGGATAGTAGCCTGGACTGGGAATCTTTGGGCATGAACTCTGGCACTACTATATAAAAACAGGGTTAAGAACAATAAATGCTTAATCCTGCGGTTCATGAGGTTAAGATAGGCAAATTGGAGATTTTGAGTTATAATAGAATTATACAGATTGTTTACAAAAATGGAGATTTGAACTATATCATGCAATCCGAGTTATAGTTTATCATAGTCTAGGCTCTGATTAGGCATCTGGAATGCACGGTCTTAGTAACCACCGACCACTCATGAATCACGGGCTTGGAGTAACTCTGCTTCGGATGGTTCAAATCAGTATAAAAATCCAAATAGCCATAGGGGAATTTTATGACCTCTGCCGATCTGGATATCATCGATGGCCAGGTAACTATTTTTAATATCCGCAATCTGAGAGAACCCTTTTTGAGCTCCGCCTACCTCAAATACATATTTTTGATCTACCGTAAAATCACCTTTTAGTGAAGAGTTGACCATATGTAATGCTGATACCTGATTGAGAAAAAAAAGTTCTCTCAACGTGCCCTTGTCTGGCTGATCGCGGGAAATAGCATAAATCAAATTTGTATTATGCATGTAGATTTTCTCAGGCTTGGTTAAGGTGCTATAGCTTTTTCCTGACTCTGTCAACAACAGAAGTAGTCTACACTCACTGAGATAATAAAGATAATTGTTGAGTGTATTGCGATTGAGATCCAAGCCTACTGCAAGTTTGCTGATATTAGGTTGAAAGGGTCCTTGAGTAGCCAAAATATAAAGGAATTTTTTTAATTTGAAAATGTTATGCACATTGATCTCCAACATAAATGGCAAATCCACATCCAGTGAAGTATTGATTACATTTTCTAACTTCAATGTAAAGTCTCTTTTTTCTTCTAAGTAAAAAGGATAATATCCATACTTCAGATATAAGTCAAAATATTTTAGTACGCTTACTCTTTGGATAATGGAATCTGCAATGGAAATATGATCTTGTAATAAATCCAATAAAGGTACTTTATTAAACTTTTCTCCAGATTCTAGCTCCAAAAATTCTCTAAAGGATAATCCCACCAATTCATAAGATACCACCCTTCGGCTCAAGTCTGCAAAAGCTTTATAGATTTGAAGAATCGATGAGCCCGAAAAAACAATATGAAGTTGTGGATAAAGGTCATGAATAGATTTTATTTCCCGACTCCAATCTTCATATTTATGAATTTCATCAATAAATAAATGGGTACCCCCTCTGTTTACATGATATTCGGCGATTTCGAAGATGCTAAATGGCTTAGTGAATATACTGTCCATGGTTACGTACAAAGCATCTGACCCCTTAAAATGCTCCTTAATGTACTGCAAAATCATAGTGGTTTTGCCTACGCCTTTTGCTCCTTTGATAGCGATTAACTTACCGGACCAATTGATCTCGTGCATCAAATACCGCTTAAAAATCAACTTTGTCTTTCTTAGATAGCTATTATGAATATCATATAATCGATCCATAAATGTATAATTAAGAGATCAAATATAAGTATAATTGCTTATTTAATTATACATTAATATACCATTATTGATTATGTCGATAAGCGATAAAATGTATTAATATATTGATTATCAGCATATTAATATATTTAAACGTAATTTTATCAATTTTGATATGTCATGAATATGGGTGTTTGACTCTTTTGACATAGCGATGTAAATGGTGAGATTAACCTCAACGTATTAGTCCACTAATGGTGTTTTATAAATAAGGGGAATCTTAGGTTTAGGGTCTAAAACTAAGTAAGTAAATTACAAATTGAGTCATCAAAATTTATAACTCACACTGGCCTTTACAAACCTCGGAGTACCGGGCGTAAAATGCAACTCTGATACTTCTTGAGCTTCGTTATATAATCTACTGGTCGTATCAAATTGGGCTTGATTCCATTCAGTATTCAAAAGATTTTCCATAGAGATGCCATATTCGAATTTTGTGGTGGAATATTTTATAGTAGCATCCCAAATCATATAACCTTGGGCGCGAATAGAATTGTCTTCATTTGCTGGGCGACTACCGATCATTTTATATCTGATAGCTGCATTCAACCCATTGGGATGCATATATTGAACTCCTCCGGTACTGGTGAGTCTCGGGGCTAAGGGTATATTGTTTTCTCCGGCAGGCGCATCAATCAATCGTCCGCGATTGATATTGATATCTAAGTCAGCTATAATATAACGGGTCATCTGATATCGTGCGGCTAGATCCAAGCCTATTCTTTGCGTAGGTGAATTCGTTTCTACTACGCCTTCGTCACCGACATAGACTAATTCACTTTGGGAGTGCAGACTCCATGCGGCCATGTTCATGAGCAGACTTTTACCTACCTTAAATTCGCCGCCTAGTTCATACCCGGTCGCTTTAGGAAGACTGTTTTCTGATTGCCCCAAGACCACTGATCGTGCATCATTCGAATGAAATCCTATACCGGATTTGGCAAACAATTTGACGGTAGGACTTGCTTGATAATAAAGGTTCAATTTGGGACTGACGACTGCTTTGTTTTTATGTTTTGCCGGCTCACTCTCAGATTTAAATTTAAAGATAAAATGGTCTAGCCTTACTCCGGCATTCAATAGCCAACGATCAGACCAGGCCCAGTCTGCATCATAATATGCCCCTGTATTGATTTGATTTACCTGGCCCGCTACTATAGGTTCAAGATCTATCCTCCGTTGAGAGCGTAAAAGTGCAATACCTGCAAAATCCATTCTCGTTGAGAGTCCGAAAGTACTGGTCAAGGCTCGATGAAGCAGATTATGATTCTTTTGAAAGGATCCATGATAGCCATAGATGGATCGGTGATCAATCTGATGGATTTCATCGCCCCGTATCGGATCATTGAGGAAAAAAGTAAAGTTGGAAAATAAACTAAAATCATAGCGGGTAAAAAAGAATTGATTTTTGATCAAATCATTTTGACCGACTTGGGTATAAAAGATGCCATTGAGATTGGTGCGCCCGGTATTGCCGCCTTCAAAGGTATCGATCTGACCATATCGGCTGATCTGACCTGTAGCGATCGCTCGCTCCGGGATCTGACCTGAACCCGACCATGATGCATCGAATGTAGAGGCTGAAAACTGTAGTGTTGTAGATGGTGTGATCTTGCCGAAATATTTGCCAAATAAATTATAACGATTAAAGTTTTGTTTTTTGTCAAAATACGAGTCAGTATGTACAAATTCCCCAGCCAGGTAAGCTTGATGATCGCCCTTGACTTCGTCACACAATAGATTAAACATTCCTAATCCCCGAAACGTATTAAATTGACCCGCCTCTAACTTAATCAGAGAATGGTCGAGCCCGTTTTTAGTACTAAACTCACCAGTCCCTGAAGTTGAAAAATCTCCAAATCTAGCATTGTAGGGTCCTTTGTGCACAGCCAATCGGTCAATGCTTTCTGGAATGACAAAGTGGAAATCTGCATAGCCCTGACCATGGGCGTGTGAGACCATATTGACAGGCATACCATCTACCGAAATATAAAAATCAGTGCCGTGATCGCTATCAAAGCCTCTGAGAAAGATCTGTTCCGCCTTGCCGCCACCAGCGTGTTGGGCAATAAACAATCCCGGTACTAACTGAAGCAAATCCTGAGCAGAATTGACTGGCCGCAGCACTTTATCGAGGGCACTAAACAATTGGGTTGGTTTTGCCGATTGATTGGATAAAACAGTGATTTCTTGAAGGTTTATGGCAGTTGGGTTTAACTCGACACTTAAGATTTGATCTCCGCTCAGATTGAATGTTTTTTCAAAAGATTCAAAACCCACACTATTGGTTTTGATCGTATACTGACCAGGCTTAAGATTAAACCTGTACTGTCCCGAGCTATTTGAAATGCAAGTAGTAGAGGATGCACCCTCT
>JANOWJ010000134.1:0-25846 GCA_031417835.1 Saprospiraceae bacterium | reverse complement strand
AGGAAGCAGGCGAGCCTTTGAAAAACAAGGATATTGAAGAAGCGGTGTATGAAGGTGCTGCTCTCAGGCTGCGACCAAAATTAATGACTGTATTGGTTGACATATTTGGTTTATTACCACTGTTGCTGGCAACGGGTACAGGTAGCGATGTAATGAAACCTATCGCCATTCCCTTTGTATTTGGACTGGTCACCTCTACCTTTTTTGTATTGATTGTTTTACCGGCCATGTATGCACTGGTTCGTGAAAATGAATTGAGGAAAAGAGGCAAAGTACTAATTGAAGAATTAAAAGACTAAAAAATGAAAGTATCAAAATACATTCCAGCAGTTGTTCTCTTTCTTTCTTTTGCCTATAATTCACAGGCACAAATTTTAACACTGGAGCAAGTGAGCGCTAGCGTTCAACAATCACATCCTTCCTTAAAAATGTACGATGCGGAAATACGTTCCATGGATGAAGCTGCCAAAGGAGCAAAAAGCTGGATGCCACCAGAGATTAACACAGGACTGTGGATGGTGCCTTATAACACCAACTTATGGAAGAAAAACGATATGGGTGAATCAGGCATGGGGCAATACATGATTGGGGGCCAGCAAATGTTACCAAACAGAGAGAAACAAAATGCAGATGCCGCTTACATGGGTGCCATGTCATCAGTAGAAAAGGAAAAAAAGAACGCCACGCTCAATGAGCTGGTTAATGATGCCAAACAGTTTTTTTACGAATGGATTATCCTTAAAAGGAAATTGGAAGTCCTTGAGCAAAATGAAAACCTGCTGAATTTTATGATAAAGAATACGGAGATAAGGTATAAGAACGGCATGGGAAAATTAAGTGCTTATTATAAAGCAAAAGCTGCATTGGGTAGTGTACAAAATATGCAACTGATGTTTGAAAACGATATAAAAGAAAAGCGTATTCGCCTCAATTCCTTGATGGGCAGAGACGCTATAACGGATTTTGATATTGATACTACCTACCAGATAAACGATTATTCAAATACTGTATTTGATAGTACGCTTTTCTATAACAACCGCAGCAATTTAAAAGCCATTGATAAAGACATTAACCTTACTTTTTTAAAACAGGAAACAGAAAGACAAAGCCTTAAACCGCAATTTGGTATTCGCTATGACCACATGTTTGGGTTCGGAGGTTTTCCCATGCAATTTACTTTAATGGGTATGGTTAAACTGCCTTTGGCGAGATGGTCATCCAAAATGAATAAGGCCAATATAGAAAGCCTGAAATGGAAGGCCGAAGCACTGCAAGCGCAAAAGTTGATGATATTGAATGAATATAGCGGAATGGCTTATAGTATGCGTAATGAAATAGCTTTACAGCACAAAAAATTGAAATTGTATGAGGAGAATATCATACCTGCATTAAAGAATAATTACAAAACCATGCAATTGGGCTATGAGCAAAATACAGAAGAACTGTTTATGCTTTTTGATGCTTGGGAAACTTTATACATGACACAGTTGGAATACCTTGACCAGTTGCAGCAGCTATTGGTTAAGCAAACTGAGCTGGAGAGAATTTTGCAAATCGATTAAACATCTTTAAACAATTTTATTTATGAAACGCATGGAATTTATTAAAAACACTGGGTTGGGAACAGGCAGCATTTTGGCGGGCAGTTCTATACTTGCTTTCCTATCATCGTGTATGAAACATAATATGAATGGAATGATTATGGGTCAACCGGTACCAGTAATCGAAGGAAGTTTTAGCAGGCTGCTACCTGTTCCGAATACAGTTACAGGTAATACAACATTAACTGCACAGGCAACAACTGCAAATATTAATGGAAGCAACTTCGCTGCTTTAGGGTACCAGGCAAATGGAATATTAGGGCCAACCATCTGTGTAAATAGCGGCACAAATACTAATATAAAATTTAATAATAGCCTGTCTGAAAAAAGTAATATCCACTGGCATGGTGTAAATGTTCCTGCCAATATGGATGGCCATCCTGAAGATATTATAACTGCCGGCAGCAGCTTTAATTACCAGTTTACTGTTAAACAAAGGGCAGGATTAAGTTGGTATCATCCCCACCCCGATGGCGCTACTGCACGGCAGGCATTTCAGGGTTTAGCCGGTTTGTTTATTATTAACGATGCTGAAGAAGCAGCTTTGAATTTGCCTTCAGGCATTAATGAAATTCCATTAATTATACAGGATAAACGTTTTGCATCATCAGGTATTAACTATAACCCTTCTATGGGCGATGTAATGTCGGGCTTTATGGGTGAAACAATTATTGTAAATGGAGAGGCATCACCATTTACAGAAGTAGCAACAAGATTTTACAGGCTTCGGATTTTGAATGGTTCTAATGCCCGTATTTATAATCTTGCATTAAGTGATAATACCGATTTAATTATCATTGGTAATGATGGCGGGCTATTGAGAAATCCTACACCAGTTAAAAATATTTTGCTGGCTCCGGGAGAAAGATTAGATGTGCTTGTAAATTTTGCTGGATTACCATTAGGCACAGAAGTATTTTTCGAAAGCCGAGAGTTTAATAATGCCGGTGAAGCACAAGGCAAGCAGAGATTTAAAATTATGAAGTTTAAAGTAACACAAACTGTTAGTAATAATTTTACGCTGCCCGCAACACTTTCTACCGTCAATTCTATTTCACCTGGATCATCCTCAAAAACCCGAAACTTTATCATCAATTCCGTGCATATGAGCGGTGGTATGCATATGGGCAGTGGCATGACAGGGATGCATAAAATCAATAATAAACTTTACGATAGAAACAGGATTGACGAAACAGCTGCTGCCAATGCTACGGAGATATGGGTATTCGATAACTCACAGGGTGATGAACCACACCCCATGCACATGCATGGTACACATTTCCAGGTTTTAGAAAGAACTGGAGGTCGTGGACAATTGATTGTTTCTGAAAGTGGCTGGAAAGATACTGTTTTAATAATGCCCCGGGAAACAGTAAAAATCATCATTCCATTTTCAACCTATACAGGTGTATTTGTTTTTCATTGTCACAACCTCGAACACGAAGATGATGGCATGATGTTACAGCTCAAACTGACTTAAAATATTTTTACGTATAATGAAAAAAAAGAAAATAGTAATTATTATATCACTGGTGGTTGTATTTCTAACCGTGGTTGCATTGCTATATTTTAAAATACTGTTTCCGAAAAATCATATACTACAGGATGGAAAGACGGGGATGGAAAACATGAATATGGATGTTGACGATACGGGAGGAGATAAAAATTTAAATACAACTGTTGAAACGAAAAAAGTGCTTTACACCTGTTCTAAGCATCCTCAGATCATTCGTGATAAACCAGTCAGCTGCCCCATTTGTGGAATGCAACTGGAAAAAATAGAAATGGATAGCGCCTCAATAAGCGGTGTGCAGCTAGAATCATTGTTAAAACCGACCAATCAGTATGTTATTTCTACTATTCCGGTTATCGCAATTAAAAAACAACAAATAGTAGTTGAAATACAAGCTCTGGGCTGGGTGGAATACGATACCCGTATGATTGGAAATATTTCAGCAAGTATAAACGGTAGAGTAGAAAAATTATATGTACGGTATAAATTTCAATACATTAAGAAAGGAGAAAAAATAATGGATATCTACAGCCCGGAATTACTTACGGCACAACAAAATTTACTGTTTATTCTAAGAAATGATGCTGGTAACACTTCACTAATAGAAGCAGCCAAGCAAAAATTATTTTTGTTGGGTATGAGGGTAGACCAGGTACAAAAAATAATCCGAACAGGTACCTCAATCTTTTCTGTAACTGTCTATAGCAATGTAGGTGGTCATTTGCATAATGCGGGTGATGAATTGGCAGGTATGAGTCCGCAGGCATCCTCTTCATCAATGAGTGCTATTAACCCCAGTACAGAATTATTAAATTTAAAAGAAGGTATGTATGTGCAAAAGGGACAAGGTCTTTTTAGTGTTTACAATCCTTCAAAGGCATGGGCTTTATTAAATATATACACCGATGGTCAGGCTATGATTCAAAAGGGGCAGCGGGTAGTAATCACACCTGAATCAGATTCAGGCAGGTCTTTCCAGGCTATTATTGATTTTATAGAACCTTTTTACCGGGAAGGAAGCCGTACTACTTCAGCAAGGGTTTACTTTGATAACTCTAGTCTGCGGTTACCGGTGGGAAGTCAGGTGCGGGGCGTAATCGTTGCGCATCCTGCAATGGGTTATTGGTTGCCAAAAGAATCAGTAACCTCACTCGGTATTGATAAAATTGTTTTTTTGAAAGTAACCGATGGCTTCAGGCCTTTGAAAGTTACTACAGGGATAACAACCGATGATAACATACAAATCACACGCGGGTTATCACAAACTGATTCTGTAGCGGTGAAAGCACAATTTTTGATTGACAGCGAAAGCTTTATTAAAATAAAGGAATAGCGATGCGGTCTTTATAAAGATCGGCTCAGCAAACAATAAGCAGACTATAATACTTTAGACATGGGAATAAAAAAAATATTGATTTTTGGTGCAGGTGTTATTGGCTCTGTATATGCCGGAAAACTGGCATTGGCAGGACATAGTGTTTCAGTTTTAGCACGCAGTAAACGTTTGAAGGAACTTGAACTTAATGGACTTTTGCTTTCTGAAAATGGAAAGAAAACAAATAAAACGAATGTTACTGTTATTTCAGAACTAAAAAGGGATGACATCTATGATTTTATTTTTGTGACTCTAAGGAAAGACCAATTAAAAGCAGCTTTACATCTTTTAGGTCAAAATCAATCAAAGAACTTTGTGTTTATGGTCAATACTTCAAGTGGTTATGCTGATTGGATTGATCAAATAGGACTTGAAAGGGTAATTCCCGCATTTCCAGGGGCGGGTGGAAAAATTGAAAATGGAACAGTATATTATTCTTTGACCTCAGGATTTGTTCAACCAACAACTCTTGGAGAAATTGATGGAAAAGCTTCACCACGAATTAATGAATTAGTCGAAATATTAAGGAATGCAGGGTTTCCTACCTCCATTTCAAAAAGAATGGATAGTTGGCAAAAATCACATGTGGCAATGGTATGTCCTCTTGCCTATGGAATTTATTTTGACGGAGGCAATAATTATACTTTCTCAAAAAATAAAATGGCAATCATCCAAACTAATAAGGCATTGAAAGAAACATTTAGTTTTTTAAAAAATTCCAGGATTGGAGTTGAGCCTCCTAAATTAAATATGTTAAGATTAATCCCATTACCGATTCTTAACTGTGTTATGCCACTGATTTTTAATACAAAATGGGCGGAAACAGTTATCTCAAATCATGCACTTGCCGCCCGTGACGAAATGGAAATGCTATTCAATGATTTTATTTTATTAGCTGAGGACAATGGATATAATTTAAATGAATTAAAAAAATTAAACACGCTTTAAATGTATAAAACTCACAAAAAAAACAATGACCTGCCAATGGTAATTATGCGGTTCATACTAATATTTTTTCTTGGTTTTATAGTTGCCTGTTCAGGTAAAAAGCATGATAAGCATGCTGAAAAGAGTGATGTATATTATACCTGCTCGATGGATCCGCAGGTTGTAGAAAGTAAACCCGGTAAGTGCCCTATCTGTAAAATGCCGCTCACAGCAGTAAAGAAATCAACTGCACAAAATGAAAATGAATTACAACTCAGCGATCAGCAAATTCAGTTAGGAAATATTTCTGTTGATACCATTCGCTCAGGGAATATTGTTAGCCAAACTGTTTTAACGGCGGTTTTAAATTTTGACCTTTCAAAAACTTCAGCAATCAGTTCAAGAGTAATGGGAAGAGTAGAACAATTGTATTTTAAAAATACTGGTGACTACGTACGCCAGGGGGATAAGCTTTTTGACATTTACAGTGAAGAATTGAACAATGCCAAGCAGGAATATTTACTGGCCTTGGAAAGACAAAAAGCATTCACTGGCAATGAGGTTATTGATTTTAATTCATTGCTGCAAAGTACCAGAAATAAGCTTACGTTATGGGGAATGAGTAGTGCTCAAATTACACAGCTTGCTCAGGCAGGAAATGCCAGTGCTATAACAACATTTTACAGTACTGGCAAGGGTTATATTACTGCTTTAAGAGTACGGCAGGGCGACTATGTTATGGAAGGTGGTACTATAGCAGAATTAGCAGATCTTTCTACACTGTGGGCCGAAGCACAGGTATTTTCTTCACAATTTGCACAGTTGCAGCAAAGTGCATCTGCCATTGTTCGTATTCCAGAACTGGGCGATGAAGCAATCAATGGTAGTATCAGCTTTGTTAACCCCGAGATCGTACCCGAATCAAGGATCAACTTAATACGTGTTTCTATACCAAATAAAAACAACAGATTAAAGCCAGGCATGTCTGGTTATGTTTACCTGAGTGGTTCAAAGCGTAATGCTTTAACATTGCCTATTGATGCCGTTATACGTGATGCTAAGGGAGCAACAGTATGGTTAAAAACAGGGAAAAATTCTTTCAAAAATAAAATGGTTGTATTGGGGGCATCTGAAGGCAGTATGATAGAAATAAGAGGTGGATTGCAACCAGGTGATGTGGTGGTGATTACCGGAGCCTATTTACTTAATAGCGAATATATTTTTAAGAAAGGGGTTAATCCGATGGCCGGGCATGATATGAAAGCGATGTAAATAAAAATTCTAAAAAAAATCTACCAGCTCAAAATTATTTGCCAGCAGTCTTTTTGCACAAATTGTTCAAATATGTGAATGATGTAACAATTTTGTTTAATTGTGTATCATAATCTATAATCAAGCGACTTACCTTACTGTGGTGTAAAATTTCTTTCACACCATAAAACAAACAAAACTGGTAAATAATTAGGAAATTAAAATCAGGAAAACCTTTTAAAAACATAGCTTACTGATATCTTTAATTGCATTTTTTGTATCCTGTCAAGAGATAAAGATGTAAATTAAACTCCTCCAAAAACACAAACGCGAATGAAAATGATGAATAATATTGCAGAGATTGTTCGAATGGCGGCAGTGATGAAAAGGAAAAAATGGTGAAATAGTGAATTTTCAGGGGATTTGCAGCGAAGGTAATCAACGTGAATAATGTATTATTATAAACTCAAAACCTTTAAGTAGGCTAAGTTTATTTGCATGAACAAATTGCAAATCTTATATTGAGCTAAGACATTGAAGGGGACGAATTGAATTTCCAACTTAGAAGGCATAACATTCACAATCAAGGAAGTTGTAATATAAATTAAATTAAGTATTCAAAATTATAAAAATCAAATCATGAAAAAATTATTTTTTATTTCCGTAATCGTCTTATCAATTGGACTTATGACTACATCTTGTACCAGCACCGCTAACAGATCAAAAACTGAACAATTGGCAAAAGATGAAATGTACACCTGCACCATGCACAATGAAGTTATGAGTGATAAACAGGGGAAATGCCCCAAATGCGATATGACTTTGGTGAAACAAAAAATGACAGAGGAGCAAATGAAAATGATGAAGGAAGGCACCTACATTAAACCTTAAAATTAAGTAAAGTTATCAGGTAACAGCGAAACGGAAGACCGGGCAACAGCGGAACTGAAGGAATATCTTAAATTTTATAAAAATGAGTGATCAAACTTTCCAAAACTGTATAGATGCCTGTGAGGCATGTGCAGAACTATGCAACACCTGCGCCGCAGATTGCAAAGGAAAACCCGGTATGGAACTATGTGTAAAGCTATGCCTGGCTTGTGCTGAAGCATGTAATAAGTGTGCCGATGCATGCAGAAGTATGGATAGCAATTCTGCAGATTCAGCCGATCAGTGTGCAGAAGCCTGTCGTATATGTGCAGAAGCCTGCCGTGCATGTGCTGAAGAATGTGAAAGGCATCATGACAACGAATCTTGTAAAAAATGTGCTGAAGCATGCAGAAAGTGTGAAGCAGAATGTAAAAAGTGTGAGGCGGAATGCAAAACTGTTGTAGCCTAAAAATTTCTTAGTCAGCAGGCTATTGTATAAGACTATTCCGGTAGCCCGTTGATTAAGAAATTTATTTTTGGTGAACAATTGTTGTGGTGATATGGAGCAGGCAATGAAAACTGATAAATTTAGTAATAGCATCTTTTTCGGCCTATTTAATCATTGAAATTATAATATTATATTAAAAATGAGGTCACCAGCCAGTTTCATTTAAGAGGCTGCAATATGTATTACGGGGCCACTACAATACTTTCAATTAGTTACCTGCCGCCAAAAAAATGGTTCTTTAAAATTCTTTCTTTCTTTTTTGGAAACTGGTATTGCAACTGGTGTTTGAATAATATGAAGAAGGATACCAAAAAGTATCTCGAAAATAAAATAGCTAAACAGGCGAAAGGAGGTGTTCAGTTATGAACCATAACATTATAGACATCGAAACACTGGATAACCTCCAACGCCAAACATTCGATTACTTTTTATACGAAACTAATCCCTCCAACGGGCTGGTGAAAGACAAGACAGCGCCGGATTGGCCGTCCAGCATTGCTGCTACCGGCCTCGCATTAGCCTGCTATCCGGTAGGGGTCGAACGGGGATTTATGTCAAGAACTGCAGCGATTGAAAGAACACTTGTTACGCTGCGTTTTTTTTGGAACAGTCCACAAGGCCCTGAGCCTGACGCAACCGGCTACAAGGGGTTTTATTATCATTTTCTTGACATGCAGACTGGCCGCCGTGCCTGGCAATGCGAATTGTCCACAGTGGATAGTGGTTTTTTGCTGGCTGGTGCATTAACTGCGGGAATTTATTTTGATGCCGTTACAACTGACGAAAGTGAAATCCGCACCCTCGCCGATGCACTCTATCGCCGTGCCGATTGGCAATGGGCGCAAAATCAGGGTGAGACTTTAACTCATGGCTGGAAACCCGAAAGCGGATTTCTTACCTATCGGTGGGAAGGTTACGATGAGGCACTGCTGCTATATATGCTGGGCCTTGGTTCACCAACTCATCCCTTACCCGAATGCAGCTACACAGCCTGGACTTCAACTTACCAATGGCAACACAATTACGGATATGAATATCTTTATGCCGGGCCGTTATTCATTCACCAACTTTCACATGTATGGATAGACTTTCGGGGTATTCAGGATGCCTATATGCGTAATATAGGCATTGACTATTTTGAGAACAGCCGCCGTGCAACTTATGTTCAACAACAGTATGCGATAAACAATCCACTCGGGCACAAGGACTATGGCCCATATTGCTGGGGCATTACCTCAAGCGAAGGGCCCGGCCCCGATAGTCTCAAAATAAACGGTATCAATCATCAGTTTTTTGATTATGTGGGGCGTGGAGTGCCTTACGGGCCAGATGATGGAACCCTTGCCCCGTGGGCACTAGTGGCATCGTTACCATTTGCACCCGAAATCGTTTTGCCGGCGCTTAACCATTGCATTCATCAGGCGAAGACGACTCAGTTTAACGCTTATGGATTCAAAGCATCTTTCAATCCTTCTCACCCTGGTACCTCCGGTAATCCTTATGGATGGTGGGTTTCACCATGGCATTTCGGGCTTAACCAGGGTCCGATTATTTTGATGATTGAGAACTATCGTTCAGGTTTTCTATGGGAACTAATGAAGCAGTGTCCTTATCTCATTACTGGATTACGCCGTGCAGGATTTACGAACGGGTGGTTAGAACGCTGCTGATGAAGCACTTCAAACTTTACATTTAAAATAATTTAAATATTAAAATTATGGCACAAGGAATGAAAATGGATAAGATGGATAATGTATCGATTAAAAATTCAACAAAAAAGGTTGAAGAAACAGACCATGCAAAAATGAACCATAGTAAAATGGGCCACAGCAAAATGCAACATAGCGGCAACCCCCCAATGGGTATGCAAGGGCATGACCATAACATGATGATAGCCGATTTTAAAAAAAGGTTTTATGTGGTGTTGATATTAACCATTCCCATCATGCTTTTGTCAATGATGATTCAAAAGTTCTTAGGAGTAAATTGGCAATTTACGGGTTCGCAATATATTTTGTTTGCCTTATCAACCGTTGTATTTTTTTATGGCGGCTGGCCTTTTTTAAAAGGATTTGTAAATGAAGTAAAAACGAAAAGCCCGGGTATGATGATTTTGATTGGCTTTGCCATCACAGTTGCTTATACATATAGTGTTGCAATAGTTTTTGGATTAACCGGTATGGATTTTTTTTGGGAACTCTCCACACTAATACTCATAATGCTTTTAGGGCATTGGATAGAAATGAAATCCATAGCAGGGGCATCTAGAGAACTGGAATTGCTGGTACAACTAATGCCTGCTGATGCACATATGGTAATGCCCGACATGGTGCATGATGTAAAGACCGAAACACTGAAGGAGAAAGATATAATTTTGGTAAAGCCTGGCGAAAAAGTGGCAGCAGATGGAATAATATTAGAAGGAGAAAGTTATCTCAACGAAAGTATGCTAACAGGCGAAAGCAAACCGGTGAAAAAAATAGTGGGAGAAAAAGTTATTGCTGGCTCTATTAACGGCAACGGATCTTTAAAAGTTACGGTATCTCATGCTGCAAAAGATTCTTATCTGTCGCAGGTTATAAAGCTGGTGGACGATGCACAAAAATCAAAATCTAAAACGCAGTTACTGGCAGATACGGCGGCAAAATGGCTAACCATTATAGCCATTGTAGCAGGAATTGGTACATTTTTATATTGGTATTTATCAGGACAATCTTTAGCCTTTGCCATGGAAAGAATGGTAACAGTAATTGTTATCTGTTGTCCTCATGCTCTAGGATTAGCAGTGCCTTTGGTCGTTGCAAAATCAACTGCATTGTCTGCAAAAAATGGCTTACTCATTAAGAACAGAACGGCTTTTGAAAATGCAAGAAAAATAACCACCATTGTATTTGATAAAACAGGAACATTAACCGTGGGTAAATTTGAAGTTTCAAAAATCGTATCACTGCAAAAAGAAATTAATGAAAATGAGATTATTCGCCTTGCATCAGCATTAGAGCAAAAATCTGAACATCCTATTGCTACCGGCATTCTGCAAAAAGTAAAAGATTTGAAACTGACTATTCCAGCAACACAGAATTTTCAAGCCATTACTGGTAAAGGTGTGGAAGCTACGGTAGAGGGTAAAAAAGTATTGGTGGTGAGTCCTGGTTATTTAAAAGAAAAAAATATTGTCATACCTGAAGGCTTTGCTGCCAACGATACGGAGACAGTTGTGTTTGTAATTGTAAATGATAAATTAGCTGGCTACATCGCTTTGTCGGATGAGATACGGCCTGAATCTGCAGAAGCAATAAAGACCTTAAAAGTAAACAAAATCAAATCAATGCTATTAACCGGTGATAATAATAAAGTTGCAAAAAGTGTAAGTGAAACTTTAGGGTTGGATAGTTTTTTTGGGGAAGTATTGCCAGGCCAAAAATTAGATAAAATAAAGGAGCTTCAAAGCAAAGGGGAATTTGTTGCCATGACGGGTGATGGTGTAAACGATGCACCTGCATTGGCACAGGCAGATATTGGAATAGCAGTGGGTAGCGGCAGTGATATAGCGGCTGAAACCGCCAGTATTATTTTAGTAAAGAGCAACCCAAATGATATTGTTAGCCTCATTTTATTTGGCAAAGCTACTTATCGCAAAATGATACAAAACTTAATTTGGGCTACAGGCTACAATGTAGTGGCATTGCCGCTGGCAGCAGGTGTGTTGTATAAGCAGGGGATTTTGTTAAGCCCTGCATTGGGTGCAGTTTTAATGACAGCAAGTACAATTGTAGTTGCCATTAATGCAAGTATGCTAAAAGTAAAGATTAGGTCTGGTGAAAAATCCAAAGATGAGCAAAAGCCAGAATTAATTAGTGATGCCAAAACTGAAACAAAGGAGGAGACTAAATCTGAGGTGGTAAGTAATACTCAATCAAAAGTTAAGGACGAAGCTAAAGATAAAGCAGAGCCCGAACATAAAGTAAATGCAGACACAAAAACTGAAGTAAAAGAAGAGCCAGCATCTGAAATGGTAGATAAATCTAAGGCAGAAGTTAAAGACGAATCAAAAGATAAAACCGAACCTAAACCTGATGTAGATGCTAAGGTAAAACCTGAAACAATAAAGGGTCCCAAGCCAGAAGGCGAAGCCGGACCTAAAATGGAAGGAACTGCAGAAATGCCTTCTTCCTTGACTCCTGAGATAGTTGCAAGGGTACACAAATTATATGAGGAGTTAGGTCGAGAAGAGGTTAAGGCTGTGAATGAATGGGAAGAAAGGCAAAAAGAGAATCCACCTTCTAAAAAAGAAGAAGAGCAGAAACCCCGAGATGGTGAGTAGTCAGGAAATTGCACCAAAATGCTTTAACCCATTTTAATTTACAGCAATCATGGAAACAATGTGGGTCTGATTTTATTAAACAATCATTTCCGGCAAGATAAAGTAGCAAATAAAAAGATGAACGACATAAAACCTATAATTTTCCTGGTTCCGGTTATAGTCTTGATTTTGATAATCGTATTATACTTTTATGTAGTAAAAACAACAGACAGGAAGGTATTTAATGAATTTTTTATCACTGTGATTATTTTTGCTTTTTTCCTGAATTTAGCATGGGAATTAATTCAAATTCCATTATATAAAAATTCTGCTTACAATACTAATCACATCGCATTTTGTGCATTAGCCTCCCTTGCAGATGTTTTGATGGTACTGCTTCTTTACTTGGGCCTTGCATTAATTTTTAAAAACCCTTTTTGGATAAAGCATTTAAAACCATACCAATTTGCCCTTGTGGTAATAATTGGTGGAGTGGGTGCCGTTTTATCTGAAATGCGCCATTTATCATTAGGGAGCTGGGCTTATGATAATTCCATGCCGCTTATTCCTGTTGTTAATGTTGGTATATCTCCCCTATTACAATTTATGATTTTGCCAATACTGATTTATTTTTTAAGCTTTAAATGCTTAAAAAAGGTGTACGATAAAGTAAAGTAACTATTGATGCAATCATGAAATCAACTAAGAATAATTTACTTACCATCAACGGCGGTTCATCCAGCATCAAATTTGCTTTATATGAAACTGATGAATCATTGCACCAATTGTTTTATGGTGAGATAGAATACATGGGAACAAAGAATGCTGTATTAATTTTTGGAGATTCGATTAACAATAAAAAAAATTCTATAAATTTAAACACAGTTGATTATGATGAATCTGTAAACCATCTCATTGACTGGCTTGAGCTTCAAGATGATTTTTCTTTCATTAAAGCAGTAGGACATCGGATTGTACACGGTATGCAACATACCGATGCTGAAAAAATTACTGCAAAATTACTTGATGAGTTAAAAGAAATTTGCCCTTACGCTCCTGAACATTTATCCGGCGAAATTAAATTGATAGAAATTTTTGCAAAGCGTTATCCGGCATGGGTTCAGGTTGCTTGTTTTGATACTTCATTTCATACTACTATGCCACATGTTGCAAAACTATTACCAATACCAAGAAAGTATTTTGCAATGGGTATTCAGCGATATGGTTTTCATGGACTTTCTTACGCATACCTGATGCAGGAACTCAATCGCATTGCTGGCAACGAAACAGCAAAGGGTAAAATAATATTGGCACACCTCGGTAATGGTGCAAGCCTTGCAGCGGTAAAGGAAGGTAAATGTATTGACACCAGCATGGGTTTTACACCGGCATCGGGATTGGTTATGGGTACACGTACCGGCGACCTTGATCCCGGCGTTGCATGGTATTTAATGCAGATTGAAAAATTTAAGCCGCAACAGTTTAATCATTTTATAAATCATGAGGCTGGTTTATTGGGCATATCAGAAACAAGTTCCGACATGAGGGAACTAATTATAAATAAAAATAAAGACCCCCGTGCCGCCGATGCTTTCAATTTGTTTTGTTATCAAACCAAAAAATATATTGGTGCTTATACCGCTGCCCTTGAAGGGTTGGATACCTTAGTTTTTTCTGCTGGTATTGGTGAACATTCGCCGGAGGTACGCAGCCAAATATGTGACGGCCTTCAGATTTTGGGAATTGAATTGGATGAAATAAAAAACAGGAATAATGAAGCCATTATTTCTGCTGATAAAAGCAAAATGACTGTTCGTGTAATGCAAACCAACGAGCAATTAATGATAGCAAGACTGGTTTGCGATGTATTAAATTACCCTTTAAAGATTAAATAATGCAAACAAAAAGTATCATCCATCAAACAGTAACATTAACTCCCGAATTATTACAAAAGATGAATGCTTACTGGCATGCTGCAAATTATTTATCTGTGGGTCAAATTTATTTGTACGATAATCCTCTGCTTAAAAAACCATTAACGTTGCAGCATATAAAACCACGCCTATTAGGGCATTGGGGCACTACACCGGGTTTAAATTTTATTTATGTACATCTTAACCGTATCATAAAAAAATACGACTTGAATGTAATTTATGTTACTGGCCCAGGACATGGAGGGCCAGGCGTGGTCGCAAATACATATCTAGAAGGAACTTACTCAGAGTTTTATCCAAATATTACTCAGGATGAGGAAGGATTGCAAAAATTATTCAAACAATTTTCTTTTCCCGGCGGCATACCCAGCCATGTGGCACCGGAAACACCAGGCTCCATTAATGAAGGTGGCGAATTGGGCTATTCATTAGTACATGCTTATGGCGCTGTATTTGATAATCCTGATTTATTGGTGGCTTGTGTTGTGGGAGATGGCGAGGCGGAGACAGGTGCGTTGGCTGCAAGCTGGCATAGTAATAAATTTTTGAATCCCGTGCATGATGGTGCGGTATTACCTATCTTACATATGAATGGTTATAAAATAGCTAATCCTACTGTACTTGCACGTATACCAAAAGTCGAATTAGAGGAACTTTTTAAAGGCTATGGTTACAAGCCTTATTTCGTAGAAGGAGATGTGCCGGAAGAAGTACATGAATTACTGGCAACAACTTTGGATATTATTATTGATGAAATTAAACAAATACAAAACGAAGCCCGTGCCAATGGTTTTACAAAACGGCTAAAGTGGCCAATGATTATTTTTAGTACACCCAAAGGATGGACGGGACCAAAAGAAGTGGCTGGTATAAAAGTAGAAGGTACATGGCGTTCTCACCAGGTGCCGCTATCAGGATTGGCAGAAAATCCAGAACATGTGCAAAAGCTAGAGCAATGGATGAAGAGTTATAAACCAGAAGAACTTTTTGATGCAAACGGTAAATTAATTTCAGAATTGGCAGCACTTGCACCGCAGGGTATAAAACGCATGGGTGCTAATCCTCATGCAAATGGTGGCCTGAATTTGCACGATTTAGAGATGCCAGATTTTAGAAAAAATGCAATAGAAGTGTCGAAACCCGGCGCATCAAAAGCAGAAGCTACAAAGATAATGGGTGCTTTTTTAAGAGATACCATGAAACTGAATTGGGACAAAAGAAATTTCAGGATTTTTGGCCCTGATGAAACAGCTTCTAACCGCCTCACGTATTTATTTGATATAACAGAACGTACTTCCACAGCCGATATTTATAAAAGTGATGACCATATTTCTGCTGATGGCAGGGTAATGGAAGTATTGAGTGAACATCTTTGCCAGGGCTGGTTGGAAGGATATTTATTAACAGGAAGGCATGGATTATTTTCCTGTTATGAAGCATTTATCCATATTGTTGATTCTATGTTTAACCAACATGCCAAGTGGTTGCAGGTTTCCAATAAAATACCCTGGCGAAGGCCGATTGCTTCGCTAAATTACTTGCTCACCTCACATGTATGGCGTCAAGACCATAATGGAAACAGCCATCAAGACCCAGGGTTTTTGGATGTTGTTGCTAATAAAACAGCGGACATTATCCGTATTTATCTTCCGCCAGATGCCAATACATTACTGTCTGTAGCAGACCATTGTTTACGAAGTCGAAATTATATTAATGTAATCGTGGCAGGCAAACAACTGGAAATGCAATGGTTGGATATGGACGCAGCTGTTAAACATTGCACCGCTGGGCTGGGCATTTGGGAATGGGCAAGTAACGAAGAAGGTGGCGAACCAGATGTAGTAATGGCGTGTGCAGGTGATGTGCCAACGCTGGAAACAATTGCTGCCGTACAAATCCTAAGAGAACATTTACCAGAAATAAAAGTTCGTGTGATAAACGTAGTTGACCTTATGACTTTGCAACCTCAAAGTGAGCATCCACATGGATTGAGCGATAAAGAATTTGATATTCTTTTTACGAAAAACAAACCAATCATTTTTGCTTTTCATGGTTATCCTTTATTAATTCATCGCTTCACTTACCGCAGAACAAATCATAGCAACCTGCATGTACGTGGATATAAAGGAGAAGGCACTACGACAACACCTTTTGATATGGTGGTCATGAATAATTTAGACAGGTTCCATTTGGTGATTGATGTGATAGACCGCTTGCCAGGCTTGGGTTCTAAAGCAGCTGATACTAAACAGGGGCTGCAAAATAAATTGCTCTACCATAAGTCTTATATTGAAATTCATGGCGAAGACATGTCCGAAGTCCTTAATTGGGAATGGAAAATGAGTACAGTTCGGCTTTAAGTGTAAGTTTGCTTGTGCGAGTGCGGGATCCTGGCCATTAAAGTATTTTTGTAAAAGACTTTCTATAATAAACGGTGAGGGGTGGTTACCAAAGCTATTTGCAATTTCAATAACCTCAGCAGTCCTGAAGGCTTTAATTCGATTCAGGCTTTCCGAGGAGTATTATCGTCATTGCCAAATGCCCATCGGCCATCGATAATTCCACTGGTTACCGATACATAAATATGATGTAAATCATCCCAAGCTAACCTCCCATTTAGAGGTATTAAGCATTGGTTTTGTATCTTCAGCGGAATAGGTTCGAAACAACCGAAGGGATTGGAAAACTGACTTTCCTAATAAATGATTCGTCTAATAGGCAGTCTTACGACTTGACTATAAAGCGCTTAGGCTCATTTTAGGCACTTTGGCAAGTTAAAATGATAGCGTTAATTCCGATCGCTAAAGGCATTTTGCAATTATTCTAACCACACATCTCATCGTGCCCTGTTTATATTTTCATCCTGAATTAACATTGAATTCGTATTTTACATTGGTTGTTTGAAAATATAGAAAATAATGGTTTTGTCATTTGATATTTTTAAATGATGACATTCAAATTAAAGCAAGGAATATATGAAACACATTAAAAAAATACTTTGCCCGATTGATTTCTCGGAAATCTCGGATGAGGCTTTGGAAATTGCCATTCAATTGGCTGAAAAAAACTCATCCGTATTTGAGTTATTGTACGTGCTACCCCGACCCAACTATTATGATTGGACTTTATCGGGAGTGTCAAATATTGTATTGGATGACTATTTTGAAAGAACAAAAGCTGAAGCTACAGTTAAGATGGCGACACTCATGGAAATATTAGTAAAAGAGCACCCTACCTTAGAAATAAAATATGAAGTCAATGATACGATGGACCCTGCTCAGGTAATCATTGATAAAGCAAAGGAAATCAACGCCGATTTGATTGTTATGGGTTCGCATGGCCGACGAGGATTAAATCGAATACTGATGGGCAGTGTAGCCGAATCTGTAATGCGGCATGCAGGTTGTGCCGTGTTGATCTATAAAGGTCAAAGCTTACCAAAGATATGACGCCAAATATGACTTCGGAATCAAAAATTATTTAAACATATGAAGAACATTCAAAAGATCCTGATTCCTATTGATTTTTCCGAGACTTCCGAAGAATCTTTAGAAATAGCCCAACAATTGGCCCGGACTGATACAGGCTCATTACTCTTACTTTATGTATTGCCGCGACCCAATCTTCACGACTGGACCTACACTGGCATGTCAGCGTTGGTTTTCGATGATAAACAATTTGACCAAAATAAACAGGTTGTCAAAGAAAAGCTTGAATCCAAAGTGAGAGAACTTTCAGAAGCTAATCCCTCTTTGAACATTTCTTTTGAAATCAGTGAGGAGCCAGATGCATCCGACGCGATCTTGTACATAGCGACCTCTCGTCAAATAGACCTTATCATAATGGGATCCCATGGACGCCGTGGGTTAGATAGAGTGCTTATGGGGAGTGTGGCCGAATCTGTGCTTAGACAAGCCACCTGCGCAGTATTGATTCTCAGAAAAAAGAAAGCTTAGGCTCAGCTAGTAGAGTAATTTATTTCTGATGCCTTGTTGTACTTTTTATCATTAATGTAATTTGCAAGCTGCGGAAATTATTCAAACCTAGAATGCGGGATATAGTCACCAAAGCCTTGGACATTTATAGGATGGATGTATCGTAATTTAATGGTTACTTTACCCACAAAGGTCTATAGGTAATAACTGAATGGCGCGGTGTGTGTCGTCCTAAAATAAAAAAAGCCAGGAAACCATAAATGGTTCCTGGCTTTTTTGTAAATTGGCAAGGCTATGACGACACAATCCGACATACAAATCGGGTTCTTTTGACATTATGTATTTTAGTAGTTGCTTAAATAAACAAATAATTTATCTTTGCACTATGGACAATAATTCTTGCATACGACAACAAGCGGATATTACACAAATAAACCGCTGTAAAGACAGAGTTTCAGAACTCAATGGCTCGTTTGACTATTTATCGAACGGACTTGAATTAGCGGGAAACAAAGTAAGGCTGAAAATTCTATTTCTGCTTTATGAAGAAAAACGACTTTGTGTTTGTGATATTAGCGACATTCTTGGTATGACAATTTCAGCGGTTTCCCAACACCTACGAAAACTCAAAGACAGAAAACTAATTGAAACTGAACGAGAAGCTCAAACCATTTTTTACTCATTGACAAAAGAGTATGAAAAAATGCTGAATCCGTATTTCAAAATACTTGACGAAAACAAAATTTTAGAAACATTATGAAAACAGACAACAAACTTATCGGAGCAGGACTTTTGACAGCAGTTGCAGCTTCATTGTGTTGCATTACACCAGTCTTGGCTCTCATTGCAGGTACAAGCGGACTAGCTTCAACTTTTTCTTGGCTCGAACCTTTACGACCGTATTTTATAGGTTTGACAATTTTGGTTCTTGGTTTTGCTTGGTATCAAAAGTTGAAACCTAAAAAGCAAATTGACTGTAATTGTGAGCCAGAAGAAAAACCAAAATTCATTCAGTCAAAAATGTTTTTAGGAATTGTAACGGCATTTGCATTCGTTATGCTTGCCTTTCCATACTATTCAAACATTTTCTACCCAAAGACAGAAAAGCAAATCATAGTGGTGGACAAATCTAAAATTCAAAAAGTAGAATTTACGATTAGCGGAATGACTTGTACAAGTTGTGGCGAACACGTAAATCACGAAGTAAATAAATTGACAGGAATAGTAAGTTCAAACGCTTCATACGAAAATGGAAACGCAATCGTAGAATTTGACAACTCAAAAACCAATATTTCTGAAATTGAAAAAGCAATAAACTCAACTGGATATTCTGTAACCGACAAGAAAGAAAAATAGGATGGAAATCAAATTACAATCAACAATCACTTGCCCCAACTGCGGACACAAGAAAGAAGAAACTATGCCGACCGACGCTTGCCAATATTTTTATGAGTGTGAAAAATGCAAACAAGTTATTAAACCTAAACAAGGCGATTGTTGTGTTTATTGTAGTTTCGGAAGTGTTGTTTGTCCACCAATTCAGCAGGATATTAAATGTTGCTGACAGACGGAAAACAAAGAAGCTGTGCTGGCATATCGTTCAAATAAAAAAGCTGCTATTACAGCAGCTCCGATAATGTACCAATAGATCTTTTTCCTGGTACAAATTTAGAAAAAAGCGTACCATTTTTCGAGATTTAAGATTCACGAGGAACATCTAAGCGTTTGGTTATCACTTAGATGTATCCTCATGCTAGCGGAGAGGGAGGGATTCGAACCCTCGGTACAGGTTTATGCCCGTACAACGGTTTAGCAAACCGGCCCTTTCGGCCACTCAGGCACCTCTCCGGACCTTTATAATTTTATAAAGTGTCGCAAATTTACGATTTTTCGCCAATCATCCTATATTCAAGTTTATTTTAAACACAAACTTCATGTTTTCAAGGTCGATTTGTTGCGTTCTTTGCTGTATCCTCATTACCAATCTATTGCACACTCAAAATACGGAAGACATTTATTCGTCCGCTTGGTCTAGGATCTCTGTGAATGCAATCATTTTTCGCAAAAACTCACTTACAAGTGATTCAAGCTATCAGTTTGTGGCGTTTTACGATCAAGGCAAAAATTTGATCATAGGCCGACGAAATCTTGGTGGACAAAACTGGATTTTTAAGACCATGCCATATAATGGAGGTGCCGAAGATGCGCATAGATCCATCAGTATACAAGTGGATGGTGCCGGATATCTCCATTTGGCATGGGATCATCATAATCATGCTTTACGCTACGCTCGGAGTATTCAAAAAGTGGATCAGATCGATGCTGAGGGGCTGAGTGATTCCAAAGGTAGTCCTGTAGAAATTCTGAAGTGGAAGCCATAAAAGTTATATTAGCTTTTAGTTAAGTATCCCCCTTTCTGAGTGAGAAATTAGTTAAGAAATGGGATTAATTTGGGCCTTCAAAGACTTAAAACAGACCACTGTTTTAGTTTAAATGGTATTCGTATGCATGATTTCTCTAATTTAAACATATTAATATCCGTTTTTTCACGAAATTTGTATCAATTATTTTAAATCGTATATGAAAAATTTCCTAACCATCAAGAATTTAAGTTTAGTGCTTTGCATGTTTTGGATGCTGAATGTCCAAGCTCAATCAACATCTAACCATGGCAACAAATTTGAACAATTAGGAGGTATCCTCCCTACACCTAATGAGTACCGTACCGCCAGCGGAGCTCCTGGTACTAAGTATTGGCAACAACGAGTAGACTATGACATTAAGTGTGAATTGAATGAAGTGAATCTAAAATTGACAGGTTCTGAGACCATCACTTATTTTAATAACTCTCCTGATGTATTAAATTATTTGTGGTTGCAGCTGGATGAAAATCAACATTCAACGGTCAATAATGCAAATTATCAAAGCACAAGCGTATTGCCTAAGGAGACGACAGACAAACAATTGGATATGGTAGAAAGTCGGGCTGTAGACAATGGTTACGGATTCATTATATCAAAAATAGTAGATGGACTAGGCAAACCATTAAAGTATACACTCAACAAGACGATGATGAAAGTCGATCTACCAGTGCCCATTAAACCAAACACTTCATTTATATTCAAGATAGACTGGAGTTATAAAATCGTCGATCGCATGGAATTTCGTGGAGCTCGAGGCGGGTATGAATTTTTTAAAGAAGATGGCAATCACATTTTCACTATAGCTCAATGGTACCCCAGATTATGTAAGTATGGCGATGAGATAGGATGGCAAAACCATCAATTTACTGGTACCGGTGAGTTTACCTTGTCTTTTGGCAATTTTAAAGTACAGATGACGGTACCAGCAGATCATGTCGTAGGATCTACAGGTGAATGTCAGAATTACATGACGAATTTGACCCCCATCCAAAAGACCCGTTGGGCATCAGCTCAGACCGCTAAAGAGCCTATTCAAATTGTGACTTTGCCAGAAGCTCTTGCGGCAGAGAAAACAAAGACAAAAGCTAAAAAAACCTGGATTTACAAAGCAGATAACGTAAGAGATTTTGCTTGGACTTCATCCCGCAAATTTGTTTGGGATGCGCTGCCGATTCAAGTAGAAAAAAAGAAGATTATGTGCATGAGCTTTTATGGCAAAGAAGCTTATCCTATTTATAGTCGATATTCTACCAAGGCAGTAGCCCATACCATCAAAACGTATTCTGACTTTACGATTCCATATCCTTACCCGGTAGCTCAAAGTGTAGAGGCTGCTAATGGTATGGAGTATCCCATGATCTGTTTTAATCCTGGTCGTGCGGAGAAGGACGGCAGCTATACTGAAGGAAACAAGATAGCTGCCATCTTGGTCATAATCCATGAAGTAGGGCACAATTTTTTTCCAATGATCATCAACAGTGATGAGCGGCAATGGACCTGGATGGACGAAGGACTTAATTCTTATGTACAATATTTAACTCAAGAATTATGGGATAATAAATTTCCATCGGATGGTGGTACTCCTCTGGGCATTGTAGAATACATGCGATGGCCCAAAGATCAATTAGAACCAATTATGACTAATTCCGAAAACATTATAGGATTTGGTCCTAACGCATATGATAAAGTGGCTACTGGACTCAATATGTTGCGCGAGACGATTATGGGCCGTGAGCTCTTTGATCAGGCATTTAAAGAATACTCTCGGCGGTGGGCATTCAAACACCCGACTCCGGCCGATTTTTTCAGAACAATGGAGGATGCCAGCGGGGAAGATTTAGATTGGTTTTGGCGAGGCTGGTTCTACAGTATCGATGCAGCTGATCTATCCATAGACACGGTGATTTATGCCAAAGCGGATGTCAATGCCATACCCAGTCGGCCACGCGATACTTTCGAAATGCGTAAATTATCCAAAGCGATCGTCAATGACTATGAAGACCTTTCAAAAATCAGAAACCGAGAGGACACGACCATCAAGTTCGTCACAGATCAAGATACTACGTTGAGGGATTTTTATTGGAAGTATGATCGTGAAATTGAAAAGCACGATACCAATATGTATAAAGTAACTCTACTTGCAAATCAGGAGGTATTGAATGATGAGCTTAAGAAAAAGTATGAAAACAAACATGCCTATGAGCTTACATTCAGCAATAAAGGAGGTTTGGTAATGCCTATCATCCTGGAATGGAAATATAAAGATGGCACTACAGAAATCGAACGCATACCAGCTCAGATCTGGCGAAAAAATGAAAATAAAGTCACCAAATCATTTATAAAAAATAAAGAGGTAGCATCTGTAAAACTAGATCCATATAAAGAGATCGCAGATATTGATGAATCCAATAATGGTTATGGCGACTCCAAACCTATTCCTCCTCCAAGTCGTTTTAATGTATTTAAACAAAAACAAATCACTCCTGCACCAGGCATCAATCCTATGCAGAAAGCCGCAGAAAAAGCTAAGACATAAGCGAAGCACCAAATTACCTTTTTAGTATAAGAGGTAGGCCTCGAATATTTAGGTATTCGGGGCTTTTTAATTTCTCTTTGTTTATATTGAATTGTAGGTATCAATTTTTTTCAATGCATATTGACTTATAAGTTTTTAAACTATAAATTACATGCTCAAACTTATCGTTTTATGAAATTTAAATTTATCATGCTAGCCATGTGCTTATATACTTTATCCCTGCAGGCTCAGGCCGATGCCGATGCTATTAAGGATATTCAAGTAGTATGCTCGTATTATCTTGATGGGGGTACTCGTGGGGATAGCGTCTTGTTTTCAAAAGCATTTATCCCAAGTGGTCAGATGAACTATATGCGGAATGATACGCTCATGAATGTATCCCTCCAAGACTTTATGACAAGGACCCGAAATACCGGGAGAGTACAAAACAGAACTACCAAAATTGAAAATATTCAAGTCTATGGCAATGTTGCTTCTGCTAAATTAACGATTGAGTATCCCACCTTTTTTTTCCATGATATCATGAGTTTGTTAAAGACCAAAGAAGGTTGGCGAATAGTGGGCAAGATATTTTATAGAGAAGAAAAATCGATGAATGCAAAATGAGGCCTAGCTACTTTATTTAGGTATTGTTCGTGCCGTAAATACCCTCCCTGCTGTTTTGTTATGATTTGCAGAGATTTTAATGGTTACCTCTGTTTTACCTCTAGTGATGTTGGTCGGAATATCATAGTGTAGATCATAAAAGATACCCGTTTTTCCACCCGGCCAGTTGATCGTATAAACTACTGCATCGTCGATGATGAGGTCCCATATCCTGTTTTTATCATCTCCCAGATAAGTCATGACGATTTGATTAGTTTTGATGGAATCTACACGCATTTGGAATTGGAAGTGATGTCCGGCTCGCGCTTCTCGGCCTTTACGACCTAAGGCATCATCTACATAAGATCGTTCAGTATGCGTCAATCTATGAGCTTGTTCCTGATCTTTGGTGCCTAGATTAAGAATATCTATCGTTGCTATATCCAGTCCTTTTATTCTGTTGATTTCAGCTAAGTAATCATTATTTCTTTGCTCCAATTGTTTTGTAGAGGTATAATCGAAATAAACCGAGTAATACTGATCTGTAATTTTATAAAAGGGCATATAATGGACATTATTAGGCATACTCATACTGCCGCTTTGGAAGAGTAGGCTCTGATCGTCTTTGATGAGCGTAGCAGTAGTGGCATGATCATCTTTCAATAGGACAGGCACATCCAGCTCGCTAGGTCGTTGAGGGCCCAAATTAGCAGCTAAGACCAACGGCCCATATTTGAATGCGACGCGGTCGACATTATCCGGCATTGATTCTGTATAGATCTTGGGCTGAAGTTGCAGCCGGATTCGATCATTTAGTTTAAATGCATAATCCACTATATAATACCCATCTGTGATCAGAGTAGTCGTGTAAGGCTTACCATTGATTTCTATGAGCAGGGTATCCGTCCAAAATGGTTTTCTTATGGCTAATCGAGTCTGTGCTCTTGGTCTAGATCGGATTTCAAATAGTACTTGACTCGATTCAGGAAAAGCAGTAGTCTGTCGAAGCGTCAATTGTTGTGGAGTCCATCGAACTTCAGATGGGATAAATAAATTGACATACAAGGTCTGACGACCATCATGGCTATAGATTTGTTCATTATATTTCGAATGATTTTCCATGCCACTACCTACACAGCATGTGAATGTGTTAAAAGGTTCACTATACGTTTTTTGAGTGCCCATCCTTAATGGTACGAAGTAACACATCATACCACTCTCTGCGTGTTGTGATGCAAGGATGTGATTGTAAAGTGCACGCTCATAATAATCCATAAATGAAGCTTTGGGAGACCATGCAAATAAATGCCTGGTCAGCTTGAGCATATTGTAGGTATTGCAGGTTTCGCAGGTATTGTCACTCAGACGATCATTCAATTGATCAGGCTCACCGCAATATTCATAATTGCTATTACCACCGATCACATAGCTGTGGTGATTGGTCATGGCATGCCAAAAAGTATGAGCAATAGTATAATCTCGGACATTGGAGTTAATTTCATATTGTCGGGCACTGCCGATCGCTTTCGGCACATTCGTATTAGAGTGTTTGCCTGGCAAGGGATCGATACCTAGCGCTAATGGCTTCATGACTTCACGATCAAAAAACTTGTACGAAAGGTCGAGATATTTTTTATTTCCGGTAAATGTATAAAGGTGCGCCAAGACATCATTCATCCCGCCATACTCGCACTTCAACATTTCCAATCTGGTGGAATCATCCAAGTGATTGATCGTTGCATAGACCCAGTCTGCCATTTTGCTGACGACCTGCAGCGCCACTCTATTATCCGTGTAATAATAGGTATCACAAAGTCCGGCCATTATTTTGTGGACCGTATACCAAGGGCTCCAGCCACCATTCAGATCAAATCCGGAAGCTTTTATTTTGCCTTGACTGACCTTCAAAAAAATGGAATCCTCGCCTGGTATAGCTCCCAAATAGCCAGATCCTCTCGCAGCCTGGATCATAGATAGTTCTTTCACGGTATAATCTAGATTCTTTTTGAGATCAGATGATCCTGTTGTCGCAACCATCATAGCGACCGCAGACAGGTAATGGCCCATTGTATGACCTGACAAGCC
>JANOWJ010000133.1:0-1827 GCA_031417835.1 Saprospiraceae bacterium | reverse complement strand
AACTTTGCAATTTGTTATCTTAAACAATGAAGAGTACATTTTGGCTGCTTATACTTGTACGCCTTTGGTATTAATTCCTGTAAAAGAAATTATAGATGGTGCCCATATTAAAGGCAAAACCATTGCAGAATTAGGATATGGAAATACACCTGTAGATATTATCAAATTCCAATCTGAAGGGTTTGATAAAAAACCGTATGAAGGCATTATTTTAGCAAATAGAAACCGTACTGCACAGTTTGTAAATATCAATGATATTTCTAAAAGTGCTACGGAAAAAAGCGTAAGTTATGTAGGTATGGTAGAACATACAGGAACTCCTATAAACAATCTTCCAATGGTAGGTTTGATGCAAATGGACGACCAAGACGTTTATCATATTGCTACTTTAAGAAGAGATGATGAAACAGGAAGTTTGGAACTAATTTCTTTCTTGAAAAATATGTATTTGCGATTAGATGAATTTGTATCGGAATACGACCAACCGGGCTATAAATATGAAGGGCAACAATTGCAAATGAAAGGGTTTCAAAATATGATGATTCAAGATTTAGGGAAAATCAAATTTTTGAAAAAGTGAAAAATTGCTAAAAATTTTGCACTTGCACATTACAATTGTGCAACTGCATTAATTCATATTTAAATGAAAACATCAAGATTAGAAGCATTCAGTGATGGAGTTATGGCCATAATCATTACCATTATGGTATTGGAATTAAAAGCACCCGAAGAAACTAATTTAGAAGGATTAATTTCAATTGCACCCATTTTTATCAGCTATTTAGTAAGTTTTGTATATGTAGGAATTTATTGGAATAGTCATCATCACCTCTTTCAAATTACCGAAACGGTAAATGGGAAAATACTTTGGGCTAATTTACATCTTCTATTTTGGCTTTCATTAATCCCCTTTACTACTTCATGGATAGGAGAAAATCACATAGAATCTGTGCCAGTTGCTCTTTATGGATTTGTATTTCTGATGAGTGGTATTGGTTTCCTGATATTAAAAATACAAATTCTGAAAAATCATGAAAAAACAGCTCCAATCCATCAAATGATTGGTTCACACAAAAAAGAATACGCTTCACTTGCCATTTATATTGTAGGGATAGGTTTTGCATTTATCAATACGTATATAGCAATTATCTGTTTTATGGGAGTTGCTTCGGTTTGGTTTTTACCTGATACTAGAATAGAGCGTAAAAATAAAACCAATTAAATATTTAATACCTAATTGAAGTTTCTTATGCTAAAACTCAATTGTTGTTTTTTACTTTTATTTTCAGTAACTGTGGTTTTGGGACAAAATAAAAATCCGAAAATTCTTGCAGTTTATCCAACCACTGACTCGATACCTGTAAATATTCTTCGGTTCTATATTCAATTTTCTTCTCCAATGCAAGAAATGGATATTTTAAACCATATAAAATTAAGCAACGAAGAAGGTAATGACATTACAGGTGTTTTCTTTGAAAATCAATATGAATTGTGGAATGAATACCGAACAAAAGTTACACTAATTGTAGACCCAGGAAGAGTTAAGTTAGGGCTTTTGGCAAATAATAAAATGGGCAGAGCCTTTGATGTAGGCAAAAAATATACCTTGACGATGGATAGTTTGTTGATGGATTTTAGCGACCAAAAATTAGAAAATAGTTTTACCAAAACATTTATAGCTGTCCCGGAAGATAGGCTTCCGCCCGATACTAAAACATGGAAATTGAGTTTAACAAAAAGCAATACCAAAGAGAAATTTTCTATTGATTTTAAAGATAAGATTGACCATCTTTCTGCACAAGCTTTAATTAAAATATTTAAAGATAC
>JANOWJ010000132.1:0-24881 GCA_031417835.1 Saprospiraceae bacterium | reverse complement strand
TGATATAAAGGAAAATGAAGAAAAAATAAACCACCACGGTAAACGTGCTGAAAGCATAGTAAAAGGAATGCTTGAGCACAGCCGTAAATCTACCGGAGTAAAAGAGCCGACAGATATAAATAAACTGTGTGATGAATTTGTCCGATTGTCGTATCACGGACTTCGAGCAAAGGATAAAGACTTTAAATGTGATTATGAATTAGATCTTGATCCGAGTCTACCATTAGTGAATGTGGTATCACAGGATTTTGGAAGGGTAATATTGAATATCATAAATAATGCTTTTCAAGCATGTGCTGAGAAGTCAGGAAGTTTGAAGTTAGAAAGTCAGGAAGATTATAAACCACTAGTAATGCTTAGTACTCATTTCGTTGCGTCGTTGCATCTTTGCGAGATTTGTATTTCCGATAACGGTTCCGGCATCCCCTCACACATCAAAGACAAAATATTCCAACCTTTCTTCACCACCAAACCAACAGGACAAGGAACGGGATTGGGTTTATCATTGAGTTATGATATTGTAAAAGCACACGGCGGAACTATTGTTGTAAATACTTTCAACGGTCCGCCTGGAGGTGAGTTGAAAGTGGAGACAGCGATAGCGAAAGAAGGAGAAGGTTCAGAGTTTATTATTGTTTTACCAGTTTATTAAATCAGGTATGAAAAAAGTATTGATTATTAGTTTTATTTGTGCAACATTATTAAACTCTTCATTTGGGCAATCTTCTCCCGAAGAAATAAAAAATCTGAAAGAGCAGCTCTCAACTGCAACGAATGATTCTGCCAGGTTAACCCTGTGTGCCGGATTGGCTATTGGTTACCGGTTTTCAAATATTGACTCTTCTCTTTTATATACGGACATAGCCCTCGATTTAGCTAATACACTAAAGCAAACTGCTATCCAGGCACAGCTTTTATCACTAAAGGGAGCAACGCTATTGGAAATCGGCAAATTGCCTGAATCACTTCAACTACAGTTTGTTGCAATGAAACTTATTGAAGGCCTGAAAGACACCAGTTCGAAAGCAGCTATCTTAAACCGCATTGGCAATACGTATATGGAGTTGGCGGATTACAAGATGGCAAATAAGTATTATTTTCTTTCCAGGGATTTGTATCAGCAAATTAAAAATGCAACCTATTATAATGAACTGTCCAATATTGGAAATATTTATGAGCTGATGAAAATGCCCGATTCGGCATTGTATTACCAGCAAATAGTGCTTGATTTTAGTTTAAAAAATACTCCTAAACTTGGTATAGTGCGGCCAGAAATTATGTTCAGAATGGGCAATGCTTATAAAATGAATGGCGACACGGCAAAGGCATTGGAATTTTATAAAAAAGGTATTGTTGAATCTTATAAGGAGAACGACATCCGGGATCTTACCATGAATAACCTTTTCCTCGCCAGGCTTTACAAGGATATGAATTTGCCGGATTCCAGCATAAAATATGCCTATAATTCCTTACAAACCGGCGAGGCTGTTTCATTCAGAAAAGGGGTGTTTGAAGCATCTTCCCTGATAAGTGAATTATATAAGAATAAAAATAAAAGCGATAGTGCACTTAAATATTTATCCCGGGCAATCACTGAAAAAGATAGCTTGATCGGAACAAAAAGGTTTCAGGAATTGCAACGTATTATTCTGGATGAACAGGAACTTCAGCGGGTAGAGGAGGCAAAAAGAATTGCAACACAAAACAGGCAAAAGCAATATGCATTGTTAGCTGGGTTGGGAGTATTTCTGGTAGTTGCAAGTATTCTTTACCGGAATAATAAACAAAAGCAAAAAACAAACAAAGTTTTAGAAACAACGCTAACTAATTTAAAATCCACCCAATCCCAACTTATCCAATCCGAAAAAATGGCATCGCTGGGAGAACTTACCGCAGGCATTGCCCATGAAATTCAAAATCCATTGAACTTTGTAAATAACTTCAGCGAAGTGAACAAAGAGTTGATTGAAGAAATGCAACAGGAAATGGATAACGGAAATCTGGAGGATGCCAAAACAATTTCAAAACAATTAAAAAGTAATCAAGAAAAAATAAACCAACACGGCAAAAGAGCCGATGCCATCGTCAAAGGCATGCTGCAACATTCAAGAAGCAGTATAGGTACAAAGGAACCAACCAATCTCAATGTACTGGCCGAAGAATATTTACGCCTTTCATATCATGCCTTCCTGACGAAAAATGAATCCATTGGAGAAATAAAATTGATTACTAATTTTGATCCTCACTTACCTGCAGTCAATGTAATACCTCAAGATATTGGACGCGTATTTTTGAATTTATTTAATAATGCGTTTTGGGCCGTGGGTGAGAGATCTAAAAGACTGAGTGTATCTTCTCCGAATGGATCACTTCGTGAGAAGACACACTCAGTCTTGGAAACGTATACTCCCTCCGTCACCCTCATCACAAATCTAGCCACCGGAAAAAATCTAGCTACCTCCATTGAAATCCGCATCGTCGACAATGGCATTGGTATACCATCTCATATCATCGATAAAATCTTCCAGCCCTTCTTCTCTACTAAACCGACTGGGCAGGGGACTGGGCTTGGACTGAGTCTGGCATATGATATCGTGAAAGCGCACAGTGGATCTATTGCCGTAGATTCAACTGAATTAAATGGCACTTTTTTTACAATTCTGATTCCAATTCAATGATCGACTTGACAAAATGCTATTGCCGCCATATTAAAAACATGAAACGTACTCTAGGTTTTATTTTGTGTTTAATGATACCCTTTATGGTGCTTAGTCAAAAGAATCCCTTCTACGTAGTAAGGGATATTCCGGATCGGGACAGCCTGTTAGCCATCATAGAAAAAAGTAACAATGATTTAGTGCTGATGAATGCTTACCGGGAATTGGGTTTTATCTATTATGAAAATAAGCGGGACAGTGCTCAAATGTATTTTGAAAAAATAATTGTTTTATCAAAAAATAAGGACAGAAAATTATGGGAAGCAGATGCTAGTAATTCGATAGGGTTTATTTCTTATACTCAAGGAAATTATCCAAGAGCCTTACAATTCCTCCTCCAGGCCAAATCCAATGCAGAAGACCCGTCCAGTGAAAACAACACCTGGGATCCAGCAGACACTTCTTATGTATCACCCCACATTGCCCGATTGACTGTGCTCTGCAGAACGCATAATCATCTGGCAAGTTTATACGGATATGCAGGAGATTTTAAAGATAATGTCACCCTTGAACTTTTTCATTTTAGGGAATCACTTCGATTAGCAATATTGATTCAGGATAAACGAATGGAGTCTATTGTAAATATGAATATTGGCCGCCACTATTCTCACACGGATGATCTGGATTCCGTATTGCACTATGGAAATATAGCTTTAGCCCTTATAGAAGAAACGGGTTATACCAGATACAAAGGGTCACTTTTATCATATATCGGTAATGCCTATGGCCGACAAAAAAAATATGATCTGGCTAGGACATCCTATTTAAAAGCTGTAAAGGCCAGTCAAGAGATCTATAATCTGCGTTCGCTTGCAGACAGCTACTTAGCCTTATCTAATTTATCTAGATTGTTAGGTGCAATAGATTCCTCCTTGTATTATGGGAAAATGGCCGAGTTGAATTATCAGATTACTACCATCCCGTCCGGTATAGCTTATGCCTATGCGTCCCTCTCTGCTTCCTATCATATAAAAAATGAAATTGATAGTGCTTTCAAATACCAGGCCCTTGCCCTGAAGGTCAGGGAAAATATGAGTACAGAGGAAAAATTAAAGCAGTTTCAGAATATGCGTTTTGATGAACGACTGCGAGTAGAGCAGCTGGAGAAATATAAAGAGGCATTGCAGAATAGGATCATTACATATAGCTTGTTGACAGGGATTACCATATTTATGTTGATTGCTTTTATTTTATTTAAGAATAACCAGAACCGTAAAAAAGCAAATACATTACTTGAACAACAAAAAACAAAAGTGGAAGAGACTCTTTTTGAATTAACGGCCACCCAAGCCCAACTCATTCAATCAGAAAAAATGGCAAGCCTTGGTGAGCTTACCGCCGGAATAGCCCATGAGATTCAAAATCCATTAAACTTTGTAAATAACTTCGCTTCTATCAATGCCGAGCTTATCGATGAAATGAGAGTCGAAATGGATAAAGGAAATAATGATGAAGTAAAAGCATTAGCCAATGATATTTTTGAAAATGAACAAAAGATCATGCAGCATGGCAAACGCGCTGAAAGCATCGTCAAAGGCATGCTACAACACAGTCGTAAAAGTACCGGTGCTAAAGAGCCGACAGATATCAATGCATTGGCAGATGAGTACATGAGATTGGCTTATCATGCCCGCCTGAATGCCGGAGGCGGGCAGGGCTTAAGAGCAAAAGATAAAAGTTTTAATTCGGAATTCAAAATGGATCTTGATCCTATACTTCCCTTAATCAATGTAATACCACAAGATATCGGAAGGTTATTCTTGAATTTGTTTAATAATGCGTTTTGGGCAGTGAATGAGAAAAAGAAGTTGAATATTGAAGGTTACGAGCCACTTATTATAGTTAGTACAAAAGTGATGACTCTTCCATCGGGGTTACAGGGAGTTGAGATTAAAGTAGTAGACAATGGGTCTGGTATTCCCGCCCACATTATCGATAAAATATTCCAGCCATTTTTTACGACCAAGCCTACTGGGCAAGGGACAGGGCTGGGGCTGAGTCTGGCCTATGATATAGTAAAAGCACACAGTGGATCTATTGCCGTAGATTCATCTGAATTAAATGGCACTACTTTTACAATTCTGATTCCAATTTAATGATCTACTTGAGCAAATCAAATGGTCTGTATCACACCTGCCTAGTCGGCAGGCTGGCCTGCCAAGTCCTAGTCGGCAGGCTGGTCTGCCTGCCGACAGGATGGCAGAGATCTATAGAATTAAAAAAGAAAGCCATAACAGAAAAAACCCCTGGTGCGTCCTTTGAAGAATATAAATTTCTGAGCAACGCCTTCCTGCTTGCTAGGCAGGCTTGTCTGCGTCGGAGCTCCGTAAAAAGCAAAACGAGAGCATATTTGAGTTTATCCTTCACTTATTCATTCAATTTTTTATACACAATGATATGGTAGTAGAATTTTTACTGGCATTTTTTATGTTTCATTACCTGCGCAGGTCGTTGAAAACTACTGATTTGCTGCCTCGCTGGAATAAAATACTCCGAGGTGGAATGATCGCCTCAGTAGTGCTCATCATAGTCGGGGCAAGTGTGACAGCCAAAAAGGCATTTGTTCCCTGGCTGGCTTTTTCGTTACTGCTTTTTATAGGTTATTTAATTTACTACAAGGAGGAATTCAAACATGCAAAATCGGTATTGATAGCCGTTTTACCCCTTCTCATCGCTTCCTTTCTAGGCGAAGTTGTTCAATTGATCAGTGCCGGTTTCTACCAGTCATGGGAAAATTATTTTGAAGTAGCTGATGGATTTTCTTTTATATGGATGATCGTCATGCTCTTCATCACAAACAAACAAAATAAAGCGCTGGCTAAAGAACGGGAGAAACGACTAGAGGAAGAAAAACAAAATAAAGTAATGGCTACCCTGAAAGCCGAATTAGAAGTACAGGTAGCGGAACGTACTGCTGAACTAACCTTGCAAAAAGAAGAATTGCAACATGCTCTGCATGAATTAAAGTCAACACAATCCCAGCTCATCCATGCTGAAAAAATGGCCTCCCTCGGGGTGTTGACAGCCGGTATAGCCCACGAAATCCAAAACCCACTAAACTTTATTAATAATTTTTCGGAGGTGAATACAGAGCTGATAGCTGAAATGAAAGCAGAGATCGAGAAAGGAAATATAAAGCAAATAAAAACAATCGCCGATGACATTGCCACCAATGAAGAAAAAATTAATCACCATGGCAAAAGAGCCGATGTCATCGTGAAAGGAATGCTGCAGCACAGCCGCACAAGCTCCGGTATAAAAGAACCCACCGACATCAATGCTTTGTGTGATGAATATTTAAGGTTATCCTATCACGCCTTCCTGCGCCAAGGCTCCGGTAGCCAAGACCTTCGTGTAAAAGACAAATTTTCTACCGAAGGGATGCTTTTGGCAAATGCTGCTTTCAAGATGGATGTAGATCCTACTCTTCCATTGGTAAATGTAATACCACAAGAAATTGGAAGAGTCTTCTTGAATTTATTTAATAATGCGTTTTGGGCAGTGAATGAGAAAAAGAAACAGCACCTGAGTGGCTACGAACCTATCGTGTCAGTACGTACTAAAAAAGTTGGTGACCAAATATTGATCTCGGTAAAAGATAATGGTGATGGCATCCCCCAAGACATTATGGATAAAATATTTCAACCATTTTTTACCACCAAACCAACCGGGCAAGGAACTGGATTGGGATTGAGCTTAAGTTATGATATAGTAAAAGCACACGGAGGCACTATTGAAGTAAAGACTCACTATTGTCCTCCTGGAGGTGAAATAAAAGTAGCGAGTAAAGAAGGTGAAGCCCGCCCGGATGACCCGGTCGGACGGGGAAGTGAATTTATTGTTCAATTACCTGCTTTATCCATACCGTAATGTACTTAAACGATTCACTTGAAAACAAAATGATCCCTTTCAGAAAATTTGTGTTGTTTTTTACCTCATGGTGCTTTATGGTATACTCCCTAAAAGCGCAGGAGCATTACCGCTCAGAACAATGGGGCCTCAAAGATGGATTGTCCCAGGCATGTGTCTTTCATATGCTGCAGGATACAAACGGCTTTTTGTGGATGGGTACACAGGGTGGTTTAAGTCGGTTTGACGGAAGTACATTTAAAAACTTTTACCACGATCCCAAAAAATCAGGAACGATTAATGCTAAATACACTGCGAATGGATTAGTTGAAGACAGTCTGCACAATATTTGGATAGGCACGAATAATGGATTATTCAGATATGATATAAAGGCCGTTACATTTACACATTTTGAACAAGGCGCTCCTCTTGTGGCCACCAAGGATGTTATCCTCTGTTTAGGGTCTCCAGATTCTATTATTTCGTATAACACCCATTCATTCGCAAAAAAAAATGTTGCAGTACTTACTCCTGCAGATTCAGTCGGCAATGACTTGAATGTTTTCTCCTCTTATTATGATCAGCGGACAAATAGTTTATGGATGCTCCGGAGTTTTCGTGTGAAGAATACATGGTTTGGAAGCGGACTGTTGGAGATTTCGCTTACGACCGGGAAGAAAAAACATTACAATTGGAATTGCTATAAAAACATTTCCGGACATGATCATTCTGCTGAAGCTATGTGTTATGATAAAAAAAGAAATTGCCTGTGGATAAATAGTGGCGAAGGATTAATGCAGTTTACGCTGGATAATCATCAATTTCAATACATCGGAGCTTTTAATAATTTTTTTAAACCAAAAGATTATTATCGATGGGTTGGTATCTGTATGGATTTGCAAAACCGGGTATGGTTAGCTACTTTACCAAAAGGCATTGCCATATATGATCCTTCTGATCACTCCGTTGAATTACCTTTTGCTGAAAACGCGGAGGTGCAAAATGAAATTTCTGAAAACAATGCCATCTTATATTGTGATCGAAATGGATCTATTTGGTCAGGGTTCTGGCTTGGAAAAGGGATTTACCAGATTCTCCCTTTTTCACCAACCTTTATACATTATAGTACAGACACTTCAATATTCAACATTGGCACCATTTATAATTTTCAAAATGTCGGCCAAGGCAAAATATGGATAGGTTCGCTTGATCGAAGTCATCGGATATTTGATACGCATACTGGTACCTATCAGAAAATTTCAGAATTAGATCTCCCGCCGGATTTAAGAAATACGCAGATTATTCCTTTAATGATTGATACTATTTCACAGAATGCATTTTTATTCAATTTTACCAAAGGTCTTCAGGTACTGAATCTCAATTCGAAAAAAAGTCAACTTATCCTTTTTAAAAATGCTAAAAACCAGGAGGTTATGGTTTCTCCAATTCGTCTGGGCTATACTTCTTTCAAAAATGGATTTCTAGTCAGTGGTATTCAAGACAATATACAAAGCGTATTTTTTGTCAATGGAGCTAGTATGATGGCCCATGAAATGTTTTCTTTTCCTATTCAACAGGACAATGGGTTCAAACTTAAAATGGCAGATGACCAATCTGTTTTTTTAAATAGACGCACTAGAAGTGGTGTGCAAAATCTGATTTTCACCAATCACAATAATAAATGGGTTCAAACTGCTCATCCTCTGGATAGTATTGCCTGGAATCATATCATTTACAATATAAAAGAAAAGGACTATTGGGTAGCAGCTGAAAACGAGCTGATTCATTACAGTAAAGATTTTAGAAAGATGCATGAATATAACCCTTCCAATGGACTACCGGAATGGGATATTTATAGTCTCCTCACGGACACGAGGGGCAATATCTGGTTTAATACTGACCGGTCCATCCATCAACTAAACATAGAAACCGGTGCAATTTCAACCTTATCAGAAAAAGATGGGTTTATTTCAGAAAATTTTACACCCGGTGTTCAATTATATTTGGGCCTTGACGGTGATCTTTATTTAGGTGGGGGTGATGAGGGCGAAGGATTTGTAAAAATAAGCCCTGAAAAGTATACCAAAACTTCATCTTCTATTTATATTAAATCATTTGAAATCAATCAAAAACCATATACTACATCCATTGGTGCCAATAACCTTCAGGAATTGTTTCTTACGTATGATCAAAACAAGATTGGCATTGAGACAGGCATTATAGATTATTATTCTAAAGGTAGAGGGCAGATTCGTTATATGCTCGAAGGTATAAATGAAATCTGGCAATATGGACCCGCCAATTATACGATTCGTTTTGATGGTTTACAGCCGGGTGACTATCCTATAAAGATGCAATCTTCAAATGCCGCCAATGAATTTAATGGCCCAGTTAAGAGCCTCCTAATTCATATTAATGTACCCTGGTGGCGCACTTGGTGGGCCTATGTGTTGTATTCACTGACTTTTATTGGCGCATTGCAAATCTTTAGTAAATGGCGCGAAAGACATCTCAGAAGTGAAAAAGAACAACTAGAGATAAAGGTGAATGAACGAACAATTTCCCTAAAAGCTACATTACTAAATTTGCAATCTACTCAGGCCCAACTCATTCAATCCGAAAAAATGGCCTCCCTCGGTGAACTCACCGCAGGTATCGCCCATGAAATACAGAACCCTTTGAATTTTGTGAATAATTTTTCTGAGATCAATAATGAAATGCTAGAAGAGATGAAGCAGGAATTGGCAATTGGTAATAAGCAATTAGCAATGGGCAATAAGCAATTGGCAAGAAGCAATTGGCAACGGGCCAGTGAATTAGCTAATGACATCGAATCCAATTCCGAAAAAATAAACCACCATGGTAAACGTGCCGAAAGTATAGTAAAAGGCATGCTCGAACACAGTCGTAAATCATCAGGTCTAAAAGAACCAACGGACATAAATAAACTATGCAACGAATTTGTGCGATTGTCATATCAAGGTTTACGCGCAAAGGATAAGGCATCTAATTGTGAATACAAACTAGATCTTGACCCCGATCTTCCGGTCTTACATGTCAATCCTCAGGATATCGGAAGGGTAATTCTAAATTTAATCAATAATGCATTCTACGCAGTAAATGAAAAATCAAAACAAGGAATTGCTAATTATAAACCCACAGTTGAAGTAACCACAAAGAAAGAAGGCGACAAAGTTTTAGTACGTGTAAAAGACAATGGCAATGGTATTTCACAAAAAATAGTAGACAAGATCTTCCAACCGTTTTTTACCACCAAACCAAGTGGACAGGGAACCGGCTTGGGTTTATCATTGGCTTATGATATTGTAAAAGCACACGGCGGCTCAATAAGTGTTATTTCAAATTATCGTGAGCCTGGAACTATTGAAGTTAAGACTCAATATGGTCCTCCTGGCATTGATTTGAAAGTGGAAACATCGACTAGCGGCAAGCTGGCGAAGGAATGTGATGGGGCAGAGTTTATTATAGAATTACCAGCAAATAAAGCAGTATGAAAAAAATATCTTTCTTAGTGCTGATAACAATACTTTCAATTTCCAAAGCGATTACTCAACAGAATTTTCCGCCTTTTTATGAAATAAAGACAGATACAGCAGTAAATGTAACGTTGGGTAATTCATATTGGCAAATGCTTGAAGATTCTGAAGGCAAGTGGACGATTGATGAAGTGAGTCGCCCGCCCATAGCGGATCAATTTCATGCCAATACAACTAAAACTAATGGGATATTAGAAGTTGATTATTCTATAAACACTTTCTGGTTTCGTTATCGTTTTAAAAACAACATGAAGCATGAAGCAAGGATTATAATACCAAAAAATGTTTCTTATGGAGATTTGTATACGCTTGCATCAGATGGAAAATGGAATCATAAAACGACCGGAACCATCGTACCTTGGAGCAAACGAGATGACCTCAAACGCATAACAACTCTTACCTATAGCATACAACCAGGAGAAGAATTATTGTTTTATGAACGGAATCATTTTAATTACAATTCTAATACCCCTGACTTCTTTGGAATAAAATTTGGATTTACAGATAAAGTTATACAAGCCTACTATGATGAAAACGACTCATCTATTTTGCCTTCTTTTATATTTGGGGTGTTTCTTTTAGCTGCACTTTTTAATTTATATTTTTTCCTGATAGTTCATCAGAGAGTTTACCTGATATTTTCTTTAATGCTTTTTTTTAGAGGGTTTTCCCGATTTCTTTATGCTAATGAAGTTTTTTTCAAGGAAAATCCAACCGTGAGGTTAGAGTCAGGTAATGTATTCAGTCTTCTATTTTTAATTTTTTTGATACATTTTCTACGTTATTTCCTTGAAATTTCTAAACATTTTCCACGCTGGGACAAATATCTTATTGGCTTAAATATTTACAACATCCTGATTTCTATTTTGGCATTAAGGAATATAATTGTAGTCGAGCTTTCACACATATTGGGTCCCGCAATTGTAGTATTATCCATCCTTATCACTCTTATATTGTTTTTGCGCTCTCAGATCAAAGCGGTTGGTTGGGCGGTATTAGCCACCTTACCAATCATTTGCATTATGAGTATTCCATCTTTTTTGATTTTATTAAAATTCTTAAATGAATATACCGGAATACCCATACCATCTTTATTGAAATGGATATGGGTAAATGACAGGTTCGCCGTACTAGAACAGATTGGTTTGATATGGTTGCTCATATTCTTTTCCTGGAACTTATTCCAGCGTTATCAGCAATTACAAAAAACAATAGCTGCGGAAACCCTTGCAAAAGAAAGGTTGGCCAAGGAAAAAGAGATAGAGCGAAACCAGCTAATTGCACATCAAAAAGTGCAACTTGAAAAAGATGTGGAAGAAAGAACTGCCGAATTAATGCAATCGCTGGAAAATCTTAAAGCCACTCAAGCTCAGCTCATCCAATCCGAGAAAATGGCCTCCCTCGGAGAACTCACGGCAGGCATTGCCCATGAAATTCAAAACCCGTTAAATTTTGTAAATAACTTTAGCGAAGTAAGTACTGAACTGGTAGATGAAATGAAAAATGAACTCTCTCTGGGCAAAAGTGAGGCCGCTATCGAAATCGCCAATGATCTGAAAGATAATCTGACCAAAATCAATCACCATGGTCTCCGGGCATCCAATATAGTCAAAGGCATGCTCGAGCACTCGCGGGCATCGACCGGAATAAAACAACCCACCGATATCAATGCCCTGTGTGAAGAATACGTAAAGCTGTCGTATCAAGCTATGCGATCCCGAGATCAGCAGTTCAAATGTGATATAAAATTAGACCTGGATAGGGATCTTCCTAAAATAAATGTAGTAACCCAGGATATCAGCCGCGTAATATTAAATCTGGTGAATAATGCTTTTCAGGCGGTGAATGAAAAGTCGAATAACCTTGCAGGTTTGAACCGTGATGAACGAGATGTCAAGAACCTGCGAGGTTTGTCCGAAACGGCTAACGCTGTAAACCTCGTCGGTTCGAGCGAAGCACAGGCTATCCCAAACCGACAAGGTTATCAACCGCTCGTCACCATTTCAACTAAAAATCTCGCCGATAAAATAGAGATAAAAATCTCCGACAAAGGATCCGGCATCCCCGGCTCTATCAAAGATAAAATATTTCAACCATTTTTTACAACAAAGCCTCCTGGGCAGGGCACGGGATTGGGACTGAGTCTGGCCTATGATATAGTGAAAGCACACAACGGAAATATAGCCGTAGATTCATCTGCTTTAAATGGCACATCTTTTACCATTCAGATTCCAATCCTATGATTTACAATACAAAATACAGGCCTATCCATCTCCGTATTAAAAATAATGTTATGCATTTAAAAACTTTCTTCTTTTTTGTGTTTTTTGCAAAAGTTGTTTTAGCTGCATCCCAGTCCACAAATTCTGACAGTTTAAGGATAAAACAATTGGTTGTACTCTTGCAATTAGCTGAAAGGTACACAGAAACCAATCCCGACAGCAGTCTACACTATGCTGCCCAGTCCCAGCTATTGGCTGTAAAACTAAATCTACCTCTTGAAGAAGTATATGCACTTGGAAAAATGGGGTATGCCTTGATTAATAAAGGAGATTATGCACGAGCACTCAAAATTCTTTTGTCAGCAGTCAGCATAGCACAGAACGCAGAGCTCGAAAAAAGTGTATTGCCCCCTTCGTATCCATCACCGGATGAATTTATCAATCGCAATGCAACTGCCCGATTTCAGCGATTGGATAATCTATCCCATCTATACCAATACCTCGGAATACTCTATGCTAATGGGAATAATTTTGAAAAAGCGCTGCAGTATACCCGGATGGCGCTTCAACTAACAGATGAAACCAGAAATACTAAACTGGCCTGCATCACCAATATTACGTTAGGCAGATTTTTTCTGACCATCCATAAGCCAGACTCCGCATTGCTAGCTGCACAAAAATCTTATGATCAAGCCATCCAAGCTGACTATCCAAGGTATTTGGGTAGTATATACCTTAATATTGGTCGAATACATTTAGCCAAAGGAAATCATGCTCTAGCTGCGCTATTTTTTCACAAGGCCAAGGAAGCAAGCATAAAACATGATTATCAAAGAGGTGCTGTGGCCTCGGGATTGCAACTTGCAAATTACTACTCGACCTTCGGCAAAAAAGATTCTGCCCTTGTTGAAATTAATGAGGCTCTTTCGATGGCCCAGCATATGGGTGCTCCTGATCTATTGCTTCGGTGTTACAATGCCAAAGCTCAATATTATAAATCAGAACATAATAGTGACAGTGTGGTATATTATCAGGATCTGAGTATACATATAAACGATGGCATTTTTAATGCAAAGCAACTCCAACAGTTTCAGAACATTGACTTTGACGAACAGCAGCGAGTATCGGAATTGGAAAAAGAAAAAGAAAAAATAGAAAACAGAAATCGGGCATATTTGCTGCTTACTGCACTAGGAGCCATGTTTCTTATTGCTTTATTATTGTATCATAACAACCGTCAAAAACTGAAGGCGAATTCGAAATTAGAATTAACCCTTAACGATCTCAAAGCCACCCAAGCCCAGCTTATCCAATCCGAAAAAATGGCTTCCCTCGGTGAGCTCACCGCAGGCATTGCCCATGAAATTCAGAATCCATTAAACTTTGTGAATAATTTTTCCGAGATCAATAAAGAAATGCTCTTTGAAATGAAAGAAGAATTGGCAATTGGCAATAAACACTTGGCAACGGGTAATTCACCTGATGCTAAAATCAAAATAGACCAAGCCATTGCAATCGCCAATGATGTGATCGATAATTCTGAAAAAATAAATCACCACGGTAAACGTGCTGAAAATATTGTCAAAGGAATGCTACAACATAGCCGTACATCTACTGGTGTCAAAGAGCATTCGGATATCAATGTTTTGGCGGAAGAGTACATGAGATTAAGCTATCAGGGTCTTCGCGCTAAAGACAAAACTTTTATAGCAAACTATAAAATGGTACTCGATCCCGATCTACCCATGATGAATGTGATACCTCAAGACTTAGGCCGGGTATTTTTAAATCTTTTTAATAATGCCTTCTGGGCAGTGGGTGAAAAATCAAGACTAGATGGCTCCTCTCCGAATGGATCTCTTCGTGAAAAGGCTCTCCCTAGCTCGATACCGGACGATTATCAACCTACAGTGACCCTCACCACCAAACATGTACTTGATCATATCGAGATCCGAGTCCATGATAATGGGTCTGGTATCTCGGACACAATCAAAGACAAAATTTTTCAACCCTTTTTTACGACTAAGCCGACGGGCCAAGGTACTGGACTGGGATTATCATTAGCATATGATATCGTAAAAGCCCATCAGGGAGAAATCACTGTAGACTCTACAGCAGAAAACGGAACAGAGTTTACAATTATATTACCTATCATATGATTCGTTTAAAAGAATTGCCTCAGTTTGCGTCAAATAAATAGAATTCATCCATGTCATGCGGTATAATATTTTATTAGTAAATTGCCATTATGAATTTTGTACCTTTTAAATTCAGTCCTACTCCCTTATCTTTTCTATCATTTCCTATGAGCTATTTGTGTAGAACCCTATTCATTTTTTTGACATTCCCAAGTTTGGTATTCAGTCAATCTATCAGCATAGACAGCCTGTATGGTCAATTGCCTACTATGGCCCAAGACACCCATAAGGTAATTGCCTTGATTCAAATAGCAAATCAATTTCGATTTGCCCGACCTGCTGAAGCGAGCGTATTGCTTGAAGAAGCGAATGAATTAACCATTGCTTTAGGATTCAAAAAAGGCGAAGCGGGAGCATTAAACTTAATTGGTGAAATTGCTCGAACTAGGGGTGAATATATACAATCACTGGTCATGCAATTCAAAGCATTGGCTTTGAGCCGATCTCTTCATGATCAGTATTTAGAATCTACCAGTTTGGCATATCTTGGATTTACGTATGCTGAAATGGGTGAATATCAGCTTGGGTTAAAATACTCCAGTGAAGCTTATACCTTACACGGTGCTCTTGATATGGTTCCGCATGCTAGTTTCGCACTGTCCAATATTGGCCATACCTATCAGCGACTTGGTTTACTGGACTCCGCTTTATATTATCAAACCAAGGCCCGAACTCTACTAAAGCAAAGTCATCACATCGCGTTAAAATCCCTGATTCTGAATAGAATGGGCTTATTGAAATCCCTCATGGGTCGCCATGAAGAAGCCTTGTCCTTAGGTCGTGAAGCCCTTGCTACCTCCATACTCAATAAGGAAATTGTCAATCGCAGTGGAGCATATTACAGAATAGCGGACGCATATTATGAGCTCCAACAGCCGGACTCTAGTCTCACGTATGCACGATTAGCCTTGGACAATAGCCAAAAATTGATGCAGCGATCTATTACACTTGACCTTTACAATTTATTGACCAGGCTTTTTAAACAACAAAATCAGTTGGACAGTGCATTTCATTACCAGCAATTGTCCATCGCTCAGACGGATAGTTTATTTGGCCCGGATAAAATCAGAGCACTGCAACTACTCACGCATAATGAATTTCTGCGACAGCAACAAAGTGAAGCTGATCGGTTGAGATTTAAAAACCAGGTAAAATTATGGAGCCTCTTCGCTACGGTTTTAATATTCTTAAGTCTCGGACTATTTTTATATAAAAACAACCTTGAAAAGCAAAAAACAAATCAAGTCTTGGAAAAAACCTTGCTCGATTTGAAAACCATGCAGCATCAACTCATCCAATCTGAAAAAATGGCCAGCCTTGGTGAACTGACTGCAGGCATAGCTCATGAAATTCAAAACCCGTTAAATTTTGTCAATAATTTTTCTGAAGTGAATAAAGAGCTGATCGTGGAGATCAAGGAGGAATTAGCACTTGGTTATAAACAATTGGCAACGGGCAATGCACAATTGGCAATAAACAATTGGCAACGGACCAGTGAAATAATTAATGATATCGAATCCAACTCAGAGAAGATAAATCATCATGGTAAACGGGCAGAAAGTATAGTCAAAGGAATGCTCGAGCATAGTCGTAAGTCATCTGGTATAAAAGAACTCACTAATATCAATGCCCTTTGCGAAGAATTTGTAAAACTATCGTACCAAGCTATGCGATCCAGAGATCAACATTTTCAATGTGAAATAAAATTTGAACTCGATAGGGACATGCCAAAAATAAATGTAGTAGCCCAGGATATGAGCAGAGTAATCCTCAATGTCGTGAATAATGCTTTTCAAGCCTGTAGCGGAGAATCTGTTCTCCGTAAATCAGTAGGAATGGAGTATCATCCTGAAGTAAAAATTACTACCAAATTATCACCTCCTATTGCCAATGATTCAAGACATCAAAATGTCATGATATCTATCTCCGACAATGGCCCCGGTATCCCAGACTCTATCCTAGACAAAATCTTTCAACCCTTCTTTACTACTAAGCCTACCGGGCAGGGAACTGGATTGGGGTTGAGTCTGGCGTATGATATAGTAAAGGCACACGGCGGAGAAATAAAAGTGGAAACGAAAGAGGGTGAGGGAAGTGAGTTTGTTATTCAATTACCAATCTGAAATCAAATAACATGAAAAAGCAGGGGCAAACGATTTTTAATATTATAGTACTTAGTTTGTTAACTACTTATTCTAATCGGATAGTGGCCCAGCCAACTACAGTAGATTCGATTATTCAGATCCTCGAAAAAAGCAGTAACCGTAATAAGCTGGATACTGCCATTTTCGAGGCTGCATTGATACTTTTGTCTACTGTTTCATTAAATGAAAGTCAAATAAATCAAATTGAAATTGCAGCAGCAGGGTTAAAGAGTCCTGAGAGTTATGAAATAAGTAGAAATATATATGTTAATATTTTAAAAAACGACGCAAACAAAGCAGTTGCCTATGGAAAACTGCAGATTGAAAAATTAGATAGTATCAACTCACCGGAAGCTTCTCAGTATAGGGGAAATTATTTAACCCAGCTTAGATTTTCCTTTCGTAATACGAACAAGTTAGAAGAAGGCATTCAGTACTATACACAAAAGCTAAACGATTATAAAACAAGAAATGACTCGCTGGCTATTTCGACATGCTATTTTGTATTAGGTGGTTTTTTTAGCATTTCAGGGATATTGGACCTGGCTGTTTATAATTTGAAAAAATCAGCCAGCTACATTGATACATTAAAAAACAAACAGGGGTGGTTAAACCATATGGCTGTCATTGGAGGCAATTACTTAAGTAAGGGAGATAAGACCGAATGCTTAAGATATAGCGGTATAGCATTTAGAGGATTTCTTAAAGCAAAATTTAGTTATTCGTTTTCTGCTTTGAATATTGCCCGGATGATGCTTTTAAGTAATGAATTAGACAGCGCTGCTTATTATATAAAGATAGCTAAGGAAGACCCCGTGAATGCCGGTAACTATGGTTTCAAATGCTCTCATCTTCAAACAGAAGCCTTGTACAAAATTCAATCAGGAGCTTTGAATGAAGCCGAAGACCTGCTAAACAAATGCTGGCAATTGATTATTGAAAACAATATTCCCGTTAGCCCGGGAGCAGGTACTATAGCTCCAGATTATTACCTGGCCCTGGTCAGGATTAAACAAAACAGGCTTGAAGAAGCTATTGCATTACTAATCAGGGATATTGAACGGATAAAGAACATTCGCCTGGAAATAATGAGGGATTACAAACTGTTGGCTGAGCTTTATAAAAAAACAGCTAATAATGATAAGGCTGCCGAAACCTATGCCATATTTATTTCAAAGCAGGATAGCTTGCTGACAGACCAGGATAAGTACCGCTCCATTAGTTTTGAAACAGAACAGCAGATGAATGAAAAGGAACTCTCCATTGCCAAACTGGAAAGTAAAAACAAAATTGCTGATCTCTCCAGGAATTTTTCGATTGGTATAGCAGTTTTGTTGTTATTGATAGCAGCGGGTATTTATAACAGGTTTCATACAAAAAAGAAAGCCAACCTTGTTTTAGAAACAACATTGGCCAATTTAAAAGCCACCCAAGCCCAACTCATCCAATCTGAAAAAATGGCTTCCCTCGGTGAACTTACCGCAGGTATTGCGCATGAAATTCAAAACCCATTGAACTTCGTTAATAATTTCTCGGAAGTAAGTAATGAACTCATCGATGAAATGAAGGAAGAAAGAATAAAGCCGCGAGAAGCAAGAAGTGAGCAAATAGAAAATGAACTATTGGATCAACTAAAAGAAAACTTAACTAAAATCAATCTACATGGAAAACGGGCAGATGGTATCGTCAAAGGAATGTTGCAACATAGTCAAAAAAGCGTCGGCGGTAAGGAAACGACAGATATCAATGTGCTTGCGGATGATTATTTGAGAATATCGTATCAGGGTCTCCGTGCTAAGGACAAAACATTTATGGCAAATTATAAAATGGATCTCGATCCCAACCTACCTTTGGTAAATGTAATCCCTCAGGATATTGGAAGAGTGCTTTTGAATGTGTTTAATAATGCCTTTTGGGCAATAACCGAACGCTCCAAGACAGAGGGTGTCTTGGCCCATAGGATCCCTTCGGGAAAGACACCCCCTGTCTTCTTACCAACGGTCACCCTCACCACCAAAAATCTTGGTGATAAAATCGAAATCAGAGTTGCAGATAATGGCTCCGGCATCCCGGACTCTATCAAAGACAAAATCTTTCAACCATTTTTTACTACCAAACCAGCAGGACAAGGCACAGGATTGGGCTTATCGTTGGCTTATGATATTGTAAAAGCACACAGTGGAACTATTTCTGTAAATTCATCGGAATTAGACGGGACTATTTTTACCATTCAGATCCCTATTGAATGATTTACTTGACAATTTTGGAACCAAAAGTTTACCTTACAAAAGACTCGTCATATAAAATGAAATATGTGCAATCCCTAAATCCATTTATTTCCCTCCCTAGGCTTGATTAGAATTAATTAATTATACATGTACCAGTTAATAAATTATTGAACTATAAATTTGACAATACCTCTTCTTTTGGTATCATTTAATTCAACCAAATAACTTCCTGTTGATAATCGGGCAACATCTACTGCAATGGTCTGCAGACCCTGGCTCACAAATTGTAGTTGCTGACTTAAAAGTTTACCATTTAAATCGTACACTTTTAAAATTGAATTACCAATTTCTGTCGCACTATAATTTATGAATAGATTTTTACCAATAGTAGGATTTGGGTGAAGGGTAATTTCCTTGCTAATATCAACCAATGCGTTATCTATTGAAGTTGTTACATTGTTATTAATATACAAGACACTTACCTCCGCATCTTTACTATTTACACCTGCCATGAGTATATCCTCATCTTTGTCTCCGTCAACATCTGCAAATGCAATGGAACCATTGTAAATAGGTTCAAAAGGAGTAACAGAGGCTTTGGTAAATCTGCCTTTGCCATCATTGACATAGAAGCCTGATGAAGTCTTTGAACCATCCGTGCCTGTTACATAAATATCGGGGTCATTGTCTTTATCAAAATCACGCAAAGCGACGAAACCATTTCTAATAGATTGAACAGAATTTGCCAAGTCTATGGCGAATTTACCTTTACCGTCATTGGTATACAGCACCCCCTTGATCAATACATCCAGGTCTTTATCTCCATCCACATCTGCAAACGCTACATCACTCTTAGTATAACCTTTAAATGGCGTGCCCATTACTTCCTTGAATGTACCCTTCCCATCATTGGTGTACAAGATAGCTGTGTCTACAAATTTGAATGTAGAGGTAGCAGTGCCTGGGATAAAGGCAGTACCCGATATGAGCACATCCTGGTCTGCATCGCCATCCACATCTGCGAAGGCTATGGAGCTTATATCTACCGCTAAAAAAGGCGTTCCCATTACTTCAGTAAACTTACCCTTCCCATCATTGGTGTATAGCTTAGAAACGCGCGATATGTTTATACCAGATTTGGATTGCCCGGTAATGAGTACATCTTCGTCTTTATCGCCATCAATATCGGCAAATGCAATAGATCCTTCACTCACTGCCACAAAAGGGGTGCCCATTACTTCAGTAAATTTACCCGATCCATCATTGGTATATAATTTGGCATAATGATTCACTAGGTCTTCACCTGTGATGAGTACATCCAAGTCTCCATCACCATCTATATCTGCAAATGCATTTGAACTGTAAAAAACACCGATAAATTTGGAGTCCAACTTTTCAGCAAATCTGCCTGACCCATCATTGGTATACAGTTTCGTAATAGATCCCATTCCTTTGTTATAACCGGAAATCAGGACATCTTTATCAGTATCTCCATCCACATCTGCAAAGACGGTGGAACTTGCATACACCCCTACGAGTGGGGGCGACTGAGGTTTTTCAATAAAAGTTTGAGCACTAAGCATAGCGGTATAAACAGACAACGCAAAGAGTAGTAATTTACTTCTCATGATATTATAGTTTTATAGAATTTAATTAAATAATACATCCATCTTTAGTAGATGCGTCAAGCTATGGAGAAAGGGTTCAAAAAGTATTCGAAAAAAAAGAAATGCATTTATCATACATCTCCTTTATTTTAAATTAAAAAATTAAGCATTTGGGGTTTATACTATCTTGAAATCATTATTTTTTCTATCCTGAACGTTTTATCATCAACAGTTGATTGCACAAAATAAATGCTGGTCATCGGAAAATAAATAGTAGGATCATCTCTTCTAAAATTCACTCCCTTTTGCAAGATCCTTCCTACTGCATCAAATAGGATATACTTTTCATCCTGCTTTATGGAATAGGTAGATGCATTAGACCCCAGCGTGGTTTTAATCGCTGCTGTATTAAATCCAATCTCTTTTTTTATTTCTACCTGTACCGGCATAGACTGAATAAATCCAATCCGGAAGTTGTATAGACATTTGTAATAATCTACGATGGGTTCTCCTACCGTAAAGGTAAGCGAGGTACCGGCAGCTCCTTGTATAGTTGCCCCGGCCGATCCGATGAATTGACTTGCAATGCTCTGATTATAGCCTACCTCACTATTGAACATCAATATCAGGGTAATACATATTATTTTATTCATGACTGAGATGTTTTTCAATGATTCGTGTTGTTTGGTTTCTTTTTTATCATTGTTGCAGGCTTTTGTAAGATGTCCTCGTAGTTTGATTTATAGCTGGCTCTGGTTTTTGTCATTTCAGAATCTTTAGTTTCTAAGGTCTCATCTGGCAGAGATATCAATTGATCAGCTATTTTATGAATGTCCTTAGAATATTTGAGCAATGAGGTCTTTTCTCCTCCAGCCAAATTCACTATTACAGGTTCATTTTCATAGCCTTTACGAAGACCTTTTACTTCATAATCGAAGTCGTAACTACCTGTACCAGCAAATAACTCTTTGGCTACAAACCCACTGTTAGTTTTGTTCAATACGGCTATACCTTTGGAATCTGACGACAATGGGGTAAGCATCACCGTGATGTTATTTTCACTTACAGTTAGTTTAAAATGGTCAGGAAGATTAATCGTTACCTCGCCATTGATCAATCGTGCCGTACCTCTTATATACGATGCGGCTTCTGATCCCTGAATGGCGGTATAGGCAATGTATTTATTGCTGTCTTTAGGATGTACCGTATAGGATTGAAATAAATCTGCTGACATATAATCTGCACCCACTATGCCCTCGCCCTGATACCCGACATACATATAAGCTTTTGAGTTTTTTGCATCATCGTATACGGATATCAAACCATGATTTGGTTTTCCACTAACGGAAGCCAATAAGACGGTGGAGTTCCCTTTCGGGCCGTATAGACTAGTATAACCCGCATCTGCGACTGCGGTTTGTATGGCGCGGAGTCGGGCGCTTTCATTATACACAGCCACGAACCCTATATTAGGGGTAGATGTACTCGACCCCATCGTTGTACTCACATTACCACCAGCGCCATAAGTCAAGTTCAGGCCCTGTTTACCAGCGCCTATACCGGTGTGTGTAATTCTTCTGCCCTTATGAAAGGTTCCTATTTGTCCGCCATCATTCACGATTTCTATTTTAGCTGCAGCACTGCCACTGCTGTCGTGCACAGATATAAAACCATAGTCAGGATTCTGAACGGAAGAGCCGAGAAATACGTTGGTTGACTCGTTGCTTCCTTTTAGTAACAGCTCACCCACTTTGAGGTTGTTGTCCACTTTTAGTTCAGCCAGGGGTATCGGAGGTTTATCGGAATAATAATCAGCTTTATCATCAAATAGATATATGCCCGTCTCCTTTGCACTTGGGCGGGAGGTCAATACCATCTTGGGACCCTGAGATCCACTCTCCAATTCCTGGTTGATATAAATAGAACCATTGAGTCCGTCGTTACTCCGTAAAGTCACCAAATCCCAGCTTTTATTTTGGATAGCAAAAATACCTGCATCCGTTTCTGTATCATTATACATCAAAGTGCGGTAGCTGCCATCCGAAGCCCCTAATGTCCCAATAAAACCTGACGAGTCATACTGACTAATCTCTGCAAGCACACTACCGTCCTGAGTAAAAGTTAATATTCTACCATATTTATCTTGTTCGCGATCTACCGTAACCACATTGTGAGCTTGGTCATCACTTTTAAGCAACGTGACTCCGGCATTATTGATCTTAGGTACTATTAGGTTACTATCTTGTGTCCATGGATTTCCACCTGCATTAGCTGCGTATAGTGCAGTAGGTACTGATCTAAACTGGGTCACCCCAATTTCGATAAAATCAGAACCTCCATTTATATCTACCTCTGTACGGAGATAAAATAAACTCTCTGACCAGTTAATATCCTGGATAGCTCCTTGTATTTTTTTTCCTTCTCCGACCTGAATGGAGAAAATCCCAAATGAATCGGTGCGGATCTTATGCTCTTCCTGAAAGACCACATCTCCTTCATCGAATTCTTTCAGAATACTAATCCGCAGCGCAATGATAGCATTGGCTACAGGCCGGCCATCCTTAGCCCGGATTAAACCCTGATAACTAAAACTTTGGGGTACTTGGGCCTTAGCCAGTAGCCCGACAAAAAGTAAGATGATTACTTTTAAGATAGGTTGTAAAGACGATTTCATGATAAATAAGTTTTTTGATTTATTGATTGTTCTATATAGGTATGCGGCAGATTGATTCAAAGAGGGTCATAGGATGGAACGTTTTTTTAAAAAAAATTCAGGATACACGAATGATGTCGGTTTGCAAACAATTATATGATATAGGATATGTCATACATTAAAAAAGCCCGGAAAAAATATTTTCCGGGCTTTAGACTTCTTTTCTACAGTTTCTATCAATTAATTGAACTTAAGTATTTATGTAAGCAACCCATACATATCTGTGATCTATCTTAATGGATTAGTTTGCTTTTTGATTGCATCCTGAGATATATCCATAGTGTTCAGTGCCCTTCTCATGATAATCGATAGGATTGCCCGCCTCATCTACATCATATTCAGCTATAAAATATGAATAGTGCGTATCAACGGGAAGGTTGTCTTTTACAGTATAAGAATGATAATTAAATGTAAAATATTCTTTTTTTGATGTACCATCTTCGCTTATTCGGTAAGCCTTGTAGTTGACCGTCCAATTTTTGGATAACGTATAAAGTCCAGCATCCGATGTAGTGCCAGGATATCCCTTGGCAGGTGAACTATAAGGTTCGATCACATTACGATCAACAGTATGCTCTTCAATTCCTATCAATACCCATTCGTCAGTCCCATTACTACGGAAGGAAGTAGAATTTTTTCGCAGTTGTTGCAGTTCTTTAAACGATTTCAGCAGATGAGCTCTGGTAGCTTTTCTGGAAATTTCATTAACTCCCAATTGATTAAAAACCATTGATTTTTGAACCACACTTAAAGCAGCTGATGGCTGCACATAGATTTTCACCATACTCGTATTATTGGCCCTCCAGGTGTAATCATATCGGACTCCATTGCTCGTATACCTTCTGACTTGTCCGCCTGGAGCTATTTCTATTTCTTCATCCAAGACTTCGCCATTGATTTCAGTAGTGATACCGGTCCAGTTGAAATCTGAATCATAATGAAAGGTACGCACCACCTCATCTCCATATTCCTGAGCCCGCTCTACTGCTATATTAAAATTATCATTGTAAGTCATCGTACTTGAATTATCCCATAAAACTGCACCATCTTCCGCAGTATGGTCTGAGAAAGTGACTGCCCGGCCAAAAGGTCTCACACAGCTATATTCATACGCTCTTTGAGTCTCGCCTATACCTTCAGCGCCATTGGTCAGGGAGTACGTGTAGTGTTTATCTATCCGGGCCAGATTCCAGATTTTGTGATTGTCATTTCCCCTTTGTTCCAATCCCACTGACAATTCAGGATCTTCATTTGCTTTGGAGCAGGACATCATAAATACAAGGCCTATCAAAGCCTTCATCATGTGATTTTTCATAAAATATTATTTTAAGGTTATTAAGTTGTATTATATAGGTATGCGATAAAGGCTGGCAAAAGGGGTCACTAGAGGTAGAAAAAAATTTTAGATAAGCCTGGGAAGTAACTTTCACTTGAAAAAAACAGCTAGCCAGGCGCCCACTTTGAATAACTTTAACTAAATTCAAGAAATGAAACCAGAAAAATCATCCGATTCTATTACTGGCATGCTCAATAGATTGGATGGCCACGGCGATCAGGACCAATTGCTGCGCACCATATATGATCACTTGCATACGACCGCTCAAAACTTACTCCGACATGAAAGACCCAACCATACCCTATGTCCA
>JANOWJ010000131.1:0-20650 GCA_031417835.1 Saprospiraceae bacterium | reverse complement strand
TTCGATCGACTCTACAGTGCCGAACATCATGGTAGCAGAGGTAGTGAGCTGTAGTTTATGAGCTGCTCGCATGACATCGAGCCACTCTCCAGATAGACATTTGCCTTTGGCGATCAAGTTGCGTACCCTGTCCACCAGGATCTCAGCTCCGGCTCCGGGAAAAGAATCCAATCCGGCATCTTTAAGCGCCTGCAGAGTCTGAGTATGCGTAGTACCTGAGATTTTAGAGATATGGGCTATCTCAGGTGGGCCCAAAGCATGAAGCTTCAATCGAGGGTACATTTTTTTTAAGTCCCTGAAAAGTTGTGTATAATATGCCAGACCCAGATCCGGATGATGCCCTCCCTGCAGAAGTAATTGTTCACCCCCATATCGAAACAATTCTTCTATTTTAATTTTATATTCATCTAGCGAAGTGATGTAAGATTCTGCATGGCCGGGCACTCTATAAAAATTACAAAATTTGCAGTTAGCTACGCAGACATTGGTCGTATTGCTGTTGCGATCTATGATCCAGGTCACCCGGTCGGTAGGTACTTTTCGTCGTCGTAAGAGATGACCTACGGCCATTAATTCACCCAGGTCAGCATTTCTGAATAAAAATGCACCTTCGACTATGCTCAGCCATTCTTGTTTTAATGCTTTGTCTATGAGCGATACTACTTCCATGATGGCCACAAAAATAAGGTTTGTTTGATCAACAGTATTGAAAACAATCAACGGAGGTAAAGGTTTTGCCCTACTGTCTTTCAGGGATTTAACACTATTCCTGAATTAAGATATGGTGAGTCGTTAGCTACAAACTTATTGCAGGATTGAGGATTAAATATTATCTTTGCACCGTGTTGAATAGAAATCTGAAGGGAACCAAAAAGTTCCCTTCTGCATTTTAGAACTTTATGTTAATCGAAGAGACAGTCAAAAGTTGGTTGGACGAGAAGTTTACTGAAGAAAGCTTCATAAATTGTTTTGTAGTGGATATATTCCTTACACCACATAAACTTGAAATATTTCTGGATAGCGATGAGCGGTTGAACCTGGATATGTGTGGTCAGATCAGCCGATGGCTAGGTCACAAAATCGAGGAGGCTAATCTGATGCCGGATTCCTACCGACTAGAGGTGTCTTCCAATGGTCTGGATCGGCCATTAAAACTGCATCGTCAATATATAAAAAATATAGGCCGGGATGTGACCGTGCATTTGGAGCATGACAAAATCATAGAGGGTAAACTGACCGAAGTCAAGCCAGATATGATTATCGTCAGCCAGGAAGTGATCGAGCGAGAAAACAAAAAGAAAGTCAAAAAAATAATCGATACAATTATACTTATGGATGATATCATTAAAACATTTATTCAAATAAAATTCTGATCTATGATCAATTTAGTTGAAACGTTTTCAGAGTTTAAAGCCGGTAAAAACATAGACAGGCCTACACTTATGCGGGTGATGGAAGATGTATTCCGTACGCTGATCAAAAAAAAATATGGCACGGATGAAAATTTCGATGTCATCGTAAATACCCAGAAAGGTGACTTGGAACTTTGGCATAAGCGTCAGATAGTCCCCGATGGTGAGGTGTCTGATCCTAATCACGAAATTTCGGTAACAGAAGCCAGGGAAATAGACCCTGACTATGATATCGGTGAGGAATGTTATGCCAAACTAGAGCTTGAAGATTTTGGTCGTCGCTCTATCATGGCAGCCCGACAGACTTTGATCTCTAGAATTCTCGAATTAGAAAAAGACGAAGTATTTCAAAAATATTCTGATCGCAAAGGTGAAATCATACTTGGTGAAGTCAATCAAGTATTACCCAAAGAGATCTTGGTCATCGATGACACGACAGGCAATGAATTGGTACTGCCTAAATCAGAAATGATCAAAGCAGATCATTTTAGAAAAGGGGATATGGTACGAGGGGTGATCAAAGATGTGATCATGAAAAATAATTTGCCTTCGATCATCATGTCGCGCACGGATAGCGCCTTTCTTGAAAAATTGATGGAGCATGAAGTACCTGAGATAGAAGATGGTTTGATCACGATCAAAAATATAGTACGTATACCTGGAGAGCGGGCGAAAGTGGCCGTAGAATCCTATGATGATCGTATCGATCCAGTAGGAGCCTGTGTAGGTATGAAAGGATCCAGAATCCATGGCATCGTGCGAGAATTGCGCAATGAAAATATCGACATCGTCAACTTCACAAATAATCTCACCCTTTATATCCAACGAGCTTTGACTCCGGCTAAAGTGACCAAAATCGAACTTGATGAGCCTAATAAGCGTGCATCAGTATATCTCAAACCAGATCAGGTATCACTAGCTATCGGCAAAGGAGGATCTAATATAAAATTAGCAAGTAAGCTGACAGGATTTGAAATAGATGTCTATCGCGATACGGATGAAGGTGCAGAGATCGATGATGTGGATTTAGACGAGTTTTCAGATGAGATCGAAGCCTGGATCATAGATACGCTTAAAGGCATTGGGTGTGACACTGCCCGCAGTGTACTCACCTTGAGCCGTGAAGAATTGATAAGACGCTCTGATCTTGAAGAAGAGACTATCGATGATGTATTGAAGATATTGGCAAGTGAAATGGAAGAAGATCAGGCAAGTTGATACCTGCCCTAGTACGGGCATATAAGTACAGAATATTGGAGTTAGAAAAATAATATATGGCTAAGATTTTAGTAAAGGCAGCATCGGAGTTTAATATTGGCACAAATTCAATTGTTGAGTTTTTGCAGAAAAAGGGATTTTCCATAGAAAATAAACCTACTGCCAAAATCTCTGACGAGATGTACGGTGAATTGGCCAAAGAGTTTAGTTCTTCTATGGCTGTAAAAGAAAAAGCTGAACAATTAATCATCGGTAAAGCCAGTGCTTCGCAGGCCATCAAAAAAGAAAATATACCCACACCTGCACCTGCTCCAATAGTCATACCGACACCTATCATTCCAGCTGCTCCCATAGTAACGGCCAGAGTCGAACCTATAACAATACCTCCGGTCACTACGCCTGGACCTGTAGTAGACAAACCAGCAGAAGAGCCAGTCACCAGTATTCCACGGAATACGCCTGAATTGCCCAAGATTAAGGTCATAGACAAGATCGATCTGGAGCCTAAAAAGAAAAAGAAAGAAGATGACATTGTGCCTCAACCAGCCAATGTGACGATCATACCGGACACGATCACACCGCCTCCAGCGGAACCTGAACCTGCGGCGGAGCCAGTATCCACAGAAGACATCCATCGAGCAGAGACCCCTCAGTTAAAAGGTCTCAAGATCATGGGCAAGATCGATACAGACAAGTTTACCAAAAAGAAAAAAGAAGAACCTGTATCCTCCGCTGCTGAAGAAGAAGCAAAGAAAAAGAAGCTTGTAGCCTCCTCAGACGAAGAGATTCGCAAAAAGCGGAAACGGAAACGAAAGAAAATAGAAACGACAGGCCCTACGCCTGGAGCAAATATCGGAACAGGTAATCAAGGTAGTGGTATCAATCGAGGAGGTCCAGGGCAAGGGCATCGTCCGGGCGAAGTCAAAGAGATTTCACAAAAAGAAATCGATGACCAGATCCGAGCTACGATGGCCCGATTGGGTTCAAATACCAAGAGTCGACGCCAAAAGATCAGACGGGATAATAGATCCAGGATCAGAGAAAAAATAGAAACTGAAGCTGCTGCACAGGTGACTACAGATATGCAGGTGACGGAATTTATGACCGTGTCTGAACTTGCCTCATTATTGAATGTCAAGCCTGCCCAGGTCATCATGACTTGTATGAATCTAGGCGTCATCGTGTCTATCAATCAACGATTAGATGCTGAAATCATCGAGCTGGTAGCAGAAGAATTTGGGCATAAAGTGAATTTTGTGTCTGCTGAAGACTCAACTGACACGGAAGACGAAGAAGAGGACTCACCGGAATCCTTGGTGCCCAGAGCCCCTATCGTCACTGTCATGGGCCACGTAGATCATGGCAAAACATCATTATTGGATTATATCCGCAGTGCTAATGTAGTATCTGGTGAAGCCGGTGGAATCACGCAGCACATTGGAGCATATGAAGTAAAACTAGGTGATAAACAAATCACATTCCTAGATACTCCGGGTCACGAGGCATTCACAGCGATGCGGGCCAGAGGTACTAAGATGACCGATGTAGCCGTCATCATCGTAGCATCGGATGATAGTGTCATGCCGCAAACTAAAGAGGCGATATCACACGCACAAGCAGCCAATGTACCCATCGTATTTGCTATAAATAAAATAGATAAAGCCGGGGCCTCCCCTGAGCGCATCAAACAAGAGCTCGCTTCTATGAATTTATTGGTAGAGGAATGGGGCGGTAAAATTCAATCTCAGGATATCTCTGCCAGAAGTGGTCTGAATGTCGATAAGTTGATGGAAAAAATCTTGCTAGAGGCAGAAATCTTAAATCTAAAAGCTAATCCAGATAGACTGGCATCCGGGACGGTGATAGAAGCGTCTTTGGATAAAGGCCGTGGTTATGTGACCAAACTTCTCGTGCAGAATGGAAGTCTTCGGGTAGGAGACGCTATTTTGGCTGGAGAACATTTCGGAAGAGTAAAGGCTATGTTTAATGAATGGGGTGTGAAAATCACTATCACAGATCCATCGAGCCCGGTCTTAATACTGGGTATGTCCGGGGCACCACAAGCCGGAGAAAAATTTAGGGCGTATCAAGAAGAATCAATCGCCAAAGAACTTGGACTCAAACGAGCACAAATCAATCGGGAGCTCGCCACCCGTACTAATAAACGCATCTCTTTGGACGAGATCGGACGACGACTAGCCTTAGGTACATTTAAGGAATTGAAAGTCATCGTCAAAGGTGATGTGGATGGCTCGATCGAGGCCTTAGCAGATTCTTTGATTAAACTTTCGATAGAAAAAATCCAAGTATCGGTCATTCACAAAGCAGTGGGTGGTATCACTGAGTCAGATGTCCTGCTAGCATCCGCATCTGATGCTATCATCATCGGATTCCAGGTGCGACCGTCTGCCGGAGCTCGTAAGCTGGCTGAAAAAGAAGGGGTGGAGATCAAAACATTCTCTATAATATATGAAGCTATCAATGTCATCCGGTCAGCCATGGAAGGTATGATGGAGCCTACCAAAGAAGAAAAAGTAATAGCCATGGTCGAGGTACGCGAAGTATTTAAAATCACTGGTATAGGTACTGTAGCAGGATGTTTTGTGACGGAAGGTAAAGTCATGAAAAACACGCCTATCCGACTGATCCGTGATGGTATCGTAGTATACCCTGCTAAAGATGGAGCTACAGCCAAAATCGCTGCTTTAAAACGATTTAAAGATGATGTCAAAGAGGTGAGGAGTGGTAGTGAGTGTGGGATCTCTATTGAGAATTTTAATGATATCAAAGCCGGGGATCTGATCGAAGGTTATGAAATCAGCGAAGTAAAAGCCCGATTGGCTTAAGACGAGCAACCCCTACTCCACTTGACAAAAGTCGAAAGATCTCTTAAGGACTTTCTCGACCTGCTGGTCGAACAATATGAGGTACCTGCTTTTATCAAAGAAGATCCTATCTCTATTCCGCATCAGTATTCGCATAAGCCTGATATAGAAATCAGTGGTCTATTCGCGGCTATTTTTTCTTGGGGTCAACGCGTGACGATCATCTCTAAGTCTAATGAACTGATGGCGCTGATGGATCATCAACCGCACCAATTCATACTACATCATTCTACAAAAGATCTGAAACGATTGGCAACCTTCAAACATCGTACCTTTCAATACGATGACCTACTCTACTTTATCTTATTTTTAAACCAACACTATAGATCATCTCCGAGTTTAGAATCTGCCTTTTTAATCAATGGAGGATGTAAGGATCTTGAAACTAGTTTAAATTATTTTCATCAATATTTTTTCTCCCTTGATGCTTACCTTCCCCGAACGAAAAAACACCTTAGCCACCCAATGAATGGATCCACTTGTAAACGGCTCTGTATGTACCTTCGGTGGATGGTGAGATCAAATGATTTAGGGGTCGATTTTGGACTTTGGAAAAACATCTCCGCGGATAAGCTTATGATTCCTTTTGATGTGCATGTACAGCGCATAGCGTTGGAACTCAAACTCATCAATAGCGAGTATAAAAATTGGAATACCGTCAAATTATTGACAAGCCGCCTTGCGGAACTAGATCCTAATGACCCTGCAAAGTATGATTTTGCCTTGTTCAACTTAGGGGTGACGAAAAAAGCGATAAAAGTAAATCCTATTTGAGCCGGTCACTTTGATTGTTATTAAACCCAAGTATGTAGGACAAATTTTACTTTAATTTCTATATTATTTAGCATTCAATAAGAGCTTTGATTTTTAGCTCGGCATCAAGATCATTAACACGACCTTATAAATCGTCTTTTTCAATTCTGAGATCATTGACTAAAGTTTTGCCATCTTCTGAGGTGAAGGTAATGTAGATTCTATACTTGCCTTTGTCTGCAATTAAATTTCCAATACCCATAAAACTCTCTTTTCCTTTGGTAACTCCTTCATGGATCAATTTATGTTGCTTGATAGCAGCTGAAGTAATAAACGTACGTAGACGATCTATAATAATTTGTTTCGACTGTACGCTTGAACTTTGATCCAACGTATAGTTTACGACGGATGCCAAGTTTTTATCGAGGTAGTCCTTATCATTTTTGACGATAGCCTCTAAGACTGATTTTACCGATTGTCCAGGCAATTCTTGCGTAAAAATCATAATCGTTAAAAATAGGAAAATTTTCATGTTGTTCTTTTTATTCAAAACATAGTTATGACGCCAAACAGTTCAAACAAATCCCTAATTATTAGTTAAATATCCTAGTCTTGGCCAAATATAAACAAGAGTAGCGATGCATCAAAATTCAAAACAATGAAACTAAATAACATACTTATATAATTGAATATTATTATATTATAAATAATATTAAACTTAATATAAAGTATGATTTGATCAAGTCAACAGACGATGACAGGAGAGAATTCATCAGAAATAATCAACACTTATTTTTATCAAGCGACATCTAGTCCCAAAGGATATCCGATAAAAGTTAATTTTGCAAAAAACTATATATGTCGGTGAATAAATTAGGGTTGATCATATTGGATGGTTGGGGCATAGGACCGGATTATAATGCGGACGCAATAGCCTCTGCCAACACGCCGTTTTTTGATGCCATATGGGATAAATATCCTCATACTACTTTGAAGACATACGGTGAAGATGTAGGATTACCGGATGGGCAAATGGGTAACTCCGAAGTAGGACATCTCAATCTTGGAGCCGGACGGGTCGTATACCAGGAACTAGCTCGCATCAATAAAGCGATTCGAACGAAGGAATTAAACAGTAATCCGGTCCTGCTCGATCTTATACATCGATGTAAAGTCAACAACAATAGGCTGCATCTGATCGGTCTGGTGTCCAATGGTGGCGTACATTCACATATCGAGCATCTCAAGGCATTGTGCGACATCCTTGAGTCCCATCAACTCGCCAAAGTCAGTATTCATGCTTTTATGGATGGTCGAGATACCGATCCTAAAAATGGAATAAAATATATTGAGGCACTGACGGATCATATCCGAAGCACCAGTGCTCAGCTCGTCAGTCTATGCGGTCGCTATTATGCCATGGATCGTGATAAGCGATGGGATCGTGTAAAAAAAGCGTACGACCTCTTAGTACATGGCATGGGGATAGATAGACCTTCGGCAGAACTTGCCTTGACGGAGGCTTACAATTTAAATATTACGGATGAGTTTATTGAACCAACTATCCTCGGCACTATTGACTCGGATCTTTTGATAAAAAATGGGGATGCTGTTTTATTCTTCAATTTCCGTACGGATAGACCAAGACAATTGACTGAAGTATTGACCCAACATGCCAATCATGAATACAATATGCATCCACTGGATCTCGACTTTGTCACCATGACGGAGTACGATGCGACTTTTAAAGGCATACCCGTATTGTTTAAAACAGATAATCTAAATAATACCATTGGTGAAGTGTTATCCCATCATGGATTGAGTCAATTGCGAGTAGCAGAAACCGAAAAATACCCCCATGTTACTTTTTTCTTTTCCGGGGGTAGAGAAAATCCATTTGCAGGGGAAGATCGTATCCTCATGCCATCGCCTAGAGTGGCTACATATGATTTACAACCGGAGATGTCTGCACCTGAACTGACTGCTGCTGTGCTCGAACATTGGAAAACTAAAGAACCAGATTTTATTTGTCTCAATTATGCCAATGCAGATATGGTGGGTCATACAGGAGTGTTTGCCGCCGGGATCAAGGCCGCAGAAACGGTGGATCATTGCCTTCAACAACTTGTAGAAAAAGGTCTTGAAAAAAATTATTCCTTTTTGATATTGGCAGATCATGGCAATGCCGATTGTATGATCAATCCCGATGGCACTCCAAATACAGCCCATACTAAAAATCCAGTGCCTTTGATTTATGTGGGTACTCAGGATCTGCATTTGCGACATGGTAAGTTGGGCGATGTAGCCCCTACCATTTTGACACTGATGGGAGTGCCTATACCTTCTGAGATGGATGGGGATGTGTTGTGCTGAAAATGATGTTCCTCAATGCAAAAAACATTCTTCGCATTTATTAAATAAACACATATCCGGACTACAGAACAATTTAACCTAGATCTCTTCAAAAAAAAAGGACAGGCAGCCCAAACTGCCCGTCCAAAAAATCCAACAATCTCCCAAAACTTTTCGGGATCTAAAAATCTACATCTTTTGTACCGTACTTTTAGCAAGATAAATCTTAGAATCATCTACTTTACCTAAGTCAATGCAGAGATCAGCCATATACTGATTGACTTCTATATTGTTTGGTCTGGCTACAAATTCTTTTTCAGCGTACATCAATGCAGTTTTGGGATCATTCATCAGATGTCTATATACATAAGCATAAGTTAGGTCCATAGTATGTCCGGCCTGCTCATCATCTTTGAGCATTGCCAGGATATCCGTCGTTAGTTGATTTGCTTCTTCCTTCTTGCCTGTTTGTAATTTGAGTTCTGCTTTGGTAATATAAAAACTCACCTCAGGAATATAGCTTATCGCCTCATCCAGCAATTTTTCAGCCTGTTCAAAATTTTTACGTTTCAATTCAAGAGCCCCTAACGCAGCTATTGCAAAGGGATATTGCGGCCGTTGCTCCAAAATCATTTTGTATTGAGCTTCAGCCATTTCAATTTTACCTTGTTTTTCATACAATTCGCCTAAGTGTAATCTGGCCCAGGATGTTTCTTCATACCCTGGAAAACCTGATTCTACTGCTTGGTTCATTGCTTCGATCGCACCGTCTAGATCTTCATATATCTCGCGGAGATAGGATATCCTGGAGTAGGATCTGATATCAGGGCGAATCGAAACCATTTTATCTGCTACGGTTACAGCTTCATTGTATTCACCAAGTTCGATATGTGCATCCACTAACGCTCCATGTATCATGGCGTTATGAGGATTGATTTCGATGGCCTTTAATGCTACCTCTTTACCTGCAGCAAACTGATGGAGAGAAAGCAACACAGAAGCCTGGTCAGACAAAGCTCTAAATGCTGTGTTTTGATCCAAAGTCTTATTGTCTAATACACTTTTAATACTTTTTAAAGCCAGAGGATAATAATGGCCATGCTCGCCCGTGACTCTTGCTTCTTGCATAAATAATTCAGTAAGATCCATAGCTGCTTTGACATCTTCGGGCTTATGTCTAAGCTGCTGTATAAGTTGAGTATACTTATTGTGTACATTTTCCCATTCTTTATCATGTCGCAAAGCGACATTTCGATCAAGCAGTTGATAGATCTGAGAAGGGTCATTTTGAGCTGTATCTGGTTGGTTGGATTTGCATGACACGATACAGAGAAGGAGTAGAATATAGATAAAATTAGATTTCATAGATTTTAGATTGTTGCCACTGAGGATACTAAGAGCACAAAGATTTTTCTTCGTGCCCTCAGTATCTTTCATGGTTGTTGACAGGATTAATTATATTTTATTCAATTTCAATATTTGTGAGGTCTTATCGGTCTGGTTGGTGACTCTCATAAAATATTGGCCAGCGGCCACATTTCCTGAGTTACCCCATGAATAAGAATGTACTCCTTTATTCAAATTACCGTTGTATAATTGTTGTATTTGACGGCCTTTGACATCAAACACTTGCAAAGAATATTGACCAGCTTCTTCGATCTCTACCTGGATCTGAGTCTGATCCCTAAATGGGTTAGGGAAATTGACAGCTTGAAATCTAGCTTTGGGACTAGATACAGATCGAGCTGATAAGCCTAACATCGAAGTACCAGCCACAGCCAGAGGTGCAGGAGGTGTTACTAGCTCACCGCCACATTTACCATCACCTGACCATGGCATCGCTACGAATGGAAAGCTTGGTTTGAAGTCTGCATCATTTGCTTCTACTCCGGTCTTATACGACAATACATTTACAAGCTTGGGTGTTACTGGGCTTTGACCCACTACATAGTCGTCATACCACAATCCGATCGCTGCTAATGCCACACCAGCTACTGCTTGCAATTCGATACGAGTCACATCATCTTCCAATCTACGACCATTAGGGAATCCATCCATGTTTGGTATAAATTCGATATTGGTATTGGAGTTATACTTAGGATCAGTAAGTCCTGAAACTGCGGCGGCAATCAATCCCATCGAGCTAAACTCCGGGGAATTACGAGGAGTCATGGGTACAGCCATATTTAATCGCAGCATATCGCCACCATTAGGTAAAAAGTTATTGATAAATGGTTTACCAGCTGCTAAAGGGTTACCGTTTTTGCCTGTAGCTAATTGGTATGGAATTACATTAGGTACACCAGTATGGAAAATAGGCCACAGATCAACTGATCTTGGTTTTCCAGGGCCGGGTAATAATAACGTACCAAATACAGCATCATCTAGAGCAGTGCCAGCCAGTGCAGGATTACCCTTTAATCCAAATAGGCCATCCTTGCCATTTCCGAAGTCAAATGCGCCTAAACTCTTGCGCTGAATTCGAAGTTTAGAAAAAGCAGGTACTGCACCACCAAACAAACTATCATCCATATACAATGATAACTCTGGATTGTAAAAATAACGATCCAATAACGTGTCAGAGATCTCGTCATACGGGGTGATCGAATTCCAATAATCTTTTGATCCTATTGGAATGACGGCTTCATTGGTTAACGGCATCCCTAATCGGGACACCTGAACCCATTCTCCAGAATGCTTATTGATCCCAGGACTTAATGTTGATATTTTGCGTCTGCTCGCTGATGCCCAGACTCCGATCACATAATTAGGATCCAAGATAGAACTTGGTGTGCGCGCAGCACTGTTATTTAATAAGTAGGAGATAGGAATTTGGATGGCTATGGTGCTTACATTTTTGCAAGCCAGATTATCGATAGACATGCCAGATTGACGAGGTGCATCACCCAGATCAAAGATTCCACCAAGGTCTACAAAAAATGGATCATCTGAAGGTCCGACAAATACTCGCTCACCGGTGTGGGCAAATCGAGTAGCTTTATTCATCAGTGCTTGGTATGTGGTATTCAAGCCTACTGGAGATGATATAGATCGTGCACCGATATTCGGTGGGGCTACTGATCCACTCGCTAGGATAGTCACAAAACTTCGTCCACCATTATCACTTTTTTCCATATTGTAATACATCCTTAGATTCTGTTTACCGAGTCGGATATTAAAGAATGTAGATGGATCTTCATCGATACGGAAAAAAGTAAATCGATAAACTAAATCATCTCCTTTGGTCTTGGTATTGTTATCGATATGGATTTCATATCTGATATTTGTTCCAAAACTATAGTAGTTAGGGCCGCCATGAGGCAACTGACCAGGTACGTAGGTAGCAATCAAGGTAACCATGTTACCTGGCGATCGGAATGCATAAAGATCGACATTATCTGCTAATGGATCATCTGCTATCATAGGGGCTTCGCGGTGCGACGATGCATACGATGCAAGCGTCACCATTAAAGCCAATATGACTAAAAAATATTTTTTCATAATCAATTATTATTTAATCTTGGGTTTAGTGATTTATTGTATTTCTGTACCACTCCAAGGACTGGCCACGTAAGGGAAAGTCGATTTAAATGGTTTATCATTTTTCTCCACACCGGTGGAATATGTCAATACACCAAGCAATTTAGGAGTCACTGGATTAGCTCCCCCTGCAGTGTAATCATCATACCACAATCCGATCGCTGCCAATGCTACTCCAGCTACTGCCTGCAGTTCGATACGAGTCACATCGTCTTCCAATCGGCGACCATTCGGGAAGCCATCCATATTAGGGATAGCCTGAATGTCTGTATTGGTATTGTATGCAGGATCCGTTAATCCAAGTACAGCTGCTGATATGATACCAAGCGAGCTAAACTTAGGGTCATTGCGTGGAGTCACAGGAGTCGACATATTTAATCTCAACATATCGCCACCGTTAGGTAAGAAATTATTAATGAAAGGTTTGCCTGCAGCCAGAGGGTTCCCGTTTTTACCGGTAGCCAATTGGTAAGGTCTTACATTGGGTACTCCAGTATGGAATATAGGCCAAAGATCAACTGATCTTGGTTTTCCAGCACCTGGTAATAATAAGGTTCCAAAAACAGCATCATCCAGAGCCGTACCGGCCAAGGCTGGATTGCCTTTTAATCCGAATAAACCATTTTTGCCATTACCAAAATCAAATCCCTGAAGACTATTGCGTTGAATCCTCAATGGACTAAAACTAGGTACTGCACCACCAAACTGAGCATCATCCATATATAGCGCTAACTCAGGATTGTAAAAATACTCATCCATCTTAGTATCCGTAAAATCATCGTAAGGAGTAATTGAATTCCAATAATCTTTGTCTTTTATTGGTATGACTGCTTCATTGGTCAAAGGCATGCCCAATCGGGATACCTGCACCCAATCACCGCTGACGGTAGGAGCTGCACCACCTGCATTGAGGGTACGGATGGATTTTCTGCTTGCTGATGCCCACACTCCGATGACAAAATTGGCATCGAGGATAGATGTTGGGACTGCATTGACACCTGCCTTTAACAACGTAGTGATCGGTATTTGAATAGCAATGGTATGTACATTGTATTTTGCTATACCGTCTCTATTTTTCTTGTCTTGTCGAGGACTGTTGCCTAGGTCAAAGATGCCTCCTAAGTCAACATAAAACGGATCATCAGAAGGTCCGCAAAAAACTTTTTCGCCGGTGCTAGCATTTACAATAGATCCAGTGATCAATGCCTCATAGGTCGTGTTCAATCCAACTCCAGAAGTGATAGATCGGGGACCTATATTATTAGGAGGGACTGGACCTTCATTAATCACAACCGAAAAGGTCTTACCTCCGTCGATCGATCTGCTCATCGTATATACCGCTTTGATATTTTGTTTGCCTAAGCGGATATTAAAAAACGTAGTAGGATCTTCATTGACTCTTTTAAATTCAAACCGATATACAATTTCATCGCCTGGCTTAGAAGCATCATTATCGATATGGATTTCATACCGAATGTTTTCCCCAAAAGTGTAATAGTTTGGGCCACCGTAAGGTAATTCAGCCGGGATGTAGCTAGCGATAATTGTAATCATGTTAGGATTATCAGGGCTACGGAAAGCGTATAGATCAGTATTGTCGGCTAGAGGGTCATTTGCGATAAGCGGAGCCTCGCGATGACTACTAGCTAGTACGGGAATCATGGAAGTGATCCACAGTACAAAAACCAACCAAGATTGGTTTTTGAGCTTAAAAGAAGTTTTGGAAAAGTATTTCATATTTATGAATTGTTATCCCCTACTTACGGCTTGATCTGTGGTTTGGATTTGGAATCTTAAGATTTCGTCCAAATTAAATTAACTATTTATTAAAATATTTAATTCTTGCTTCAAAACAAATATAACTTATTTATTATAAGGAACTTATATATAAGTATTAAATACTATGTATTCAGCTATGATAATTAATCCATTATGTTAAAATAAGCTGCCAATTTTTTAGCCTAAATGTGAAGGTCAAGGATGAAACCCTATATGATAGCCCATTGCAGGTATCAGGAGTGAGCGCAGCGAAAGGCCATATTCAGCTTCGAAAATTATTTTTGAAAAGCTCTTATAAGCTGCGCTTCATTCTGGAGAAGGGAAACCCATTACATCCGCTCCGTGGATTGGCCCGATCTGATGGTAGCGACAGCACAGCCTTTTTGAAAGAAACAGCTTTATAATCTGTAAGGCAAAACCCCCAGGTGAACGGTGCCATACCTGAAAATCGCATTAAATCTATCCGGGTAAATAAATTAGGGTCTGTAGGATTATTTTTATCATTTTGGGCAATGATGAATTGTCCAGATTCATTGTATTGAATAATTTGGTATTGGATGCCCGGATGTTGTATCCAGATGTCATTTGTGATCGTATAAGCAATATCATAATCGTCAATAAATGATCCAACTAGGTCTTTTGGAAGGTCGTATGCAGTATCTGCTAAATTTCGATATGGTCTGCCGCATTGCAAGCAGCTCATAAGGCATATCAGGATCATGCCACCCCTTTTTACGATCCTAATCATAATAATATATCTGGTCATCAGTTGTTCACTTGGCGATCATGAAGATAATTATTGATACTCTATACTTACACATTAAAAAAGGCTGACAGCAAGAGCCGTCAGCCTTTTTTTAGTTTAAATAATTTAAGCTAAATTATTTCTTCATTGCACTCCATTCTTTGATGGATGCTTCATTCATTTTGATATAGTCTGGATTTTTGGCTTCTTGAGCTTTAGCCAAAGACTCTTTTGCAGCAGCTATCGCTTCAGTGTGTTTGCCGGCTTTTGCCAAGATCAAACTATAAGCACGTAGATTCCAAAATTGATTGGCTCCCATGCTTACACCTTTTGCAGCCCATTCAACCGCTTTATTCATGTCTTTACCTGCAGTCATATAATAATTAGCTGCAGCCATGTAATCACCAGATGCTGGTCCGGCCATTACCGAATTAATACTGGCCATCACTTTAGTATCTGTATTGACATCGATATTGAAGGTCACTCGGGTATATTCCCAAGTGATGTACATATCCGTGCTTCCATCTTTTACATTAGAAAAACCTATTGAAAAGGATTCTACTAAGTTAGGATTTTTAGTAGGTTTAACCATAAATCGAAGCGCTTCGTCTTCAACTTTGTAACCATCGCCACCGGGTACATTAAGTGCGGCATCTTTGTGCAGAATAATTGCCCACTCCATTTCGCCAGGGAGCGTGAATAAAGAGTATTTGCCTTTTTTAACTTCTTTGCCATTGATTTTTACATCATCCGCAAAAGTGACTTTAGTGCCTTGATTAGCACCAGTACGCCATAATTGGCCATAAGGTACCAAATCACCCATTACTTTTCTGCCTTTGGCACTTGGGCGACTGTAATCTAACGATATAGTAGTGAGACCTACCATTTGCTCTACTTTTGCTCCAGGGCTCGCTTGAGGGGTTCTGATTTGAGCATTCATCATAGTCACACTCATGACAAATAAGAGTGCTAACAAATTGATTTTTTTCATTTTAATAAGGATTTAAAGATGATTAAATTTTCGCAAATTTAACACTTTAATGTGATGAGATAGTGCACATTTCAAATTAAGAAAATCTTAAATATCTGTTAACCTTGATCAGATTGCAGCAACAATGGGGTGTGAATTTGCTTTAATGATTGATCTTTTTGCACCTGCCTCAGATGATGGTGATATAAATAAACTAAACCTGATGCAGCGAGTAAAATCAAAGTATAGAGGGGATTGAAACCAAGCTTAAAGGACAACCATAAAACAATCCCTAAGTATAATAGATACATAAATATGGTGATGCCTACGAGTACAGATGCAAAAAACTCAATCCTGGTGACTTTAGCCTTAGTGATCCGGTGACTCAAAAGTAATGGAGCAGCATGAAGCAACCATCCAACCAAAGCTAGAGGGCTCAATAGGTTCAGTGAGGATTTATCCTTTATTTGCCCTATTTGTATATCCAGTTCTTTGACCATGGTTTTTTTATCGGTCTCCTGTAGGGTATTTATATGATCACTGATCAGTTTATCGGCTTTAAATCGATCTCCTGTGATCTCCACGCCAGGCCAGAATGTTTTGGGAGTTTTGGCATGCTGTATCGAAAACAGGTGTTCGACCAGATGCAAGTCTTCCTCTTTTTCTATATGGATGACTAGTGGACGCATGGCTTGTTCTACAGCTTGGGTAAGGTCTGCAATAGATTTATTCACATCTGATTTATAAGCAGAATAAAATGTGTTTAATTCGATGGGTGTACCCACTTCGATGTACACTTCACTCCTGAACGTATTGGGATGCGTATAGTTCACTCCTAATGGCACGATACAAAGGTCCATCTCAGGATGAGCCTCCAAAGCGCCAAATGCTATTCTGGCGAGACCTTTTTGAATAGGTCGGAGTTTTTTTTCTTGTTTGGTATTTCCTTCGGCATATACGACGATGATTTCTTTATTATGTAGCCGGCGATTACATTCATTAAAAGTCGATTCATTGGCTCTGAGATTTTTAAATCCATCGGAGATACGGTAGATCGGTGTGAGATGCAGCTGACGCAAAAGCCAAATGACGAATTTATTTATAAAAATATCGCCACGAACCAAAAAATGGAGTGATTTAGGGAAATGAGTCGCCAGAATACAGGCTTCCAAAAATGCACTGGGATGATTGCTGGCTATTAGCACGGGTCTATCCATCGGAATCCGATCCAGATGGTGTAGATATATTTTACTGAAAAAAATTCTAAATGTAAGTCGGACTAAAGGTCGAATTATAAAATACAGCATGTGATGAGTAGCTCAAAAAGCCCAAAAATATTACTTTCATCCTAAATCTAATGAATTCCTCGTATAATAAAACCTTGATCGTAATCGGTGGACCTACTGGCGTGGGTAAATCTGATCTGGCGCTTGAGTTAGCAGTCCACTTAAATACTGAAATCATCAATGCAGATAGTCGTCAGATTTATAAAGAATTGAATATAGGAGTGAATAAACCCAAGACCAAGGAAATGCTCCAAGTGCCTCATCATTTAATAGGCCACGTATCTATCCATGAAGAATATAATGCCGCTAAATACGAGCAGGAAGCTTTAAAGGCTCTTGATGCCATTTTCGAAAAAAAAAATACCGCAATACTCGTGGGCGGGACAGGACTTTACATTCGGACTATTATCGAAGGGCTGGATTCTTTCCCTGAGATCAACCCTAGTATCAAAAAAGAAGTGCATGATCTTTTTATAGAGTCTGGTATCGGTGCTTTACAATCAAAAGTAGCAGCATTGGATCCAGATTATTATGCCACAATGGATCAACAGAACCCTAGGCGACTTACCAGAGCGCTGGAGGTGATCATACAGACTGGATCTACTTTTACTCAACAGAGAACTTTAAAAGCAAAAGCAAGGCCATTTAAGATTATTAAATTTTTTATAGAGGAGGATCGGGTCAGTCTTTATCGAAAGCTGGATGCGCGGGTAGATCAAATGATTTTAAAAGGATTGGAACAAGAAGCATTAGAACTTTATCCACATAAACATTTAAAAAGTCTGCAAACCGTAGGTTACAGTGAATGGTTTGATCATTTTGACCAAAAAATCAATAGGCAGGAGGCCATAGATAAAATAAAACAACATACGCGTAACTATGCTAAACGACAGTGGACCTGGTGGAAACCACTCGGATGGCCAACTATTTTAGCTGGGCAATCAACCATTCTGGTGCAGCAGGTACGTGAAGAGCTTATCCAATAACCAGTACCTTTACACTCTTATGAATCCAAAATTCAAATATATCCCGACCATCGAGCAACTCAACGATCGTACCGAGCACACCCTAGCCGTCTCCTTAGGAATACGAATCACAGAAATAGGCGATCATTGGATCAAAGCTACCATGCCTGTAGATCATCGGACCCACCAACCTATGGGTCTATTGCATGGTGGGGCCTCGGTCGCGCTTGCAGAGACCCTGGGCAGCATCGGCTCCTTATTGTATATCGACACGCCCAATACTTATCCCGTCGGCTTAGAAATAAATGCTAATCATCTTCGGTCAGTCAGTACGGGGATAGTCACGGGCACGGCTACTCCTGTCAAAATAGGCCGGACTATTCACGTATGGAGCATAGAAATCCGAGATGAAACCAACGAATTGGTCTGTACCAGTCGTTTAACAGTAATGTTGGTCACCAAATAAGCAACCTACCCTATGAGATATATCCTCTTATGCTTGACTCTGCTAGGCAATGCCATTATTTTTTGTCAAAACTATAATACTGAGCTTTTAGCCAATGTACGTTTCCCCGACGAATGTGCCAATATCTGGGGGTATGCAGCTAATGGAAGAGAGTATGCCATCATCGGCAGGTCGACCGGAACGAGCGTATTTGATGTGACCGATGGCCGCAAACCGGTATTGTTACAGCACATCCCAGGCGCCACAAGCCCTTGGCGGGAGATCAAATCTTGGAAAAATAGAATCTATGTGGTGGCTGATCGTGGTAGTGATGGTATACTGATCATCAACATGGAAAAAGCACCTGCTTCGATGACTTTTTTATTCTGGAAAAATCCAATCAAGGTCGATGACAAAGTATTAAATATCTCCAAGACAGATGTCATCAACCGAGCCCATGATCTTTACATTGACGAAAAAGGTTATTGTTATCTAACTGGTAGTAGTTTTCACAACGGAGTAGTCACACTTGATTTGAATAAAAATCCGGACAATCCTGAATTCGTCAATATTTTTAATCCTACGTATACCCATGATGCTTTCGCCCGGAACGATACATTTTGGGCGGCAGATATCTTCGCCGGTGAATTTTCAGTCTGGGATTTAAAAGAAAAAAGCAAGCCCAAAAAATTGGCTAGCCAACGCACCGGCAATGCCTTTACACACAATGTCTGGTTATCTGATGATGGGAAATATGCTTTTACAACTGATGAGCGTGCAAATGCCTTTGTAGAGTCATATCAGGTCAATGATCTTGGTAATATTACTTTTCTCGATCGATATCGCAGCCGGACGACTCAAATCAGAGGTACCATACCACACAATACGTACTACCATAAAGGATTTTTGGTCACCTCCTATTATACCGATGGTTTTACGATGGTAGATGCAAGCGATCCTGCTCACTTGATGGAGGTGGGTGCCTTTGATACCTATCCTGCAGGGGATGGAGATTTTCATGGCTGCTGGGGAGTATACCCTTATTTACCTTCTGGCAATATCCTTGCATCAGATATCGAATTTGGATTGTTTGTCATAAAGCCCACCTATAAAAAAGCAAGTTATCTAAAGGGATTGATTAAAGATTCGATAACCGGTCAACCGATAGCCGATGCCGTTGTTAAAATGCAAATCATCCCATTTTTAGAAATTACGAGTGCCAACGATGGGACTTTCAAATCTGGAGGCCCTTATACTGGCCCTGTACAGGTGACCTTTTCAAATCCGCAATATGAAGCAAAAACAATAACTGTAAATTTGGAGCTCGGTCTCACGACCACTGTTGATGTTCTTCTAAAACCTTTGAAAGCAATCGGATTTAAAGTAACGGTAATCGATGCAGTGACTAAACAAGGTATAGCCAATGCTCAACTGCGATTGAGCCGATCTGGAGAGACGAAAGTGATCAGAATGGATGATCAAGGTAAAAGTGAGCTCCAGATCCTGGAAGGTTTATGGGAATTTTATACCGGTCAGTGGTGCTACCGTTACAAGATGATCAGTGCAAAACAATATAATTCTGATGTGAATTTGACGATAGAGTTGGATCGCGGCTATCAAGATAATTTTGTGTTTAGTTTCGATTGGACAGCCAATAGTTCTTCAGCCATCGTGCGAGGCATCTGGGGTCTAGTCGAACCGCGAGGGGCCTACATCAGAGAAAAAGCAATTAATCCGGAATTTGATATCCCAAATGATATAGGTGACCAAAGTATGGTAACTGGCAATGGGAGTACGATAGTGACGGGAGATGATGTCGATGGTGGTTTCACACAGCTGATATCGCCCAACATAGATTTAGCCACCATCGCAAAACCTACTTTTAACTTTTATGCATGGACTTCCCGGATCAATACCGTAGATTCTTTACCAAGAGTAGGCAGGCTCAAAGTGTTTTTATTATCCGGAGCTGATAGTATTACACTAGACACTATCAATCAAAATTTATCTGCATGGACAGAGTACCATTTGACAGTAGATAAATCAAGAATAAAAGATCCCTCTAATGTCAAGATTGTGTTTGAGGCATTTGAGCCTCAAGGCGCTGATGCCCGGAATGTGGTAGAGTTTGCGATAGATGGTTTTTCGATCACCGATGGGATCAGCACTGCTGTGCTGAGTAAAGATCAAGTGGTAGCTGATTTGAAGGTATATCCCTCGATTTGGACCAATCAGTTTACCATTCAAACTACGCCATATCATGCAGATCGCAAGGTGCAATTGATCGATCAAGCTGGTCG
>JANOWJ010000130.1:0-21961 GCA_031417835.1 Saprospiraceae bacterium | reverse complement strand
GCGTTTTGTCAAATGCCTAACCATTTTCACCTATTAATTTCAACGGATCTACCTATTGAGACAATAACAAAACAAGCAACGAACTTAACCATTTCATATGCCAAATCATATAACAAATTATTCAAAAGAAAAGGGGGCTTATTCCAAAGGGCTTGTAAAATTAAATACATTGTGAAGGAAACCTCTATCTCCAAAGTGATTATGTATATTCACCGAAACCCGATACACCATGGTTTTGAATCGGATTATAATAAATGGATGTATAGCTCCTACAATGATCTCTGTACGTTTAATACGGAGTATGTTGCTATCGAAAAGACATTATCCTATTTCGGAGATATATCAACTTTTAAGAAAATGCATCAAGAATATAAAAAGAATCTGCCTGGATTGATTTACGAATTGGAGTAACTTCAGATCTAAGTCGTTTGTCACGGAATTACAACAAAATAAAATTAAACGATGTAGGTCTGCTTGGAAAAAAATCAAATGACAACCATTCACCCCCTCTATACTCATTTTTTCCAGGACCATTCTACATGGATTTAACCCGCTATTCAGGCCTATGTTGTTTGTCAAGTGGATCACAATAAAATAAATTAAACGATGTCAGGTTTGCTCACACTTTAAACTATTTTTTGCAGTATTTTTACAATTATTCGATCTCATTTACCCATGCCTCAAAAAACATACCAGGTCTACGTAATCGAATTAGCCAAACGGGTATTTACAGAAAACAAAAAATTCAACGCTGCCAATCCACAGTACAATGGGGTGCTGGAGTGTCTGTATGTAGGCATGACGAGTAAGGACCCTAAGGAACGACTGGAGCAACATAAGACGGGATATCGGAATAAAAAGGGGCAGAAATTATCTTCAAATATCGTGCAGCAATACGGTAAGTATCTGAGGCCAAGTCTTTACAACCATCTGAGCTTGATGACCAAAACTGAAGCGCTCAAGATGGAGGAGTCGCTGGCGCTGGAATTAAGAAGGAAGCGGTATGCTGTGTGGTTTAATTAGATGGGCCTAGTATGAGCGGCACACTTTGAAGATGATAGGTGAAACACATTCGCAAAGCGAATGTGTTTCAAAATTATAAAAACCCTATTAAGTAAGACTTTAAATCTTTCAAAATGGCAGCGTCGAAGTCCCATGCCTTATTGGCAGGAGACTCCTTGTTCATGTTTTCAAAAGATTTTTCCAAAGTACAATAATCGCCTGCATGATTTTGTAGTTTATTTTGCAGACAGTAATCGTAGCGTAAATAAACCTTTATCCATTCTTTGAGATAATCACTTTGTTTAACTATTACACCTTGCGTGCTGCTACAATCCTGCCAGATTTTAAGACATTCAGCTGACTTAGGGTCTGCAGTAATTATCTCAGATAATAAGGTTTCAACATTTCCCTTGGCCTGACTATCATTTATTATAAAATATGAAATAGAAATCGTCCTACTGGAATTGATGTCAAAATTAACCTGACTCACAGTTTCGGTAAGTGGAAGAACAGGTATCTCTGCCTTTAAAATTGCATTATTAATCAATGCCAGTCGATCAGAAACTGAATGTTCATCTTTATCCAGAATAATTCCTATCTGTTTAATTGGTTTATTTCTTAAGTCGGTCTTTAAACTTTTTAACTTCTTGATCAAGTCATTTTCACTACTCCCATAAAGTTTATCCAAAAAAATATGCTGAACATCAATGGTCTTATTTTGAGGGGGAACAATATAAGTCAAGAGGGATTGAATAAACCATTCATCGGTAGTGCCTTCAACCAACAGAATAGATTGTGTGTCTTTATTCACCTCTGAATGTAGATTTTGGTGCTTCTAACTCATATTGCAACAAATCCATATCATGTTTTTGAGCAAAGATTGCTCCAGTATCAATATCCCTGGCCATTTCAAAATAAGCTCCTTCACCATATTGTAGAGCCACAGTATTAAATGCTAAAATCATTTCACGACTATGAGTAGTAGCAAAGACTTGAACATTGAGTCGCTGGCAGAGCTTGAATATGTTTTCCCAAAATTCTTCATGTGCTGAGTAATGAAGGCCATTTTCGATCTCATCAATTAGGAGAACAGTCAAAGATTTAGTACCAGAGCTCAAAAGCTCCTTTTCAAAAATGGGCGTGAAGTAACGTATCAGATTTTTAATGGCATCACCGTAATTATTAAGTGACTCATAATCTCTTTCATGGGTCCTTAGCCAAAGTCCCTCCTTTGATTTAAATGTTCTTAAATCTTCTATTCGTGGATCAACTAACTTAGTAATTTTTAAGATTTCGCCTTTTAAAAGCTTTGCGTCAAAATTGTCAAATGACTTAACAATATCAACCGGAGGGAGCTCCATGCCTAAAGTAAAAAGGTTAATTGAAATACTTCCATCTGGGTATGTCGGAATTATTTTTTTTTCATTGGACATTTGTTGAACCGAGCCTTTTAATGAGCAAGAACTTCGGATCCCAGATGCTTTATTATACATTGACAATATAATTATAACTTCTTCATCTGTTGACATATTATTAAAAAGAAGATCCTCCTGTTTTTGTTTTCTTAATTTGGCAATATCTACAAGGTTTATTTTATCAGACAAACATGCAATCGCCTCTAGCAAACAAGTCTTACCGGCATTGTTCTTTCCGCCAATTAAATTCATTCTGGCAAAGCCATCAATCTCAAACTCATCAAAGCATCTAAAGTTTTGAATATGAACGTTTTGAATCATAAATTTTATTGGATTTAAATGCTTTCAAAGTTAGGTAAAAAATTTGGATTCTAGAAAAAATATCAAATAGAGCAATCATTCCCACTTTCGTATCCGATTCCCACCAGAATAATTATTTTTACCTCTCTTGCCATCTACCGAACTCCTGACGCTGCTGCTATTATGCCTTGGCTCCCTCATTGCAGGGTTCACCGATGCTGTAGTCGGCGGGGGCGGATTGATCCAGGTACCGCTCCTGTTTATCCTCTATCCTCAATACTCTCATGTACAAGTGATCGCTACCAATCGATTTGCTTCGATATTTGGTACTCTGGTGGCTGCAGTGCAGTATGCCCGACAGATTGGCTTAGTCTTGGAGACCGTGGTTCCGGCAGGTATAGCCACCACGATAGGATCGTTTTCAGGTACATTTATCATGACACAGATACCCACCGATGTATATAAGCCACTTTTGTTAGGTATCATCATGGTATTGACCCTATTCACGTTTATTAAAAAAGATTTTGGTCAGATCGATACTGTAAAAATCACGAACAAACAGAGATACCTGTATACCTGCATTGGTATCGGCCTGATCATAGGACTATACAATGGAACGATAGGGCCTGGTACCGGCGTATTGTTGGTATTTGCGCTGATCTCATTCTTAGGTTCGGATTTTTTAAAGGCATCTGCGGCGGCAAAATCGATCAATGCATTAGCAGATGCTGCCTCTCTGATAGGATTTGTTTTACATCAGGCTATCATAATCAAATTGGCTGTGCCAATGATGGTGGCTAATGTGATGGGTAGTTATATCGGTTCCAAAATGGCTCTCCAAAGAGGGAATACATTCGTTCGATATTTCTTTTTGATCATTGTGACTCTATTGATCACTAGATTGGCTTGGGATATCTTAAAAGGATAAAAAGAATGGGCGAAAAGATCCGATGACGGCAAGCATTGATAAGGTCGAACTTATTGAATTCAACTGCTCTGGTCAAATTTGAGTTGATAGGATCAACTTAGGTTTTTCAATTCTTTTTAGAACCAAGAAAAAATATTGCTCCTCCGATTAATATTACACCTAAACCCAGGAGTGGTGACCAGGTAATTCGGTTCTTTTTGTTTGCCGTAATTTCAATGTTACCGATATCTACCACTTTTTCTTTAGTGATGTATTTAAACCCTGTGATCAATGTGATCACCAACCCAATAGCCATTAATGTACTTCCTACTGCTTTCATAATCAATAAATTTTTTAAAAAAAACGATAAGGCCCCCCAGGACCTTACCATTTTTAAATGAACCTTAAACGCATGTTGTCCAATGTGTAGTTTTAGTCTACACATCAGGGACTATAATTGTGTCTGCTCCAATATACTATACAACTTTCCCGCCACGAATAACCCTCAAAAGGAATGCTATCACTGCTACGACGAGTAATAAATGGATCAATCCACCAGCTTGGTAACCAAGAAAACCAATAGCCCAGCTTATAACCAGGATGACTGCTATCACATAAAGTAGATTTCCCATAATTTTTATTTTAGTTTTTATTAATTAACTGCAACAAATATCATACTGAATTTAGAATACTCCGTTACAGAAATCCAGAAAAAGTTTACATAATTCACGGATTCCTCGATCAACTTAGCACAAAAGCAGGTGAGTAGTCTTTCTATACTACTGGCAATAAAAGGCAATATGTGAATCATGTAAGACAATGATCATATTGTGTAACGCAGTCTAAAAAAATATAGACCAATTTTACAGTATTATCAATCACACTTAATTACAAATACAATATGAAAACATTAAAAACCAAAATCACATGGTGTTGCTTTATGCTCTTTGTGATCGCTACCGGTACTACTCAAGCTCAAGGAGAAACACGAGCACCAGGGGTAGAATTTGGGTTACGGTTCATGCCAGCATTTACTAAATTTGATATCAATACCTCTACCGGCAGCAAAATAAATGGCGATGTGCAGTTGGGATACGGTGTGGGAGCCGTTTTGGGGTATCATTTTTCGGATTATGTTGGAATCCAAGGTGAACTCATCTATAGTTCATTCGCACAGAAATATAAAGAATCCGATATTGTACGAAATATAAACTTAAAATATATCAATATACCATTATTGCTCGCATTGAATACGGGTAAATCAAAACCATTCAATTTTGGCGTTGTCGTTGGACCACAGATCGGACTCAATGTAGGGAGCAAACTATTTAGCTCTAACAACACTAATACATCTAACCCTGTGTTGGCTATTAAAAAAGGAGATTTGGGATTTGCTTATGGTGCGGGGCTAGATTTTGGTTTGAATCCTGATCAATCGATAAGATTGGGCGTTGGATTCAGAGGCGTGTATGGATTAATCGATATAAGTGACCGCAGTTCTACAATTAACGATGAATCTTACTATATCCTGGACCGAACAAAAATAAAAGTGTATTCAGGATATGCTGGGATTTCATTTATATTCTGATCAGTTGAATTTTTCTCCGACTTCGATACTTCTTTTGGGATACAAAAATGCTTTATTAATATCTAAAAAACAAAACAATGGCTTTAATTAAAAAATTAGGGATCTGGATGGATCATGCAAGTGCTCACTTGATGGAGATCATGGATGGTGCAATTATCACCAGTATCATTGCTTCCAAATTTACACAACAGGAAAAATCAAGTAGTCTTAGCAAAAGCGAACATTTACTTCATCAACAAGAGCGGCGAACAAATTCGGAGTATTTCAAAAAAATCAGTGCTGCGATCAGCTTGTATAAAGAAGTAATGCTATTTGGGCCAACAACAGCTAAGGATGAATTGTTTAACCATATTAAGGAAGATCACAAGTTTAAAACGATTAAACTAGAAGTCGTACAATCAGATTACATGACTGAAAATCAAGAGCTTGCTTTTGTTCGTGACTATTTTAAAGAGGGTGGACGCAGCATTCGTGAAAATTAAGTTTTCTCTGACACATACCATGGAAAGTGCGACGAAGCATAGAATAAAATAGTAGAATGAATTATAAATATTAGCCAGCGTAGTTGCAAAGCAACTGTATATAGGACTGTTTTTCCAATGCATTCAGAAGTTGGAAGAAATAAGTCGAGCTACTTTTAAATAAATTTCCGATGTGGTATCTGTAACACTATCAGTTCATTTTGTACATGCAAAATAAATTTAAGAATGAAAAAAGTTGAATATAATCTATCGGTCCCGGTCCGGGGAGCTTCCATCTGTTATGATGATTGTGGCCAAGGTGAAGTTCCAATTCTCTTTATCCATGGTTTCCCTTTTAATAAGTCGAGTTGGGCTACTCAAATCGAATATCTAAAAAAGCAGCACAGAGTGATTGCTTATGATATCCGCGGGTTTGGGAATTCATCATCAGGGGATCAAGAATTCAGTATTGCTCTTTTGGCAGATGATTTAATTCAGTTTATGCATCAATTAGACCTATCTAAAGCCATTGTTTGTGGAATATCGATGGGCGGGTATATTCTGATGAATGCAGTATGCCGATATCCTGAAAAGTTTAAAGCCATCATATTGTGTGATACCCAGTGCATAGCAGATACGGCCGCAGTGAAAGATAAACGCACAGAAGCGATCCGGCAAATTGAACAAGGTAATCTCGACGATTTTTCGAATCAATTTCTGGATAAACTTTTTAGCCCTAACAATTCAGATTTATCTCCGGCAACCCGGTTAGCAGTAAAACACAGTATGGTCACTACAGCCCCGGAGATTGTCATTTCAGGCTTGACTGCATTAAAAAACAGAGATGCTATTTGTACTTCACTCCACAGAATTAGTATACCCACACTGATTGTATGTGGATCAGATGACGCAGTGACTCCTCCACAACAATCAGAATTCATCCATCAAAAAATTGTAGGTTCAGAATTGTACATGATCGATAAGGCCGGTCATTTGCCCAACATTGAGCAGTCAGTGGCCTTTAATGAGGCGATTGATCAGTTTGTCTCTCAGTTGATCGGCATCCCTGTCTAGCGCTTCTTTTAAAAGCTACTGCAACCTAAAAGTGGAAACTGGTTAAGTTTTGACCAAATATGTAAATTATGTAACTCTTTAGGCGACATATGTAAAGATACGGTGCTGAAAGGCATTTATCTTGTTGCACGAAAGTAAACCATTTAAAAATCTATAAAATGAAAAAGTTAAATCTGTTATTGTTTGTTGTCTTTTTATTCTCTTTGACACCTATGCCGCTTAGTGCAAATACTAAAGAACCTATTTCGGCGCCGACCAATACACCATTGGCGATGGAAACAAAAGCCATGGTCGATCGATTGGCTGAAATAAAGGCAATGGACAAATCTAAATTAAATCGTTTAGAAAAAAAACAATTAAGAAAAGAATTGCAATCAATGAAACGAGGAATAAATCTTAACAACGGCGGAGTCTATCTTTCTGTAGGATCTATTCTTATCATCATACTTTTATTGGTTCTTTTACTATAAAAGCACTTGGCTAAGATATGAAACCCCAAATAGGAATTATACCAAAGAATTTAGGAAAAAGCATTGTCTTACTCTCGTCGGTCCTCGCTGATGAAATGACGCTTTATATTAAAACTAGAAAATCGCACTGGAATGTGACTGGAGAAAGTTTTATGGAGCTTCATAAATTATTCGAACATCAATACACTCTACTGGAAGCATCGATTGACGAGATTGCCGAACGCATCGGTAAATTAGGTGAAAAAGCGATTGGGACAATGCAAGAGTTTTTAAGTTTGACTTCTATTAAGGAAAAGCCAGGAAAGTATACTTCTACCAAAGAAACGATTACAGAATTGTTGAATGATCACGAAATAATTATTAAACATTTGCGTTTAGGAATTGAGGAGAGTACGGATAAGAATAAGGATGTGGGCACAGCAGATTTCCTTACGGGACTGCTGGAACAACATGAGACGATTGCCTGGACCTTAAGACGGTATTTACAATAATTGTAGTTTAAAATCGACGGCCCTGGACAAAATGTTTATGAATAAGACTTTCAATTAAAAAGAAAGCTCTACACTCTGAAATAAAATATAAAGATTAGATCAATTGACAAATTTGTTCTAAGAAAATTAATCATCAATAAAATTAAAATCATGAAAACAGGAAAAGTATTATTAGGACTATTGGCTGGAGTAGCAGTAGGTGCCACATTGGGCATATTATTTGCACCCGATAAGGGCAAGGAGACTCGAACCAAAATTTCGAAGAAGAGTGATGACTATGCTACAGAATTAGAAGAAAAGTTCAGCAAATTTATAAATAGTGTAGCTGGCAAATTTGAAAGTGTAAAAGAAGATGTCGTGCGAGCCACTGAAAATGGAAAAATAAAAGCTGAAGAAGCAGTGGATGATATCTGGGATTCTAAGGCAAGTATTGGCAAGTCCAAGCATTAGACAATACACCTTAGCTGGCTTCCATTTTAAAATGGATCAACAGTTGAACATAGGGCAATTTTATAAAGACTTAGAAATGGAAAAACCTGTAAGCAATATTGAAGCTCTGTTTGAGGCCGTAGAATCATATGCTACGGCAACTTATCAACTTACAAAATTGCATATCCAGGCCAATGTTTCGTTGATTGTAGCCAAGGGTATTACCCAGCTAAGCTTATTTTGTACGATCCTCTTTTCTATTATGGCATTCAACATAGGTATTGCTCTTTGGCTGGGTGACCTTTTGGGAAAAATCTATTATGGGTTTTTTATCTTGATGGGCTTTTACCTATTGATTGCTCTCTTTCTGCATTTTTGGTTAAAAGATTATCTCAAAAATGTCATTAGAAATAGGATGAATAACCTCTATCTAAAAAAATGAGTATGGAAACTTTAAATCCTGAGGAAAAGCTCCAAGCGGCTATCGCAAAATTAGAAATCAGACAAGCCGAAGAGCGAAAACAACTAAAAGTTCAAATGCATCATGCCTACGACAGCATAAAACCAGTTAATTTAATCAAGAGCACGCTGGCTGAAATATCTGCGTCTTCAACATTAAAGAAACAACTATTGGATGCAGCTATAGGCCTTAGTGTAGGTTTTATATCAAATAAAATCTATGTGGGCGTGTCCAAAAACCCGGTTAAAAGGTTGGTAGGTCATGCCTTGATGATTGCCATAACGAATACAGTTATAAGAAATCCGGAAGCCATCAAAAGAATTAGCGTCGGGTTGTACAGGTGGATCAAATCAAAAAAGAATTCTAATTGAAAAAATAACGCTGCTATCGAGCTTTTATCTTCTCATTTACGATCTTCATGAATAAATTTCCATTTTATGTAAAAGCCTCGCTTTTACTACTTGGGCTGTACCTGTTGACTTCCATTTTGTATCAGCTTCAGGACATAATTTTACCAATCATTTATGCAATGATCACCTCGATATTGGTCAGTCCGATTATTAACTATTTGGTAAAAAAGAAGATAAATAGAACTATCGCCATTGCCGGGGTGCTTCTCGTATTCTTATTGATTATTAGCTGTATTATTTTGATGGTGATCTCGCAGGCTAGTATGCTTACTGAGGCTTTACCAAAGTTGAGCTCTAAATTCCAACTTTTGTTAAAGCAAGGTGTGTCCTGGGCATCGGATTATTTTAACATCAGTGTACGCAGTATAAATGTTTGGATCAATGATACTCAGACTGATCTTTTCAATAATAAAAACATTGCCATCGGTGTGACCTTGTCAACTGTGGGCGGAGTGATGGCGACTGTATTCCTCACACCGGTTTATATATTTATGCTATTGTTTTACAAGCCACATCTTATAGAATTCATGCATAAGGTATTTGGTAGTAGTAACGACAATAAAATTAGCGAAATCTTATCTGCCACCAAAAGCATCATTCGCAATTATCTTCTAGGGCTATTTGCTGAATTTTCGATTGTAGCCACACTTAATTCCATAGGACTACTTGTTTTACAAATAGATTACGCTATTTTATTTGGGGTGTCCGGCGCCATTTTGAATTTAATACCCTATCTGGGCGGGTTAATTGCGATTTTAATCTTTATGATAATTGCTTTACTAACTAAACCACCGATATTCGTACTTTATGTTCTAATCCTGTATGCTGTTATTCAATTTATAGACAATAATTTCATCGTGCCTAAAGTTGTTGGATCCAAAGTAAAATTAAATGCATTGTTTTGTTTATTGGCTGTGATTTTAGGAGCTGCATTATGGGGTATCCCTGGTATGTTCCTGTCCATTCCACTGACTGCGATTCTTAAACTTGTTTTTGATCGAATTAATGACCTAAAACCATGGGGATTTCTTTTAGGCGATACTACCCCTCCCCTAATCCAATTTAAGAAAAAAACAAAGTCAGTTGCATAGCTAAGGCACGTAGCATTGCGATAAAGCGGTTTCACGTGTTTTAACTTAACTCACAAATTCGTCGAATACCTAGGATTAATGTAATAAATTTCCGAGATTTTGTAATCTTTTAGGATCCCTCTGCCTTTACCTTTGAAAATAGAAAGGCACTCAATTTACAGTCAAATATCCTGATATCACCCTTCATAAATTTATTTATAATGAGAGAAATAAAAATAATAGTATCGATACTTATAATGGTACTATTGGTCATGAATTTTCAACTGCCAGGCCATGACTCTAAAGTACCGAAAAACAGGGAAAACAATGAATTTGTATACACGTTCGCTGAAATAAACCATAAAGGTAGTCCCGAATCTAAAAAACTTATTCAAGAAACTATTCTAAAACTATGTGATAATGCAGATCGCATTGAGCTCCTAAATTTAAAATATGCTAAAAACTGCAAAAATTTAGAAGACTACTATCAAAATATTATTTCCGAAATGAAATTTAAGAATAAGGAATTGAAAGACAATTTGGAGCAGCTTTACACATCACAACAAGATTATCATTCCATCAAAATGAAATTAGGGCCGGAACTCGATTCTTTTGAGCAAAGCCTAAAGGATTTAATCATGTATACAAAGTAGAACCTGGCACTTTTGAAGAAATATTTGGCAAAAAACAAATGGCAAATGTAGAACTCGTACCTGCTGGATCCACTATTTACCAAGCTCCTTTGGTGGAGATAAGTGTGCACTTAAACGAATATGATATTGAAGCGAAAGTCAAATGCACCAATTTAAATAAATCTTCTCATAATTTCAACGAAGTTGAGTATGAACCCCATTTAGCCTATACAGAAAAATCAACTGCCTTTGAAACGTTTGCACAAATAGTTGCAGGAAGCGCTGAATTTGAAATCGGTGGAAGTATGTATTACCTGTCAACAGGACAATCCATTGTATTACCAGCTCATACCATTAATATTGTAAAACCATTTGGGCCCTGCAAGATTATTTTTTCTGCAATAAAAGATCTACATTAACACTTATCCAAAATTATAAATGATACATATCAAACCTCCCTTCAAAACTCTTGACAATAATCCTTGCCTTTAATCAAGCATAAAGCCATAAGCCTACCTACCACATCAATGTCATGTTTTGAGGGCTACTCACTAAAGAGGACTAGACATAAATCTTTCCTGTTTCAGCAAAAATCCTAATATCCTGTAGTTAACAAATTAGTTTAAGATCTTTACGCTTAAATAATATGCATCTGTAATGAAAGTAAATTATCCCGCTATTGATGTACATTCATTTTCAACAGAAGAAATCTTAAACTCTTTTCAAACAAACGCTGAATCCGGAATTACAAACTCAGACGCACAAAAGCGAACTAAACAATATGGTTTAAACAGTTACAAGGCTCAAAGGCAAAAAAGTATCTGGCTTATGATCTTGCAACAGTTTGCAAATCCTATTATGTATTTGTTGTTCTTTGGTGTTGCTGTATCTGTCTATTTGGAAGATTATGTAGAAGCTATTGCTATAGCGGTTGTTCTTATCCTGAATGCATTAATCGGTTTTTTTATGGAATTGCAAGCTCGCAATTCAATGAATGCTTTAAAGGCCATGGATGTCATTTTTTCTAAAACAATACGAGAAGGAAAAACTCAAGAGCTTGCCTCAGAATATATAACTGTTGGTGATATTGTAGTTCTTGAAGCAGGAGATATAGTGCCTGGAGACGGCTATATTATAGAATTAAATCAGTTGCAAGTTGATGAATCCCCCCTTACAGGAGAGTCTTTGCCTTCTACTAAAATTTTAGAAAAACTTCCTATTGATACCGTTATGGCTGACCAAAGCAATATGGTATTTAAGGGTACAAATGTAGTGAATGGCAATGCAAAAGTAGTCATAACCGCTATTTCCAGTCACACCCAACTCGGCAAAATAACTTCGCTGGTAGAAAGTGCTAAAGAAACGGTCACGCCGTTGGATAAAAAATTAAAAAGTTTAAGTACTATTTTAATATTGCTTACACTTTCACTCACAATACTCTTTGCCATTACTGGACTCATACAAGGTAAGGATTGGATAGAGATCATTAAAACATCCCTTGCACTATCAATTGCGGCATTTCCAGAAGGTCTACCGGTAGTCGCTACAGTGGCACTAGCCTATGGCGTTATTGTCATGGCAAAGCACCATGCTATCGTCAAAAAATTATCTTCCGTAGAAACCTTAGGAAGTACAAATGTCATTTTAACGGATAAAACTGGTACTTTGACTGAAAACACTATCTATGTCCAGGTAGTCAACTTTCCTGAAGAAAAAATTGAAGTCAACATCCAAAATAAAGAACTCGTTTTTACAAAAAATAAAATCGAAAAAAGTAAAGAGAATTTTGACAAAATTCAATTAATAGGTTTATTATGCAATAATGCCACTATTGAGCAAACAACAAATGAAGTTACAAAAAATATAGGCGACCCTATAGAAATAGCGCTTTTACAATTAGCTAATACTTCGCAGGAGCTATCTCAAAAAGATTTTAAAAGGCAATATGAACGGATAGCTGAAGCAGCTTTTAATTCTGAAACTAAAATTATGGGCACGCTGCATAACAGTCCTAATGGAAATCTTGTCGCTGCAAAAGGGTCTTTAGAACATCTGTTAAGAAAATGCACCAAAATACAATTTGGACCTACAATAAAAGATCTGGAAGAAGACGAAAAAAATGCAATCCTATTACAATCAGATCAAATTGCTGCTGAAGGATTACGTATTTTGGCTTTCGCTTATAAAAACGGTGGCGAGTTAAATAAAGACAACTTTTTAAACGATCTGATTTATGTTGGAACCATTGGGTTTCTTGATCCACCTCGACTTGATATAAAACCATCCATTCTTCTATGTAAAAATGCAGGAATAAAAGTTGTGATGATCACTGGCGATCATCCGCAAACTGCGCTGAACATTGCCAAAAAAGTTGGTTTGATCGATGAAACAGATCAAAACGTAATTACAGGTAAAGATTTATCCAGTATAAAATCGATTACAGAGGAGTGGAAGAATAAGATACTTTCTACATATGTATTTGCACGCACCACCCCTAAACAAAAATTAGACATCGCTGAAATCTATCAAAAGGAAGGAAATATTGTTGCCATGACAGGTGATGGAGTTAATGATGCGCCTGCTCTTAAAAAAGCAGATGTCGGGATTGCAATGGGAGTGAGAGGCACACAAGTCGCCAAGGAAGCAGCTAGCATTGTATTAGTAGATGATTCCTTTAAGTCTATTGTGCTAGCTGTTTCACAGGGTCGATCAATTTTTCTTAACATCCAGAAATTTGTAATCTATCTTGTTTCCTGCAATTTAAGCGAGATATTTATTGTAATTACTCTGAGTTTTATTACTGTAAACGCTGTCCTGTTGCCTTTGCAAATATTATTTATTAACATGGTTACAGATGTTTTTCCGGCACTTGCACTTGGCTTAGGGAAAGGAGATGAGAGCGTGATGAAGGATGTTCCAAAAAATCCTAAAGAAGCTATAATTTCCACGAAAAAATGGATTGATATTTCATTTTATACTTTTGCAATTTCCGTTTCGGCCATTTCAGCAGTGCTATATAGTAAATACTATCTTTTAGCTGACGATAAAATAGCAAATAATGTAGCTTTTTTAACGCTAGCTTTTGCCCAATTATTTCATGTTTTTAATATGTCAGCTGTAGGCTCGCGACTAGTGATAAACGATGTCACTAAAAATAAATTTATTTGGTTGGCTATTCTCATTTGCACCGCTTTAATGATTCTGGTATATGTCGTACCACAGATGCGCTTGGTGCTGAACTTGGTAGTTCCTTCTACTAATGTGCTTGTTGTGTCCGGTCTTGCAAGTTTGTTGCCGTTAGTTTTGGGGCAGATATATAAGAAAATTTGGAATAGATAACGCCATCTGCTATATACAAATTTAATATTTACGTAAATAAACCAATATGCCTAATTGTGGTATATATATAACTTATTTCTAGTTGTTTGTAACTAAGGCTTCAATTAAATCAATCAACTTTATAGTTCGACCAATTTAGTACTACCGTATTTAAAATTTTTAAGGGACAGACCCATTTTTTAACTAACACTTTATACAATCAAATTTATGTTCTACGAAGGTTATCATGTTTGGGGAATGCATCTCTTTTGGTGGTCTGTTTGGATCATATTTTTCTTTTGGCTCTTTGCTACACCATATGGCATTCCCGGACAGCGCAAAAAAAAAGACAGTCCACTTGAAATTTTACAACAACGATATGCTTTAGGGCAAATCACCAACCAGGAGTACCAAGAAAAAAAACGAATGCTGTCGGCAATTTGAAAATCAGTGACTTAATTTATAGTTACTTAAATACCCTTTATGCAAGGTTCTGTCACTATTTATTGGTGGTAGAACCTTTTTTATTTATTGTCATAAGCGACAACCATCAAAATTCCAACACAACAAAAGAAATTCCATTATCTGGGTAGTTTTTTAATCAACTTTACAAATGGCACCTGAGCAAAAATTTTAACAATCCACTCCCTTATATTCCGGGGATTTTAGCCCCAGAAGCCCTAAACATTAACTATAGATTGATGGGCCAGAAAGCTAAGAATATATCGTTTTATTTTATATATATAATAAATCACTTCATAATATAGCATTAATTCATAAATCGGTATTTGAGATATCAAATATTATTATATAACTATGATTTGTGTAATAATATACTTTAAACGTGTAACACTAATGATTTGAATACCCGTCAACTTTATGGGTATTCATAATCTGTTCACAATTCAATATCTTAAATAATGTGGTATTTTAAATTTCTATTAACCCCTTTTATTTTTTTATTTTTTGTAAACATAGGTTTTTCGCAAGCATTTGATCTGGGCTCTGCTACTTCATTTAGTGTATTCACTGCTGTCGGTACATTTTCAAACGAAGGCGCATCATCTTTGGCCGGCAACATAGGAACAAATGCAGGCTCTTTAAAAGGTTTTCCTCCTGGAATCGTGGTAGGTAGTAGAAACGTTGCTAATGAATTATCCGCTACTGCAAGCGATGATGTGGGCAAAGCGTACCACAAGGTAGCGGCTACTGCCTGCGGAGTAAGTTTAGGTACCAGCCTTGGCAATGGTCAATCCCTCACTCCTAATGTATATTGTTTAGGTTCAACTTCCACTTTAAGCGGCACTTTGACTTTAAATGGGCAAGGAAATCCCAATGCCCTCTTTATATTTAAAATCGATGGTGCATTATCTACCAGTACTTCGGCTAACGTAGTATTGACCAATGGGGCGTCTATATGTAATGTATATTGGCAAGTTGGTGGGGCTTTTAATTTAGGTGGAAATGCATGTTTTAGAGGGAATGTACTTGTATGTGGAGCTATCAAATTAAATAAAAATTCTTTATTATATGGCCGGGCACTTACCATAGCCGGCGCTGTAAATCTATATACGACAACTGTAGAGATGCCCTCGCCACCTTCTGTCATTATATCTGCAGGTTCGTCGACTAGCCTTTGTACCGGGCAAAGCGTCACACTCAAGGCTTCAACTGCAAATAGTTATAGTTGGACCAACGGCGCAACTTCACAAAGTATCACCGTGAGCACTGCTGGTAATTATGCCGTCACTGTCACAAATGCTTGCGGTACAGCGACATCAGCTGCCACTAAAGTGACTTTGATTCCTCGTCCAAATGCAAGAATTATTGCGGGTGGACCACTGACTTTTTGCCCAGGTGGTACTGTAACGTTGAATGCCGCGGGAGGCTATAGTTATTTATGGAGCAATGGCGCCACTTCTCCTTCGATCAAGGTAAACGCAGGTGGTAGTTATACTGTCACCGCTACTATTGCTGGCGGTTGTACCGATACCTCCGCAGCAACCATTGTGACCGTAAACAGCATTCCAGCTTCCATTGTAGCAAGTGGAGCCACTACTTTTTGTCAGGGAGGGAGTGTAGTTCTGATGGCATCCGCAGGCGCTTCATATCTATGGAGCAATGGTGTAGTGACACAAAAAAATACTGTAGTGACCAGCGGAATCCATAGTGTGACCGTGACTAATGCCTCATCTTGTAAAAGCACCTCACAAGCGACCACCGTAAAAGTACTGCCTATAGTAATCCCAACTATCACAGCTCAAAGGCCCTTATCTTTTTGCATAGGAGATAGCGTAGTCCTGACCTCATCAGCGGCCAATGGGTATCTGTGGAACAACGGGGCAACGACTCAAAGTATAACGGTCACGACATCAGGCAATTACAGCGTAGCTACTACGGGTGAATGCGGAAGTGGATCGACAGCGACCACCTCAATGGCCACAGTAGTCCAGGTAAATGCAGGGCCCAATCCAACGATCCTTGCAAGTGGCCCACTCACGTTTTGTCCAGGTGGAAATGTTATACTAACTTCTTCACCCGCTTCCAGTTATCTCTGGAGCAATGGGGCGACGACCCGAAGCATCACTGTGACTGCAGCAGGCAACTATAGTGTAACCTCAGGAGAATGTGCAGGTGCATCAGCTATTGTTCGAGTTATCACAAATGCACTGGTTATTCCAACTATTTCTGCTAATGGACCACTTACGCTCTGCCCGGGAGAACAAGTCATACTAACTGCGTCGGCGGCTAATGGCTATCTATGGAATACAGGTGCCACGACCCAAAGTATCTCGGCTAAAGCAGCAGGTAATTATAGTGTAATGACCTCTAATGCTTGCGGTATCTTTTCGGCAGCTACATCTATGACGGTCACAAATATAAAGCCCACGATTACCTCAGACGGCCCGCTTACATTATGTGTCGGTGGGAGTGTCAAGCTTACAGCATCTGAGGCAGCAGGTTACCTTTGGAGTAATGGTGCAACTACACGAAGTATTATTGCAGTTGATTCCGGATTTTATACTGTGAAAGTGGCTGGCAATTGTGCGGTCATATCTGCTCCAGTGTCGGTCTCCATGATTGGGACCGGAGCACCGACGATCACCTCTAGTGCATCTGTGCTTTGTACTGGCGATAGTACCGTGCTTACTTCTTCATTGGGCAGTGGCTACTTATGGAGTACCGGCGACACTACCCGTAGTATCATCGTGAAAGTTTCAGGAAGTTATTCAGTGATCACATCTGGTGAATGTGGCGACACCTCTGCAGCACTATTGATTGCAGTGACTACTGCCATCCCCGTAAGTATCACTGCTAGCGGACCTACATCGTTTTGTATAGGCGAAAGTGTCACACTTACAGCATCCAAAGGCAATAGTTATTTTTGGAGCATCGGTGGAAAAATGCAAAGTATTCAGGTCAATCAAGGGGGAGATTATTGGGTTATCGTAGACAATGGTTGTGGCAACAAGACTTCACCTTTGATTAAGGTCGTTGTGACGCCTTATCCGGTATGCTCTATAGTGGCCACATCGCCACAATGCGAGGTGTCATCCACCCGGCTTTGTGCAGCATCTGCCAATGTGACTTATCGATGGAGTACGGGCGATACCTCACGATGTATTACTATCAGTCAAATCGGAACTTATTCTGTCACAGTCACCAATGCTTCAGAATGTAGCAGTACGTGTTCAAAAACCATAAATGCAAGCCAAGCTCCGGCTTGTACAATATCAAATGAAGTCAATATCTGCCCGACACAAAGTTCAGTCCTTTCGGCTCCATCAGGTAATGTCTCCTATCTATGGAATACCGGAGCAACCTCACAGAATATTACAATAAAGGACTCAGGCAGCTATACGGTCACGGTTACAAATCTAAATGGCTGTGTGACTACGTGCTCTAAAAGAATAGCGCTTAACCCTTCACCAGATTGTCTTATAATGGGTGATTTATCCATCTGCAATGGGGGTACCACAGAATTATCCGCACCGATGGGGTTTAAATCCTACTTATGGAGCAATGGATCTACAGAGGCTTGGGTCACTGTAGCGGATTCGGGTGTGTATACTGTTATTGTCACCAATTCAAATGGATGCATGAGCAAATGTTCTCAACGGGTGACTATGGAGGAATGTATTGTTTGTCTTCCTGGATATCAACAAACAGTTCCGAATTTCCAAACCATTTTAGAACAACAAAAGGCTATCGACTTAAGGCCAAAGGATATCGATGTTCATCAGGTGCCATATGTGGCTGTGCCACGGGTGCGTGCGGAAAACTTTGAGGCGGTAGCATATCCTAATCCGTTTACGCAAACCACTACGATCAATTTTACTGCTAATATAAATAACGATCGGTGGAAGGTAGAGGTATTTAATCTTCAAGGTCAAAAGGTAGCATCTCTTTTTGATGATCTAATAACCGCCAATAAACGTATTCAACTGCGATTTGACGCAGCCGATCTCCTAGGGGGTATTTACTTTTATCGTATAACCAATGGAATATCCACCTGGAGTAATCGTTTAATCTTGAATAAAGATTAACATACCTCTTACGCATCCTTTTTTTTAAGGGTATCGAAACCACTCGATATTTTTTTTATGGACTGGATGCAGCGCCGCGAAGCGTAGCCGCAGAGAGTGAATGTTGTACAAAGACACCGAGCCTTGAACAAATTATTTTCTAAATAAAATAAATTAATTTTACATTTCAAAAATTAAACCTACTGAATATTATCAATGGAAGATACTCATTATTACGAAGTAAATTTACTTTGGAATTCATCGACACAAGGCGCGTTAAGTTCTCCGATCATAACAAATAAAGTGGAAGCAACATCACCGCATGAATTTCCAAATAGTATAAAGGAAAAGTGGACGCCCGAACATTTATTTGTAGCTTCGATAACCTCCAGCTTAATGTCCACCTTTCTGATCATTGCCGAAAATTCTAAATTTAAATTCATCAGTTTTGAAAGTAATGCAGTAGGTAAAATAGAAAGAATAAATGGCAAGTTATCCGTGACAGAGATAGTGTTAAAACCTATTCTAATCATACCATCTACACAAAGTGAAGTCAAAGCAAAACAAGTGCTTAAAATGAGTGAAACAGCTTGTGACATTGCACATAAAATAAAAACCAATATCACTTTGGAATCAACCATAAAAGTTGAATCGTAAATATGCTATAGAAATACACTATTTGCCCCTATGGACTGAAGATGAATGTGCGCATTCCCTAATCAAAGCATCAGTGACTCCAAATTTGGAAAAAGCTACTACTTTTTGGCCTGCATGCTAAAAGCTAGCTCCAACGACGCGCAAGCTCTAGATGGGCACGCGTAGACCCATATTGATGTACAATATAATGGATAATAGAATAGCATGAAGCAGCTTAGACAATTTGTAATTCTAGTCTTTATTTTGTCTTCACCTCTTTGGATTCTAGGTTATTTTTTTGATGCGACAAAAATTATTTCTATACGTTTACCGATAAGTGCACTTCAATTTTTATGTGTACTGGTTGCTGCAATAATTATAACAAAACGAAATGGAAACTCGACGATTTCATTTTTACAGAGAGGGTTGGACTTTCACCGGATCTCAGTTCGTATTTGGAGATATTCAGTTTTTGTTTTAATGCCCTTTACCGTTTTATTATCCTATTTCCTCATGCGATGCAACGGAGTAGAACTACAGCACCCATTGACCCCTTATTGGAATATTCTATTTTTTTTATTGATCTATGGCATTAGCGGCTATTGCGAGCAACTGGGGTGGACCGCTGTAGCTACAGATAAGTTGTTAGCAAGGTATAATACTATTGTGACTGGATGTATAGTTGGGCTTATTTGGGCGACCTGGCATATTGTTCCATTTATGCAAACCCATAATTCTGCTGTTTGGATTTTTTGGCAGTGCCTTTTCACTATTATTTTTCGAATTATATTGACAAAAATTTATGTCCTGACAAATAGCAGTGTTTTTGCAACAGTTGCCTTGCACATGACTTATAACACAGCTTTTTCAATGATGCCTTACTATGGATCTTCCTACAATCCGATGTACATGGTACTTGCTACTTGCTTAACTGGAACTATGATTTTCCTTTTAATCAGCACATGGAAGGCTTTACAAGCTATTAGACCAACATCAAGGAGTACTGGTTCCTAAATAAGATTAACCAGCAACGGCTTTTCATCTGTTTATAGGACTTTTTCACGCTCCTTTAAGTAATCTATCAGTCTATAAATAACTTGTTGTATCACCTTGTAATGTTTTTGGATTGATCTTTTAATGGATCGGTGTGCATAATGATCCGTCTATATGCGTTCTCAGCAATCTGCTTTTATGTTTTCTTTAAACTATTAGTGGCTTACCATAAGCTGGAATGTCTGCCGACTTTGTCCACCTTAAGCCCAACTATTCTTTGTTGGGGTTCATGTTCTACCGAATACTGAGGTCAGATTCATACGGAATCGGGGTGTCATTATGTACTGGAAGCTACGGCCTATTTTTACTTGGGTTTGAAAATATCACTTCCCCAGAATTTCAAGTTTTAGTATTTATTTTTTCATTATAGAATCGGTCAAAATTAATGTATACCCATATGGGTTTGTATAATTTAACACTATTTTACCCTAAAGTAGAATATTATTATGAAATCATTTCTTCTGAATTGTTAAGTAAAGCATCTAAATAAAATAACATTAGTCCACAAATCGAGTATTTAGTTAATAAATATTCATTTAAATCTGTGATTTGTGTAAAATTATACCTTAAACGTGTAACACTCTGCATGCCAATAACAGTCAATTTTATGGGTATTAATAATTTGTTCACAATTTAATTTCTTAACTAATGAAGTTATTTAAAATTTTACTAACCAATTTAATTTTTTTATCTTATGCAAACTCAGGATTTTCGCAAGCGTATGACCTGGGCACAGCTACTACTTTTAGCGTATTTACTTCAGTCGGTGCATTCTCTAACGATGGTGCCACAACCATCACCGGCAACATCGGTACAAACGTGGGTGCATTTACAGGTTTTCCTCCTGGGATCGTGATAGGGACTATAAACGTAGCTAATTCGTTATCCGCTACAGCAAGCACAGATCTAGGCATAGCCTATGGCAATGTGGCTGGTACTGCCTGCGGTATGGTTATTGGGACTACACTTGGCAGTGGTCAATCCCTCACCCCTAACGTGTACTGTTTAGGTGCCGCCTCTACCTTGAATGGAACTTTGACCTTAAATGGGCAAGGAAATCCCAATGCCCTCTTTGTTTTCAAAATCGATGGGGCCTTATCTACTGGTACTTCAGCTAATGTAGTATTGACCAATGGTGCATCAATATGTAATGTGTATTGGCAAGTTGGTGGAGCTTTTGCTTTAGGTGTTAGTTCTAATTTTAGAGGTAATGTACTCGTAGATGGAGCCATCACCTTAAATATCAATTCTTCTTTAAATGGTCGGGCACTCAGTGTATCTGGCGCTGTTGAACTCCATACGACTAATGTTCAGATCCCTTCGCCTCCTTTAGCCAGTATATCAGCAGGCTCATCGACCAGCCTTTGTACAGGACAAAGCGTCACGCTCACCGCTTCAGCAGCAAATAGTTATCTCTGGACGAATGGTGCGACCACACAAAGTATCACGGTGAGCACTGCCGGTAGCTATGCCGTCACTGTCACCAATGCATGTGGCACGGCTACATCCGCTGCCACTGAAGTGACTGTGAGTCCCAGTCCAACCGCAGTAATCACAGCAGGGGGGCCACTCACCTTTTGCCAAGGTAGCAGCGTCACCATGACTGCATCGGGAGGCACTAGTTATTTATGGAGTAATGGTGCCACTTCAGCTTCGATCTCAGTGACTGCAGGTGGCAGTTATACAGTCATAGCTACTAATGCAGGTGGTTGTACCGCT
>JANOWJ010000129.1:0-11349 GCA_031417835.1 Saprospiraceae bacterium | reverse complement strand
ATTTTTCCAGGAAAATATGGCGAAGATCCATTGTGGGGATATGATGAGAACCTAAAATTTGCGGATGGAAAAAATGCGGATGAGGCTTTTCTCACAAAATTTGAAGATTTCAAAAAACCGGTTATCCCTGTAAATGCCAAGCCCGGTACTGCCGGATTGCATGGTGCCGTCTGGTTCGAGACCGTGTATCAATATCCCGGAGATGCTTCCGGCAAAACCTTGTATGCCGTTTATCATAATGAAAACTATCCTTCCACCTTACCCTATGATAGCCTGACTGGCAAGGGCTATATCGATAAAAATTGGCCGCAAGGCTTAAAAGGTCCCACCTCGCCTGCAGCAGTCTGTCGCATAGGGATCATGAAATCCATCAACGGCGGTTATCATTGGGAGGACAAAGGCTTATTCTTAGAAGATCTGCAATCCCGGATGATCCTCAAGCCGCATAATACTTCCAATACTTTTCCGGGCGGGGTGGGTGATCCCTCTGCCGTAGCAAGTGGCGACTATTTGTATTTATTTTATGGTGAGTATGGGTACCCCGGAGTATATGATTCTGCTACCTGGGATCCGGAAATAGAAGCAAAAGGGCAATGTATCAGCGTGGCGCGCATAGCGCTGGCCGATTTTGATCATCCGGAGGGTAAAGCAAAAAGATGGGATGGAAAAGATTTTACGATTCCATACGATGGCATAGGGTCACCCATCGCTTCACTTCAGATACCGCGGGCAGAGGGTGGAGGTCCGGCTTCATCACCTACGGGGGGATTCTACTGGGGGCCATCCGTCAGTTGGAACACCTACCTTGAGTGCTGGGTGATGACGATGGGCAAAGTCACCGGCCCTTCATGGGCGGGGAGCAGCGTACATATTTCTTTCAATAAAAATAAGGACCTGAGTGTAGGGTTTAATGCTCAGGAATGGAGCAAACCTGTATTATTATTTGATCGACCGGGATATTTTTTATGGTATCCCTCCTTACAACCGACCAACACACCAGAAGATATAGCCAATAAAAATACTTGTCTTCGGCTTGGGCAAAAGGCTAGATTGTTTATCAAAAATATCAAGCCTGAGCGAAGCGACTACATGTCTATGCATGTGATCGAGTTTTCTAAATAAAAAAAACGCCTCCGTAAAGACAGAAGCGTTTTAGATTTTTGGAATGGTTAATCCATTGGGACAATCTTGCGAACTTCTACATTGCCATTCAATTTTAGAATTGGGCAATCCTTTGTTAGTTCTGCAGCCTCATCTATAGAGGTAGCGCGCACGATGACATAGCCACCAACGGCTTCTTTCATTTCTATATATGGTCCATCTGTGATTACATGATTTGATTTTACGACACGGCCTTCCGATGCTAATCTATTTCCAGAACTTACTAGTTTGTTGTGAGCAGCGATGTTTCCTAGCCAATCTTGCCACGACTTCATCATCGATTGCAACTGTTCCGGTGATGGTTGTGGTTCTTCAACCGCAGCCCTTCTAAAAACTAATAAGAATTCTTCCATGGTTTGTTTTTGATGTAGAGTCCGTTTAATAGTAGAATTGTTCCGAGATTATCTTGCCGTCTTTGACACCAAACACACAGATTTCATCCCATACCACTCTTCCCATTTCGCCTTTCATAGTAGCATCCAATTTACACACAAAGCTGAAATAATTGCCACCTACGATCGGATCTTCAAATGAGCCGCTGTGTCTAGTTTCAATCATAGATGCAAAGTTTTTCCCTTTAGCTAATACCGCCGCCTTGCCAATAGCCAAAGGTATAGGCGAATGAGCTGGTTCATGGCTGGTGACCTCATCGCCAAAAAGCTCTTGTTGTGCTTCCAGCACCTGGCCTTTTCGACAAAGTTCAATTAATCTGTTAGCAACCTCTTGAGTGGTCAACGTTTTTGTAGTCATTGTTTTGTTTTTAAAATTGTTTAAACTATTTGATTTATACTCTTATGACGATCGGGTTTTTCGGAATTGGACAAAAATGTGCCGTTAAATATGTGCTTTACAGAAATTAGTATCTTTTCACAATGACGGTTCCTGCTTGGGGGTCGCCAGCTAGAGTGTTACGCTCCTTAGCGTCCACCAAGGGGCTAATAAACCTCTTTTCGTTTCAGAAGTTGTCTAATTGAAACCAAATGCCCAAACAATACAATCGGAACAATAAATGTCGGTAACCAACTAAATGGGAAATTCAAAATCGCTATGTTGGGTTGGTCAAATGCAAGTTTTTGTACCGGTGAAGGGGTCGATAAAAATGCTATCACAACGATATTCAGCAAAAGGCCCAGGCAGATAAAATTCCATACCAAGATCATTTGTTGGCTAAGTTTGACTTTTGTGAATGCAAAATATGCAACAAAAGGAGCTGTAATTCCTGCTATGATGTCACCATTTTGGCCCTCAAATGTCATACCCTCAGGAACTGCTTTATTCAAATAAAGCCAGTACAAAACGAGTTCGACTGGAACTCTCACTATATTCAGATACGTGAGGTTTTTAAGAGGCAAACTATCTATAAATCGTCGGCCGGTTTGCGTTGCGAACAAGATAATAATTGGCAAAATCGTTGGCAAAATTCCGAAACGTACAATTATTGGTGGAATAGAATTTGTGTCCGAATTATAAACATTGTTGAGTGTCAATACTGCTTGGATAGTCATCCATATGGTCAGGCTAATAAAAATTTTTGTTGGATTTAGTATTGTCGCTTCAGGATTGCTGTTCTTGATCGTCCAAATGAATAACAAAAGAGTCGCAACTGTTGTTAGCCCAAAAATGAGTGAAATATATATCGGCAAATGCAGTATCATCCTTTTGTTTCCTTTTTGTTTATACTGTATCCCACCTACCTGTCTGCTTTGCTATATCTATTAATTGTTGGCCTTGCTCCGTCATTAAACCTTGCAGGATCAACTTTTCCGCTCGATCTCTATTTGGCTTACTCCATTTGCTTTTTTTAGGATTGCGCGGTGTAAAAGTCAAATAGTAACTCTCGGCATCACGCTTTTTGCATAGGCTATCTATCCATCCAAAACATAACGCTTCTTCTGTAGCATCGTTGAGATTGACACTTTTTGTTTTACTCTTCGTGTGGTACAGGATGAGCCATACAGATTTTTCCTTTTGACTATTCTGTCTCAGCCATTTTCGCCAATCTGCTCTCGATATAGCGTAGATTGCCTGTTTTCCATCTTTTGTTTCCATATATAGCTTAAAAGTAAAGATCGAAAATCAAACGGAACTTCATCTGTTAAAAACATTTAAGATCCAATTTAGTAAGGACCATTTGGATCTCCAACGATTAAACTAGGTTTTTTTAAAATCCATATCTTTGGAAGTTCATATCATCACAAGAACTTCGGCTAATGATAAAAGACATTTGACTTTGAAAACGCCAACTTTCTTTAATGTAATCCAGACAGCTACGCCTCCAGTTCGGATGTATGCTGTGCAAAAATAATTTTCAGAGAGCTGGCAAAATGGTCAACGGAATTCAGACACATTTATTCTATCTTCCAACTTCTAGCTTCTATTATCATTCTGTACGAAGTGATCTCACCGGGTTGCTCCTTGCTATCTTTACTGTTTGTAAACAAATCAAACCAGCAGTCAAAAGTCCCAGCACCGTAATCGCAATCACAAACGGTAAAGCAGTCAGCGGGATCCTGTACACATACGTTTTTAGCCAATAATTCATCAATAAATATCCGATAGGACAAGCCACTGTAGCGGCTACTAAGACAATCGATAAAAACTCTTTGATAAATAAAATAATAATACCAGATACGGATGAGCCAAGGACTTTTCGAATACCTATTTCCTTCACTCTCCGTTGTACGCTCAGACCGATCAAACCCAAAACTCCAAGAAAAACAATGATCAAAGACAGGACCGTAGCAACATGAGAAGCCTTTTTTAATTGTATTTCATTCTTGTAAAGCTGAGTCAGTTTATCATCCAAATACGTATACTCAAACGGGGCTCCGGGTAATACGGTAGACCAGTGTCTTTGTAATGCAGCCATAGAAGTGTTGATATCGCCTGACTTCAATTTAAATGAAAAGAAACGATAGATCGGATTCAGCGACACCTGCATAAACGTGATTGGTTGAATGGCTTTGCCCACAGATCCAAAATGAAAATCTTTAATCACTCCTGAAACCATAAGCGGTACACTTCCTCCCCCACTGCTCAACTGTTTACCAATTGCTTCTTCCGGGTTTTTCCACCCCAATGCTTTCATATGGGTTTCATTGATTACTATTTTAGAAGAATCTTTAAATGATCCGGGCTTTGTAAAAAAATCTCCCGCGGCCATAGGAATACCCAGGGTTTCAGCAAAATATTCATCCGTGGTCAGCAAACTGGAAGAAATAGAAGTAGTAGAATCCCGATCATTTCTGAATAAAGAGATACTACCGGAACTTTTACCGTCCAAAACTTCAAAAGAAAGAGTAACATTTTTTATTTCCGGAAACCTGACGAATTGGTTACGTATATCCTCCATATGTCTTACCCCTTGCCTGGACCAATCGCGTGGTAACTGTGCGGATACAATAAACTCTTTATTAAAGCCAGGATTTTTATCAAAAAAATACTGAACCTGTTGAGAAATGATCAACGCGCCAATAAATGCTAAAGTGGCTATAGAAAACTGGAATGCAACCAGTGATTTCCGAAGGACTATTTTTTCTCTCACACTGCTCATTTTGCCCTTAATTGAATCTACAGATTTCATGGCAGACAACATGAATGCGGGATAGATGCCTGCTAGCAGACCTACTACAACCACAAGTAAAAAGGGTAGTATCACAAATGAAACAGGAAAGGTCATCACAGATGGAATTTCTTTGCCAAGCATAGAGCTAAATAATGGCCCTACAAGGAAAAAAATCCCAAATGCCAGTATCGTAGCTCCAGAAGTAAGTAAAATGGATTCCGTTAAAAACTGTGTGACTAATTGTTTTCTTAGACCACCTAATACTTTTCGAACTCCTACTTCGCGCATTCGGGTAGAAGCCCGGCTCACCGATAGGTTAATAAAATTAATAATGGCCATCAATAAAATAAAAAACGCGATAGTTGATAATGCATAAAGCATTTTTTTTATCAAGCCGTTATTTGCTTCTAAATAATAATCATTTAACGGCACCAGATAGGGTGTCATATTTTCAGCAACCTGTGGTGTCGCATATAATTTAATTAATTGTTCCATAGGCTTTTGAAGGTCCACAGCACCTACGCCGGCTTTTAATTGAATATATCCAGGAATATATTGATTCTGCCAACTCTCGATATTCCTTCCGAAAAAAGTGATATTAGAGACAGAAATATAAAATTGATTGTCATTATCATCCGTGATCCAGGTCACTGAATTCCGTAAGGGTTTCTTCATGACTCCGGTAATCATAAAATCATGTTTTGATCCGGAAAAATTTTCAATCGTCAATGATTTGCCCACTACATCTGTCTTTCCAAAATATTTATTCGCTTTTTCATCTGTGATCACGAGGGAAAATGGATCATCCAGAGCTGTGGCCGGATCGCCATGAATCAACTTAAATCCATACATTTCAAACATCGTACTGTCACAGATCTGAAGCCCTTCCCGGAATACTTTCTCGCCTAAACTTACAGTAGAAGTGACCCCATCCCATCTATAATAGTTAGCTACCAATTGAGGATATTGTTCCTTTAATGCCTTTGCCAAAGGTCCGAGTGTGGTCAGTTCAATCCCCTGATTGGGATCCTTCCATCTGCTTTGAATGATATATTGACTAGCTGCATTTTTTAGAGTACGGTTTATCCGATACTCACTCCATATATATGAACCAATGATCAATGTAAAGGCAATACCTGTTGCTAATCCTAATATGTTGACAAAAGAGTAAAATGGATTTTTTACTAGATTGCGCCATGCGATTTTGAAATAGTTTGTTAGCATAAAAGAAAGGATTAATGGAGAAGGTGTGGCCGAAATGGCCCTGCATACCCAGCAGGCTTTTTTCACTTATTCACGTAGAAATTTATCGTTTCATGTTTTAATAATTTCTGCATTCATTATCTGAATAAATCCCTTATTGGTTGGCCTGGCAAACGCTTTAGCAATTTAGAAGAAATTGATTTTTCCATGTTTTGAGCACTAGTAAAGATCGGAATCAAACAGTACTTCATCTGTTAAAAACAGTTAAAAAAATCTATTTTAGGCAGGATCATTCGGATATTCATTGATTAATCTAGGTTTGTTTAAAATCCATATCTTTGGAAGTTCATATAAGCTCATGATCTCCGACTAATGATAAAACACATTTGCACTGTCCTTTTTATTTCGTTTTCGTTTTTACTTTTTGCACAAGATTCAAGGCTGGCTGAACAATATTTTCAAGACGGTGAGTACGAAAAAGCAGGAGTGCTGTTTTCAAAACTTTTGGACCAAAATAAAACCCAGTCCTATTTCTTCACCCGCTTGACGGATTGTCTGATCTATCAGGACAAAATGGAAGAAGCAGAGATCTTGATTAAAAAACAATTAAAGACCAATCCGGATGAAGCCAGTATCTATGTCATCTATGGCAATTTGTTGGAAAAAATGGGTCAATCCATACCTGCTGCAGAGCAGTATAAAAAATCAATCGATAAACTCCCCAATGATCGCTCCAAGATCACTAGCCTGGCCGGCAATTTTATCAATATGTCCAAGTACGACTATGCGATAGCGGCTTACGAAAAAGGCATGAAGACTTTTAATGATCGCAACATGTTCCCATATCTATTGGCAGATATGTATCGTCGCAAAGGCGATATCGTCAGGATGATCGAATACTACTTGATCAGCCTGGATGCTGACCCACAACGGGCCATCACGATTCAATCCAATTTTCAGCGATCGTTTCAGCCGAGTGATTATCTAGAACTTCAAAAACAATTGTACGCGGCCATTCAAGGCTCTCCCGAGACGATACACTATCCTGAAATGATGCAATGGGCGATGTTGCAGACGAAAGACTATGCCGGGGCATTGCGCCAAGCCCGAGCATTGGACAAAATGCTCGATGAAAACGGATCTCGAATCTTCCAGATAGGTCAAATTGCTAAAAATGCAAGTGAATGGGATGCTGCGATCAAAGCTTTTGATCACATCACTAAAGAAAAAGGCCCTCAAAACTCCTATTATATCGAAGCTAAAAAAGAAGGCCTGGCTTGTAAACGAAATAAAATCAAACTTTCTACGAGTCCCAGTACTCAAAGCGAACTGCTGGCTCTGGAAGTCGATTATGAGACTTTTATCACGGAATTTGGTAAAAACAGAAACAGTAGCTTGTTGATCATCGAATACGCGGAACTGGAAGCATTGTATCTCAATAATATTTCCAAAGCGATCAAGATCCTGGATGAATTGATCGGCCTGCCCAATATCCCTCGCCCTGCGCTGGCCCATGCTAAACTTAATCTCGGCGATTACTACCTGATACAAGGCGATGTGTGGGAGTCGACCTTACTCTATTCTCAGGTAGACAAAGCATTTAAAGAAGATCAACTCGGTGAAGAAGCCCGGTTTAGAAATGCACGGTTATCGTATTTCAACGGGGATTTTATCTGGGCTCAAAAACAATTTGATATCCTGAAGTCAGCCACCTCCCGATATATCAGCAATGATGCCATCGATCTTTCTGTTTTTATCCTGGATAATATGAAAGGTGATAGCATTGCGGAGGCTTTACAATATTTTTCTCAAGCGGAGCTATTAGCTTTTCAAAACAAATATGATGCAGCCTTAGAAAAACTGGATTCCATTCTTTTTTTATTCCCCAATCATGATATCGCTGATGATGTCCTGTATCAGCGGGCCAAGATCTATATCAAACTCAAACAATGGGATCAAGCTATACCGATCTATGAGACCATCATAGAAAAGTATAAAGAAGGCATCCGATGCGACAATGCAATGTATGAACTCGCTGAGCTATACGACTACCAACTCAATAATAAAGAGAAAGCTAAAGAATTGTATGAAAAAATCTTCATTGACTTTTCCAATAGCACCTTTGCAGTAGAGTCAAGAAAACGATTTAGACAATTGCGGGGCGATAAAATCCAGTAAAATGATCATTGGTTGTCCATTCGATCATATTCTTTAGCGAGGGCATATTTTCCGAAAATAAACAAACCGGCACAGATCGGTAGAAACACCAAAAGAATAATCACCCATTGCAATAAGGTATTCGTCTTAGAAATACCAGCAGCAGCTGCGTCTACCTTGATATATGCTTGATACAGCATAAATAAAACAAGGACTACAGACAGCACCATCCAGACAAAGCCCAGGTATTGTTTAATCTTATTCACAGCACAAAATGAGACTTTTTATCGAAATCGTTGCTAAAGAATAAGAGTCGGTTTTTAGATTCTAAGTGCTGCATCGGAGATGCATGACCTTTGTAAGGATCAATTAACGGTGATCCAGGGGCTTCGGAGAAGCTATGCTTCGGAAGCCCAACCAGGCTAGGGGTCAAAATATCCCACGAAGAACGCCAAGTTCGCTAAGGAATTTTTTTTATATTTCTTAGCCTACTTTGGGGCCTTAGCGGGAAGTCGGGCAGGGATCGAGCTTACCTCCAGTAGAGATGGCTGGACTCTCAAGGAATGGTACGATACGATTTATCTAGTGTTACCATGAATTGTCGGCGATTTGTGTGTATGCCTAGATAAATACAGGATTAACTCATAAACTTTTGGAACCTTTAATGTAGAAGACCATCATGCAGTTAAATCACAAAACAACCTGTATTGGTCTTAATAGCCTTATGTATAAATGGTGATAGGACCTGCGCTAAAACACCAATTGCCGTCCTTCGACGGCAATTGTGTGAAAAAACATCAATTATATTTAATCAGGACTAATAAGGCAACTAACCTGAATGAATATCTACATTATTATACTACTCCTCGCCTCCTGGCTCCACTTTACCGAGAGCAGCACCTGAGGCTACTTTTTCCCGGACTTTATTTTCTATTTCCTGAGCCAATTCCGGATTATCCGCCAAAAACTGTTTAGCAGCCTCGCGGCCTTGGGCTATTTTGGAGCCACCGTAACTAAACCAGGAACCACTTTTTTGAATGATATCCAGATCAGCACCTAAATCTACGATCTCACCATTTTTGGAGATACCTTCGCCAAACATGATGTCAAAATTAGCAATACGGAATGGCGGAGCTACTTTGTTTTTCACTACTTTGACCTTGACGGTATTGCCCATCATATTACCTTCCTTGTCTTTGATCGGCGAGCCTTGTCTACGGATATCGAGTCGGATACTGGCATAAAACTTCAAGGCATTACCGCCTGTGGTCGTCTCCGGATTGCCAAACATCACCCCAATCTTTTCTCGAAGCTGGTTGATGAATATACAGCAGCAACCTGTGCGACCGATGGTACCGGTGAGCTTACGCATCGCCTGTGACATCAATCGTGCTTGCAGACCCATTTTGCTATCGCCCATCTCGCCTTCGATCTCGCTCCTGGGTACCAGGGCAGCCACCGAATCGATCACTATGATATCTATAGCTCCGGATCGGATCAGATTTTCAGTGATTTCAAGGGCTTGTTCACCATTATCCGGTTGCGATATCAGTAGGTTTTCGGTGTCGACACCCAGGGCCTCTGCGTAATTACGATCAAAGGCATGCTCTGCGTCGATGAAAGCAGCCATACCCCCGCTCTTCTGCGCTTCGGCTATTGCGTGAATCGCCAGAGTAGTTTTGCCGGAAGATTCCGGGCCGTAGATCTCAATAATCCTGCCTTTTGGGAAGCCTCCGATGCCTAAAGCGATATCGAGTCCAAGTGATCCTGAGGAGATGACTTCTACATCTTCTACCTGTTTGTCCCCCAGTTTCATGATCGTGCCTTTTCCATAGGCCTTCTCCAGTTTATCCATAGTCAGCTGTAAAGCCTTCTGTTTTGCGTCGCGTTCGTTGCTCATTATGAGTGATTTATGAAATTAAATATGAAATATTAAACACAAATGTAATATATGTCTAGAAATAAACCGCAGATCTTTGCATATATTTTCGACATTTTTTTGTCGAACTATTCAGCCAAAGACCTGCGGCCCATTTTTTCGATCTTAAGCAGCCACTTTGTTTTCAGCGCTGATCAATTCGTATTCATACACCACGATCTCGGTGGTATACTTTTTGGTACCGTCTTTCGCTTCATACTGACGATTGCTGATCTTGCCGGTGAGGGCAATCTTTGTGCCTTTCGTCAGGTCTTGCTCAATGGCTTTAGCTACATCACCCCATGCGACGAGTTTGTGCCATTGTGTGTTTTCAATTCGTTTGCCTACACTATTTGTGTACGACTCATTGGTGGCCAATGTAAAGGAAGCCATCGTAGACCCACTTTCAAAATGTTTGACCATCGGTGCCTGACCCAGGTGACCCATTAACATTACTTTGTTAAGGACATTGCTTGTTACGCTCATAATAAAAATATTTATTGGTTAAAAAATTACAAATTGAATTAGAAAATACAACGTACCACGTACCACGTACAATGTAATGCAACCACATTCCTGTGTCCGTGTTGCGTGTTCCGCTGTATACGTTGTCCGTTGTCCGTTGTCCATTGTCCATTGTCCATTGTCCATTGTCCATCGTACATTGTCCATCGTACATTGTCCATTATTTCAGATTTTAGCTTTTATAGTTTTAAGGGAAGCCACAAATATTGCAAATAACTCAGCAGCTTCTTTTTTTATAGCATACACATCTTCTCTATTTAAGATTTTTGCTTCTTCTATCATTTCAAGCCAAAAGATAGTTTCGTCACATTCTTCTTCTACTATTTTTAATTTATATATAAAATCGGCTTTTGACTTTGCTAATCTTGAAGCTCTATAATTAGCGCCAACAGATGTAGCACTCCTTACAATCTGCTTACCTATAGCCCAACCAGAAGGTTTATTCGGCAATTTATCTACCAAATAAATTACATTAATACCCAATGTCTTTGTTCTTCTCAATAATTCTTCAGTCATAACTTACTTTCCGTGTTTTAAAATAGAAAATCTAGAGTCGCAAACGTTGCCCGTTCTACATCGTCCGTTTTACATCGTCCGTTGTCCGTTGTACATCGTCCGTTGTCCGTTTGTCCGTTGTCCGTTTGTCCGTTGTCCGTTGTACATCGTCCGTTTGTCCGTCGTCCATTGTCCGTTGTCCGTTGTCCGTTGTCCGGTGTCCGTCGTCCATTGTCCATTGTCTGTCTTACGTTGCCCGTTCTACATCGTCCGTTTTACATCGTCCGTTGTCCGTTGTACATCGTCCGTTGTCCATTGTCCGTTG
>JANOWJ010000128.1:0-3388 GCA_031417835.1 Saprospiraceae bacterium | reverse complement strand
GGCACCCGTATGATGCTTCCAGAGGAACGGGCTTGCTATGTAGATTTAATGATCTATCAACATCAAAACGGATCAATACCTGATGATGTTAAACGATTGTCTATGTATTGCTCAGGGGTGTCTATAGCCACCCTACAAGCCACCCTTGAAGCCAAGTTCAAGCTAACTGATGGGAAGTGGATAAACGATAAGCTTTCTAAGGTAATCGAGGAACGGAAGGATAACGCAAAAATAGCCGCGGAAAATGGCACTATAGGCCAACTATGGAAAAAAGCCAATGCGCTACTTTCTAAGAAAGAATATGATTCATTCAAAAAAAATATTTCACAATATTCAAGACCTGATCTTTTAGAAAAAATTTTAAAAGAAAATGAGATTAATAAGGATACCCTTTTAGGGTGGCTTAAGCAAGGCTTAAGCAGGCCCCTTACAAATAAAGATACAATTATAAATAAAAGTAAAACTAAAGATACAGTTACAATTGAAGATACAAATACAGGGATTAAGGAAAGAGGTGTGGAGAAAACCATCAAGGGGGTGGAGGCCGATGCGATCGAACCTGACCCAGATCCGGACGAGGAATCAAAGCCAAAGCAAAAAACCACTTTCAGAAAGTCGCCTCTGTTCAACAGGACGGCTTTTGACATGGTTTTCGCAGACTGGCCGGAGACCAAAAGGGATCACTACTACGGGTCTGCACTGCTCTGGAGTGATGATAATCCCCAACCCGCAAAACAGTCAACCGACTGGTGTCGGCGCATCAAAAGCTGGGATAGCAAAAACGGATGGAAGGGCGAGGTGAAGCAAGGATCTCAATTCAATCAAGTTCCTCTCAAAAACAAAAATCAAATGGCCTTTGATCGAATCAATCAGGCGCTGGATCAAGCCGGTATAGACTAAAATCTAAAATCATCATGGAACTAATAAAATCAATCGAATCAAACCCACGGTGGCTACAGCTGAAATCTGAAAACAGATTTGACCTGGAGGTGGCCAAGGCCGTGTCGACATCCCTCAAAGAGCAATGCGCTCTGGCAAAAAACATGGATGAGTGCTGGTCGAATGCAAAACTGCTCCCATCTATCCAAGCCGAAAAAAAATATAGCGGTGACGATACCGCTATACTGAAAATGATCCGACTGCTCAATCCGATCAACATGATAGCCGCAGGAAATAACGCTCTAGCTAATGAATCAGGACTGAAATACGCTGCTGAAATGATCGTCAATGACGAATCACTCAAACACTGGAAGCTCGTAGAATTTAGCAACATGGTACACATGGCCATCAAAGGAGAATTTGGCGTGATCTACAATCGAGTGGATATCGGTGTGGTGTATGAATGGATCGGCAAGTACGATAAAATAAGAATGGAAAAAATACACATCGAGCGGGAGAAAGCCAGAGTGGAAGAAGAAAAAAACATTCAAAACATACATCCTGATGTGGCTAAAAAGATAGCCGAATCTTTTGCTAAATGCGCAAAGCCGGTAGCTACCAAAAAGCGATATACCAACCCTGAGGAGCTACTGGCTGATCCTGATAATGTCATTATGGTGCAGCAATTTGAATACGAATACGGGGAACTAGATGATGACCAAAGGAAATGGTATGAAGATCGCGGAGGTCTGAAATATTATAAAATGAACAGAGCCGTCCAGGTGATGGGGATGGTGGTTAAAAATAAAAACTAACCACCCTTACGCATGTCTTGGATAATCAAGGTGAGATTTTCTAGGATAGGTCCTAGTAGCGAAAGCCCGGATGAATCGGCCTCGGGTACTCGGACGATGACGCGACCTAGTGACGCGTGGGCGGCGATGAACTGATTATTAAGCCTCCAATACTTGGTGAGGAGATTGCTCAATGGAGCGGAGTCCTCATCGAGTCCGAAGTGATCGCGGAATGACATGACTGCATCCTGCTTACTAATGCCCTGCTGTACTGCGGATGTGACCCAGGACCAGAGGCAGATATCTATGAACTGATTCTGATATATAGCGGGTATGGTGTTATGAATGTGGGCGGATGAAGGAGATTTGCGGGCCATCTGGGGATGAATTGTAAATGAGAAAATAAGAGTCAGAATCAGACAGTACAGGAGAATCAGAATCAGATAATGCAGAACAAATATAGATATCTTTAATATATTTGTATTATGAATTTGTTTAATATGTTCAGAGTCAGAATCAGCAGTCAGAATCAGACTGGAGAAACAGAATCAGACAAATAGGATCAAACATAATGACGATACAGGAGTATACTCAGAGGCTACGGGCAGTAAAAAACGAACTGAAAGGATCTCGTGAATCTACATCTTTAGTGATCGGTAAGGATATCCTCGCATTGCAAAAAAGGCGGATCATCAATAAGGGTCTGGATGAAAAGGACCAGAAAATAGGGGACTACTCTACGGCCGTGGTACCTGCATTCTTTTATAAAAAGAAAGAGGCTCGGGTGAGTAATGCTGTGGAAAAGCTGATCAAGGCTAAAGGCTACTTCGCATCGTACAAAGACTGGAGAGAGGTGAATAACCTGGGTACTTCATTTAAAAACTTTTCATTCACCGGTCATATGTGGGCATCGATATACCCCGTGATCATAAGTAGGGATGAGGACTCCGTGACGATCGGATATACTGCATCTACAGATAATGCAACTAAGAAATTACAATATGTAATAGCTAATCATCCGAATATCTTAAATCTTAGTCAGAGCGAACAGGAGCTACTGGTAAAGTCTCAGACTAATCGCGTACTGAATATATTGAGGAAGTATGGGATCTACGAGGGGTGAGCAGTGAGGTATGAGGTGTGAGAATCAGAATCAGTAGTCAGAATCAGACAACAATCAAATCTAAAAATCTATATCATGAAAAAGAAACTTGTAGTTGGGAAAGTAATCAGTAGTCAGAATAAGAATCAGACACCGAAGGAAGAAATAAACCCCACTTTGGTAAAACTAGGGGATGATTGTAAAAAGTCATCTATCGGATGTTCGGTGGCGGAGAAATCTCCAAGCGACTATGGAGAAAGGATGGCAATGGAGATCATTGATAAATTTCACTTTACTGAGCAAAACGAAGTGCTCTTGGTTATTACTGAATACGTAAGAGGTAGTCGAAGGAATCAAATTAACAAAATTGAGGAGGAGATCGTGACTTTATCAGATGGCAGACAACGGCTAATATCTTCCTTGGAAATATTCAATTAATCATGATCCAAGCTATTCTGACCTCGCTAAAACCTGTCATGACGGCGATGAGCTGGGTCGATCGATATGCAGCTCTAGCTATACCGGTGACGAGATCTGTGGTCAAGGAAGTGCCGGGAGGATATAAACAGGAGGCTCAAGAGACTTGGCCGGTGGCGTGCGATGTGGATATGAA
>JANOWJ010000127.1:0-32694 GCA_031417835.1 Saprospiraceae bacterium | reverse complement strand
ATCGACTGGTGCATTTACGATCCAAACCAACACCAGCATGAGCCCGATGTGATCGTAGACGACCGATTAAGAGCCAACAGTACCGATCGTGCATGTGTGTATAGAAATATTAAAGACAATAATGATGGCTTCATGCAATACATCCAGATCATCAAAGTGATCGACGAACTCGATCCGGTAGTGACCTGTTCAGATCAGACAGTATGTATAACTACAGGTTGCAGTACTACAGTCAATATCCCATTGAATGGTAGTGATAATTGTGCAGACGAAGTGATCTTCAGAGTAGATATCACCAAGCCAGATGGTACTCACGATCTGCGATCAAATATCAAAACGATCACCGGTACCTATACCGAAGGCATTTACAAAATCAAGATCATCGGCAAAGATAGATGTGGCAATGAAGATACGTGTGACATGAATCTGACAATCAGAGATTGTAAAAAACCTACACCATATTGTATCAATGGCGTAGCTACCGTCGTGATGCCCAATACCGGAACAGTCAATGTATGGGCCAAAGATCTTAACCTGAACAGTGAAGACAATTGTACTCCAAAAGATCAGTTGCGCTATAGTTTCTCTGCAGATACGACGCAGCATAGCCGCAACTTTATCTGTGCAGATCTGAGCAGCAATGGTCAACTGCAGATCATACCCGTCGATATCTATGTGACAGACAATGCGGGCAATCAAGATCTATGTAAAACGTATATCCAATTGCAAGACAATGCGGATATAGCCGGAGGTAGACCTCAAGGTGCGTGTAAGGATACCGTAGCCTCGCTAGTAGGTATCACCGGTAAATTACAAACAGAAGGTCAGGAAGGCGTCGAATCCGCCACCGTCGAATTAAGCACAGCAGGCAATCCCGGTATCCCATCGTTCAAGAGTAAAGTAGATGGCTCATATCAATTCAATACATTACCTATATTCTCAACAAATGGTTATTATACGATCAAGGCCTTGCGCGATGATCAACCGATGAATGGCGTGAGCACGTTGGATCTGGTCTTGATTCAGAAACATATCTTAGGAACAGAATCTTTAAAATCACCGTATAAGATTATCGCCGCCGATGCTGACAACAACAATGATGTGAGTGTGATCGACTTGATCGAATTGCGCAAATTGATTCTGGGCATTTATGATAAACTGCCTAACAGTACGAGTTGGAAGTTTGTACCAAGGTCCTATCAATTCTCCAATCCACTTAGCCCGTGGGGTTATAAAACAGAAGAAACCATCACGGATCAAAATGGACTAGTCGTGAAAGACTTTGTCGGCATCAAGATCGGAGATGTCAATGCTACAGCAGCAGCGCATAGCCTGATGGGCACCGAAGTACGCAGTGGTGAGACCGGATTAATCTTTGAAGTCGAAGATCAGATCTTCAAAGCAGGAGATCGAGTCGAGGTAAAATTCAGATCGCCAAACTTTAAAGGCATCACTGGCTTCCAGGGCACGTTACAATGTACCATGTACAACGTACAACGTAATGAGGCTACATCGTACATGGTACATCGTACATTGTCCGTAAATCCAGGTTCCCTCCACATGACAGATAAAAACATCGGTACCCGATGGTCATCAGAAGGACTGATCACGATGAGTTGGAATACGAATACCAGTATAGATCTCAAAGAAGATGCAGTCTTATTCACCATGACATTTGTAGCTCAATCTAGCGGCCGCATATCAGAAGCATTGCGCATCGGATCTCAGAAAACTAAAGCTGAGTCCTACGAAGGAAAAGGAGAACTGGGTAATTTGAGTCTTCGCTTTATAGGCAAAAACGGTCAACAGCTCACTGGTAAATCTGAATTATTCCAGAACTATCCAAATCCATTTGATCAACGAACAGTGATTGGCATTAACCTGGCAGAAGGTGGAAAAGGTGCATTGAAAATCACCGATATCACCGGCCGATTGATCAAAGTAATCGAAAAAGATTGGACTCATGGTTACCACGAAATCTGGTTAGATCGCAGAGAAATCCAGGCAAGTGGGATAATGTACTACAGTTTTGAAGGAACGACATTCAGAGCAGTGAAGAAGATGGTGATTATAGAATAGATTTTGATGTAGCTCGTAAAATGGTTGTTTAGATTAAAGAACTAAAGCAATAAATCACAATAATAAACAAAGCCTTCCCGTATTCATGGGAAGGCTTTGTTTAAAATATTAGATTAGTTGTGTGGAAATAAATATTTATAGAAAAGATCAAATTGACTTTTGAGGGTAGCACATTTGGCTAACAATATTTGTCAGCTCCAAATGAATTTATTTTAATTCAGAAACCCATTGATGAGCAATAACCCAACTAATCATTTTGTAAAATTTCTAAACTGCGATTTCAGCTTTAATGGGTAAAAGTGAAGAGAGTGGATAAACCTATTACTAACTTGCTAGCAAAAGTCAAATAACAAATCTGTAAAGATTAAAAGCGTAACCAATGACATAATCGTTAATTGGGAGTCTTTTTGGTTAATATAGGTATGGGTTTTTGAAATGCCATTTTGGCTACAATAAAATTATAATGACTTACCTTTTGGATGATTTTATCATATATTAACAATTATAATGATTAGTAATAAGCTAACTAACTTACTACGTATTTTAGAATTTTTTATAATAAAAAAATAAAATTAATAATCCTTGACATTCAAATTATTACATAGCAGAATAGAGCTTAATACATAAGTACACGGTAGCACAATTATATTGCCATTGGATGGGGATATATTCAAATTTCTGCCAAAAGGGCACAACATAACTCAATTATCCTAGGGTAAAAAATAAACTGTAGTTTAGAGATTCCATTACTTTACCATTTTGCAGCATGGTCATCACCCCTTGGATCAGCCCCACCTTGCAATTTCCCATTAGCCTCTACTAGTATAGCGTCGACCAGCCCGATGGAATTGATATTGCGTAGTTTATGTCCCATCAAAACTAATTTTGATTGAAGCTGCTCATCAAAGGATTTAGTCTCTGTCATGATTTCATCAGGCAGCCATTGATGATGAAATCGGCTAGCAGCTACAGCATCCGCCATTGACATATTCCACTCGGCTACATTTAAAAATACTTGGAATACAGCTGTTATGATTGTGCTACCACCCGGGCTCCCTAATACCATATTCAATTTTCCATCTTTTTCAACAATCGTCGGAGTCATGCTGCTCAACATCCGCTTGCCTGGCGCGATTGCATTGGCTTCAGCTCCAATTAAACCAAACATATTTGGTACACCAGGTTTAGCACTAAAGTCATCCATCTCATTATTCATAAAGAAACCTGCGCCATCTACAATGACTTTACTACCATAATTGCCATTGAGTGTGGTCGTGACCGAGACGGCATTGCCATGTTGATCAACCACAGATAAATGCGTTGTTTCAAAGTGTTCCAAAGCCAATTTGAAATTGCCCGCATAGATACTTTTACTAGGTGTGCTTTTATCTTGAGTGAAATCTGACATTCTAAACCGAAGGTATTTGGGCTCAAGTAGACTGTCTTTGGGCACAGGATAAAAATCATCATCACCCAGGTATTGAGATCGATCTGCATAGACTCTTCGTTCTGCTTCTACCATTAAATGCACGGTGCGCACATCTCGGTGTCCCCATTCACTGATAGGATATTTTTCGACAATTTTGAGCAATTGACTTAATGCAATTCCTCCACTTGACGGAGGTGGCATAGAAATGATTTTATAATTTTTATAATCTGTAGATATCGGAACTCGCCATTTGGATCGATACTGTCTGAGATCATCGTGTGTTATCAGCCCCTGTCCAGATTTCATTTCAGCTACTAGTTTATTTGCTACCGGGCCTTCATAAAAACCTGCTCTTCCTCGGTCTTTAATTTGCCGCAATGTCCATGCCAGGTCTTTCTGGATCAACCAGTCTCCTTTAGTCCAAAGTTTGCTATTGATAAAAGGTGTTTGTTGATTAAATTTTAAAAAGACAGCTTGATTATTGTTTAACCGATTTGCCTCATCCTGAGTGATTTGAAACCCTTTATGTGCTAAGTTTATAGCGGGTAAGATCAATTGGTCGAATGACAACTGGCCATATTTCTCGTGAGCCGTAAAAAGACCATCTACAGTACCTGGTACTCCGGAGGCCAGATGTCCTTCAAGACTTTGCCGATTAGGCTCGCCATTATTGTCCAAGTACATGTTTTTTGAAGCTGCCGCTGGCGCTTTCTCTCGGTAATCCAAAGCAGCCAAAGTGCCAGCAGCACTTCGATAGATCATAAAGCCACCTCCGCCTATATTACCTGCCCTGGGATATACTACGGCTAACGCTAATTGCACAGCTATGGCTGCATCTACCGCATTACCACCTTTTTTCATAATCCGAATACCCACTTCCGAAGCCAAGGGATGGCCACTGACGACCATGGCTTTATCCGAAATTGCTTTCTTCTGAATATTATTCCAATATTGAGTGACTTTCAAAGGAGGTGAACACTCGTAAAAAACCGAACAAATCAACAGAAGGCTCAAAATAAGTCGCATACTCGTGGTGTTAAAGTGATGGAAAAGTAATACAAGTCTCTGAAAATCTATCACATTCACGGTTTGTAGAATATGATAAATTTCAATATAAATGAATTAACCTTAATTTTGATGTAGATGAAATCGTTTTTTACAGTTTGTGGACTTTGTTTGTTTTTACATTCCGTAGGGCAGGTGTCGTATAGCAATGATTTCTTAAACATTGGGGTAGGGGCTCGTGCTTTAGGCATGTCGGGGGCTGTAGTCGCATCTGCTCATGATATAAATGCATCCTATTGGAATCCCGCTGGATTGTCCCACATCGATGTACCTCTCCAAATAGGCGCTATGCACAGTGAATGGTTTGGAGGAGTCGGCAAATATGATCACCTGGCTTTGTCACGTTCGTTAAATACTGCTAAGAAATCAGTTGCAAGTCTATCTATGATCCGACTGGCGATCGATCAGATACCCAATACGCTCAATTTAGTAGCACCGGACGGAAGCATCCGATTTGATAATGTTGGCGAGTTTTCTGCAGTCGATTATGCTTTTTTATTATCCTATGCTACTGGAATTGGCACTATCACCGAAGAAAAATCATTGCATGGTGGAGCAACTATTAAAATTTTGCATCGTTTGATCGGGCCATTTGCCACTGCCTGGGGATTTGGCATAGATGCCGGCTTACAAATCATTCGCCCTACTTGGCAATTTGGGGTCACTGGACATGATCTCAGCACTACTTTTACCGGCTGGAATTATACATTTACAGAAGAGCAAAAAATAGTCCTTGAAAAAACAGGCAATATTATTCCTGTCAGTACATTAGAAAAGACCCTTCCAAGGTTGGCTGCAGGATTTTTATATAAGTTTAATTTTAAGGATAAGTTCACCTTACAACCAGAGCTGGGCTTCAATATTTATTTTGATGGTAAACGAAATACCCCTGTGGCTAATAAGGTTTTTAGTTTGGAGCCAAAACTTGGAGTTGAATTAGGGTATCAAAAACTGGTCTTTCTGCGTATAGGCTACGGTAATATTCAAAAAATAAAAGATGAACTTAACCTTTCGGAATATAATACCAGAGGTCAGCTCAACACTGGTTTAGGCGTCAGGTTAGGTAAAAAAGTTTCAATAGACTATGCTTTGTCCAATATTGGAAATCTGGCAAAAGAATTAAATTATTCGCATATTTTTTCTGCTACTTTAGATATCTCTAAAGATTAAGACCATGATATACAACCACTTGTGGACTTAAGCGATTAAAATCGGGTAGCAAGATAGTGCGGCAACATGGCCCGCCAGGTGGGCCAATCGTGCGCCATGTCATACCCCCACACATCCAACTCATGAGGTATAGCCTTGGCGTGCAATAATTTTGAAAATCGTATAGTGGCCTCCGGTGTTTCATAATCACCCGACCCGGTAAGCAGGTGAATATGGCCGCTCCTTCTTATTCTCGGTAGGTAATAGTCATCATTGAGATTAGCGAGATACGCCATTGGGGAATTAAAGTAAACTTGTTCGTCATAAAAACCATGAGTATAAGTCTGCAAATCATAATCACCACTCATGGCGAGTACACCCTGCAAAAGATCAGGCCGTTTGAAGTAAAGATTGACCGAATGCAAAGCACCCAGGGATGCACCACAAATTAATATCGGTGTGTCTTCAGAAGTATGGGTTTTTATATACGGTATTACTTCGGTATAAATGTATTGGTTGAATTGATTATGCCTAATAGCTTTATGGGGCGGATGCATGTGCCGATTGAGCCAACTTTCTGCATTTATACTATTGACAGAGAATACTTTACATTTTCCGCTATCTATAAAGGGCGCTATAGTATCAATCAACTGAAAACGCTCATACTCTAGATAGTCTGCACCCGCTGTCGGAAGCATCAGTACCGCGAAACCATAATGACCGTACCGTACGATTTCCATATGTTTATTTAGCGACGGGCTGTACCAACCATCTAACACTCGTTCCATTTTAATAAGATTAATATTTGCAAAAGTATTAAAGTAGGGCTATTTTTTAAAATTTTTAGACCTTTGTGATTCGAAGTCTATAAAGATAACCAACTGCATTAGGAGTTGACAGATAAACATGATTACTTGCTTCTTTTATGCCTTCAAAGTTCAGATTTTTAACCCGATGACTATGCCTACCTTGATCCTAGCATGCTAGAATACAGCTATTGTTTGCGGCGACTTCAACTTTCCTTTCCGAGTCGGCCTTCCACTGATTTGAATAGAGGCGTAATATCAACTTCTATTTTGCGAGATATTTCTTTAGATATTGCTCCAAATGATCTCATAGGTCTGGTGGGAGATAGCGGTGCTGGCAAAAGCCAGCTGATCTATTCACTAGCCAGACTCAACACATATTATGGCGGTACGATCAGCTGCGAGACTCAACGATTTGATTATCAAGGAGTTACCTTGGATTTGAATCGACCTGAGGATCTTAATATCTTCCGCAAAGACCATATAGGGTATATCTTTCAGGAAGCTTTTAGTTATTTTAATCCTGTTTTAAAATTGAAAGATCAACTTTTTAGTCCGGGGACCAAGATTGCGCAGGAGGAGGTAGAGCAGCTAATGATCTCGTTCAAGTTAAATGAACTCAAACGGATGTTGGATAGTTTTCCCCATCAATTATCCGGAGGACAACTCCAACGCATGGCAATCGTACAATGCTTGGTTAAAAAACCCAAAATTCTTGTAGCAGATGAGATAGATTCAGCAATGGATGCGAAAACCGCTGAGCAAGTCATCGACATGATATTGCAACTAAAAGCTAAAGAAAGATTTGCGATGATATGGATCAGTCATGACCAAAAAAAAACTAAAGCTATAGCCCAAAAAATATGGGCTATGGAAGAAGGGCAATTGGTTTACGACGGGCCTGCTGAGACTTTTAAGATTCGACAAAATATTTTTCCTGCGAAAAGCCCAATGAAAGGCGTAGAAGTATTACGATTAGAAAGCGTCAGCAAATCTTTTAAACAGAATAATGGGTTCTTTCGTAGCCTTACTAATCCAGTTAACCTCTTAAATGGTGTCTCACTATATTTAAACAAAGGCGAAATCGTGGGATTGATCGGTGCGTCAGGTTCCGGTAAATCCACTATAGCTAAGATTATTTCAGGATTGACCGATTACGAACTCGGATCCATTTCATTAAATGGAATCCAATTACCCAAAATGCAATCGGATAAAAGGATTATTTATGTATTCCAGGACGCATACAGCTCACTCAACCCTGTCTGGACAGTTGAAGAAATATTACAAGAAGCATTGAGCATTGGTGGCTCTACTATTGATTTAAATGACCTACTTCAAAGCGCTGGTTTACAATATGATATAAAGAATAAAACTTCAGTCGAATTATCAGGAGGCATGCGGCAAAGGTTGGCTCTATTGAGGGCATTGGTCTGTCTACCAGAGGTATTGATCTTGGATGAATCCTTAAATGCCGTCGATGGTGTCGTTCAACAAGCTATTATTCAAATGCTGATTAAGCATCAGGTTGAAACAAAGATGGCCATTCTGATCATTTCCCACCAAGCAGAATTGGTGATTGGCTTATGCCACCGGACTTATGCCTTAAGTGAGGGTAAGCTCATGTTAAAATAAAATTAACATTCAATAATAGTGTTTTAGGGGTATTCTTATTATATTTACAGAATGAAATTGCGCACTCCCAACGTTGCATTTGTTTTTATGCTTGTTTTTAGTTTAGTGATATTTCTATATGTCAATTACTGCCCATCAACACAACAAAATATAGATCAAATACCCACTAGTGTGCTTACAGTGTCTGAAGATATTCTTCATTTTCCGGAATTGGAATTGGTGGTCAGAGCTTGTAAGTCTGTGATCTCGTTTTTATTGCCTTAGTATTTTTCAGTATCCATTCTTAATTTAAGCATTGGATATATTGTTTCCATTGGTAGCCCCATGATGTTACTATAGGATCCATTTATACTTTTTACTTTACATAGTCCCAGCCAATCTTGTATGCCATACGCCCCTGCTTTATCATATGGGAGATAATGATCTACATAGTACTCAATCTCCATTTGGTGGATCGTATCAAAAGTCACCTCTGTATATACAGATGCAATGTCAGTAAATCCCTCTCCTTTCAGGCATATGCCCGTGATCACAGTATGGGTGCGGCCTGATAAAGCATTGAGAATGCGGCATGCATCGAGCCGGTCTGTCGGCTTACTATATACTTCACCTTTATAAAAAACCAAACTGTCGGCAGCCAAAACTAAACTATTCATATCTAATTGATTATCAGATATTTTAGATGCTTTGGCTTCAGCTAAATAGGCTGGTAAATCCTCCAGTTTCAATTCAGAAGGATAGTTTTCTTCGTCAATATTGGCAATACGGATTTCAAATTCAAACCCGGCTTGTGCCAAAAGTTCTTTACGCCGGGGAGACTGTGAAGCCAAAATTAGTTTTTTAGATTTTATCCAATCCATATCGACAGTTGTTAATGCTTGATCTGACTTAAGACAATTGGCAAAAGGACCATGCCTATCGCCATCACAAATTTATATATACTCGATGCCTTTTGATACCCTACAGGCATAGCAGAGTAGATCAATAGATAGGATATGTAGCTTAAAGGTACAGCCATGATGATAGCTACGACCATTAATCCAGCAGTGTCGGGTTGAACATGTTTGATCAAAAAATATAGAGTCGAAAGTGTAACTAGATTAAAACCTGCAATAAAATAATTAGTATGTTTTGGTCCCCAAATGATGGGCAAAGTCCTAGCTCCGAAGGCTTGATCACCGAGTATATCTTGCTGATCTTTTGTGATTTCTCTGCACAAAGAAAGCAGCAATGCGATCAACCCGCAACCAAAAAATTGGATTGTGATCTGTCCTTTGAGTTGGACATTCATCCGTGCTATAATGTGATACTCCATCGCGTATGGCAATAAAAGAACTGCACCACATAGTATAGCGATGACCAAATTGCCTATGAATGCTTTCCTTTTTAGAAATGCAGAATAGATATACAATATGGAGATCGCAATCGCCAGCCAATAAAAGTTATTATATGCCTGATATTTATAAGCTATCAGTCCAGTCATTACTACCGCACCCAGATTTAATAAAATATAGATTTGTTTGCCTTGTTGTATTGGGATATGATTGTCAATAATCTGAGTAGATCCTCTGTTGATTTTATCGATAGCGACATCACGAATATCATTAATGACATAACCTGCTCCCATCACCATTGCAAAATTTAATCCAAGCAAGAGTATGCCAAAGATATCCATACCAGGTATAAGGCCGTAGGCTATAATAGGTAGATATAATAAAAAGTACCAATGTACACTGATGGCTATTGCAGTCATCAAGAGATTAGGCCATCGAATCAGTTTTAAAAAGTGACCTAAAGCAATCTTCATGAGATAAATTTACCAATGATTTTGTGTTTTAAGGACATGCTCTATTAATTCCCGTACACAACCTTCGCCCCCTTTCCTTAATGTATAATAGTTGGCTATGGCCTTGATCTCAGGGGCAGCATCATATGGGCAGGCTTTAATATGCGCGTATAACATACACGGCAGATCTAATATGTCATCCCCCATATATGCCAGTTCCTCTATTTTAATCTCATGTCGAGCCACCCATTCCATCAACACTGGCAATTTGTCATGAATCCCTAAATAGATATCAGTGACTCCAAGGTCTTTTAATCTCCGATTGATCCCTTCTGATTTTCCTCCGGAAATGATCGCTATTTTCAATCCTTCTTCGATCGCTTTGCGTAACGCATAGCCATCCCGAATGTGGAACGTGCGTAAATATTGACCCTCTTCAGTGAGTTGAAGTTGGCCATTCGTCATGACCCCATCTACATCAAATACCAAGGCCTTGATTTTATAGAGCGATTCGAGTATGTTCATACGGTAGAGCGGAATATCCGGTTATTTGTTATTATCGCGCCACTCATATACCCATTTTGCCTGTATCTGCTCTAGATGCGCTTCGGTGCTCTGCTCCGCTGTACCTGCAAAATACGGTACTTCTAGCACCCATTGCAGAAGCTCGGTGAATCGAATTCTGTATATTTTACTTTCGTCGAAGTTTTCACCAAAACGTTCATAAAGTTTCATTGCGATATCCTCATGATCTTTCCAATATATAGGCAGATCTTCCAGATTTTTTATTGACATGTGATTGTATTAATAAAATGGTGGATTAATGGTCGTGCCCTATGATTTGTGATTGGTCTGGGATAGTGACTTCTATATGCACATCTTCCTGTAAGATGATGCATTGGCACGCAAGTCGTGACTCTAATTTAGGATTGCGGGCTCGATCTATAAAATCTTCTTCTTTATCAGAGATCTCCTCAAGGTATTGGGAACCTTGCTCTACATAAATATGACAGGTACTGCAAGCACATACACCGCCACAGTTGTGGTTGAGATGGATATCGTGATCTTCGGTCAGTTCGAGAATGCTAAACCCTTTGGCACTCGATTCCACTTTTTTGGGAACCAGCTTAGGATTTTCAAATCGGAACAATATAGTTGACATTAGGGCGCAAAATTAACGTTCAATAGCTAATAACCGCTATTAAACCCAATTAGTTTTAAACCCAATCAATATTTTTTTGGAATATTAATTAAAAAGAAGGAAATTGAATGTTTAAATGCCATGGAAGAAACCTCTGCGACGATCCCGGTACTTCAGTTCAAATTCAAAGAGCTTAAAATTTATTGCTCTACAGAATGGTTAGCAGAACAAAAGTATAAGTACCGCCAGGTGTTTGATCGCTACGAGACCACTTTTGTCTATATTGAACTTTCATTTTATAACAAACTTTTTGATCTGGAAAGTTGGGAAGCTGACATCACATTTAAGTGTTATTCTTTGAATAATAATAAACAGGAACTCTGCCATCTCGAGTTTAAAAAGCAAATCAGTAAATATGAACCGATCATCCACATTCAGGAAGGTTGGGGTAACAAGAAAGAAGGTGCTTTTTGGAAAAAAGGAACCTATTATTGGGAAGCTTACATCCACCAGGAGAAAGTAGGGAGCAAGTATTTTTATATTGAAGATGCCGGAGAGCCAATTACCAAAATCCTCAACCCTTATTTTGATATTCAATCTGTCCGATTTTATGAAGGCAATGAAGATGACATCAGTCAAGACGATCGGGTGTATCTCAAAAGTTTTTCTGTGGCGGAGACAAGGATGGTCCATGTCGAAATGATGGTCAAGAACAAAAACAGGTCTCATCATTGGCAATGTGAGTTGTTTTTTAGATTTTATAATGAAACTCGCGAACTTAAAACGCAAGCTGTAAAACTCAAAAGTATTCGCCGAGATGAAGATGAACTTATTCAATTTTCTGCTTCCTGTGGTTTGCCAACGAAAGGGCATTGGAAGCGAGGCAAGCTATATTTAGAGATAGTTTATCTTGATCACCTCATCGCTTCTACCGTGTTGGATTTCCGAGAAAATGCTGAACCTGGAGTAGTTCCGGTATTTATGCCTAATCAAGCAGTGCCTGGATTTCTGACTTCTGATCTGGAGCAAGAAATGAGTCTGGATCAATTGATGTATAATCTACATAAGATGGTGGGATTGGTACACATCAAGCGACAAGTACAGGATCATGCACAATATCTACAATTTGTCCAATTGAGAAAACAACATGGGTTTAAAGAGCTGGATGAAATCAATATCCATTCTGTTTTTATTGGCAACCCTGGTACCGGAAAGACGACAGTCGCGAATATGATGGGTAATCTTTACCATAAAATGGGTTTATTATCCAAAGGGCATGTTCACGTAGTAGATAGAGTAGATTTGGTAGGTGAGTATATCGGTCAGACCGCACCAAAGGTCAGAGACTCCATTGAAAAGGCGAGGGGTGGGGTATTGTTTATCGACGAAGCATATGCCTTGGCCAGATCTAATGATGACAGTAAAGATTTTGGTAGAGAAGTGATCGAGATATTAGTAAAAGAAATGTCAAATGGCCCCGGGGATATGGCCGTGATAGTAGCAGGTTATCCAAAGGAAATGAAATATTTCCTGGATTCCAATCCCGGACTTAAATCAAGGTTTAAATTATACTACGAGTTTTCAGATTATACCCCGGAGGAATTGTCAAATATATCCTCTGTGGCATGTGAGCGAAAAGAAGTGCGTCTTTCTGCTCATGCCAAGGCCAAAATAGATGATATCATCCTTGAGTCATATCGAAATAGGGACCGTTCTTTTGGCAACGCTCGATTTGTATATGACTTAATCGAAAAAGCAAAGATCAATTTGGGTTTACGCATTATGAAAGATCATTCGAAGTCTTCCAATGAAATTGAAGAATCGCAACTTGCAGAAATATGTTTTGCAGATGTCGAACACATCTCTGATCAGGTCTTACGAAAACCTGCTGCAATACCCATCGATGATAAATTACTACAAAGTTCCATGGCTGATTTGGACAGTTTGATTGGGATGCAAAAAATAAAAAAACAGATACATGAATTAGTCGATATCGTAAAATATTATCATCTGACCGGGAAAGATGCCCTGCAGCATTTTTACTTACATACCCTATTAGTAGGTAATCCAGGCACAGGGAAAACTACGATCGCTCGCATCTTGTGTAGGATATACAAAGCGTTAGGCATATTGGAGCGAGGCCATATGGTAGAGACCGACCGACAAGGCCTAGTAGCAGGATTTATAGGGCAGTCTGCAATCAAAACAACTGAAAAAATCGATGAAGCGATGGGTGGGGTACTTTATATCGATGAAGCGTACTCTTTATTGTCTTCTAGATCTGCGGGTATGGATTATGGACATGAAGTAATCCAGACCTTGCTTAAACGAATGGAAGACCAACGTGGTTTTTTCTTTGTCTTTGCTGCAGGATACCCGGATAATATGGATGATTTTATCAAAGCCAATCCAGGGCTCAATTCAAGATTCGATAAAACCTTGCGTTTTGAAGATTATAATCCCGAAGAACTTATGGCAATAGCTGATAAAATGTTGCTCGATGAGCACCTGATCGTGAGTGAAGAAGCTCATATTCAACTGGTAGCCTATTTTCAATTTTTATTTCAGTACAGAGATCGGTTTTTTGGGAATGCACGAGCTGTACGATCGATCATACAAGAGGCCATCCAGAACAAAACATTACGTATGGCCCAGAATGGACAAAAAGAGGACAATCAATTGTATACCATAGAGTTAGAAGACCTTTCTCACTTGACTATGGATGCTGATGCTCTCCAGCTTAAGCGAAAATCAATAGGTTTTGTTCGCCATTAGGGAAATAGACCGAGTGTAAAAGGCTTAAATCGCCTTGCTATCATTTTAACTGACACGTTTTCAACCAAATCCGGATTATAAATAAGGACCCCGAAGCGATAAAAATCTAACGCTACTGACCATGTTCCGGATAGAAGAGTCCAAGCTGAATACATATCTTTTGACCAGCGAATATCATCTATTATAATTACAGACGGCTTTTTAACTGCCTGAGCACAAATGAAATCAATGTACTCTTTACATGCTTGGCCGTCATGATGGCCGTCGATAAAGAGGCAATCAACTGATGTGAGTTGGGGTAATAATTGAGGTAAAATTTCAGAAAACGATCCTTTTCGGATATGGACTTGGCTCAAATCTAAAGAGTCCATCGTTATTTGAGCTATTTCGACTGCTTTGGGGTCCCCATCTATCGTATAAATTTGAGCAAGAGGATATCCAAAAGCCATATAAGCACTCGAGATACCTGCTGCGGTGCCTAATTCTAAGATAATCTTAGGTTTAAAATGTTGGATAATATGGTGCAGTAATGTACCATAATAAGTATCTATACTGCTATGTCGCACCCAGGTATTGATTTGCATATCAGGTCCGTGTAAAGGGAGGAGTCGAGAGCCTTGACCAAAGTCCACGCGATGAAATAGACGAGCATCGCGTAATAGCTCCGCTCTTCGAAGCTCAATCTTGTATAACCTCGGGTCGATGGTCTGATTTTCCAATGTTTCAGTGGCCAAACGATATAAAAATGGAGATTGCAATCCATGGACCGTATTAGCATGATAATAGAAATCTACAGCTGACCGGATCGCAAAAGTGAGACTGCCAAGGTACTTTTGAAAATTATTTATACTTTTTATCACCAAATTTGGTTTATAGTGTATCCAAAGTCACATGTTTTCGTCATAAAAATATAACCAACTGCCATGATCTACCAAAAATTTATTTTTAGTTTCTTCCTTTTATGTATTCAAAACCTGTTATGGGGTCAATCTTACTTTTCGACCGGGGGTATTCGACTGGGCACAGATTACGGCCTCAGTTTTAAACAACGGATCCTAAAAAAGACCACTGTAGAAGGTATATTATTTTCTACAGATAACGGTAAGAGCAATCTGGGCTTTGCGATCGTGGCTACAAAACATAAGCCCATTTTAACAAGAAATTTTAACATATTTTACGGCGCCGGATTGACTAAACATTGGACCTATACCGAAAAAGAAGAAGGCACTTTTAAGTATCATAAGTGGGGTATTCCTATCCAGGCTGGATTGGAGTTTACAATTGGTCGCATAAATTTAAGTTGGGATTACACACCTATTTTATATTTTAGCGGTCTGGCCTATGCGGCCAATGGGCCAGCGTTTTCTAGCCTAAAGGGACTATCAGTGCGGTATGTATTTATAAATAAAAAAGAGGGTAAACGCATCCTTAAAAAAATAAAATCTCCATTCGGGAAACGAAAAAAATAAACACCTATGAGAATTAGCCTTTGGATTTTACTATTTTTTCCATCATGGTTGTCAAGTCAAATAAAATTTTTATCGTCTACCACTTCACTCGTACCCACTGATCATTTTAGCGGAAGTGTAGTGGGCATAGCGGATATGAATGCTGATGGATTGGATGATATTATTCGGCTTCAAAATTCAAGGATTTTATCTATTGCTTATCAGACGGCTCCCGGCAAGCCATTTATTATCCGCAATATAGATCAAATCGCGGCGTATGAATTTTGGAATGTGGTCATTGGGGATATCAATCAAGATGGTTGGAATGATATGGTGTTTGGTGCCAATGAAAATCCTGGTTATGTCTATTATAGCTTACCCTCTGGTGACTCCGTAATATACCAGAAACAAGCTTTGTTAGGATCTGAAAAAGCATATGCTCAAGCTGGTAATCTTGTAGATATAAACAACGATGGCTGGTTAGATTTTTTTTTATGCAATGATATTGGTGAAAACAAGATATGGGCCAATTCCGGGGGTCGATTGCGAAACAATCCCGTGTCCTGGATCGATTTTAGCACCGTGCCAGTATCTGATATGTCCGGCAATTACAGCAGTCTATGGTCCGACCTCGATGGGGATAGGGATTTGGATCTATATATTGCCAAATGTAAAGGGGCAGCAAGGGAACCTACCGATCCTCGACGGATCAATGTATATTATCGTAATGATGGCAAAGGCGTATTTAAAGAAGCGGGGGTTGAGGCAGGCATTGCTCTCAGTGATCAATCTTGGTCTGCAATAGCCGGAGACAGCGACAATGATGGGGATCAGGATCTATTTGTAATCAATCATTTTGCGCCTTCCAGATTGATGATCAATGATGGCAAAGGTAAATTTACGGAAGTCACCGCTACCAGTGGCATTAATTATGGCGCAGTAGGTGTGCAATGTGCATGGGTCGATTTAGATAACGATGGTTGGTTAGACTTGATCATCTCTGGTAGTCAGCATCAAATCTATCTCAATAAAAAACAAAACAAATTTGAATTAATTGATCCCAAAGAATTTGGGATTTACAGCATCGAATCACTAGCTATCGGGGATCTGAATCATGACGGGAGGCAAGATTTATATGCTTCTTATTCTCTTTTATTTAATGAGTCTTCACACCGACCCGATGCGGTATGGTTAAATCAAACCAACAATGGACATCACTTCATCGATGTACGGTTGGCTGGAGTAGGATCTAATCTTAGTGCTGTCGGCGCAAAGATCATTGTATACACTCAGGGTATGAAACAGATTCGGGAAATATTTTCTGGTTCAAGTTATGGCATTCAGCATACACTGACACAACATTTTGGTCTAGGAACTGCCACTAAAGTTGATTCTGTCACTATATTATGGTCTAGTGGGGTGACCGAAACCATTCAAAGCCCATTCATCGACCGCACATTGGTCGTGACTGAAAACCAATGTTTTGGATTTGACCCGGTGCTGACTCCAAGTCCTAACAAAACAGTGCTTTGCACTGCTGGGGATAGCCTTACGCTCACTGCCCCGACGACGGGGGAATATCTATGGAGTACAGGGGCTACAACACGCTCAATAACCATAAGATCAGCTGGTAACTATCAAGTAAAAATAAAGGCTATCAATGGTTGTAATCTTTATTCTAATAACATATCGGTAGACTTCAATCCCATTTCTAAGTTTACTATTGCAGCTGCAGATTCTGTAATTTGTCAGGGAGGTCAGACCACATTGGCACTCTTGACGGAAAGGCCGCTGATTTGGAATACAGGCTCGTCCTCCAATCAAATCAATATCAATACAGGTGGGCGTTATTTTGCAACGATCCAAGATCACTGCAAATCAATACAATCAGACACAGCCACCTTAAGGGTCATCGCTGTACCTGCCCTCCAGGTAAAGAATGATACAGTACCACTGAGTGGTAAAGCAGCACTGAAGGCTCAGGGTCAATCTGTATTTTGGTTTGCAGAAAAGACTGGTGGCAATGCACTAGCCTCAGGTAATACGTACAATACTTTGCCATTAAACATGTCTACCACGTATTATGCACAATCCATAATCACCACTGCTGGCAAAGTATTTAATGGAGGTTTAAAAAATTTTGCTGGAGCCTCAAAGTTTAACTCGCCTAATTTTAGTGGTAAACTTCTGTTTGATGTGAATAAAGACTGCATCCTTAAATCCGTAAAAGTATATGCAGATACGGCAGCTTTGAGAGAAATAAATCTATTGGATGCTGGTGGAAATATTTTGGCCAGTAAATTAATGCGTATCGAAAAAGGTGAAAGTAGGGTGGTCCTTAACTTTAATATTCCTCAAGGTTTATCTTATGCACTTGCCGCCAATGAAGACGCCGCCATTAAAGTCTTTGGAAGTAAATCTCCAAAACTTTATAGGACGGAAGGAACTGTGCCTTATCCATTAGTAGCAGGTCCCTTGACTATCTATGGTACCAACGCCGGCCCCGGCAACTATTATTACTTTTATGACTGGGAGATGGCATATCCAGACTTGATTTGCACCGGAGATCGGGTGGCTGTTCAAGGGGTTGTAAAAACAGTGGCGATTAATGACAAATTGAATGAGTCATTGAGAGTATATCCAAATCCGATTAAGGAAAGATTGACGGTCGAATGGGATATATCTCTAGCTGGCAAATATGCCGATTTAGAGTTATTAGATACTCAAGGCCGGCAAATGTATAAAATCAAAGGCCAACCTAATGGTAATAAATTGATAATCAATGACCTAAGCTTAAACGCGGGTATATATTATTTAAGGGTTAAAATCAAGGATAAATCGGGGATATATAAGGTAGTGGTTGTTGAATGATATTTATGAAAAGAAAAAGCCCAAGAATTTGATTCCCGGGCTTTAGAAAGGGTGAAAGACGGGATTTGAACCCGCGACCCTCAGAACCACAATCTGATGCTCTAACCAGCTGAGCTACATCCACCATTTACCTTTCGCTAATTATGCGAAAAGAAGTGCAAATATAAATCTTTATTATCTGATTTCAATAGTGAGTTTATTCATTAAGTATTAATCTGGCTTTATTTAGATTCCTTTGATTTTGATTCACATAATCTAGAAATATTAAAACTTGTAGCCATCCGATTTTTTCTGTGGCTGGGGCATAATGTCCTTGCCAATATAATTGGCTGATAACATCAAATAGGGCACTATTTTTAGAGTTTTCAAGCCCTCGGGCTCAACCGTAATTCATTGACAATCAAATGTTCTAAAATATAATTAATAACTCCCTTATCTTTTCGCCGATTATGATGGTATGGATTATTTTTAGTTTGATTTTATTGGGCTTTTTAGCCTTAGACCTTGGGGTATTAAATAAAGGCACCCAAACCTTGACGACCAAAGAAGCGGTTCGAAATTCGGCTATCTGGGTATCTTTAGGATTAGCGTTTGGCTTATTTGTTTATTTCGCGTACGAGAAACATTGGTTTGGTATAGGCCTTGAAATAGGCCATCCTCAATCCGGAATATCCGCCGCTACACAATACATCACCGGGTACCTTGTAGAATTATCATTGAGTGTGGATAACCTTTTTGTATTCGCACTTATATTCAAATATTTTCATGTGCCTGCTCAATCCCAATATCGGGTTTTGTTTTGGGGTATCATCATAGCTTTAGTGTTGCGAGGTGCCATGATCTTTGGCGGCGTAGCCTTAGTGAGCCGATTTCACTGGATTGAATATGTTTTTGCTTTGATCATTATTTATTCTGCCTATCGGATGTGGGCTAGTGGCGATGAGGATATGGATATTGAAAAAATGCCGATGGTCGTTTATTTGCGAAAGTGGCTACCTATGGTGCCATTTTTTAAAGAGGATCACTTTTTTATCAAACAAGAAGGTAAATGGCATGCCACCCCCTTGTTTTTGACTTTTTTGGTGGTAAATGTTGTCGATGTTATTTTTGCTTTTGATTCTATTCCGGCCATTTTCGCTATCACAAATGATGAGTTTATCATTTTTACGAGCAATATTTTTGCGATCTTAGGTTTGCGTAGCTTGTACTTCTTATTGATCGGGATGATGGAAAAATTTGTCCATCTCAAAAGCTCCCTAATTTACATTTTACTATTTATTGGAATTAAAATGTTGATCAATGACTTTTTCCACATACCCAGTGTGGTGGCTTTAATGGTTATAATATCCATCTTAGGTATAGGGGTTTATAGTTCATTGAGGGTACGATCATAGCATCATCTTTGCCCTGGCTGACTGTCAATGAACTTTCAAATGCTAAGGACTGATAATCGCGGAATCGGTTATTTATAGTTTGAAAATGATAAAGGTTTCATATAGATTGACTCCAATTTCTCCACTATTTTTCCATTTGACTCAGAAGCATCTCTTGCCGCTATCCATTTAGGATCAAGTCTAAAGGTGTCAAAGGATTTTTTAGCGGCTGATTCACTCTCGTGGGCTAGGAAGTATACTAATTTGGATTGCTGTAAGGGGTCCTTTTCTATGGTCCGCCAATAAGCAATATTGGTCATACCATGTTTTTTAAATAATTTGAGCGTATGGCCTCTAAATCTGGATTCCAACGCAGGCAGTCGATCCGGCAAACAATAATACGTACGCAACTCAAATACTCGTTCAGGATCTTTGATCGATTTTTTAATTTTCGGTGAAAAGTCTTCGGCTTTAAGGTAGATTGATTCAACGGCCTTGACGATTTTGCCATTTAGTTCCGAGGCTGTTCTCGCTTTTTTCCATTCTTCATCGGCCCCAAAAGCTTTCCAGGATGCATCCCTGGCGGCCATATCGGGATAGCCCAAAACATAATATAAGCTATTGTTATTTGCGGCAGTTGGCACCCAATAGCCAATGTTTTCCATACCATGTTTTTCAAACAATGCTACCGTGTGGTTTTGAAATCGGGCTATCAAATCCTTGAGTTTGCCATCTTCGCAATGATAGATTCTTAATTCAAAGGTTCGATTATCCGCCTTTTTAGTGGGACTTAATGATAGTGCCATCAGCATCGAGAAAAATAATGAGTACATCATAGATGATAAATGTACTATAAAGTCTCTAATTTTTGTTGGCTTATACTGAGCAAAATTCTAAAATTCGTAAATCGAACTTCTTGACTTTGCGTCAATTTAGTACTTTAGAGTCTCATAAAAACGAATACATGAAAAATCTTACTTGGTTACTGAACAAATATGGAGAAAGTCATATTAACTCTACCAATAAACTGATCCATTGGATTTGCGTGCCAGCTATCATGTTTAGTTTAATAGGCTTACTTAAAAGTATTCCTTTTTTTGTGACTAGAGATTTTTTTTTGCACTGGGGCGGACTCGCTCTCCTGGCTGCTCTGGTATACTATCTCCGTTTGTCTATCCCTATGTTTTTAGGTTTTGCAGTGATTGGTTTGTGCATCTTATGGGGCAATCATAAAATATTAGCAGCTATGGATTATTCATATGCTGGATTGGCTATGTTTTCTATCATTTTATTTGTGGTAGCCTGGATCGGTCAATTTATCGGTCATAAAATTGAAGGAAAAAAACCTTCTTTTATGGAGGACTTACAGTTTTTATTAATTGGGCCTGCTTGGTTGTTGCATTTCTTGTTTAAGAAAGTTGGACTTAAGTATTGAGGGGGACCTTATAAAATCTACCTTCAATCAACCTTTTAAATCAGACTAAGTATTGCACTTATCAAAGACTACAAGTGTATGACCTCACCGTAGGCTGCTGCAGCAGCTTCCATCAGCGCTTCACTCATCGTGGGGTGAGGATGAATGGTTTTTACGATGTCCATCCCGGTGGTTTCAAGTTTGCGAGCAGCTACTACTTCAGCAATCATCTCTGTGACATTAGCCCCGATCATATGGGCTCCCAAAAACTCCCCATATTTGGCATCAAAGATAACCTTGACAAAACCCGCAGGAGTGCCTGCTGCCTTAGCCTTGCCAGATGCAGAAAATGGAAACTTTCCTACTTTAATCTCGTAACCAGCTTCTCTAGCTCCTTTTTCTGTATATCCGACCGAAGCAATCTCGGGTTGACAATAGGTACATCCAGGTATATTATTATAGTCAAGGGCCAAAGCATGTGGATTACCGGCTAGTTTTTCCACGCAATTGATACCTTCAGCGCTGGCTACATGGGCCAGGGCCTGACCTGCTGTGATATCTCCGATGGCATAGATACCTACTATATTGGTATTTCCGAATCCATCTACTTTTATAAGACCTTTCTCAACCTGAACACCGACAGTTTCCAAGCCCAAATTTTCAAGGTTGGCAGTCACTCCAGCAGCGGATAATACGATATCGCAGTGGATGGTTTCTTCTTTTCCTGATTTTCGATCCTTGATATACACTGTGCAGCCCTCGCCTGTAGTATCTACTTTGGTCACTTCTGTAAAGGCTAACACTTTAATGCCCGATTTATTGAAGGACCTAGCCAATTCTTTCGAGATATCTTCATCTTCACGAGGTACAAGACCTTGCTCCATAAATTCTATCACAGTGACAGCTGTACCAATTGCATTGTAGAAATAAGCAAATTCTACTCCGATAGCCCCGGCACCGACGACCACCATTGACTTTGGTTGTATCGGGAGAGACATTGCTTTTCGATATTCGATGATTTTGACACCATCGATCGGCAGATTAGGCAATTCCTTAGCTCTGCCGCCCGTAGCTAGTAGAATATGGTCTGCACTGTGCTCTTCTTTGGTACCATCGGGGGTTGTTACTTCAACTTTTTTGTCACCGATCAACTTGCCATGGCCAGAGATAACCGTAATTTTATTTTTCTTCATTAAAAATTGAACGCCTTTGCTCATGGCGTCGGCCACATTTCTACTCCGCGACACGACCGCATTAAAATCTGCTCGGCCTCCTTCGACTTGGATGCCATAATCTTCTGCATGCTGTAAATATTCAAATACCTGAGCACTTTTGAGTAATGCTTTGGTCGGAATACAGCCCCAATTGAGGCAAATACCGCCCAAGTTTTCTTTCTCTATGATAGCAACAGTTTTACCCAATTGCGCCGCTCTGATAGCTGCTACATAACCTCCAGGCCCACTGCCTATCACGATGACATCAAAATTCATAGTTTTATTAATTTTCGCGACAAAGATAATCGGATCTTAACAATCTTAAGTTCTTCAAATAGTCAGTGACCAGGCATCATCTGCCAACAGTTTGGACTCTGGCGAGGCCTTCGAAATAATCCCGAACATCTGGAAATAATGCATCGTGCAGAGCCTTACCATTGGGCTTGATAAATCCTACACCATCACCGATCGAATATCGCGCTGACCCGTTTTTAAAATCCCAACTTAATAAAATCAAATTAGGTATGGCGTGTCGTCCTGTTGAGTCCAAATATCCAAAATATCCTTCTTTACTAAAGACAGCTAATCCTTCATTGAATTTATTGATTTGAGAATAGTGGAATGGGGTCAACAGCACACCATTTTGGTCCATTAAAGCCATGCTATCTTGTCTGCCGATAGCCCACCGACTTTGGCCTAGAGGAGTGATATGATCACCGTTCAATTTTTTAATAAAGCGACCTGATGTGTCTATAAAGCTCCATGCTGCATTTTTTTGTACAGCTGCAACCCCGTTCTGAAACGGAGTCACCTGTTCATATTGAGCTTCGATGATCATCAGTCCGTTGGTATCTGTATACCCCCATGTATTCTTTAATTGGACCGGCAGGCGATTACCATACAAATCCCCAATAGCGTCGTACATCGGCTTTATTTTTAAAACTCCTTTACTATTCATCAATCCCCACCAGCCACCATTAGATATTCTCACAAAGCCGGAATGAAATCCAAATGCCTGGTCCCAAGAGTCTTCAGTGATCAATCTGCCCAGGGTGTCAATATATTGAAAACGATTATTTATTTGAACTTTTGCAAAACCTTCTTTAAAGTCCGCCGCATCGTCCCAAATCGTATCTATGACTAAGGCTCCCTTGCCATCCAAATAGCCATATTTTCCATTCAATATCTTGACCCTTCCGCGACCATCTTCATAAGTCCATGATCCTCGATACTTTGGCGGGACGACCCATTTACCAAGACGGTCAATATAGCCCCATAATCCCTTTTGCGAGGCTGCAGCTAGACCAAAAGAAAAATCCCGGCAATCATCAAATTGTTCCTTGATTACGATCTCACCCTGCTGGTCTATATAACCCCACTTGATACCGGGCTCTACGTAATCTTCTTCCAGGATCGCTTTTTCTGATAGTGGTCTACTGGCACGATCAACATTACGATCTGACCTGCAGGCTTGATAAATCATTAAATAAATAATAAAAAAATGGATTACGATGACTTTTGAGCGCCAGAGAGCGTTTTCATTCTGATGTGGCATAAGGCAAAAGTATTATCTATTTTTTTAATCGTATCTGCTAGTTTGACGATGGCTCTATCCGGACATGGTCAGAATAAAGTCACCATACCAGAAGGTAATTGTCAACTGGTCATTCCTGGACTGTTTAAGTCTTATCTGGATACCTTTGAGACAGAGATTGGTCCATTAGTCTACCATACATACCTGATGCAAGACACCTCACTGAGCTATCAATTTACTTTTTGCGACTATCCTTATGAGACTATGCATTCGGATTCAATCGGGTTGCTGAATGAATTCTTTGAATCGACCATCGATGAGTCTGTGCTGAGCATCAAAGGAACCAAAAAATATGAATCAGAAATCTCTCAGTTTGGGTATCCGGGATGGTTTTGGCGAATCGACTTTGGCCAGAATAAATTCATCAAAACAAAGGCATTTATTGCAGGGCGAAGATTTTATACGATGCAAGTATTCGGACATAAGTCATGGGATGATCAGAAAAAGACATTTCAATTCATGGATTCTTTTCAGTTTTTGAACTTGCAAAAAGTCAAATAAGTCAATAGTACTCAAAGCAATCGCTGTTTGAGCTCTTGAAGCATATCTAAAGCCTTATCCATCGTATCCAGATGGGTCCTGAATCCTAATATGGCACATCGGATCCAAACTACACCATCGATGGTCGTAGAGGAAAAAAATACTCTACCATCTTTATGGATAGCGGCTACTAATTTATCATTAAAATCATTTGCATCTTCTGACTCGGGCACATACCGGAATATTACGATTGATAAAGCTGGGAAAGGTCCGGTCGTAAAATCTAAAGCTTGTACTTTTTCATAAAAGTAATGAGCAAGTAATATTTTTTCTTCCAAAGCGGCTTTGAATGGCGCTATGCCATGAAGATGCAAGGGTACCCAAAGTCTTGGCCCTCTAAAATGTTTGGTGAGTTCAGGAGACAGATCACAAGGATTGTATTCGTCGGACTCGATATCAAATGCATCCTGCATGTAGTGAGCCCGGTAGTGATGGGATCGCATCACAGCTTTTGGGTCTTTAAACAAGAGGGTACCGATGCCATAGGGTATGAATAGACCTTTGTGTGGATCGATAGCGACGGTATCACTCCGCTCTATCCCTTTCAGCAGTGGTCTGCATCGATCCAGCAGATTAAAAAATCCACCATAGGCCGCATCGATGTGATACCAGATATCGTACCGATCACAGATATCGGCAATATCATCTAATGGATCTATGCTGCCGGTATCAGTGGTACCTGCAGATCCGATGATGAGAAATGGGGTTAATCCTTGTGCTACATCAGCTTTAACCATCTCTTCAAGTGTTATCGTATCCATACGGTACAGGTGATCCATTGGCACTATCCTGGATACCGACTCACCAAGTCCTGCTATGCGGATACCTTTATGTACACAGTGATGTACTTGTGCCGTTGTATAGATGACAGCCTTGTGAATGGTGTGCCTGGTGAGCTGCTTTTCATCGCGAGCGGTGACCATCGCAATCAGATTGGCGATAGAGCCGCCGGATGTAATATTCCCATGTGCAGTCTCAGGATAGCCCATGACCTCACACATCCATCGTATGAGTTGATTTTCCATGATCACAGCGCCAGGATTAGAAAAAAATATCCCTGCATAGCGATTGCTTATTGCAGCCATTTGATCTCCCAGACTGCTGGCAAAGATTCCGCCGCCCGGGATATAGCCCAAATGACCACCTGACGCAGGATTCAACCCATAATAATTGATTTCCGATTTAAATAAATGGATGAGCGATTCTATTGATTTTGGGGTCTCCGTAATTTGCATTTTTTTTAATTCCGTGACGGTTCCTTGGCGATAGGCGGGATGTTGATCCATCTCATCTAAGAAAGAATCTAAATATGAAGTCCATGATCGTGACCATTGCGCCCGGGTATCTTGATCGACCTCCAGAGATTTTGAAATACCTTCCAGCGCTTTAATTTTTTCTATCATCAGGCTAAAATTAGTTTTTTCACCTCACATCGAGATAGTCTGGATTGACTTGAATAGTATTATTTTTGACACTTCATCAGGCAAGCTAATAATAAGATAAGTATGCGAGTAGCCATTTTTCCCGGATCCTTTGATCCGATCACGATAGGTCATGTTGACATCATCAAAAAAGCTTTGCCCTTATTTGATAAGATCATCATTGCAATCGGTACTAATACCCAAAAAAAATCTTTATTTAGCCTCGATCAGCGGGAGCAGTGGATCCGCGATGTATTCTCCGGTGAGCCCAAAATAGCGGTAGATCATTTTGATGGATTGACTGCAGATTATGCTAAGAAAATAGACTCAAATTATTTATTGCGCGGCTTGAGAAACGGCAGTGACTTTGATTATGAAAAAACGATTTCACAGGTCAACCAAACCATAAGTAAAGGTTTGGAGACCATATTTTTTATCAGTAGCCCTGAAGTAGCTCATATTAGTAGCACGGTAGTGCGCGAGATCATCAGCGGCGGAGGCGATGCCAGTCCATTTATTCCAAAAGAAGTAAACCTAAAAGACTTTAACTCATGAAAGGAATTTTTACCCTACCAATCGTTTCAAATGAGCCGGTATTGGCCTTCAAACCGGACTCCGCAGAGCGAATTGAATTAGCCAAAGCGTTGGCTAAAGCCAAATCTGTAGCGCCCAATATCAAGATGACTATAGGGGGTAAAAAAATATCCAGTGGACCGCCGATAGCCATTACTTCGCCACATGACCACCATCACATCCTGGGGCATTACTCCAAGGGTACGGCTGAGCATATCAAGTCAGCGATTCAGGCAGCACTGAAGGCGAAAAAAGAATGGGAGCAAACGCCATGGCATGACCGAGCGGCCATCTTTCTCAAAGCTGCTGACCTTCTGTCTGGACCATATCGGCAGCGAATGAACGCAGCTACCATGTTGGGCCAATCTAAAAATGTATACCAATCTGAAATCGATGCTGTCGCAGAAATGGCCGATTTTTTTCGATTTAATGTAAAATACATGACAGAGATCTATCAGATCCAGCCATCGAGCTCTCCTGGCATGTGGAATCGATTGGAATACAGGGCATTAGAAGGATTTGTGGTAGCGATCACACCATTTAATTTTACTTCTATAGCTGGCAATCTACCAGGTGCGCCGGCATTATTAGGCAATACGGTAATCTGGAAACCTGCAGAGACTCAAATCTATTCTGCAGCCCTTATCATGGAAATATTGGAAGCTGCCGGACTGCCTGATGGAGTCATAAATTTAGTCACTGTAGATGGTCCCACGTTAGGTGCAGTTGCGTTTGCTCATCCCGATTTTGCCGGACTTCATTTTACGGGTAGCACTGGTGTATTCCAACAATTATGGAAGTCCATAGGCAATAACATTTCATCTTATCGATCGTATCCAAGATTAGTCGGAGAGACCGGTGGTAAGGATTTTGTCATAGCTCATCCATCGGCTGACCCCAAAGCGGTAGCAGTGGCTTTATCCAGAGGAGCATTTGAATATCAAGGCCAGAAATGTTCTGCAGCCTCCAGGGCCTATCTTCCAAAATCACTTTGGAAGAAAATTGAAACGTATTTATTGAATGACCTAGACCAAATGACCATAGGATCACCTGAGCATTTTGGTCACTTTATCAATGCTGTGATCGATGCAAAAGCATTTAATAAGATTACAACGTATATCAAAGGAGCAAAAAAGTCGAAAGAGGCATCCATAATCTCCGGTGGTCAATTTGATGATGAGATCGGTTATTTTATAGCACCTACCGTCATCCTGGCTAAAAAACCAGATTACCATACCATGCGGGAAGAAATATTTGGACCTGTATTATCCATCTTTTTATATGATGATCTTGCCTATGATGAGACTTTGACCTTGATAGATCGCACATCGCCATATGCACTGACCGGAGCTGTTTTTGCCACCGATAGATATGTGATAGCCCACACCACAGAGCGGCTGCGCAATGCAGCTGGTAATTTTTATATCAATGACAAACCTACCGGAGCAGTAGTAGATCAACAGCCATTTGGCGGGGCAAGAGGAAGTGGTACAAACGATAAAGCGGGTTCGGTATTAAATCTTTATCGCTGGTTATCACCCCGGACGATCAAGGAAAATTTCAATCCCCCTTTGGATTTTAAATATCCATTTATGAGTGAAGAATAATTATGAAAATATATACCAAAACAGGTGATACAGGCATGACCTCTCTATATGGGGGAGCTCGCCTGCCAAAAAACGATATTAGAATCGAGGCTTACGGCACGGTCGATGAATTAAATGCCTGGATAGGATCGATCCGGGATCAGATGCCTTTAGGTAAATCCTATCATATGTTGAAAGAGATTCAAGACAGATTGTTCACTATCGGTGCCAATCTGGCCTCAGATCCGGATAAAGAAATGGCTGCTCCTGATCTCAAAGCCTCTGACATTGAGCTTTTGGAGGCGGATATTGACGAGATGACTGCGCGGTTGCCACCATTGAAGCATTTTGTGCTTCCTGGGGGGCATAAGACCGTCAGCGAAACTCATATTGCCAGGACTGTCTGCCGTCGAGCTGAGCGGCGAGTGATCTCATTACACGAAGCGCAGGCCATTGATATCCTTATAATCACCTATCTCAATAGGTTATCGGACTATTTATTTGTATTAAGTCGCTGGATAGCTCAAGATCTGGGGGCTGATGAGGTAAAGTGGATACCTAGAAGTCGGTAATGAAGAATAAATTATTTAGTTAAGCGAATAGAGCGCTCTAGATTCCACTGATAAATTCCAAATAAACAAGCACCAAAAATTAGATCTCCAGCCAACGTACTCCAGAAATAAGGAATGGCAAAAATATAACAACTGATAAGTCCTGCGATATTCTGTGGCCATAGGGAATTACCCAGCCATACGCCAAAATTGGACAATAGAAAAAACAAGATGGCAGATAAAATGCTGCCACTTAAAATATGTTTGAAATTTATTTGTTTCACTGTCAATACACCAATCACGACTATACCAATAAATCCGGCATAAACCCAGGGTTCACCCATCCATTGCCATCCCAGGTAAGTCTCTGGGTACATGTTTTTATACATCCCATTATTCAAATAAAGGTCCGAAACCCAAAGAATAGCCAAAGGCAATATAAAGGCTAACCAGCGTGGTCGCAATACAGCCCCGGCAAATAAAGCTGTAGCACCTACTGCAGTAAAATTAGGTGCGTGTGGTATCAACCGGCTCAGGATACCTGCTATTAATAACCACAAGATCAAGATAAAATTCGAATTACTTTTTGTGGTATTGAACATCGTTTGTTATTGAATTATTCTGTAAAATTACTTTAAATATTGTAGTTAAAAAAATCAGGTATGACAAGTATACTTAAAGCAGACACGACAGATTATAAATCTATCATGAATTTATATGATTTGGGTACCAAAGCATTACTCAGCCTGGGCATAGTCCAATGGGGAGATACGTACCCATCTGGGCAGACTTTAATGGAAGATCTTGAAGCTGGCCATACTTGGATCTTAACCGTCAACGGTATGATCATAGGCACCACCACACTGGATCATAATCAAGACGACCAATATTTATCTATTGAGTGGGCACATCGAGCAGATCGGGTGTTGGTTGTACATAGGGTATGTGTTCATCCTGACTTACAAGGCCAAGGGATAGCTAAAAAGTTAATGCTTTTTGCAGAAGAATACGCTTTGGAGCATCAATATAAGGTGATCCGCTTAGATGCTTATTTGGGTAATCCATATTCACAACGACTCTATCGATCTCTGGGGTATCAGGAGGCCGCAGGGTATTGTTATTATCCACCCGTACCGATTATGTGTAATTGTTTTGAGAAGGCAGTCAGTTAAATAGGTTCTTTGCCATATTGTGGGTATCCAAATTTAATTCATTAGCAGTAAAATATATTATGGTTTTATAGCTGTACACCTTTTTTCGAAATTTACAATTTTACACGCTAAATACAACGAAGAACTTTCAATCGATAATTTGACCTATGTAGTTTGCAGTATGGATACAAAGTCTCTTACAATTTGAATAATACCATGTCTAAATTGCTTTTGGGAGGCAGAAATTGTTTCAAGGCTAAAGCCAGGTGAATAGAACTTGCTTAACCCCAGCCTTAAGGCTGGGGTTAAGGCTATCCGATACTCCGGCTTTAGCCATGACCCTTAAAGTTGTTTTCTTGTGATACTCTTCTTGCCCCTGATAGTAGTTAATTAACATTTTTCAAGATTTACGATTTTACCCACTAAATATGGCGAAGAACCATTAAATATCACGCACCGTAGAGATGGAGGATATTGTTTTAGGGTAAGCCTGTAAACCAGATCGGCGAATTCCTAGGGGTTCTTATTATATTTGACTCTATGAAAAATGGAAATTTGATCCTCCTATTCTTGCTATTATTCAAAATCACTCAAGCTCAACCTGATCGATGGCAGCAGCGCGTGGACTATAAAATGTCGATTGATTTTAATGTGCAATCGCATCAATTCACAGGACAGCAAAAGCTGACTTATTACAATAATTCTCCCGACGATTTAGATAAGATTTTCTATCATTTATACTTCAATGCTTTCCAACCAGGCAGTATCATGGATGTGCGCTCGCGTAATATGCCGGATCCTGATGGTAGAGTAAGGGACCGGATAGCTAAGCTTTCCGATCCTGAAATAGGATACCAAAAAATTTTATCCTTAACACAGGATGGTATACCGCTGACATACCATGTAGAGGGGACCATTCTAGAAGTCAGATTGAATAAACCAATCAAATCCAAAGGTAAGGCAGTGTTGGAGATGTCATTCCAGGCTCAGGTCCCCATACAAATCCGACGGTCAGGTCGTGACAATAGAGAAGGCATAGCCTACTCGATGAGCCAGTGGTATCCAAAACTATGTGAGTATGACTATCAAGGGTGGCATGCCAACCCATACGTTGCCCGCGAATTTTACGGAGTATGGGGTGATTTTGATGTCAAAATCAAAATGGACAAAAAATATCTCATAGCTGCAGGAGGTTACATCCAAAATCCCAATGAAGTAGGGCACGGGTATGAAAAACCTGGCGCCAAAATTAAACTTCCACCCGGAGATAAATTGACTTGGCATTTTAAAGCTCCAAATGTGCACGATTTTATGTGGGCAGCCGATCCTGAATACAAACACACCAAGTTGATTAATGGTGATGGCATCGAAATGAATTTTTTCTTCCAGGAAAATGATAAAACCCGCGAGACCTGGGCTAGACTCCCATCCGTAATGAATCAGGTCTTTAAAATTGCTAATAAAAATTTCGGGATGTACCCCTATAAATATTATGCTTTTGTCCAGGGTGGGGACGGAGGTATGGAGTATCCTATGAGCACCCTGATCCTTGGCGAAGGATCGATGGCAGGTCTGGTGGGTGTGGCTACACACGAACTGATGCATAGTTGGTATCAAATGGTATTGGGGACCAATGAGAGTCTATATGCGTGGATGGATGAAGGATTTACTTCCTATGCAGAAGATAAGATCCTGGCAGAAATCCAGGAAGCGGGGAGCACTGCGCAATATGGGACTCAAGCTTTTAAATCAGCCTACAATGGGTATTTTAATCTCGTAAAAAGTGGCCGTGAAGAACCGCTGACGACCCATTCGGACCATTATGAAAGCAATTCAGCATATAGTATTGCTGCTTATTCTAAAGGAGAAGTATTTTTACATCAACTAGAATATATCATTGGCAAACAAGCATTTCAAAAAGGGCTTTTGAATTATTTTAATGTGTGGAAATATAAACATCCCAACGTAAATGATTTAATTCGCATTTTTGAAAAAGAATCGGGACTTGAATTGGACTGGTACCGAGAATATTTTGTGAATACGACCAAACGAATAGATATAGCTATTGACTCGGTCTATGAAGAAAATGGTAAGGCCATGATTCGATTGCGCAAAGTACTTCCGTTTATTATGCCTATAGATATTCTCGTCACGTTGGATGATGGTACAGAGATGATGGAATACATTCCCCTGGACCTGATGCGAGGTGAAAAACCACAAGAATGGCCAGAAAAAAAATTACACCTTCAGCCTGATTGGACCTGGACTTATCCCACGTACATAGTAAAATTAGATGTACCGTTGGCTTATCTCAAACACATTCAGATAGATCCTAGTGGACGAATGGCTGATGTAAATAGCCAGAATGGAATATGGGGTAGGTGATGAATTGTGGTGAATATTATGGAGAGCGCAACGTGTCTAATGTGATTCAGGTGTTGCTTTTTTTCCTTGGATTTTAAGCGTGTCTTTAATTGCACAATTTAGGTTTAAATTAGGTTCTTCGCATTTTTGAGTACTTGAATCCAGCATTTAACACAGTGAAGCGTAGAAAGCCTGTTAAAGGTACATAGCTGATTAACTAAAGTAAATCTCAGAATTCACCGTATAGCATACGATTATTGAATGGAGAGGCCTAGCTACTTTTGCAAGTCAGTACTTACACAAAGGCAGCACATATATATCGAAGGGAAACTTGATTACCGACAATATCAGGATAAAGAAGGTCCTACAAAGCAGGTCACTTAATGGGTCCAAATCAGCTTATACTCTTGGCTTAAAAATCAAAACAATTATCTTCTGATCCCATAGAAGATATTAATCAACTTCTGCCTTTTTAGAATTTCAAAAAAGTGTATTGTCCTAACGACAACCTGCCAGCCGGTAGGCAAGTTTAAAAAGTATAACGCTAAATCGCTGATAATCAGATGCGTTTTTTTGGAAAGCAGCGACGGTTATCATATATTTACGTGTTGAACCAACATTGCTTCGCAACGGGTTTTCCTCTCCGATTTATCCACTATCTTCCATGACTAAAACAATAAAATCATGGAAAAAAAACTTTATCACAGTATGCTAACAATGCATTACAACGCA
>JANOWJ010000126.1:0-5525 GCA_031417835.1 Saprospiraceae bacterium | reverse complement strand
TTATCTTTTTGTCTGTATATTCATGCTCTATTTCATGCATCTTTTGAGTGAGTTTTGTTAATTAAATATTCTTATTGGTTTCCACTCTAAAAGTAAGACTTTTTATTACTATTTTTCAATTCCTATTGCATGTTTACGGTTAATAATAACTTTGTAAGTTCTATCTATGGATTCAATTTAAATTTAAATCATCAACAGTATGAAAAAGAATTGAGTAATTTAACTTGGTTTCATATGAATTTTGACCCCGATCCGAATGTTACTTACAGGTTTCATATTTCAGCCACTCGAGGACAGGGGGAACTTACACTCTACACTGAAATTCCTCAAGGAACCTTAGTCAATACTTATGTAGGAGGGCTCAGAATTAAAGAAGTGCGAAATATAAGTAATAAAGATCCTGATGTGGTCAAAACCTATGAATATAAAAATGCAAACGGTACTAGTTCAAGCGGGGTCTTATACTCGCCTCCTGTGTATGGTAGCACTGTGACGGGTCAAACTTTGGTATATGCCGCATCTTTAATCTCATTTAACTCCGAATCTATAGTCCCGATGGGCTCTTTTGATGGATATCACATATCCTATAAAAGAGTAATTGAAAAATCGGTCGCTAATGGTCAAAAAATCATGGAGTTTGATATTACGCAATCTGCAGCTCCATTCAGTGTACCGGTTTCTCCGGCACTTTTTGTCCCAGGTAATGGCGACTTGATCAATGAAGAATATAAATCGCAAGTCAATGTCTTAATAAGATCAGAGTTAAATACTTATAAAAGGGCATCCAGCCAGATTAATACTATCTTTCTAAAAGCCCGAAAAATAGATATTGGATGTGTAGGATATCAGAGTGCAAATGTATACTCGTACATATCATATCGTCCGGTCTCAGGGGTTTCCTCTATTGGCGGCAAGACAACAGTGTTGGACGGAGTCTCGACTGTGCAAAGCTTCAATTATGATTTTAATCTACATACACAGCCTATTTCTTCTACTATGGTGAATAGTAATGGCCAAACTAATACACATAATTTTAAATACATCAACGACCTTCCAAGTGGACCATTAAAAACCGATCTAATTATTCGGAATTTATTATTACCTGCAGTACAGGATGATGCTTTTGTCAATGATGTTCAGATCGATGGGTCCAAAATCGATTATTATTTTTATGATGTGAATGGAAATCCCACAAGTGCTATTAATGTTCCTTACCCATTTCAATACTCAAGGTATAGATCTTCAGAAAATACTCCTGGTCAATTTACTGGCCAATGGGTAGTAGAAGGTACTAACAATACATTTGACATGCTCCAAGGAAAACCAAAAACATTTACCGCCAGAGGCTGGCTTGCCACTGAATATACTTGGCAAAACGGACAAATCAAGTCCAGGAAATTCAAAGATCATATCGTCAATTATAATTATTATACTGGTACTAGATTATTGTCTTCCATAGTAGATAAAGACGGCCAGAGTACCAATTATTTTTATGACCCTATACTTAGGTTGGATTCTATAAGGGCTAGGGGTGGTAATGTCACTACTCGATTCCAATATCAATTCAAAAATAATCTTTCTACTCAAAACTGGATCAAGTCCACTACACGATTTACTACTGTGGCAAGTAGTGCACTTAATATAAAAGAGGATTTTCAATATTTTGATGGACTGGGCAGGCCCATCCAATTGGTAAGCAAAGAAGCTAGCCCAATAGACAAGAAAGATATAATCACTGCTATGGATTATGACGAAGAAGGCAGATCCATCAAATCATATGAGCCATTCAAAACCGCCACTGCAAACGGGGCATATACAACGGTACCGGTAGGGACTAAATTTACAGCGACTACTTTTGAAGCCTCGCTTTTAAATAGGCCTTTATCGAATACGCCTCCGGATTGGTACCCATCCAATCAAATATACGCCAGCAATAATAGCTCTGATCTTGTAGGCTATTACGATGGCGCTAGTGCTGCTAGCATTTTTGCCATAAATACATTGACTAAATCCATTACCCAAGATCCAGATGGCAATAAAACTATTTCTTTTACAGATAAGAAAGGAAGAGTTATACTGCATAGAAAGACTACTAGTGCGGAGGCAGCATCTACTTTTAATGATACGTATACTCTCTATGACCTGAAAGACCGAGTAATGACCATCATCCCTCCTGGAGCTAACCTCTCTACGCCAGAATTACTTTTTAAATATACCTATGATGCCTTTGACAATGTCATCACCAAAAAAGTACCAGGTCAGGCTCTTGTACAGTTGGCTTACGATACACGAAATCTGACTACTGCATTACAGAATGGCTTATTGCTGGCGGCTGGTAGATGGATCGGAAATCACTATGATGACTATGGTCGTATGTCCGAGAGTGGCTATACCAGCTCGTCTATTGATCCGTATATCACATCGATGCTCATCCAACATTTTTATGATGGGTACGATGGTGCAACACAACTTTCATTAAGTTCATTTCCACAATACACCGGTCGAATCAGGAAAAGTAGATTTAATAATCTGAATGCTTTCGAGGTCGGAGGGACATGGAATGAATCTACTTACTCCTATGACACCTATGGTAGGAATACCACAGCTACTATGAGCAATCATATCTCTAGTGCATCTGATGTAAACACCAATGTATACGACTATAGCGACCTGATGGTCCAGACGACAAGGACTCATACAGCCCATAATAATACTAATCTGGCCATTGATCGCAAGTATACATTTGATCATCGCGGAAGATCATTGACATCAACCTTGCAAATCGGAGGCGGGCTTATAAAGACTATCAACAGTAAATCATATTCTATCAAAGACGAGCTCACTCAAAATAGTATAGGAGGTAACCTCCAGACTATAGACTACACCTATAATACTCAAAGTTGGCTGATAGGGATCAATGGTGCTAGAACGGCGACAGACCTATTTTCCGAAGAACTAAAATACTTTGACACTCAGGTCGGCACAGGATCCACAGGTAAGAAAAACGGTAGTATCTCCCAACAAACCATCGAGACTCAGGGCCGCCTCAAACAATTCTATAACTTTAACTACGACTATCTCGATCGACTCACTGCAAGTACCACCGGTGAATTTATCAGCAGCGCCTATACCCTCAATAATAAATATAATGAAACCTATGCTTATGATCCCCGAGGCAATATACTCTCTTTGACCCGTAAAGGTGAAATGCCGACTGGTATAAGTACCTTTCAAAATACTACGATAGATAACCTCACCTATGCATATACTACGAGTACAAATACATTAAGCACGGTCACAGATGCATTAGACGCCTGTCCTGCTTCCTATATGGTCACCCAAGGCATCTACACACCGATCACGATCTCAGCATCATCCACACTAACTGCCAATAGTACTGTCGATGCAAGTAATATAGTCCGATATACAGCAGGTACCTCGATCTCCTTATTACCTGGCTTCAGCTCTGAAGCATATGGCACTGGAAACTTCTTGGCCTCTATCGCAGCATGTGGCGCGAATAAGAACAATCACGAAGGCTTTTCTCAAAACACTGTAAATCCTTATATTTACGATGTGGATGGAGATCAGACATATGACCCCAATAAAGGACTATCCTTTGCATACAACTATTTGCATCTCCCTTACGTGGCACAGAATGCTTCTGGATGTAACAGGATAGAGTGGGTATATGATGCTTCAGGTAAAAAAGTACAACAGAAAATATTCAATAAAGGTGTGCTAGCCCAGACTACTGACTATCTCGATGGCATCGAGTATAAAACGATAGGTAATAGTACCCCAATACTGGATGCCATCTATCATGAAGAAGGTAGGTACTTACCAGTGACTCAAAAATATGAGTACATACTCAGAGATCACTTAGGCAATACTCGACTCAGCTTTATCGATAATGATGCCAATGGTACTATAGCAGCATCAGAGCTCACTCAGGAATCCTATTATTACGCATTTGGCATGACTATGAAGGGGCCTTGGAGTAATAACAATGCTTATAAATACCAGTATAATGGCAAAGAAAATGTGCAGGATATTGGATTAGGTTTGTATGATTATGGAGCGAGATGGTATGATGCGGGGGTGGGGAGATGGACGACGGTGGATCCACTAGCGGATAAGATGCCTAGCTGGAGTACTTTTAATTATGGATTTAATAATCCAATCATGTTTACTGATCCTACGGGCATGGCACCAGACAATGAATATCAAATGGTGCACAATGCAAATGGAACAACGACTACTACTCAGATCAGTACTAAAGGAGGAGATCAGCAAGATATTATACATCATTCTAATGGAGTGCCAATACCTCAAAATGGAGCCAGTGGACATACAGAAGTAGTTGATAATACAACTGGTGGACAGCGGATATCACCTGGAGTATTTGCTGCCAGAGCTTCTAGTGGGGCGATAAGTCCAGTTGATGATCCAGTTTCTGCGGTTGAAAAAGGTTCTGCAGTTGCTGGATTTGCAATCATTTCAACAATTGTCAAGAAAACTGATGATGTAGTTGTTGCAGTTTCATCTCGGGCTGCAAGAAGGAAAGCTATGAGAGAAGCTGGTATTCCGACTAGTCAGCCTCTAATTCCAGATAGATTGACAAACTCAAAAGATAAAGTTTTTCTCACAAGAGATGGAAAATCTACTGTACAAAATGCAACAAATGATGCAAGTCATCAAGGTCAACCACATTGGGAAGCAGGTAGAACTAAGTCAAATTCTGCAAATCCTGAAGGATTTGAAAGGGGAGGAACCGGGAGATCATTAGCTAATAAGCCACAGATTGCGAATCCCAAAACTAAAGTTTATTATAATGACTAACCGAAAACTGGATATTCTTATTCGAAAGAATAGGGCAAAATCTATTCTTCAATCATGTATAAACAATTTAGCCATTGCTGGATTTGAGATTGAAAATATTAATCGAATAGCTTTAGAAGAATCAGATCAAATAAGAAATAGAGTTAAAAATCTATCGAGTATGAATAGAGATTCTGAGTTAATTTCAGGACAATCCACCTATTTTATTGAATCACTTTTATTAAATGAATTGTATCTAAATTCCGATAAATTTTCAAGGTGTTATTTATGGACCAATGAATGTCAAGATTGTGGGATGTTTGACTTTAATCTAAGAATAACAATTGAAAATATTTTGAAGTTAGCAAGAATTGACTATCAAAATACATGCTATATAATTACAAAAGATTTCAAGTATTCTTTTGTAATTACTTATAATGACGGTGATCACAATGATGCGCCTGATACCTTTGATATTCAAAGGTGGCTATTGCATCAACTAGAATAAGTAACCCTAGCTTTATAATCTCTTATAGCGACCTCAATAAAGAAGTAAATTTTATCTTTTAGATCTGAAGGAAGTTTTTCGACTTCCTTTCAGTCGTTGTAGAGTGATGGTAACATGATTTCCGACGCCTCCAAAAATATAACCGCCATTACCTACAATCATCTCAATCTTCCCCGTACATTTACTTTCTCAGGGG
>JANOWJ010000125.1:0-89350 GCA_031417835.1 Saprospiraceae bacterium | reverse complement strand
TTATCTTTTTGTCTGTATATTCATGCTCTATTTCATGCATCTTTTGAGTGAGTTTTGTTAATTAAATATTCTTATTGGTTTCCACTCTAAAAGTAAGACTTTTTATTACTATTTTTCAATTCCTATTGCATGTTTACGGTTTAAATTAACGTACAGATAGAGGTTGTTGCACCTTCTACTATTCTTTGTATTTATGGATTGTTATCCTTCAAGTTTAGTAAGTATATCAAGCTTAACTCTTTTTAGTATCAATCCGTTTAAATTGCATAGTCAGGAGAAGCAACGTTGTATTTCTATTTGCCTTATTTTTCGGGTTATCTGTATTTGCTCATGAATACATATTGATCGCAGATAATTATGTAGTCAAAAAAGGTGAGAAGCTAGAATTGCACTTATTTGTGGCAGATCGTTTCAATATTGAATGGGAACGACCACTTCAAAAGGCAATCACTAAAAGGTTTGAATTAATCAATGAAAACGGTCACATCGACCTCGAATCCCGGTACAATGACGGAGCCATTCCCATTTTGGATATCGATGTTAATTTTTCAGCTTTGGGTTTGATTCATATGGTAAGAGATTATGCACGTATATCGCTGGCCAAGGATAAGTTTAAGGCCTATCTAAAAGAAGACAATATTGAGAATATAACTATTACGGAGGGCTGAACAATCAGAGCGGTATACCCGATATATCAAAGGACTTGTACAAAGTGGAAAATCTTTGAATGATACGATTTTCCGAACTATCGTGGGCCATCAGTTTGAAATCATCTTGTTAGACAATCCATATACATTGCGTACCGGTGATTGGATTAAAGCGAAAGTGCTATTTCAAGGAAAAACATTGACGCAAAAAATAATAACTGCTCGAAATAGAATTGGCAATAAACCCGCGACGGTGGCCTATTCTAGGACAGATGACGCAGGAATCTGCAAATTCAAACTAAAGCGAAATGGAGACTGGTTTATCCATGCTACACATATGATTCCTTGCCCTGACAGACAAGATAGTGATTGGGAAAGTTTTTGGTCAACCTATAGCTTTGGTATCGGCGATGTGATTCTTGATTAGATAGCGATATCTAGTAGCTAGGAAAAAGATACAAGATCCTTTGTCCATCGACTAGTCCATCATACATCGTACATTGCTACACAACATCGTACATTGTACATTGTTATCGTACATTGTCAATCTTCCCAAGAGCATGTTACACTATCGGAGCCCATCCTTTCTCATAACTCCTCTTCCACAGAGCCATCGCAGTAAGATCATTTTTGATATGTCCATTGGTAGGATCACAATTTAAAGTACGCCCTGTACGCTGGGCGATATTAGCCAAATGACATAATAAGACGCTTTTGGATGCTTCGGCCACAGGTGAATTAAGGGTTGCGTTCCCTCTGATCGCCTCAACAAAATTGATGAGATGTAGTTTGTCCAGTTCTGCTGCAGGACTTACTTTATTGGAAGCGTCTGCGACCACGTTGGCATCGACTGTTTCGATGAGTTTATTGTCCAGATCAAATACTTTGTATGATCCAGCACCATCGTTGACCAAGGTACCTTTGTCTCCATGTATGATGAAGCCGCGACCACTATCTTCTATCCGGTAATCATTACAGCTTCGACCTTCCCAGGATATTGCTTTGCCGCCACCAAATTCCCAACCGGCTACTTGAGTATCTGGAGTCTGCCAATCATCTTTAAAGGCATAACGACCGCCAGTCGAACTTACTTTAGTGGGATAGTCGACGCCTAAAAACCAACGGGCACAATCCACTTCGTGGGTACCATTATTACAGGCTTCTCCAGTACCCCAGTGCCAAAACCAGTGCCAATTGTAATGGACTAAATTGTCTTTATAGGTCTTCCGCGGAGCTGGGCCTTGCCACAAATCAAAATCTAATGTATTTGGTACTGGTACTACTTTACCTACTCCGATCGGTTTACGTTTATTGGTGTACCAGGTTTTAGCAAAATATGGATTGCCTATAAGCCCTTCGCGTACTTTTTTAACAGCTTCTTGTAACGTAGGGTAAGATCGGCGTTGATTACCCATTTGTATGAGTGGTTTATATTTTTTGGATGCCAAGGTCAACATTTCTCCTTCTGCAGGATTATAGCCGCACGGCTTTTCTACAAATACATGTTTACCGTTAGTGACGCCCAATACAGCCGCCGGGGCATGCCAATGATCCGGCATAGCAATGGCCACTGCATCTAGATCTTTTAATGCTACTAGCTTACGGATATCTTTTACAACCGTTGGTGTTTTGCCTGTGAATGACAGAGCTTTGATGCCATTAGTGATCGCTTTATCTTCTACATCACAGATATAAGCCACATCAACATTTTCTATTTTGGCGAAATATTCTGCCAACCATGATCCCCGGCTATTAACTCCTGCTACAGCAATCGTGACCTTATTGGAAGGGGCAAGTTTTCCAAAAATTGGATAAGGTAAAATAGAGATACCCGCAAAAGCCGAGGATTGTTTGATAAATTTTCTTCTATTGACCATGATATATTGAATGTTGGAGGGCTAATATAAGGCATTATTTATAGCTTAATGTTACTTTAGCATTCATGTTCTTGATTTTATAAGGATAAATTAATAATATAAGTAGGATATTCAGTTAATATCAATGCTCTGACGCATGAAAGCACTCACCTTTACTGGCATACAATCCATCTCCTATGAGTCCATTCCAGATCCTCATATCGAGCAAGAGATGGATGTGATTGTCAAGGTAGATTGTTGTGCGATTTGCGGATCAGACTTGCATATTTATCATGGTCGTGAGCAGGGGATCGATCTACATACGGCGATGGGTCATGAATTTACTGGTGAAGTGATTGAACTTGGTAAAGAAGTAAAACATATCAAGCTCGGAGATCAGGTAGTCAGCTCATTTACGACAGCTTGTGGTCAATGCTTTTATTGTCTCAAGGACTTAAGTGCACGGTGTGAAAAAAATCAAATTTATGGGTGGCGAGAAAATGGTTTAGGCCTTCAGGGAGGTCAAGCAGAGTATGTCCGGGTTCCGATGGCGGATTCTACATTGATACATTATTCGGCTTATGATTTATTACCTGAACAAGCTCTATTAGCTGGCGATATTTTTACTACCGGCTACTATGGTGCGCTATTGTGTGATATCTCTCCAGAAGCCAGTGTTGCAGTGATTGGTTGTGGCCCTGTAGGTTTGATGGCGATATTGGGTGCTCAAATATTAGGGGCTAAAGTTGTTTACGCTCTCGATGTGGTAGATGATCGATTGATGAGCGCATCATCTTATGAAGGAATACCTATTAAAGTGAATCCTGAAACCATACCGCACATCCTTTCATTGACTCAAGGCAGAGGTGTCGATGCAGTGATCGAAGCTGTAGGCAATGAATCTGCTCAACAACTGGCTTTTGATATTGTCCGGCCTGGGGGCATCATAGCTACAATAGGTGTACATACCACTGATTCTTTTGTATTCAAACCTGCTGATGTCTACAATAAAAATCTCACGTATAAAAGTGGTCGATGCCCTTCAAGGTCACTTATGCCTCAAGTGTTGCCACTAATTAGCCAGTATAAATCCAAATTAAATACATTGTTTACACATCGCATGTCCTTGAAAGATGGTGCAAGTGGATATGAAATATTTGATAAAAAGCGAGAGGGTTGTATCAAAGTTTTATTGAAGCCCGAATAAAAGATTTGGGTTCTAATAATTAAATTCTCGTAAGCTGGGTAATTTTTTAAACTTAGGCGCCTTCCCCTTAAATGTATTATTTTGAAGATGCAAGGTCATCAGCTCAGGCAAATTTTTAAAATCAGGTACTTTGCCAGTGAGTTTATTATCATTCAATTTTAAGACCAAAAGCTTAGGTATTTTGGCAAAGTCTGGCACTACACCGGTGAGATTGTTATGATGCAGGCTCAGCTGTTCCACCCATGGGATTTGATTAAAGTCAGGAATATAACCGATCAATAAATTTTCACTGATATCAATGGATCGAATCTCCTTCAGGTATTTAAAATTTGGAATAGATCCGGTCAATTGATTTTGACTTATTACAAGGGATTTCAATTTGGGTAAATTAAAATCAGGTAATCCACCTGATAGTTTGTTATTTTGAAGTTGCAGTTCAGTCAGTTGTTGTAGCCCTTCCCAAGGAGGTATTTTGCCGCTGAGGTGATTATTGGCTAGAGTTAAACTTTCCAGTTTGATTTGTTTTATAAAAGCAGGTATGTCCCCTGAAAACTTGTTATTCGCCAAATCAATTGTCTTGAGCTGTAGGAGATTATTATAGTCAGGTATTTTTCCTTCCAAGCTGGTATTGGTAACTGCGAGGTGTGCGAGTAGTGGCAATCGATCAAAAAGTGGTAACATGCCATTCAGCTTAGGACCACTGATTTCAAGACTTGTGAGTTTAGATAGCTTATTAAAATTGGGTATACTTCCGATAAAATCACCTTCTAAATAAAGTTCTTGCAACTGAGGTATTTTATCAAAATTGTGAATAGGGCCGCCGATGAGTGGTGATGAAATATCCAGATATTCCAATTCAGGGTACTTATCAAAATTGGGCAAAGTACCTGAGAGTGCCATGGATTTTATGACTAATGATCTTAGATTAGGCAGATTATTAAACAAGGGCAGGGTACCTGATATTTTTTGGTCATCGATCAAGATTTGTACCAGGCCTTGCATATTGATGGACGGCAAAAACCCCACCAAATTGTTATCTGAAATCATTAGCTCAGATACACAACCCGCTTTATTCAGACCTACCCCGTACCAGGTATCGATCGTAGCGCGGAGGTCCCATTTTTTCGTCCACTCTTCTCCTTTGAGCGCTTTATAAAACTTGAGCAGTTCAGTGGAGTCAGCTTTGCGATTACATTTACCTGTCACTTGTACAGTAGACTTTTTTGGAGTCCGAGGTTTCTTTTTAACCTGAGCTGTCATCAAAGACTGATGGCAAAAAGCAAATAAGAGGAATAACAAAAAAGTACGCATATATCAGGGTTTAAAATACTGATTTTATACGGTTTGGTATTTTAAGAATTTTATTGTTTTATTCCTTTTCATCAGCCTGCCTGCACCACTTTTTTATAGATCTGATTTACTTTTTTCTGCACATCAGAGATCCTGTCATCGACCATACGCTCCAGACTGGATTTCATATCATTAAATCCAATGTGGGCTTTGTATTGCCAGATTTCACCGACCTGCTGAAAGGGTAGGGTATAAGGCTCATAAAAACTATTATCAGAGCTCAACTGCAATTCTTTTTTGTCTTTGAGTACCTTGACTCGCTTGTAGACGATGCCTTCAGATCGGTGAATCACGATATACGGTTGTTCATTTTTGATGTCGCTTATCTTTTCTACATATTGTCCGATCACGATAGATCCACTTTCCAACGGGAGCATAGAGTCACCATGAATTTCAAATGCCCTATAACTACCTTGGCTCATCTTGGGGATATGTATCCTAGGCAACTGCTTGATGTATTGCGGATCTTGAAACGAATTAAGATAACCTGCTTCCGCTTTGACATCGACTAACTCTATATTTTGCCGATTGGATGAATCAACCGTAATGGCTAATACTTTAAAATCCCGGTCCATCGACTTAGCCTGTAGCTGATACATCTTATGCTTAAGAAGATCATCTAATGCTACACTAAAATAAGCTGCGATCTTACATAGCATAGTAATATTTGGCTCGGTATGATTGCGTTCATAATCACCCAGAGTGGTCCGAGGAAGGCCAAGATCATCGGCTGCCTGTTGTTGAGAGATTTTTTTGATCTCCCTTAAATATTTAAGATTGTCTCCAAACATGATATCCGAATATTTCGTCAAAAATAATATAATTATTCGACATATGTGTGGATGGGGTTTACCGGGTGTGACAAAATGCAGATTTAGGCGGCAAGTTTTATCAAGTTTTCTATCAATTTCCACTCACCACTTTGCTCATAGCATCGAAGATTTATAATGGATTGAGCACCGGAAATTGACCATTTTTGACCTGATAACTTGAGTCTTTGCTGTATGATATTTCGATGCGCTGATTCTATGGGTCCGGATCCTATCAACAGTCCCATTTCCCTAAAGGTTTTATACATCATTCTATCTTCATTTTCCAAATAGTAGTTGATCGCGTTATTTTTTACTTCTTTTACTTCCTTTTTATTTGAACGTATGTTGCGGATATTTTGAATGACTTCTAGTACTTGGTTGTCAAATAATAACTCCTTTTGAAGATCCAGCCATTCTTTCTTTTTCACTTCTTGGGTAAAATACAGTTTCGCCAGCAGCTCAATTTTTTCGATCGCATGGTAGTAATCTAATATTTGAATGGCTCCCGGATAATTATCTTCTACCCATTTCCAGATCCATTTTGCTCCATCTCCTATAAATACTTTTTTGCTTCTTTTTAATAAGGCCAAATGCCTTTCCAATTTTGGGAAAAATCCAGCTATTGACCCTACATGACTGATGTACACTGATCGGGCTATATAATTTCTATTCTTTTGAATGCCAATGTTTTGGCTTCCGTGAAAGATCCTGGCTAATTTAACCTCCTTCCATTTTTCTTTTTCAACCGTACATAACATGGATCCGTCCATCATGGTATAGGTGAATTCATCTTGTACTTTAGGAACTGGCAATTGGGGAATAAACTGAATATGATTCGATTGTATTAGGGGATCTATTTGGCCTCCATACCACTCGCTTACTCGTTGTATTTGTTTTGCACTTACTGAAAGGCCCAGCAATTTCTTCAACATTTTCGATCCACTTTCAAATACAGATTGTTGGCCAAGTAGACAGATCATCGATTGCATATACATCGTAATTTTAAACGCCTTATGCTGACATAACATATGCGTCTTAAGCAGCGAGGCCCTGCCAAATACCGTCAAGATTTTTTTTAACATTCCGGTCTCTAGAAATTTTACCCGAAGAATTTTCTAACATACTACGACCTATCCTCAGCGACCTTTCCGATAGGTTCTTTTCGTACTCAAATGGATCGGTAATCGAGTCATGCTCGTCTAGCCATTCTGTAATCTCTTTTTTTACTGTTTTTAGGATGGACTCCATAATTATTTGTTTGTCCATGCCTGATTGTTTTGGTACCCAAAGTTAGTATTTTCCTGCATTTTGTCACACACCCGGTTTACCGTGTGTAAGACAAAATGCAGGTTTAAGCAGCCAACCTCAGGAGATTTTTAATAATATTCCAATTTTTGGAGGAATTATAACATCTAAGGTTAGCAATAGCTTGAGCACCTGGGATAGACCATTTTTGGCCGGAAAGTTTCAGTCTTTGCTGGATGACTTTTCTGTGAGCAGCTTCAATGGGCCCAGAGCCAATAAGGAGCTTTAGTTGTGTATAAGCTTTATACATCATTCTATTTTCATGTTCTGTGTAATAATAGATTGCATTTTCTTTTGAATTCTTTGCTTCTGTGCATCTTGGTTTCAAGACCTTGAGTTGATTAATTACTTCAATCACTTGATCACTTAGTAGCAGTTCTTTTTGCGTTTTGGGCCACTGGCTCTTTTTTTCTTGATTTCGAAAATGGCATTTAGCGAACAGCTCTAACTTTTCTTTGGCGTGGTGAAAATCTAAAATTTGTCGAGCTCCTGGGTAGTTGTTTTCAACAAAGTTCCAAATCCACTTAGAGCCATCACCAATAAATGTCATATTATGATATGGTGTTAGATGCCTCTCTAGTTTAGGAAAAAATTCTTCTATTGAGCCTAAGTGACATACATACACAGAGTGAATTACTTCTTTTCGTTTTGTACTGATATATATATTATCTCCATGATGAAATATTCTCCCCAGTTTCATTTCCTTCCATTTGTCTTCTCGTGTAAATACCATAGATCCATCCATCATCACATAGGTGGTTTCTTCTTCTTGCTTCTTACTCGGTAGTTCCGGAATATATTCCCTTTGATTGGCTTTTATAATTGGATCGATTTGCTTCCCATACCATTCACTTACGCGTATAATTTGATTGGCAGATACTTCAATTGGGAATATTTTTAAAACATCTCCGATACATCTTCAAATACAGAACTTTGTGCAAAAAAACAAATCAACTCTTGTAAGGCTAGGGATATCTTAAACAGCTTCGTTCCCTGACATAATGGATGGGTCTTCTTTAATTCTACTTTTCCAAAACACGTAAGGACTTTTTTTTACCATTTCGGTCCTTAGGGATTTTTCCATTACCACTGAGCATCAATACCTTACCTATATTGAAAGCTTTTTCCAACAACATGTGTTCATAGAGAATTGGATCCGTCACCTTTCCTTCTTCATTCACCCATTGGGTTACTTCTTGTTCTACTGCTTTTAGAATGGACTGAATTCTTGATTCTTTGTCCATGCTTTTCTTTTTTGGTTATCCAAATATAAGGATTTCCTGCATTTTGTCTTACACACGGTTTACCCAGGTTTCATTGGGAGCATATCAGGCGTATATGAGGCTTCTAATAGCTCTGTGATTAATAATGAAATTGTTAAGGTGTACCCATAAAAACCAAATAGTGTTGACCTGGGAATCATGTCGGTTTTCAACTACTGATAAGTCCAAATAAATACTTTAGGAGTTAAGATTAAAAGCGTGAAATATTCGGTATAATATATTTATAATTATATAATTTAAGAATATTAATCGTTATTACTTATTTATTATGTAATATTATTTTTGTATTGTATAAAAAACTAACTAAGCGTAAAAGGGCAATTATACTAAATTGGGTATTAAGCGTAAATAAAATTATTGTAACATTATTCTTAACCGTTACACTTAGATTCAGAAATACTAAAATGACTCTTTTTTGAAGAATGATTTTACCATAATATAACTCTGCTAGTTGATGTGAACTTGACTAGTCTATGCTTATTATTAGAGGTAAGGGTAAACAATTTTTCTAAAAGGACATTTTCTAAACAAGATTTTAAAACAATGGCGTATCTTGTGTTTGAGCTAAGGTCTTAAACCAAACCTTAACCTAATCACATGAACATGACTTAAATTAATAAGCTGAAAGATGATTCGGGAACCTTTAGTAAAGCATAATGAGCTTTCCATTGACACATCAAAATGGTTTGCTTTTTATGTACTTCCCAATTGCGAAAAAATAGCTTTTAATAGTCTTGAATCACATGGTCTGGAGGCTTTTTTGCCGGTTAAAAAAGAATTAAACCAATGGAGCGATCGTAAAAAGTGGGTTGAAGCCCCTTTGTTTAGTTCTTACGTATTTGCCAAAATAATAAGAGAGGAATACTACAGTCATATAAAATTGATTAATAAAATTGTTAAAATTGTCGACATTGGTGGTGAGATATTTAGTATCCCGGAAATAGAGATAGATTGGTTGAAAAAGATTTGTGTTTCCGGCTATCGAATAAATTCCGATTCGATCGATGACATTCGACCAGGAGACAAAGCGATGGTAAACACCGGGCCATTAATAGGATTGGAAGGGAGGGTTTGCAATCACCTCGGAAAGAACAAATTTGCTGTTGAAATAATATTGTTGAAGCGCTTGCTGTTATTAGAAATTGAAGGCGGAGAGTTAACAAAAATATAAAGTCACTTCCTACTCTACCATTAAATATCGTCACATACTATGTGGCCGATGTGGCGAAGGCATCTTTCTAACAATCCAAATTGGCTTCGTTTATTAAATTGTCTAGTGGCTAAAGTCGTAAGGCTATTAACAATGCACTCGCGAGCAATATCTGAAAGGTTTCTCAAGCGGTTATCCATTTAAATCTATAAATTTCAATAAAAAAAATATTCTACTTTTTTATTTTCAAGCATTAATCATAAAATACAAATGAAATTTCAATATTTTTATATTATTGTATTTATCTGCTATTTTAGCACAGTCCTGGCAGTAGTAAAATATGACGAAGGCGCTATACAGATCGATGGCATCCAATTTCTTCAGGATATGGATGATCCGAAAAAGTACTATTATATTCCTCAATATCCAAGGCTGTCTAGAAAAGAAGACGGCACTCTGGAAATTTTATGTATGAAATACGTAGGACAGGGTGGGGCGGAAACTAATGGCGGGATCTTTCATGCATTGATCGAGTTTTCACTCCCTCAAAAAATGATTGAAGACTTAGAAAGTAAATTAAAAGCCAAAGTAGGTAATAGTGCCACGATAGAAGGACCAGTTCCTCTCCAACAAGCTATGAAAGATGGTGAAAATGGATTAGCCAGTTTCCAGGTTATTTCTTCTATACTCACCAATACAGCAGGAGCTAATCCTTTTACTAAGACGATTATTACATCAGGGCATGCTCCTTTCTTGCCCGGATCCAAAGCAGCCATCGCAGCCAGACTTTCACAGGAAGGAGCTACACTTTTATTTAAATCGCTTGAAGGGGGAACATCAGATGTATCTGTTACGCTAAGTGGATATTATGAAGCTGCAGTAAAAGCATATAATGCAATGATTACCGCAGAGAACTCGGTTGTGTACAAACACTTTAGCTCTATATTTAATAAACAAGCTGGTTTCAGGAAAGATGAAATCAGAAAAGTTACTGACGAATTGGTAAGAAACCAAGTACTTAAAGTAGAAGTGTTTGATCGCAGCACTGCATTAGGCATTAATGCAAAAGATATGGATGGAATTCTCTCTATTGTCACAGAAAAATTGATTGAAGTTATGTTCAATGCAGAAAAAGGCTGGGCTAAAGATCCGATTCGCGTAGCAGCTGTGAGTCAAAATCAAATTCCTCTGAGGCAGGAAAGAGGAGCATTTGCTCAGTTTTTTGCAGGTACCGGCAATCAGGAGTATGTATCAGATGATCAATATACATTGAAAAATTACAAAGATATACGCAGCGATAAGGTGATGATCAATTTAAGTAAATCTACCACCATTAAAGTGCCGATTTACACATCTGGTAATCTATCCATCCTGTACGATGAATTAAAAAAAGAAAATCTATATTTCAGGACAGTCAATCTGGATGACCCGGATTTTCAAAAAAGGGATATTGTGTTTCAGGTGGATGGTCAGTTTGCAGAAACATTTAATGATATATTTAACTCAGTAACGGTGAGTTTTAAGAAAAGATACCAGGAAGGAGGTGACGAAGTGACGCGCGATTTAGTATTTGATAAAAAATCAATTGAGAGTGGCATCACCGTTCAGCATGTGATCTATCCCCGTATGGGAATCAAATCTTCAGATTGGCTTAATTATCAGTATAGGATCAGTTGGTCATTGAAAGGCCAGAATGTGAGCATAGATGAACCCAGAGCTTCAGATCAATGGAAAGTATCTAAATCACCATCCATCATACTTAGTCCTCCGTTCAAAAAAAGAATTATTGAAATAGATGCTGACCGGCAAATATTTAAAGAAAAGAATGTAATCTCTGCTGCTATACGGTTTCTTTCGGTCATCAATGGAAAACCAACATATTATAAAACACTTGTTTTGAGAACCACCGATGCTGTAAGCACGAATAAAATAGCTCTATATGCAGACCTCGATGGGACCTTTGCTTACCAAGTCACCTGGAATACAAAAGATAAAGAAACAAAAGATGAAGTAAAGATCCTGGACACGGATTACCTTATTCTATTGCCCAAAAATTAAACATTCCACAAGGTGAAACAAAACATCCATATTTCTTTTTTGATAACAATCGGTTTGTTTATTCAAATGAGACTTGTTGCCCAGCAGGTCTACATAGATAAAGGAGTATATATTGAAGGACTATGGTGTTTCCCATTACATTCCGATAGTTTGAATTATGTGTATATGCCCACCCGGGGCAGGTTGTCCATCGGTGAGGATAAAAAACCTAAATTCTCTTATCTCCGGTATATTATTAATAAACCTTCAGCGAACAATTCCAATCACTCCATTACAGAAGCGGACGGCGGAGGGATTCTGCATTTCTTAGTACTTTATGATACTCCGGAAGAAACAGTATCCCGTGCAGAAGAAGAGTTGCGTAAAAAACTGGGTAATAAAAACATTAAAATCCGTGGACCCGTCCTTTTTGAAAAAGGATCCTATGCATTGATATCATCCATACTGAATCCTTCGAATGGCAGCGTTGAAAAAAAATTAATTACCATGGGTGATGCCCCCGTCCTGGAAAACAGTAGTATAGCTCTTTCTTTTAGCCTTAAACCACAGGAATCTAAACTTTTATTGGAAAGTTTCAAAATGAATACACCGGATATTTCCATCGTATTTGATCTTTCATTTGGTGGGCTCACTGATGCATATGATGCCACGCTTGACATTGACTGGTCTGAAGTAAAACGCAGCGATGCTTTTAAAGCCGGTGGTTCGGTTTATTTCATAGGGGCTGATGTAGAAATTGCATTTGAAAAATTACGCCGGCAGAGCGCAATAAAATTAGTTGTAAATGGATCAGGCGGTATCCTGGAAGGTTTGCTTAATACGGTTTATGATAAATTACTCAATCTCATGTTTGCACCTGCAAAGCCGGAAATTGTAGAGCAGGCCGGTGGCCTCGGATCTGCATTGAATGCTTTGACCGGGCCCAATGGTCCGTTGGGCAGCAGAAAAACTACGGGTTTCGGGCTGAATGTAGGGTATCAAATGAAAGACATGCAAAGTTCAGGAGTGAGCCACCTTTATTTTAAAGGGCGTAGTCAGGTTACCCGACATCATTATGTTACCTTCAATATTGGTAATTTATATAAACAATACAAAGACGATCCATCTATGTTTATTGATGTCAATTTATGGGATCCCATTTTTCAACAAAGAGAAATTTTTGTAGGGGTAGATGGTGATCTCGAAAAGGAATTTAAAGATATGCTCAACAGTGTTTCTGTCATCCTGAATAAATCACACCAGGGAGGACAAATGACTTTGGAAAATGTACTGATCAATAAATCTACTTTTAAAGCTTTGGATAAACCGCTGTCTATGGTGTATGGTTACCAGTCCGACACCAATCGATTAGGTTGGTTAAATTATGATTATAAAGAGATATGGCAATTCCAGGGAGGCGTCAACTATGATACCGGGTTGAAGAGATCCGATGCATCGATGATTAATCTATATGTCCCGTTTTATCGTAAGACGATATTATTAGATGGAAACCTGGATCAATTAAAATCATCTGGCATACGCGCGGTTTCTATCAAAATTTCTTACGATTTTTTTGGTCAACCCAAAGAACAGAGGATTACCCTGCGACCCGGAGATGATATTGCAGGAAAATCATTCCAGGTCACCTTGCCAAACAAAGTAGAAGAGGTGACCTATGAACTCACCTGGATTAAAACAGATGGAACCAGTATAAGTAAAACAGGCAAAGACAAATTTGGTTTGATTTTCATAGATGAAATGCCTAAATAAAACTGAGGTCAATTATGGAATATTATACGTTGATTGCCTTTCTTAAAATTCAAATTTAAGTTGTGCTATCAGGTAATAAATCATCAGTGTATTACACTTTAATAAGTATCGAAAAAAAACAGCCTTTAGGATGAGTAGCAAAAAATTAAATGGGCACGCCATTTACATCATAGCCTGGACCCTTTGCTTTGCTGGGTTTCATACAGTCTGCGGTCAAAAAAATTCTAATATAACCACATTAGTCATCGATGCTAAAAATCCATTCGAAGTCGAACTTGTTTCAATGTTTAACATGGAAACCAATAGAACTGAGTATTATTACTTACCAGTCAATCTCCGGGTGGCCATTAATCAAAATAATTTACCTGAACTATTATTTATGTCATGGGACACCGATCCTCAAAAAAGTGAACCTCAGGGGATTCTTCATTGGATATTAACCTGGGGATTAACAGCACACCAGGAGAAAGAAATCCAGGATCTCCTTATTAAACAAAGTGATAGCCTGGCAATCCTGATGGGTAGTCTTTCTGTCCGTACATTGTCCCAGGATTATAAAATAACCGGGGCCAATGATTCGATGATACAATTATTATCAAAAAATATTACTTCAGGTGCATCCATTCCTACCAATGCAGGAAGTAAATCTGCTACAGCATTTAAATTTTCTGGCAATGATGCCCTGACTTTAATATCCTCTTTTAAGAACGCAGATAAATGGAAACAGATATATATTGAAATGCCTTTTACCTTCAACTTGCCAAATAGCGGACAAGGATCTAAAGTTTTAAAACTTGAAGTTAAAGCCATATTCAAACAATTAAATAATTGCAAAGAATGTATAAAATTAATTTAATGACTCATGAAAAAATATTCAATGAATAATCTATCTGGAATGGTTAATACAACTGCACTTTTCAATCCGAAAAGTAAGATGCCAAAGGTTATATACCGGACTATTTTATTTGCCCTGTTCAATAGCATTCTACTTAACCTGCAGGGCCAGATCCTGGACAGTGAAAACAAAATATCACTTATCTTAAAAGATGGAACCCATGTTACGCTATTTGGCCAGGCAACTTCACTGTCCGATGCAAAAACAAATATGTATTATTATTTACCCTGCAATTTGCGCTTATCCAAAAAAAGTGATGGGACTCCTGAATTTTTATTTTTAAAATATACCTCCGATGAAAAAGGTGCGACGGGGAATACACAGGGCGGACTTTTGCATATGCTGATGGTACACGGTCTTACCAAACCTCAGGAGACAGAGTTATCTAGTGTCTTAAAATCGAAACATAATAATGCAGTATTAAAAGGTGCAGCGGATGTGGAAGCTCAGGCAGAAAACTCTGTAAGAATTATATCAGGAATCCTTAGTTCCAAGGAAATGACAAAATCATTGGTATTTTCAGGGAAAGCTGCGACCTTACCAGGTGGGAAAATAGCTCTTGCTGCTTTGTTGGATAAACAAGGAGCCCAATTATTTTCTGCTACCCTGGAAAAAGCGAGATCGATCACAGACCTAAGTATCAATCTTTCATTCAACTATACCGTCCGGGTGCCTGCAGCTAAAGGATATGTCAAAGAAGACTGGTCCAAACTGGATAGCACGATGCAAAAAGATTCTGCCAATTTTTCAAAAAGTGAAGAACAAGACTATGGAAAAAAAGTCGCAAATACTGTAGCTGGAGCCATGTTCGGAGGACCAATTGGTGCTTTAGTAGGATGGTTTGGCTCATCCCCGGAAGAACATTTTTCGTATGATCAAATGAGCGATTTTTATCGTAAACTCGAAGAACAAAAAGTAGTCACCTTACGGTTTGAAGAAAATGTAGCCGATGAACGGGTAACAAAAATCAGGGAAGCATTCTTTCAACATTTTCTAAATGCCTATACAGAAAAAGAAGCTGCCAATCCCCGGGAAGCGGGACCTAAAGAAAAAGAAGCCATGCCGGATATCAGGACCGGCGATTCTTATAAATTTAAACGAGAAATCCGGGATGTTATCAAACAACATAAGGTTCAAATATTTGATCTTTCTTATGCTTTGGCTATAAAACGGGATCACCAGTTGACAGAAAATCTTGCGTCCTGGTATGATCATGCCAAAGATAATCCAAAGTGCATTGGCTTAGTTAATTTAAATGATCCATTTTTCCAATATAGAGATATCAATGTCATCCTGGATCTCGAAGCTGAGGAGATGATGAGCAAGGAAGTTAACTTCGTTACAGTAAGTCTGCGAAAAAAACGAAGTGGTGAGGGCGCTAATGATTTTACATCAGATGTCACCTTTGATCGTAAATTTTTGGAAGTTAACGGCAATCGAACGATCGTTACTTATTCCAAAGCACAAGATGAAAGCCCTGAAACGTATGAATATAAAACACAATGGAGCCTTAAAGGTGGCGAAACCTTCCCACTGATTGATACTTTATGGACTAAAGGAAGTTGGCAGGGTATCAATCTGGCACCTCCTGTAAAACCACGAACTGTTCGTTTTGAAACCGATCTTGCGGATATGAAAGAACTTGGGATAAAAAATGTCACCTTACAAATGCGATACATGAAATTTAAAAACGAAATGGAGTCCAATATGAATATCAATATGTCCGGGGCTGAAGCATTTGCTGAAAAAATGATATTCGTTGATCGTAATAATCAGGGTTATGCGTATCGAATAGTCTTCCATGACAAAGAATTAGGGCCTCTGGCTACACCATGGGAAGCCAAGATCAATACAGATTATATATATGCAACCTTACCCAAAGAATTGAAGGATAAAAAACAAGACTGGATAAAAATGGCCTTGAATGCAGCTTCCGTAATAACAGCTACCGGTGAAAATGGAAAGATATCCAAAGAACAACAAATATTGAATAAATTTAAACAAGTACTGGAAGTGGCTGGCACCCTCAAAAATTAAGTCAAAAACTATTATTCATCAACCTCAATTTATGAAAAATTTATTTTTAGCTTGGATTACTATAGCGTCGTTTATAAGTAGTGGTCTTACAGCACAAATCCTTGACTATAATAATAAAGTCGGAATCACACTAGAGGATGGAACCAATCTGGTTTTATACGGCAAAGCCATCTCTCTGAGTGATGCCTTATCCAGTGACTATTATTATTTACCCGCCAATCTCCACCTTGGGAAAAAACCCGATGGAACTCCGGAGTTCTTATTTATTAAATATACCACAGAAGAACGCGTCGATGCAGGAGGAGCACAAGGCGCAATCCTTCACTTTCTTACCGAATGGGGACTATCGGCTGCACAGTTAAAAGAAGCTACAGATAAACTTATCCAAAAACTTAAACCCAAATCGCTGGCAATTGGTCGTATAATTCTACCTAGAATCATGGGCCCTGTAGATGTCAGTGCAACGGAAAGTGGAAGCTTTAGAGTGATATCAGCCACGTTGAGCGACGACAAAACCGTAAGGCTCATTACTTCTGGGAAGGCTTCAACAGTACCTGGAGGCAAGACCGCAGTGGCATCTAAAATGGATAAAATTTCTGCTCAATTATTTGCAACCACCCTTGAAAAAAACCGTTCAATTGCTGATTTATCATTGGAATTACAATTTAAATATAATGTCTTATATCCGGCGGTAAATGGGCAAATCATACTGAACTGGAGTAAGATTCAACAATCTTTTGAAAGCATAGCCAAAGGCTTAAAAAAAGAAGATGAAAGAGTTTGGAATAAATATGAAGAACATTTTTTAGGATTTAAAATCGATGAATGGTGGCAACATGATAAGACGGGTAAAAAAATTATATCTGAGACCGAAGCTCGATATATGTATGATTACCTCTGTGAAACCAAAGCTATAGATATCAGAATTGATAAAACGGTCACAGAAAGTGAAATCGCAGATGATGTGATATCAAGCTTTATGAATGTGTTTATGCAATCCATCTCTGATGCAAATAAAGAGGAGCCTCCAACGGCAGAAGATAAAAAGGAACTCGATGTAACTACAGATCCTGAACTTAAAAAACAAATCAACGATCAGGGAGAAGTAAACTATTCATTCAATAGTTCAAAATTTTCTTCCAAAACAGCCCGTAAAACGGAATTTTATAATCTTAAATTGCGAATCACAGTACCGATGTACCATTCACTGACCGGAAATGTCGGGACTTGGTATGATGGTGTAAAAAACAACAAAAAATGTGTAAGCAGTGTCAATCTTAACGATAAATTTTATCAGCACCGGGACATTAATTTTATCATTGACAATAAAGTAAAAGACATCTTCGAGCAGGAAGTGAATTACGTAACGATTAATGTAAGGAAAAAAAGAAGTACCGGTAATAGTTTTGAGGAGCAAGCTACCATCGATCTTGAGCATCTTAAATCTAAAGGAGCGATTGCGAGATTTACGTATGCCCGCAGTGATGATACTAGTAACGATCTCTACGATTATAAAACACAATGGAGTCTGAGAGGAGGCACGCTTTATCCAGCAAATCCGGAATGGCAACAAGGTGACTGGCAAGGAGTGACCCTCACTTGCCCCATGGTACCCCGCACTATTCAATTTGAAGCAGACCTCGAAGAATTAAAGACCATGGGATTCGTAAGGGCATCTTTACAATTGCGATACATGAAGTATGGGAAGGAAGTAGAAAGTAATATTCCCATTACGGTGTCTCAGGGTGTTGCGCTTGCAGAAAAAAAATTATTCATTGACGAAAATATTCCAGGCTATGCCTATCGCATTATCCTTACACACAAAGAAAAAGGTAAGATGGCCCTGGACTGGGATAGTAAACTCAATGATGATTATGTCTATGCGATCATCCCAAAAGGGTTGAAAGATGGAAATGTGAGTTTTATTCAGAAAATAAGCGATGCAGCCAAAATCATGTTGGAAGGTAAGGATGGGGAAGTAAAACCCGAACTTAGGATCCTGGATAAATTTTTAAATGCGATTAAACTCTTTGTTAAATAATGAAAACTTTTAGGAAGACTTTTAAATTATTCTTCGAATGGACATTCGTATTCCTGATGGGATATGTTTCGTTAAATGCTCAGAATATTTTGATTGATAAACCGGTGGCAGCAGGACCATTGACTGTGTTTCCGGATATGGCCAATCCGAATTCATATTATTATTTAGCCAATAAGCTTAGATTAGGAATTGGTACCAATGGTAAACCTCAATTTTCTTTTTTACGATTTGTAGAAAATGAACGCACGGAAGCTGGCGAAGCCAGTGTACGCGAAGGCAAGGGCGGTGGTATCGTGCATGCATTAGTAGAGTTATATGTGAGTGAAGATATGATTAAAGAAGCCCAACAAGAATTGAAACGAGCTACTCGTAATGAAAATGCGACTTTAATAGGGCCTATTATCTATAAAAGTGGAACTATGGCTTTAGTATCTTCCATAGCCAATGAAAAAGGCGGGTATTCCAAAATGGTGGTTGGACTCGGCCCCGCACCAGTCTTAGCTGGAAATAAAGCTGCTGTATCTGTTCTCTTGACTAAAGAAGGCGCTAAAATACTTTGGGAAACTTTTAAAACTCCTACACCTGATCTCAGTTTTTCTTTTGTAATGTCGGTAGTAGGTTATAGGTCACCGATCAATGCCAAAATAGAAGTGGATTTTGATAAAGTATATACCAGTTCATCACTTAATATTGGCTTTGGACTGGCTACGGGTGGGGGTACAACCACTGCCACAAATCCCAAACCGGATGCTAAACCCACACCAGCTAATTCATCAGCTACCGCTGCTGTAAAACCTGAAGATACTAAGATTGCTGAAGCCGAATTAAAAACTGCAGAGACCGATGTATCAGCCGCGGAAGCCGAATTGAAGAAAGCCGAAGAGGAGTCAACTGAAAAATATAAAATACACCAATTATCACTTTCAGCAGCTGATAAAGCAAAGGAGGCAATGAATGCATCGAATGTAAAAGCAGCAGACAAGCCCAAATTAAAAGCAGCGCATGATCTTGCTACGGCCAATGAAGCTAAGGCTTTAAAAGATTTTAACGATGCCTATGAGAAAAAAGAGTCCATCGAAACTAAAGTAAAGCAAAAAAAACAAACTGTAGCCGACCTTAAAAACAAACCCAAACCAACCGAAGCCAAACCCGCTCCAGCTCCTGCTGTTACCGCTTCAGCAAATGGCAATAAACCCACCAGCCAACCTAGTAACAGCAAATCGACAGCATTCACAATGGATGCTCAGATAAAATTGGCTTTTGAAGAAATGCGACAAACGGGCGCTATCAAAGTTAGTGGTGCAGCAGGAGATGCTCAATTGGATAAAGTATTGGAAATAGCTTACAACAAACTCACCGATATGATGTTTGAAAAAGTCGACAATAGTAATCAACAGGTAAGTCTGGGGTCCATTACAGATGCAGCCAATAAAATGAATGCAGCTGCACCGGACAAACCCAAAGCAGATGGTTCCACTTCTATCAATCTTAGTGTGGCTTATCAACTCAAGGAGATCAGACGCACAGGCAAGTTTACCGTCGATCTTAATCGATCTTTATCCGATCAAATCGATTTTCGATTTGATGATAATTTTGGCAGACCTGCCTGTGATGAATGTTTTAGGCAAATCAATTTAGATGATCCGATGTTCCGTCAACGGGAGATTCAAGTGTCTTTGGATGGTTTGAATTCAGATCAATTTAAAAAATACATCAATTTCGCCACGGTCAGCATGAAAAAAATTCATGGCAATGATGATATCACGGCTGATGAAGTTCGTATCGGTCCGGCTGATTTTGAAAAAAACGCCAACGTATATCGATTATTGTATGGATGGAAAGATGCCAAAGATGCGGATAAAAATAAATGGCTCCAGTATGAATATAAAACGACATGGAGCTTGTTTGGAGATTACACCATCCAGGGCGATTGGAAGCCCAGTGAGGCATTTGGATTAAACATTGCACCTCCGGTAAGGACCGTCAAAATAGATATCGAAGCCAGTCCGGATCTGTTGAAAGCTGCCGAAGTGCGTATGGTCAATGTAAAATTTTATTACAATTATGGAGGAGGGGAAAAAGTACAACAAGTCAATATTCGTGCGGATCAAGCTACCACAGCAGCTACTGCCGAATTACTATTGCCTCAAAATGTATACGATTATGATTATGAGATTAGCTGGAGATTGACCGGTAATCGCGAAGTGAAAAGCGGAAGGAAAAAATCGAATTATACGATGTTGTATGTGGATGAGTTGCCTAAATGAAAAATAGTTAAGCTGTATTAATCATAGAATATCTAATAAGTAAAATTAAACTTATATACAATTTGCACCGGATATATTCAAATAATTTAATTCATTAAAAAGCAAAAACTATGTTTTATAAATCATTAATTAAAATTGTTTGCTGGTTAACATTTCTGACTATTAATTTAAAACTCAACAGTCAAAATATTTTGATTGATGAACCAGTGAAAGCAGGCGAACTGACTTTATTCCCAAGTCTAAGTGATCCGAATGCTTATTTTTATCTGACCGATAAACCTAAAATTGCTACAAGTACAAATGGAAAGCCTCAATTTTCTTTTTTGCGATACGTTGAAAACTCTGTCACCACTGGCAGTGAAGGTGAAGGCGGTGGGATAGTCCATGCAGTGATCGTGCTTGAAGTGAGCCCTGAACAAAGACGAGTAGCCGAACAAGATCTTCAACGAATAAAAGCAGGCGCCAAAATTCAAGGTCCGGCTATTTTCTCATCAGGTACTATTGCTTTAATTTCTTCAATTGCTCGACCGAATGGTGAATTTGCTAAACAAGTACTTGGATTGGGCACTGCTCCATTGTTGGATGGACAAAAGGCTTCAGTTTCCGTTCAGCTTACCAAGTTGGGATCAAAAATACTTTGGGATTCATTTAAAACTCCAACACCGGATATGAGTATTTCATTTGAAATGAAATTACAAGGATATCGATCTCCAAAAAGAGTACTGATTGAAGCCAATTTTGATCAGGTGTATGAACATCAATCTATGCAGATGGCAGCAGCTGTCCATGGACCTGTGTTATTAGGAGCAGAAATATCAACTGCTTTTGATGATCTCAGAAAATCAGGAGCCATCAAAGTAACTCAAATTGGTACGGATGATCAGCTTGAAAAAGCGCTGGAAACAGCCTATAACAAACTTATTAATATGATGTTTGACCCGGCTGGAGGCACTGGTTCCCCTTCTTTAGGCCAGCTTACAGGGGCGACAGGTATTGGCTCTACCAGCTTGCTTGATAGGGCAACCAATAACTTAAAAGATGAAAGGAAAGAAGCCATAAAACGAAATGATGCCTTGAGGCAGGAAGAGATCAAAGCAGCTCTAGATCGTGAAAAGATATCAAACGAGGCTTCTATTCAATCCAAGCCCGAATCAGCTCCTACTCCTCCGAAATCAAATATTCCATTGCGGGATGATGTAGTAATAGGTCCTCAGCGGGCGAATACTGTGCCTCCCAGAGTTCGTGATAGTGATAATAGATCTGATATAACTTCTGTACAAAAAGAAATCGTTCCCATTGCAGCTATCATGGCAAGTTTTCAATTGAAAAAAATTCACCAACAAGGAACCTTTCGGATCGACTTAAATAAATATACTGTAGATAATCTTACTCTTCGATTTGATGAAAATTTTGGACCAATAAATTGTGCAGATTGTTTTCATCAAGCCAATTTGGACGACCCCCTTTACCAGCAACGTGAAATCTATAGTTTTTTGGATGGTTTCAGTTCACAGGATTTTGGCAAGTATCTCAATTTTATCAGCGTAGCACTTCGTAAAAAACATGAAAATGGAGAAGTGACGAACCTAGAGATCCGTATCGACAAAACTAATTTCAATGAAAATGGAAATAATTTTAAATTGGTATATGGTTGGAAAAATGATATGAACCGGTTAAAATGGTTAAACTATGATTATAAAGTAGTCTGGAATTATTTTGGCGGATTCACCCAAGAGAATGATTGGAATCCCATGACAATTGGTACTATTCCACTGTCATCTCCATATGTACGGAAGACCATTGATATAGAAGCTGATCCTGAAAATTTCCGACTTAAAAATGTGCGATCTGCTGAATTAAAAATTTATTTTATGATGGGAACACAGGAATTAACCCGAACTATCCGATTAAATCCAAAAAATGGGCAACTTTCAGGACAGGTTGAATTATTAATGCCTGCTAATAAATTGGAATATCAATATGAAGTCAATTGGTTTCTCGCTGATGGCACTTCAAAGAATTCAATCAAAAAAACAGGTTCGAATTCTATTATTTACGCCGACCTCTTTTAAACCAATGACTATGAAAACTATATCAAATTATTTATTAATTATTATTATTTTGGGGTTGGCTCCTGGTCTTTTATCTCAAAACATCAGAGTGTTTTTTTATGCACCTGCAGCAGCCATCACTGCTAATTTCACAGGAGCCACAGCTGCATATATTCATAGAGATTCGTGTGGTCCTAATAGTACCGGATATTCTTACGTATTGTTAGATGGAAATACTGCCTCTATATTCCGAACTATGACACTTGGCCTTCGTATCAGGGCCACATACGATTCATTGGTCAACTTAAATTCTTTAATGCGAAAACGGATCAGTACATTAAGTGTTTTATCTAATGGTCTTGTCAATGATATCGATATAAGTATATTCGATGACCGTACCGGGCTCAATGCAACGGAAACATGCAAATGTGATTTCCAATCCGGAGCATTGAGAGGAATTTGGCCCTGCGCCAATAATTTTCGTGATAAAGATGGTAAATACTGGGGGTGGCTTAATTTGGGTGAATTAGCTGCAAACGTGATCATAGCAAATGGAGCGGGAGGATACTGGGCTTGGAATGAGACGGTAGTCCATGAATTTTCACATACTCAATTTGCGGTGGAATATTTATCGACCGGAGGCGCCGTAAGGAATAAATGGGGACGCAATGGTCTTGCTATTTCTTACGGTGGGGATGATGGGCATTGGGGTGACGAATTGCAAGCAGACCCTCAGAGTGCATTGGATGAAGGCATGGCTACATTTTGGGGCTTAGAGCATAATAAGGTAGGAAGAGACGCATTAATCAATTTTTTAAATATGAAAACGAACAGGCTTGTTTTAGGGAGCCATTCTTTTCTGACAGGCACTCCTCAGATGTGGGACGCCCCACATACAGTTAGTTTTGATGGAACTATTCCTGCTAATAAACAGGTCGTAACCTCGTGTTGTGGTACCATAAAATTAGTAGCACCACATATTCAGACTGGAGGTCGTTACATATTACGTAGTTATAAGTGGTTGGATGTGCCGGGCGACTATGTTTTTTACAATGAACAAATGTTTCAAGGCTTCGCTCAATTATTTCATGAATTGGCTTTGGTGCGAAATGATACTGCCTTCAATATGATTGTAAAATCAGCTCAGGCAATGACTCCACCTCGTGAAAGACTTAGATATCCGTCTTTTATGGCCAATCACATTGCCAACAGTATGGAATCATATGCCTCTAGTGTTCAAGGAAGAGCCGAAGAAACAGCAAAGACTCTTACTTCAAGTATGTTTGTATATGCTTTATATGATATAATTACACATTTCGGAATTACAGAAGCGCGATTAAAACGGGAATTTACTATCAGTATGGCTACGTATTTGCCGACGCCAAAACCAAAAGCATTCGATCAATATTGGACCCACCGGGCAGCTGTTAAGGCATTAGCTTGTCCGCATTTGGGAGGAAACAATTGTATGCGAGGAGCCGGCAATATCGATATCGTCAAAGCGATTATAGCGGCCAGGGATTATTTTAGAGACCCTTCGAGAATATTGAGATAAAATTCAAATTTGGATTGAAACATATACTAATAAAAGTTGGCGTAAAATCGGGCTTAATTAAATCTTCAATTATGAAATTAAAACTTTTTATTAATCGGCATACAACACGTAATACAGTATTCACTATTTTATTTTTATTTTCATTACATCTTTTATTCTCCCAACGCTCCCTTACCCCCATCAAAAACTCCCTCGATGACCTCGAAGGCCTATTAGGCGCTCCAAAAAATAAAATTACAACAGCCACCATTCAATCAGAATCCAGCACCGGTATAGATATCAATTGTGAATATGAAGGTTTTAATGATAAAAAATATACCGTAAAAGCAGAGATTTTAAACAAAACGAAGCTCTCCTTAAAAGAAATCATTCCGGTGTCGGTCGAATTGAATGCAAGAGCTAAATCCATTGACTTCAATCTACAGTTTAAGCCTTTGGCCGATCAGATTTATCAAAGTAATATAGTAGAATCTGCTTTTTTAAAACTAACCATTTTAGAAGAGGGTACAGAACTTGAAAAATTGTTGGGCGGAGGTATGAATAATAAATCATTCCTTTTCGAATGTAAAAAAGAATGGGCTATAAAAACGATTGCAAATAATAATACCATCGTGGAAATTAAACTTATTCCATTACCTTCTGTATCCTATATGAAACCAAATTAAAAAGTCTCTAAGCTTTAAAGTCACATTTTTAAGCACTTCAACATTAATAATATGTGTTCTAAATATTTCCTTATCTTCTTTATTTTGTGGACTGTGGCCAATTTTGCTCAGAAGCCTGCTGACCCAATTCAAAAAAAAGTAAGTATTTACGCAAGAGATGCCACCATATTCAGAGATAAACCAATTACACCACCCGCCCCCGTTCCCCCTGTAAATCAAGAGCCGGAAGGTCCCTCGAATGATAATCCCGTGGAAATAAATAGATTAATAGGTGGTGAATTCAATTTTCAATTTGATTATTATGATATATTAAATATTACCGATAAGGTCTATGTAGACAAAAACCCCCATTCCGGGATTTATTACTTCTTACCTAAACAATATTACCTCGATTGGACTGCGGAAAATGGGTATAATTTTCATATTAATTATTTGTCCACCGGAAAAGGAATTATAATGACCGGGAGCTTGAGGCCAAATATTACAAAACAACATCTTGATTTGGTAGAACACTTATTAAGAAATGTTGTCAAAAAACCGTTTACAAGACTTCAATCCATGCCGGTATCTACAGAATGTAAGCTGGTATTTTCTGGAGCTTGGGGTAGTTTATTTGATGCCAAAAGCCTTGATGTAAAAGTACCGGCCAATTTTTTAGAACCTATTACGTTTGCATTACGAGCAAACGATGCCATTGATGTAGCCAATGTATGCAATTTTCTTTTTGGAGATAATGGAATCAAAGGCGAAATGATGATCTCACCTAGTGGTGGCTTGCCAGCTCAGCCCATCACGGTCATCCTTAAACTCGATGAACGAAAGACTTTTGGCTCAGTCGAATTACAAAAAGATAATTGGCGGAATAATACCTGGCAAAATTTATTCCCTTACCCGATTATAGTGAAAAACTTACATCTCTTACGCATTGAAAATAGCCAACCTATGATATACACCTGGCAAATGGGTGATAAAGAAATTTCACAAGGTACATCAATAAAATTCGATGCCAGTCTTGTCCCAGGATGGATAGATCAAGATCCAAAAATAAAAAAAATGTGGATTGATTATGTGGTAAAAAAATGTAAAGAATGTGATAATGAAATCACTGAACAATTGACAAAAGGTACTAGTGGGTCTGTCCTTAAACCGATGACCATCGAAATACTGGATCCAATAGCTTACACCGGAGCCGCTAAAATAAAAATCCAGGTTCAATCCTACCAATTGGATCCAAACGGACGAACGAATATTCTCAAAGATCCTTTTAATGTCATCGAAGATGGTGGTACCATTAAAGATATTCAACTATATGTACCTGTAGGGAAAAATCCACAATTCGAATATTCTGTCTTGATCATCATGCCGGATGGCAAAATGTATGACTCAGGCTGGCAAAAAAATAACGGATCCAATATCATTGTTTTCGGTAGAGAACAAATAAAAAACTTGTTCCCTGAGATGCCCAAAAAATAATTTCATCTTGGAATAAAATGTATCAAATTCTGTCATATCAATTTAATCTTTCTGATAAAGTCCGATTGTTGATCTGTTGTACTGCATTGATAAGCACTATTTCTTACAGTCAACCCTTGTGGGAATCAAAAAAAATGATTGAAGATTTTATTGTTTTCAGTGACTTGCATAACCCTAATCTAAAATATTATGCTCCTGGGAATTTAAAATTAAAAACAAAGTTAACCGGCGAACCTGATTTTATATTGACCCAGCTTCGATACACAGGCGTCTCATTATACGGCAACCAAGGGGAAAAGAGATTTACCAATATCATTCAGATGAATATCGAAATGGAACGGATGGATCCAATAAATCTTGAAAAGCTCCGCAACCAGTTTCATTTTAGTCCACAAATAAAATGGGTACCACTCGCCATTCAAAATCTCGAATCGACGCTTATTTATAGCGCTTCTTCTTTAGAAAGTAAGGATGATCAAAATCTAAAAAAAACGAATGGTTTTTTTCAAGGTGGAAGCAATACAGGTGGTGTATTTTGGACAGAACGGAACTTCACGATTGCCCTGGATAATGTAGATGCCCAACTCATTGAAGATCAAATTCAAAATAATAGACTTGCATTTAGTTTTACCTATGCTTTTTATGCGGAAGTAATATTGAGTTCATACAAAGACTTGACTTTAAAAGGTGATATGGAGTTTAAAAAAAATTTCCTTTCGGCTAGTTCCGATGTCATGTCTCCTGATACTATTCCGGCACAAATGGCCATAAAAACAAATAGCTTTTCTATATCCATCGACATCAATCAGTTTCCAAACTGTATCCGAAAAGTTGATATCAATCAGGAGCAAACTCCACCTGCTTACGCTTATGTAGAAGTGCGATGCCTGGACTTTAATAACAAAATTCGAGATGATCTTTTTTTTAAAACATTCGAATTGGAGGCACAGGGTGTAAATGGAGAGCCGGTAACCGGAGAATTAAAATTTTATGCAAGCAGACCGGATGAACACACCATGACAGTAAAATTTCCATTTGCAGTGAAAATGAATAAACCCCCAAGATATCGGGTGATAGAAACGAATGATTCCGGTGAACGGCTGACCTTGCCCTGGACCAATCTTAATGCATGGAAACCTATGATTGATATTACTACCAATTTAGATCAATTAGGTATAAAGGAATCAAACTTGGATATAGAAATAGATGCCGGCTGGATCGAAAAAAATAAAACAGAACGAGTAGAAGTATGGACCCGTTATTATTTTATGCAAAAACCCCGTGTGCAAATGGTATCTTTCAATTCAAATGAAATGAATGATTTGAAAATTATGAAGCTGAGATATGATCGTCATTCTATTTTACAATACAAGATAGAAATTGCAGGACAAGCTCCGCAATCTATGAGCACCTGGCATGATGTGACCAATGAATATTTATTGATAAAATAATTAAAAAGTAAAATGAAATATATTTTATTTATAATCATTACAATGATATGTGCCTGTAACTTGGAAAAGATCGATCCGTCAGTGATAATATTAGAAAGTTTTAAAATATTATCATTTACAGCAAATGATCAAACTCAAATTAATTTAGAAATAGATACTGCAGAAATATTAACATTCAAATTATCCGTTAATTCTCCAAGTCATATTAAACGCATTGACTGGCGAATTGATGACACTATTGCGATATCAAATACGAAATTATCATTTGATTATAAATTTATTAAATTAAGTCAAATCAATGGTACTAAAGTAGATGCATGGGTCACTAGTACATCAGATAGTGTTTTTAAGAGTGCCATTTTTAGCATTAAAGTATATCCAAATTTGAAACCTTCTATAGCCTTGGATAATAGAACAAACAATGGAATTTGGAAAACTGATGTAAAATTCATTAATCTTACTACCGGTTTAAGACCTTCAGATCAGGTTGAATGGATAATTGATGGAAGTAATAAAAAGCCATTAGAGTCATCAAATCCAAATCAAGCTGTTTTTAGGTTTGATGCAGATAATGAGAATAAGGATCAAAATTTAATATCTATATTGAATGTTACAAGAAATGGAGTAAAAATTTCTTCTCCGTCTTTAAGTTTTAATATTATTGGTAAAGAGGAAGAAATATCAATTGGTATTCCTACAAATTTAATTAAATTGTGCCCAGTATTAGTCGGTGGGGATAAAGAATTTGATGGACATGGACCCAATATCGATTTTGAAATTAGTTTGTTTATAGCTGGAGTTAATTCCGATCAAATTTGGTATAAAATAAAGTTTCATCTAAAAGAAACCACATCAGACTGGAGTGAAGCTAACTATGAGACTTCAAAACATTTTTACTCAATTCCCTCTTCTAAAAAGCTTATTAGAATTGTTAGTAAAAACATATCCAATTCCTTTGAAGATTTAGATCATAAAGTAAGTATATTTAATTACAGCACTACTTTTGTGGCTAGTAAAATAGAAATATTAGGAGACACTTCAGATAATGATATAGGAAATTGCACAGATGATGATTCATCTATGTCTGTTTATTGGAATCCAATTAAAGTAGTAGTTAAAAATAAATAGCAAATAAATTGAAAATAAGCTAACGAACAAGTTGGTTAAAAACATAGATTATAAAATTTAAGTTTAATATGAATATGATATATATATTTGTAATTCTGACGCTGAAATATGACCGTAATTCTATTTTACAATACAAAGTGGAAATTGCAAGACTACCTCCGCTGCTCATAATCACTTTGCAAGATGTGACTGATGAATATTTATTGATAAAATAAATAAAAAGCAAAAATGAGATATCTTTTATTTATAATTATTTCAATGATGTGTAGTTGTAACCTGGAAAAGGTCGATCCGGAGACAAATGCTACAGGCAGTAGTGCTAAGTTCAAGGCAATATTCGGTGGCCCATCCAACGATTTTCCAAAAGACATTCTGGCCACTTCTGATAATAATTATGTCGTAGTAGGGTATTCAGCGAGTTTTGGTAAAGGGAATCAAATATTTGCCGTGAAATTTGATAAAAATGGAGTAGAAATAACCCGAATGAACTATGGAGAAAGTGGGGATGAGAATGCTTTTGCTATAATTGAAACTTCTGACAAGGGATTTATTATGGTCGGCTATTCCACATTTGGCTCAGGGTCTAATAAGGAATTGTATGTTGTAAAAACAAATAGTCAACTTACAGAGCAATGGAAGTTTCCTTATAGTCATTTTATTTCCAATGAAATAGGAATTGGTATTATCGAATTACCCAATAAAGAATATCTTATTGCATATAATGATGCAGACAAACTAACCGTAGGCATCACTAGAATTAATTCTGTAGGAATGGAAATATCCGGCGCTAATAAATCTATAAGAACTGCTTGTAATTGTGCAGCCAGAAATGTTATTTTGTCCAGTGATAACAATTTGATTTTCACAGGATACAAACAATCTAATCACTGGATTTATAAAACAGATTTAAACGGCGTAAAAATCTGGGAGTATACTTTAAGCGGATTGAATAGTATTGGTTATTCTACAGTCGAAATGGCAGATAAATCGCTTTATACAGCAGGAAGTGTAACGCCAAATGCTAATGAGGAATTTAATGTGGTACATCTCAGTAGTGTAGGAGCTCAAATAGGAACGACTATTACATGGGGAGGCTTGCAGGAGGACAAACTAATCGGCGTCGTTAAATCCCAGGACGGCAATATTGTAGTGACAGGTATTACGGATAGTTTCGGGTCGGCTAACCAAATCTATTTATCCAAGAGAAATAAAGATACAGGTGCAGAAATATGGTTTAAAAACTTTGATGAAGCACAATGGATATGGGATGATAACTATAGTCTAAGTCTTAAATCATCCACGGATGGAGGAAGTATCCTGAGTGCGGGACCAGCCGGCGCACAGTCCGACTTTATTATTTACAAAACCGATGCCGAAGGAAATTATAAATGAAAAATTTAAGATTATTTATTTTTGTTACACTGTTCATTGGCTGCAGCCTGGAGAAAGTTGAAGATGAGATTAAAACTGTTGTAGTATTACCAACATTTGAAACTCATTTCGTAGCTCAAGCAAATAAAACAGTCAGTGTAGAAAGTGTGGTTGAGGCAATAGATGGAGGGTATATCATCAGTGGTCAAATGTATGATGCTAATTTTTTTGGAAACATATTCATAATAAAAAGATCTATTACGGGAGATCATGTGCAAATAGTAACGAGTTTTGGAAATAATTTTGGAGAAATTATCGGTGGTAAACTCATACGGGTCACAGATGGTTATTTTATAGTCGGGTCTGAAGGTGGAGGTGGATCATCTCAAATATTTGCAGCTAAATTGAGGACTGACCTTACCTTGGCCTGGCCAAAATCTTATGGAATAATTGGAAGAGATGAAAAAGGAGGAGATCTTATTTTGAACTCTAGAGGAGAACTGATTGTAGCTGGTAATAATGGGACCTTTACTACGAGCTTTCCTTTATTACTTAGAATCAATGCAGATAATGGAAATTTGATTGATAGTGCTACGATTACAAATTCAGGATTCGGAAGATATTTTCCTGTTTCAATGATACGTAATGGCTCTGCTATAGGAATCATGGGTTATAATTTTGGAATCAGCATTCCTTTTCCATTTTTTATGAAAATAAATGAAAACATAAAGCCACTCATCGCCTATAAATCATTGGAAGATGTGGGCGGTGGTTCCGGAGTGTTGGTTCAAGTGACAACCAATGGATTTGTAATCATAGATGGAACCGTAACTCAAACATTACGAAGATCCTATGTATCTAGTATTGACAGTAACGGCGTCAAGATTGGCAAATTCGACCAATTTCCTTTATTAGCCGAAAGCGGATTCTTAGGAGGTGCGAAGCATACAAATGGTAAATACATTGCAGTCGGTTGGGGAGGGCAAACTTTGGGGGGAGTTTATTTTGGGGAAGCTGCTCTTTTGACTTCTTCGCTAGCAATGGAACAACTCTATGAGTCTAAGCAAGCTACCAAGACTATTGAATTTACTGCGGCTAATTCAACTTCAGATGGAGGTTATATTTTGGCCGGTAGTTATGACAATGGTAAAGAAATCATATTGGTAAAATTAAATAGCCAATTTAAATTATAAACAAGTCAAGTTGACTTCAAAGTAAAGTGTATGAATCGATATTTACTTTTATTTATCTTTATTTCTATTGCTGCTTGTACACCCATACCTAGATCAGGACAAGCACCTGCAACAGCTCCCTCAATACCAAAATCTACTACGCTCATTATAAAGCCGAAAGCCACAGCTATTAAATCTACGCCCTCACTAGTAACCTTTGAATGGATTTCTCCACTGGATAAGGATACCATAAGAACAGTTAGCGACAGGATTAAAATCCAAATAAAAATAAAAAGCGAAAAGAAATTAGTCAAAGATCAAATAACAATCTTGATCAATGGGCTTGAAATTGGGAGTAAAGCGGGAGAAGTCTCTTTGATCTCTGGACCGGAATATAAAGAACATATTTATTCAATGCTTATTCCGGTTAATATTGGATCAAATGAGGTTCAAGCAATAGTAACTTTAACTTCAGATTTGAAATATTCCAGCGAGAAAACTCTGATCAGGGACCCTGCAAAAATTACGGTAAGTTCTAAAGCTCAATACCTTACTACAAAAATATTATGGACCATCCCCAATGTCCTTTCTATCCCACGGAATGAGTTATATACTACGAAGCAACCTGAACTTGAAATAGAATTGAGAATAATAAGCAATGAAAAATTAGTTACTGGAAATGTAAAAACATTTTTAAACAGGGTATACTGGAGTTCTAATAAAAATACAAAATTTATTGACCTAGGTGATGGAAGTTATTCGCTCAGAGACAAAATTTCACTGAGTGATAAATTTCCAATAAATGAAATTCTGGTTCGTGTAGAGAATAACAAGATACTGGCGGAATCCCAAAAGTTTAAAATAAATTATTCGCCGATCAAACCTAATCTTTATTTATTATCCATCGGCACCAAAACAAACTTGAAGTATTCCATGAAAGATGCTCGTGACTTTGCCCTTGCTTACGATAAACAGCGATACAAGGCATTAAATTATTTTAATTCTATCCAAATAGATACCCTAATAGGTTCTAAGGCTACAACCCAAAAAATCAGAATATCTATTGAATCTATCCAATCAAAAATAAATGTTGGTACTCTAACCGAGGATGATATCGTCTTTTTGTTTTTTTCTTCCCATGGTTTTGTGGACGAAAACAAAGATTTTAGAATTCAAGGTGACGATTTTGATCCGTTATCAAAAAGTTCTACCAGTGTATCTTATTATAATGAAATATTAAGTCCATTACAAAAATTGCCTTGCAAAAAAATAATTTTTATTGATGCCTGCCAAAGCGGTGGCGCAAAAGCAAATAATGAAGATGTAATTCAGGCTATTCATAACTTAAAAAATGCACCGAAAGGTCTTACGATTCTTACCTCCAGCAGTGAATCAGAAGAATCTCATGAAGATATTAAATGGAGGAATGGCGCATTTACCGAATCCCTTATTGAGGGTATGGAAAATGGGAAAGCAGATTTGAATAAAAACGGAATCATCACAATCAATGAAATCGCTGACTTTGTTAAAATGGAGGTACCTCGGATAGTCAAAGAAGTAAAAAACAAGAAACAAACACCCCTACTGAACAGAAATGAATTAGGAGATGTAGCTATCTACATTTATAATTAATAAATGTCTAAGATAATTGACCGACTAAGCAGAAATGTCATTTTATTCTAATAGGAGAGTATTCATTTACATAAATCATCCCGAATAAATCTAAATGAATAATGATAAAATCAAACCGAGAAGAATGAATAATAAATTCATCAAATAAAAAAACCTAAACTTTATATAACCATTTTAAGTCATGAGAAATCTAATTATTATCATACCATTTTTATTGATTGGATTGCCCTTTTTCGCTCAGGATCCTTCCATTACGATCATACCCAGTTCAGCGATTATCAATGATCAGCAGGATACCGTCATTATCCTTTTTGATTTAAAGTCAAATAGAAAAATACAGTTTTATAATATTTTCCTCAAAGTCACTTTGGATGGAGAAGAAATTCATCCTAAAGGTATATTCGGTGATGTTGGAAACCTAGTAAAAGCAGGATCAAAAAAAATTATTTGGACTACTACCATTGATGTCCTTGAACTATCCGGTGAATTAAAAATTGAAGTATTGACGGATACTCCGATGGATGGAAGTGGGGGAGGAGCAATGAATCAACAAGATATAAAAATAGTGCCAGCCTATGCTGGATTAGGAGGTACAGTGGTGACTTCCGGCACGCTTGCCTTTTTAGGATTAAAAGCGAATTCGGACTACAAAGATAATTTTAGGCCACTGTATGATATCTATGCATCGAGTAAAAATCCAAATGATGCTTCCATATACGGTGGCGCTAAACCTACCCGAGATGAGCTTTATGACGAAGCAAATAAAAAGTATAAAAAAGGGCAGTATTTTCTTGCAGCTGGTGGGGCTGTATTGGTTGCAGGAGGGTATATGATGATTAGTAGAATAATAAAAATAAAAAAATATAAACGAGACATGAATAACATAAATTCAACCTCATCTAATAAACCTTACTTTGATTTTGCTCTAAATAATAAAAATGAGATCCCTAGTATTGGCATAAGACTCAATTTTTAAATATAGTGTATATGAAAAACTTAATAAATATTTTGATTTTAACTTTCTTTTCTGGAATTGGCTTTTCACAAAATTGTCCAGGCACATCTCCATATTGGGGTTTGAATTGTTTTTTAAATACTGACTTCTTAAAAGATTTTGAGGATGCAAGGAATAAGGCTGAGCAATCGATTCGAGATTTTAAAAGGATTCAAAATGATTATGATCCTAAAGATGTGGAACGGGTAATTACGGCGTATAATAACAGCGCTGACCGCTTTAATCAAATTTTATTAAAAATTAAAGATGATATGTTAAATAAGGCAGTCAGGAAATATATCATAAAAAATCCTGATGGTTATGCCAAACAAATCTCATTCGACTTGAATGAAGCCAGGGACTATTATGCAAATAATTACCAAAAAGTAGTGGTGGAAGTTACGAATGGGCAAATTACTGGTGCTTCCTTCTTGACTCTTATTCCTCAAATCATACAATACGGCAAATTAGCATTTCAATTATTTCAAAAGCTACAAGCCGAATTAAAAAAATACAATAATACTTTATTGGATACTCATCTGATCGGTCACAATAAATTCCATACATGGGCAGAAGTAAAATAAGACATGATCTGATCATATTTAGTTATATGGTCTTATGGATTGCTAATCCTCTTAATTCAATTGCCCAAGGTTTATTATTGGATGAAGATTTAGAGACAAAGAGTGCATATAGCGACCAGAAAGGAAACAAGTCCCTTGAGCATAAGACAAAGGGAGTGTACAAAATTGATCTAAAACCCTATGCTCCACGGCCTCAACATCAAGGTGAGATTCTCTCCTGTACAGGTTGGGCGGTCGGCTATGGAGCTTTGAGTATTCTCCATGCTGTTAAAAACAACTGGAAAGATTCAATCGAAAAAATCAAGAATAATGCTTTCTCGGCGCTTTTTATTTATAACCAAATCTGGAAAGGAAATTGTGTTTATAGTGGAAGTAATATAATGGACGCTGGTAAACTGCTCATAGAAAAAGGAGACATTGCTGCAAAAGAATTTGATAAGTTTAAAAACCGGTGTGATAAATTACCTAAAGTGGAAGAACTTAAACAAGCCGAAAAATTTAAAATCCAGACTTTTGAAAAACTGTTTAACAAGGAAGAATCTTCATTAGATAAAATATATAAAACTAAAGCAAGTTTATCCAGAAAGCTACCTGTCGTAATCGGAATCACGATCAAAAAAAATTTTAAATTACTTAAGCCTGGCAATACATTTTGGAATCCCTTAATTGGTGATACCACATTTGCCGATCAACACGCCATGACCGTAATCGGCTTTGATGATGACAAGGGTGCCTTCGAATTGATGAATAGCTGGGGGACTGAATGGGCTAATGGAGGATTTGTTTGGATAAAATATACCGACTTTGCAGAATATACCAAGCAGGCATATCATTTTATTCCATTTAATTATCTCTTAAATGAAAATGAAATAGAGGTGAATATAAGCCTAGAAATACCCGGCCATACTGAAGAGGGCACCCTGAGGTTTTCCGCTATGAATACCCTCTTAGAAAATCATCTTTTCAGTCCGGTTGAAAAACTTAATACCGGAGATCAACTGAGATTGGAGGTTCAATCATCCAGAAGTCAATTGTATGTCTATTGTTTTTCTATAGATTCTAAAAAAAATGAATTCATTCACTGGCCAAAATATTTTACCCCGGAGGGAAAAGTGAATGAATTTAATAAGCTCAAATCAATTTCCGGCATAAATAAATTATTCATTCCGGATGAATATAAAGCTTTTGTTTTTAATGAGCAAGGAAGTGAATTTTTATATGTTCTGATTTCGCCGCAGAAAATTCCCAGATTTATAGAAAATTTAAGCATATTCAAAAAACTTCAAATAGCAAATAAATATGACGGCCTTAAAAAGGCGTTTGGTAAAAATTTAATATCCGCTGAAAAAATGAGTATGAATGAAGCCAGGGTCGGAGTGAAAGCCTTATTTTCAGATAAAATGATTTTACCTGTTATTATTAAAGTGGATATTAGGTAGTATGTTGATTTAGAATTATGAATTGAAAGCGTGGGTTAAGCTTTAACTATTATATCCCAAATCAGGTTAGTTGGGGACTCAATATCAATTTGAAAACTCCTTGAACATATTTCCGCAAAGAGTTATTTCTAATAGTTTATTAACTACCCAATCGCTATCTTAAGCTATGCCATTTTTTTGCAAGGATTTAGCTTCTACAGTTCTCAGTGGTTTTGAAGATGGAGAACATTCGGAAATGAAGTCACAGCGTACATTAGCTTCATGTTCCTCTGGTATGGAGTACGAAATATTGGTATTCAGTGTTAAGGGGTGAAATATAGTCCAGGTGTAAAAATTTGATCAAATAAATGTCTGACGCCATGGTTAGCAAGGTATTAAAAGGGGTAGTGAGCAAGGATCATCTACATCTGCATATAAGTTATTCGCCGAAGATATCGATCAGTGATATAGTAAAAAGGTTTAAGGGCCGAAGTGCAAGGCTGATGTTATACGAATTCTTTGAGTTAAAGAAGCGATATTAGGGTCAGCATTTATGGGGAATTGGATATGGTACATGGAGTTTAGGCAATATAACAGACAAAATGATTCATGAAAATTTAGAACTTCATAGAGACGGGCCTAACAATGATCAGAATTTTATTCTGGATTAAATTTCAATGAACAGATAAAGTTATTCAATGTTGTTTACAACAAAATCAAATGTCTTTCAGTCAATGCACTCAACCTATGGATTTCTATTCCATAGTATCTTGGAGTTTATTTTGTAACTGGCCCCAGATTCCGATTTGTGACTATAGCTTTTTATTACGAAAACCTTAGTTAGATGGGTAATTATTTTTCCAATATAACTACCTAAGTAGCATTATGTTTAGTTATATTACTTTAGAAGAGTTTACTCGAAACGATTCTGCATCTTGCAGTTAGGGAAGTGGGCTGTTAGCTGATCCTATTTTCTTTGGTGGTTTGGATAATTTTTTATGACCTTGCAACTTTATTCTTATATTTATACACCTTAAAAAAATATTGAATATGGATCGAAGAAAATTTGTAAAATCCACTGCTGCTATTGGTGGCACTGGTTTGCTTTTGGGCAGTGTACCGCTTTCTGCAATGGTGCACAATCAAGTCAATGATGAAATCAAAATAGCTGTGATCGGATGTGGAGGCCGGGGTACTGGAGCCGCTATCCAGGCTATCTCTACTAAGCAGCGCGTAAAGGTAGTAGCTATGGCTGACGCATTTGCAGATCGTATAGAAGAGAGTATTAAGGCGATCAAAAAAGAAATGGATGATTCTGGCTTAGATAAAACAAAATTTGCAGTCACTCCGGATACTCAGTTCGTCGGATTCGATGGCTATAAAAAAGCGATCGCCATGGCCGATGTCATCATCTTAGCAACACCTCCAGGCTTCAGACCGATCCATTTTGAAGAAGCCATCAACCAGAATAAGCATGTCTTTATGGAGAAACCTGTCGCTACCGATGCGGTGGGCGTGCGACGAGTTTTGGCGGCTGCGCAAAAAGCAAAAGATAAAAAACTCAATGTAGTAGTAGGCCTTCAACGCCATTATCAAAAGGTGTATCAGCGCTGGGTAGAAGCCTTGCAGGGCGGTGCTATAGGTGATATCACTGCATCTCGCGTCTATTGGAATGATGGCGGCGTGTGGGTAAAACCCCGACAACCCAACCAAACAGAGATGGAGTATCAGATGCGCAATTGGTATTATTTCAACTGGCTCTGCGGTGACCATATCAATGAACAACATATCCACAATCTTGATGTAGGCAACTGGGTAAAACAAGCCTATCCGATCAATGCTAAAGGTATGGGCGGTCGTCAGACTCGTACGGGTAAAGAATTTGGTGAAATCTACGATCACTTTACCATAGAATATGAATATGCAGATGGTTCAAGAATGTATAGCCAGTGTCGCCATAGCAAAGGTTGTCTGAACAGTGTGACCGAGCAATTTGATGGTACAGCAGGAGTTGCCTCCAAGCCAGGCCTGATTCAGACTCGTAAGGGGTTTACATTACTCAAACATGATGATAAAAACGATGGCAATCCTTATCAGGTAGAGCACGATGTCCTCTTTGAAGCTATTGCAAAAAATGAATACAAGTTTGCAGATGCTGAGAATGGGGCTAAGGCTACCCTCACCGCCATCATGGGTCGGATGGCTGCATACAGTGGTCAACTCATAGAATGGGACAAGGCCTTAAATTCGAATATCAATCTGCAACCAGAGGCATATACCTGGTCTACTAAACCAAAGTCATTGCCCGACAAAGATGGCTGGTATGAGATTGCTACTCCTGGCAAGTCACTGGTTATATGATTGCCATTTGACTTTGGGTTGATCGGATGGTCTGTGTACGATGTTTGAACCCTAGCAATATTAAAAAGTCAAGAGCATGATCAGAGTTAAAATCATCATGCTTTTGGTATGTTTGCCAAGTTGGCTTATGTCACAGGCCAGCATCTATGCTTATAAGGCATATAAGATGGGCACAGAGTTCAATATCAAGGTCCATGGTGAGGATACTGTCCGAATAACTCAAGCTGTACAGCTGGCTTGGGACCGAATTGATGCACTAAATCAAGTGTTTAGCGATTATAGCACCACTAGCGAATTAGCTAGACTGCATCGGGATACCAGCGGTAGGCCTTTTAGACTAAGTCAAGATTTTTACAGCCTGATGGCCATCTCTATTAAATACAGCCATATATCCCGAGGGGCTTTTGATGTGTCAGTCGGCGCGCTATCAAAGATCTGGCGAAGGGCCATAAAGTTGAATGATTACCCGGATTCATTAAAAATCAAAGCGGCACTTAAACATGTGGGGTATAAGAAAATTAGGCTGAAAAAAAACAAGATTCAAATTCCTCAGGGTATGGTACTCGATTTCGGTGCAATAGCAAAAGGATATGCAGTAGATGAAGCATATAAAGTTTTAGCTCAACAGGGTTATGCTATGAGTCTGGTAGATGGTGGTGGAGATATATACGTAGGTGTCTCGCCACCCAATCAAAGTGGATGGGCTATCACCGCCTCTATAAAACGAGATCACCTTTGGCGAGATACGATCATCTATGTGGAGTCGGCCTCAATCGTCACCTCAGGTGATGCATATAAATTTGTAGAAGATAAGGATGGTCTTCGTCATTCACACATTATCGATCCAAAGACCGGGTTTGGGATTCCTGGCCCTCATCTGACCATAGTGATCGCGGCCAATGCTACGCATGCAGATGCTCTGGCCACTACATTGAGTGTCATGGAGTCGAGTGAACTAAAAAGGTTTCAAAAAAAGTGGACCAAAACTTTTCCTCACTTACCTAATACGTGGAGTTACAAAATATTCAGCCCCACTTGGAATAATTGATCCAAAGCATGGCGATTCGGCTTACTTCTTTATTACCTTCAGACTAATATCCAACTGGCCGGCACTGTGCGTCAGTGCTCCTGATGACACATAGTCAACTCCTGTCTGAGCGATTTTTCGCACATTTAGTAAAGTGACTCCGCCTGAAGCTTCTGTTTCAAATTTTTTATTGACAGTAGCCACGGCTTCCTTCATGATAGGCAACTCAAAATTGTCCAGCATAATGCGGGTGACACCGCCTACCCGGATGACTTCATACAGTTCTACCAGATTACGGACTTCGATGGTGATACCTCGTTTCAGTTTATTTTTCTTTAGATAAGCTTTGACCTGGAGTATAGCTTGTTCTATCGATCCACAGGCATCGATGTGATTGTCTTTGATCATGATCCAATCATATAGGCCATCGCGATAGTTATAACAACCGCCACATTTTACGGCATATTTTTCTAAAAACCGATTGAGTGGAGTTGTTTTTCGGGTGTCCAATATTTTTACCGGAATACCTTCTACTTCTGCAGCAAATCGATCGGATAATGTGGCGATCCCGGACAGTCGCTGCATCGTATTCAGCACTAGACGCTCGGCTTGTAATAATTTTCTAGTGTTACAGGTCACTTCAAATGCAATGTCCCCAAATTTTACAGATTGACCGTCTTTGAGCATTGCTTTAAACCGCGATTTTGGATCTACCAGCTTGAACACCCGCTTAGCAATCAACATGCCTGCCAGCACCCCTTCATCTTTAATGATACATCGAGCCTTGGAGATATCTTTAGCCGGTATACAGGCATTAGAGGTATGGTCGCCAGGGCCTACATCTTCTTTCAGTGAAAGTTTAATAAAACTATCTAGTTGCTTTTGATTCATAATGGAGTTTAAAAAAGTAATCCGATTTTAATGCTGATGGAGTTTAAAAGCACTCGGGTATGATCATCATATTGCTCATAGACATCATCCGTCGGATCGTTAATATCGCCGGCAGATACTAGGTTGGACCTGAATCCATGATTGAGTGTAAGATCTGATAAAAAGTGCATGAACTGCAAAGATGCGTAGACCGATGTACTTTGACGAATTCTTTTTTCTATACCGACTCCCATAGACCATGCCAGGTTATAATCCCTCAAATCCCGATTGATGTCCTCATCGGTGGCTACCAGCTTTTCCTGGAGTATAGACCCACGGGCATTGATTAGTTTTGCAACATGCAGTGTCGGGAAATTGACCGACATTTTGGTATACTCTTTTTCTCTAAAATGGCGCTTAAACCCGATTTGACCAGACCAAAACTGAAGGTTGTATTTTAATGTACTCAGATCCTTTATCGGTTTGGGGCCAGTATTATATTGAGGGTTTTTTAATTCTGATAAAGGCCATATGTTGCCTCCTGTTTTATATTGGATGGTTCCACCTTGACGGAGTGACAGATTGCTACCAACTTCTAGAGACCATCGCGATCGAATCAGATAATCTGCGACTACCCCCATACTATAGCCCAGTTCGACTCCACTGGATTTGATAGTAGCATCATTTGTATTGAGCCAACTCATCGTAGGAGCCGAATATACACCTAATTTGAGGCGTTGAGCATCAGCCAATAATCCTATGAATATTAATAAGAGACAAAAGATGTTCCTTTGCTTTTTCATAAGCGGGTGCAAATATCTGATTTTTCGTAGATAATAAATTCGTGTATTTTCGTTTTCCACATTTATGTTAAGAGTTATCAATCCTGGAATATGTCAGTATTAACGCGTCTTTTATTGGTTTTGTGTATACTTCAAGCCTGTAATCAGGATAAAAAATCAACTCATATACCTCCAGTCACCGTAGAAATAGATGATAGTTGGTTGATGGCTATAGGGGACTCTACCCGATACCGTGGGGCAGGATTGAAGAGTTTAATGGCTCATGATCTGACCTTGAGTCGGCTCATTACTACCGCGATTTTGGAAGTCAACGATACCACCATCAAAAATGTCGCGGTGGAATCATACTTGTCAGATACGTTCAGGATTAGATTAAAAGACAGCGCAACAAATGTATTTAGGCATTGGGATTGGCAGCAGACCTTAGGTGAGCCATTTGCAGCATATACTCTTTCCTTTCCGGAAAAACAGACCCCTATACTCTATCCTGTGATCACTGATTTTAATTATGGACTGTTTTTATTTCAGAACGATCAGGGGCGAGATGCTCTCGGCGTAGGTTTTGAAATGTTTTTAGGGACTTATGCTTTATACGATCAATTGTCGATCAATAACCCTAACTTCTCCACTTATATCAACAGGACCTTCAATCTTGCACATCTGCCATCCAAGATCTTATATGCATTGGCTGCTGATGTCGTGCTACCACCCGCTAATAATAGACTTTTGGATCATATCCTCACCGAAGGCAAAAAAACATATCTGGTCCAGGCCTGGCTTCCTACCATAGCAGATACTTTGTTGTACGAATTTACACAAGATCAGCTCGATTGGGTCCGCGCCAATGAATTGGATATCTGGCGATACCTATTGACAGATAGGCTTCTATATAAAGTAAGTGGGAGGGACATAGCCAATCTCACCCAACCTGCCCCTCATAGCCAGGGTATGCCTCCTGAAGCGCCGGGCCGAGCTGCCAACTATATAGGTCATCGTATCATCAAGGCATTTATGAAATCATCCGCCATCAGTCACCAGGAACTCGCGAAATGGACAGATTTTGATCGTATCCTCACAGAAGCAAAGTACAGACCTTAATAGAAATTGTCAAATCGTCAAATTGTCAATTGTCCACATTGGTATAAAATTTGTATATTAGAAATAAATTTTCCCGTTATGGCTAAAAAACGTGCTATTCCTTTAGTGGATCTTTCGCACTTCACTAAAGGCGATGAAGCTACAAAAAAAGCATTCATTAAAAAACTGTCCAAAGCCTTTCGAGAAATCGGTTTTGTAGGGGTTATCAATCATGGAATCCCTAAATCATTGGTTCGAAAATTTTATGAAGAATCCCAGGCTTTTTTTGCATTACCCGTAGAGAAAAAGACAAAATATGAAGTGAAGGGGCTCGCTGGTCAACGAGGGTACACTTCATTCGGTAAAGAGCATGCCAAACAATCTCAAGTGGCTGACCTAAAAGAATTTTTTCAAATCGGTCAAGTGGTGGTAGGAAAAGATTCGATCAAAAAAGAATACCCTAAAAATGTATATGTCCGAGAGCGACCCCAGTACCTAGCTACAGGTGTCAAATTATATAAAGCATTCGAGAAATCCGGAGGTCATTTGTTGACAGCCATTTCTATTCACCTCGGATTGGGCGACGCTTATTTCAAGTCCAAGATCAAAAATGGCAATAGTATTTTGAGATCTATATATTACCCGCCGATCACCCAAGAGCCGAATAGTGCCATAAGAGCAGAGCAACACGAAGATATCAATCTGATCACTTTGCTGGTCGGAGCATCTGCCGGCGGACTTCAAGTCCTCAATCTAAAAAACGAATGGCTGGATGTCGTCACAGAGCAAGATGAAATCGTGATCAATGTAGGCGATATGCTGCAGCGTCTGACCAATAATTACCTTAAGTCGACCACGCATCGGGTGATCAACCCACCTCAGTCAGAGTGGCACAAACCCAGACTCTCTATTCCGTTTTTCTTGCACCCGCGGAGTGAGATGGACCTCGCTTGTCTGCCAAAGACGGTAACCGTAGATAATCCGCTACATTATCCCCCGATCACAGCTGGAGCTTATCTGGCAGAGCGATTGCGCGAGATTGGCTTGAAGAAATAAACAGAACGTTAAAGCCTGACATCTCCGTTTAAATAACCCTATATTTGCTTTTTAATTCAACCTTTCAGAAATGAACTCTTTACTATTTCTTATATCGATGCCCGGCGGTGGCGAATGGATCCTGATCTTTGTGGTCGTTTTATTATTGTTCGGAGGTAAAAAAATCCCTGAACTGATGAAAGGACTGGGTAAAGGGATCAAGGAATTTAACAATGCTCGCAATTCCATCGAAGATGAAATTCAAGAAGGTATGAAAGAAGTGGAGCGTAAAAAAATCAACGATCCTAAATAATCGTATTAACAAAATATACTTTATACCCCGTAGACCCTGAGCTTACGGGGTTATTTATTTTAAATATGTAACTTCCTTGACGAACTTGCGTCTAAATACAAAAAGAGATTTACCGACCATGAATAAATTAATATTAGCACTTTTATTTATTGCTTGTGCCATCTCAGCATCAGGCCAAAAATTTGCTTATCTCAATTCAGCCGAAATCCTTAGCAAGGAGCCGGGAATAGCAAAAGCTGATACCTTATTGAAATTGTATCAGGATAGTTTGTTAATCGGTGGCGAAGCAATGGTTAAATTGTTTCAAAAACATGTGGCAGACTATCAGGCAGAGTCTCAAAAAGGCAACCTGGCACCTATCATAGCTCAGAAAAGAGAAGAAGAACTCACTAAAGAGCAAGAAAATCTGCGAGCCTTCGAGACGGAGGTAAAAAATAAATTGGTCCAACGACGAGAGCGTCTGTACTCTCCTATCCTGGATAAGATAGACACCATAGTCAAAAGAATAGGCAAAGAAGGAAAATATACCATGATATTTGACTCTAGTCAACCGGGTTATTTGTACCTCAGCGAAAGCGAAGATCTTGGCCCTCAGGTATTGAAAGAATTGGGTATCGTAAAATAATCCGGGAAAATTGGATTGGAATCGAATTTTGATCGGCTGTTGATCAACAATTACTGATTTTAGCTACCCGAGTGGCATGTCTGCCGCCTTCAAAAGTTTCGTGTAAAAATATATTGACTAGATTGACAGCCATAGAGGCTTCGATAAATCGAGCCGGGATAGCAATTATATTTGCATCATTGTGTCGCCTCGCCAGTCTAGCTATGTCCTCATTCCAACATATTGCGGCTCGAATGCCCTGATGTTTATTGGCTGTAATGGCTACTCCATTGCCACTGCCGCACACCAATATGCCAAAATCAGCAGTGCCTTCCTCGACGGCTTTCGCCACAGGATGAGCAAAATCCGGATAGTCTACACGATCTGGGTCATAGGCTCCATAATCAATACAGTTCAAATTTTGTGCCTGCAAGTTTTTTAGAATCTCCTGTTTTACCTCAAATCCTGCGTGATCAGCTCCCAATGCGATGGTCATAGTCTTGTTTTTTTTAAAAAAATGAGGAATCTTTGCTTTAATGGTTGGTCTGCCTCCTTGATTAAACCTGATAAAAGAGTATACCATTTAGTCTATACTCTATCGATAGGCAAATATCTATTTTATTAACGAATTTATGGCTATGACTTGTTTGGTTTCTACCTGATGTGCGCGAAGTAATCTTTGCAGGACCTGACCTGTAATTTCCTAACTTGTGCCTTTATAAGGACATATATAAAAAAATGGTATGAGACAAAAATGGATTTTGAGTGTCATCGTGTTGATGATGATGGCTTGCGCCAAAGAGCAGCCGGCAGATCTCATTGTATATAATGCCAATGTATATACGGTAGATACCGCTAAGACCATAGCCCAAGCTTTTGCTATCCGGGATGGAAAATATATATATGTAGGTGATGACTCGGGTGTAGAAGTATTCAAGGGTGATAGCACGCGTGTAGTGGATGCCCAAGGTCAGTTTATTATGCCCGGATTTATAGAAGGGCACGGCCATTTTGCAGGGTTAGGTGGGGGACTTATGAACCTAGATTTTATCAAATCCAAAAGCTGGGACGATATCGTAGCCATGGTAGCGGAAAAAGTCAAGTCAACTAAGCCCGGCGAATGGATCATAGGGCGAGGCTGGCACCAGGAAAAATGGACTCAGCCGTTGTTCGCCAGCGTCCACGGTTATCCTATGCACGATGCATTATCGGCTATATCACCTGATAACCCGGTGTTGCTGCGTCACGCGAGTGGCCATGGCACATTTGCTAACAAAAAAGCCATGGATATAGCTGGCATCACAAAAGAAACTCCAGAGCCCAAAGGAGGCTCTATCGTGCGTGATGATCAAGGTCAGGCTATAGGCATGTTTGAAGAGACAGCGCAACGGATTGTTGGTCAAGCGTATAATTCTTATTTAAGGACCTTGCCTCCGGAAGAATTGGAGCGCGTGTGGCTCAAAGGAATATTATTAGCTCAGGAGGAATGCCTTAAAAAAGGAATTACTTCATTTCAAGACGCAGGATGCACTTTTGAGGAAGCAGAATGGTATAAAAGATTAGCGACTCATGATTCACTCAAGATTCGCCTCTGGGCCATGCTCGGAGGATCAAGTAAAACTTTAAAAGCAGGACCTTTGAGCTCTTATCCTATGGTCGGAGTGGGTCATGACCATCTGACTATCCGAGCAGTCAAGACTTATGTAGATGGGGCACTTGGATCCTATGGTGCATGGCTGCTGGCGCCATACAGTGACAGAGAAGATCAATTTTATGGTCAGAATACGGGTGAAATATCAGAGATCCGGGATGTGGCGGATGTATGCATGGAGCATGGCTTACAGTTATGCGTACATGCTATCGGGGATCGGGCAAATCGAGAAGTCCTTAATCTGATGCAAGCTCAGTTTGATAAACAACTGGACAAAAAAGATCTGCGATGGCGCATCGAGCATTCGCAGCATATCGACACGGCTGATATTCCACGATTTGGCCAGCTCGGAGTCATAGCATCTATGCAAGGTATCCATTGTACTAGCGATGCCCCTTTTGTGGTCAAACGACTGGGAGAGTTCAGAGCTCGTACGGGAGCTTATCCCTGGAGAAGTCTATTGAAAAGCGGTGCTGTAGTCACTAATGGTACAGACACTCCCGTCGAAGATGTAGATCCCTTAGCATCGTTCCATGCTACTGTGACGCGGACCCGCATGGATAATGGCCTGATATTTTTTCCAGAACAAAAACTGACGAGAGCAGAAGCCATTTATTCCTATACAATGGCGTGTGCTTTTGCAGCATTTGAAGAAAAGTCAAAAGGTTCCATCACAGTAGGTAAGTGGGCTGATTTTATCGTCCTTTCCAATGATCTCATCTCTTGTGCTGACGCTGATATTACAAAGACTAAAGTGTTGAAGAATTATATAGGTGGTAGGTTGATGTATGAACAATGAAAAACAACTTCTTTATTTTAGTCATCGGCCTGCTTGGTGGCATGACTTCCATCTCGGCTCAAAAAATAACTCATTTTGATCGGCAATCTTTTTTCAAACCCAAAGAAAATCCGATCCTGCGAGCCGATAGCACATTTGTATTCACTGATCCGATCAGCAAAGAACGTGTGAATTGGCAGCGCGCCGATGTTTTTAATCCTGCTGCTATAGTAAAAGGTGATAAAGTATATCTATTGTATCGATGCGAGGATAATCCGGCTGCACATCTTGGTGGACGGACCTCCAGGATCGGCTTGGCTGAAAGCCTAGACGGCATTCATTTTATTAAACATCCTACGCCGGTATTGTATCCAGATCGAGATGGTTTCTATCAATACGATTATCCGGGTGGATGTGAGGATCCTAGGATCACTCAGACGGCGGATGGACTCTATGTACTCACCTATACTGCCTGGAATAAAGAAGTCGCACGACTAAGCATAGCATTTTCCCGGGACCTGATCCATTGGGATAAAAAGGGTCCGGCTTTTTTAAAAGCACATGATGGTAAGTTCGTGAAAGAATGGAGCAAATCTGGATCCATGGTGACTACCTTCAAAAAAGGCAAACAAGTCCTCGTCAAAATCAAAGGGAAATATTGGATGTATTGGGGTGAACATGGCATCAATCTGGCTTGGTCAGATAATTTATACGATTGGTACCCGACTTTAGATTCTCTAGGTGCGCTTAAAAAAATCGTGATGCCAAGAAATTATTATTTTGATAGCCATCTTACCGAATGTGGCCCTCCAGCAATATTGACGGCCTCCGGTATAACCTTGCTCTACAATGGCAAAAACCTGGGTAATGAATTTGCTGCAGCGGAGTTGCCTAAAAACACCTATGCAGTAGGACAATTAATTTTTGACCGAAAATCTCCGGATAAAGTGATCTACAGATCAGATGTCCCGTTTTTAGTACCAAGTTTGCCCCATGAAGTAAGCGGCCAGTATCAGGCCGGTACTACATTTGCAGAAGGAATGGTGTGGTTTAAAAAGCGATGGTTTTTATACTACGGCACCGCAGATTCCTTTGTAGGATTAGCGATAGGGAATTAGGAGGCGTTGGGAAGAGGCAATATTCAATGGTCAATTGTCAATTTGTAATTAGTGTATAAAATATTGATAAATTCATCTTTTAATTTCACGACGAATAAGCCTATTTTTGCGGGTCATGGCAGAAAAAAAGGTCCAAAATCTAGAAGAAGAGTATATAGACATTATAGGAGCCAGAGAACATAATCTTAAGAATATCGATCTCCGTATTCCGCGCAATCAGTTGGTAGTCATCACTGGCCTGAGTGGTAGTGGCAAGTCCTCTCTGGCGTTTGACACCATCTATGCCGAAGGCCAGCGTCGTTACATGGAGACTTTCTCATCGTATGCCCGCCAATTCATAGGCTCGATGGAGCGACCCGATGTAGAGCACATCACTGGCCTGAGCCCTGTCATCTCTATCGAACAAAAAACAAGTGGCTGGAATCCAAGATCTACCGTCGGTACGATCACGGAAGTCTATGATCTATTCCGTTTGCTTTTCGCCAGGATCGGCGAGGCATACAGCTATGCCAGTGGCCTGAAGATGGTCCGATACAGTGAAGCCCAAGTGATAGATCATATCCTTTCGACCTATAAAGAACAAAAAATAGTATTGCTGGCACCGGTGATCCGCGGACGCAAAGGTCACTATCGTGAGATCTTTGAGCAGGCACGCAAGCAAGGGTATACCAAAGTACGGGTAGATGGGACTATGATGGATCTGCGGCCGGGTATGCAAGTCGATCGCTACAAAGTGCATGATATTGAGATCGTCATCGATCGTATCCAGGTCCTGTTGGCTAAACGTGACCGCCTTGCCTCTTCTGTTCAACTGACTATGAAAATGGGCAATGGCCTCTTGATGGTGGAAGATGAAAAAGGCCATGTAGTGCCTTTTAGTCAAAATTTAATGGACCCCGAGCACGGTATCTCATATGAAGATCCATCCCCCAATACATTTTCATTTAACTCACCTTATGGTGCCTGCGCAGCATGTGATGGACTGGGTAAAATGCATCAGGTCGATCTGGACAAAGTGATTCCAGATCCCGAAAAGAGTATCAATGATGTGGGCATCGTACCCTTGGGTGAAGTCCGAGAGAATATGACTTTTCAACAATTGCGAGCCATATCAAAAAAATACGGTTTTACCTTCAGTACTCCGGTCCAAAAAATTCCTAAAAAAGCATTAGAAAGTATCTTGCATGGGGGAGATGATTCCTTTGATGTAAAATCGACTTATTCTCAAAATGAATTTGTATATAATATCGCACATGAAGGGCTACTCAATATGTTGCTGCGATGGCATAAAGACAGCACCAGTGAAAAAATAAGGCAATGGGCCGAAGAGTTCATGACGATCTCTGAGTGTCATGAATGTAAAGGAGCCCGACTCAAAAAAGAAGCACTCCATTTTAAGATCGAAGGCCTTAATATCTCCGAACTGGCTAATATGGATCTCTCAGATCTGGCCGTGTGGCTCGATCGAAGTCAACCTAAGCTCAGCTCCCGGCAACAACAGATCGGTACCGATGTCATCAAAGAGATCAAGATTAGATTAAAATTTTTATTGCATGTCGGGCTGGACTACCTCAGTATGAATCGTCCTGCCAATTCACTGTCCGGTGGCGAGTCCCAGCGTACCAGATTGGCTACTCAGATTGGGTCTCAACTTACCGGGGTAACCTATATCCTCGATGAACCCAGTATAGGTCTACATGCCCGGGATAATCAGCGCCTCATCCAGGCATTGCGGGAGTTAAGAGATATCGGCAACAGTCTTTTAGTCGTAGAGCATGATAAAGAGATTATGATGGCTTCAGATTATCTGATCGATCTGGGACCTGGTGCAGGCAGACATGGAGGGGAATTGGTAGCTCAGGGCCGACCTCAGGATTTTATAAAACTCAATTCCCTCACTGCCGACTATCTCAGTGATCGCAAAGTAATCCCTATCCCTTCAGAGCGCCGCAAAGGCAATGGCAAACAGATCACACTCAAAGGTGCGGTCGGTCATACACTCAAAGAGGTAGATGTGAGAATCCCATTAGGTACTTTTATCTGCGTGACCGGAGTGAGTGGCAGTGGTAAGAGTACACTCATCAACGATACATTATATCCCATACTGCGCAATTATTTTTATGGCAGTCTACAAAAACCCCTGCCCTATAAAAAACTCGATGGTATAGATCATATCGATAAGGTCATAGAGATCGATCAGTCACCCATAGGTCGTACCCCGCGGTCCAATCCAGCTACCTACACCGGAGTGTTCACAGATATACGCAATATTTTTACGGCTCTGCCCGAGTCCTCTATCCGTGGGTATAAAGCCGGACGATTTTCATTTAATGTAAAAGGAGGTCGTTGTGAGACCTGTGAGGGTGGGGGCATGCGAGTCATTGAAATGAATTTCCTACCCGATGTCATGGTCGAATGTGAGACTTGTATGGGCAAGCGCTACAATCGCGAGACCTTAGATATCTTATACAAAGGCAAAAATATCTCCCAAGTACTGGATATGAAAGTCGAGGATGCCATGCATTTTTTTGAAAACATCCCTAATATCCATCGCAGGATGAAGACCCTATTTGAGGTAGGATTAGGGTATATTTCTCTGGGTCAACAAGCTACCACACTATCCGGCGGTGAGGCCCAGCGCGTTAAACTCTCTGAGGAACTCTCCAAGCGAGATAGTGGCAATACACTATATATTTTGGATGAGCCGACTACAGGATTACATTTTGAAGACATTCAACACTTGATTGATATCCTCAATAGATTGGTGGAGAAAGGTAATACCGTCTTGGTGATCGAGCATAATATGGATATGATCAAGGTAGCTGACCATATCATTGACATGGGTCCTGAGGGGGGCAAGCATGGCGGTATGGTTGTAGCCGAAGGCACTCCGGAGCAAGTCGCCAAATCAAAGAGTAGTCTGACGGCCAAGTACTTGAAGGAGGAGTTGAAGGGGTAAACAAGTTAAATTTAATTCCATGGTATGTAATTAGTCGCATGGATACAAAGTCTATTATAATTCGAATATAAGGTTGTCTGTATTCTTTCTGGATATTGAAATTGTTTCAAGGCTAAAGCCAAGTGAACAGAATTGCATATCCCGAGCCTTAAGGCTGGGGATATGGCTGTTCGATACTCCGGATTTAGGCAGGATGTTTGCCTGTATCCTTTTGGAAGGCAAGAATTGATCTTTAATCCGCAACATCCATATTTTGCCCATATGAAACTCAAAGGTCTACAAGCTTCATGATTTGTGATTGCAATCTTGCAATAGGACACCAATGGTTATCTACTTGCAAACCCAATGATTTCAAATTTTCGATATTTATGAATTATTGGAAGGCAACAAGTATTCCAAGCCCGGCATGTAATCCCATTACTGGAAAGTCTGGCTCGACATAAGCTCCTGAATCAATAAATAAGCCGATGATTTCGTTTAGTTTATAACTCAGGGTTAAAGAAATAGGAAATATGATCTCATTAAATGCGTGCTGGTCATACTGATTCCAGCGTATGATATGGCTTGGCCCCAGATCATATTCTGATTTTGTTGTAAATCTTCTTACATAGTTTAAAATGCCTATACCTAATCCTGATTGGGCTTTAATTCGTTGCGTTGAAATCAGGCTAACCATTAATTCAACTCCAACCATCAGATTGTACGCTGTACTATTTGTGCCATCTGGATATAGACTGCTAGGATGGTATGGATCATTGGTATAAATTCCTGAATCAAAATATCTATGATTCCCATTGAACATCGCCATCCTTATACTTAATATATTATTGATGTCAGATTCTAAAGCGAAACAAAAGAATTCACCAATTCTTGGGTTTCTATACTTAGATTTTGCTAAACCATTCCAAGGGTTATTAAAGTATCCAAGGCCGAATTTGGTCCTTAATTCATTTTGCCCATTAAGAATGCCGGTCTGACCTAACCCATAAATTAGAATAAAAGAAATGATTTTGGATCTCATTGTTTTATGCAGTTTTTGGGTAAAAAAAAGAGACAACGACTTCATTGCCTCTTTATTTAAATTAGATCAAGTTATAAATAAAAAAAATTACACTATAGTCTTTGTAACTGATAGTTAATAATTTCTATCCTGCCTCCTGAGATTGGAAGTGCACTAGAGGAAATGGCTATCATCTCAGATTTCTTAATTTTAATAATATAAACATTAATCAATCCAATCATTGAATTATTTAATAATGTAGGAGGGAAAAGAGTATAATCAAAATAAATATTTAATCTATTATCTGGAGAACTATTATAATACTCATATTTGATCGGTATAATGCCAGAATTGATTTCTATTTGTCCAGTAGCTTGTTGAGTTGAAGTTTCACCATTCAATGTAATAGTATATTTATCAAATGGTAATTTTTCATTTGTATTTAAATACATGGACTTAAGTTCCCAAGTTCCTTTTAGCTCATTGTTTGAATTGCCTAAATCATCAGCCGAATTGCATTTTAAAAGGAAGATAGACAAGAGAAGCATCGAAATAAATGAACAAGATTTCAATATATGAAATTTATTAGAATGATACATAATGGTATATTTAAATATTAAATATTAATAACGGTAGTTTGATAAATTATTGGCATTACTGTACATTATCAATAGTATAATTTAATACTCCAGTATTATAATTTCTTGGAGTAGGATCCGGATGACTAATCTGTTGTTCATCTAATTGGTCATCCCCTGCTCTAATTCCTGTATAAGTGAATGTAGACCCACCAGTAGTTAAAACCAATGTTAAAGTTCCACCATCGCCATCATACTCCCATATTTTCACCAGGTATGTTGTACCATGCCATTGTGTAAAATACCAATTAAATATAAGCAATCCATTTCCGAAATATTCTGGACTAGCAAAATTAATCCCAGCTTCCCATTTTGATCTATTGTATTTTGATTGTAACAAATGGCGGTTATCTTCATTTCTGGCTTTCCATCCCACCAACTTTCAACGGTAGAAAGATTTGGGATGTGTACCCATGTAACCCGTTCTGCATATCCATTCGTCCTTCTCAAATTGCTTTGAGGAATAGTCGGTTCATTACTTAGCTTATTAGTTTGTTCGTCATTGCAAATTTCACAATATCCAACTATAATAACAGGATTTTTCGGTTCTGAGATTGAAGAGACCGATATTGGCATACCTGAAATTGTATATCCTTCGATTATTTTTGCGTCTTCAGTGTCCGGCTCTATAAGGACAATTAAATCATCGTAGCCATTCTTTTGTATTTTCTCGTAGGTATACTCTGTTGCAAGAATTCTTATTTTTTTTGAGCTCATAATTTCCGATTCTGAACTTGCATCTAATTCGTTTCCAACTAACAATGATTTATAATTTTTACCAGTATTATTCAAAGGAAAATTTAAATGCGTATGTACTAAATATTGGAGGTCACCATTCCATTCTTTCTCAAGCTCCTCTTTGTTGAATTTTTTAAAATCTTGATCGACAAAGGATTTAGCAAAACTTTTTGCAAATTTATGTAACGTTTTACGACTAAGTTTAATATCTGAATTAACAGCAAAAGTGCTAGTTTCTGTACCATTATCACGCTCTGATGCAGTCTCATCGACTTCCTTTATTCCTTTGTCACAAGACCAAACAAAGATAAGCATCATGATTGGTAGTAATTTGGTGATCAGTGTGTGGAAGTGCTTGCCTCCTTGAAATGGGGTTAATTTAAAATTAACATTTAAAAAAATGTTTTCATGATATAAAAATTTTTGATTTTGACATTCATTGAAACATAGAATGACTATCAAAACATTTTTATTTTACTTTCTCCAATAATTAACCTAAGTTAATACTTTTTTGCCTAAAACTCCAAATTATTTCGTAAAAATAAAAAAGGTCCGGAACCACCCGGACCTAACCAAATTACCCTTTATACTAATACCTATGCGCAGCCAATAAAGGTGAGAACTGCGCAACAACCTATACTTACCTATTTATATTGAATACCAGAGTACTCAAATTGTCTGCCGCCACTTGACTTTTTTGACTCTTTTGTCAAAATGCTTTTCGGCTTGAGCGAGGGGAATATTGCCATAAAACTGGTCAACGCATTGGTGATATCCAATATTTCCTCTTTCACATCTGTCAGATGAACGCTCGACGCCCTGGATCCCATCTCTGGGCCTAGCTCAGCCAAGACCGCTGACATTTGGGCAAAAGACCTGCGCATCTGATATTTTGCAAGCTTTTCAGCGACCACCCATAGGTCTCGCTCCGCTCTAAAATATTGTTTGCGTTCTCCGGGCTTTTTATCCTGATAGATCAGCTCGTAATCCAACAGGGTATTTAATACCATACTGATATTACCAGACGATAGAGCTGTGGCCTTTTTGATTTCATCTGCGCACATAGACTCATTTCTGAGTAAAATCATGGCATATGTCTGTGATACAGAACGACTTACACCCCATACTGCGGCCATACTGCCCCAGGCTTCGATAAATTTTTGGTGTTGGTCGCGTTGCATTAGATGTCTATTTAATAAACTGGTCTAAAAACCCTCTGTTTGGATAACTATTGTAATAAGCTGAATTATTAATTCAATCATTTGTTGGATATTTTATTGGATCAAAAGTAAAGCCAACAAAACACTAATAAATTATCCTTTTTACAAATTAAAGGACATAACAAAAATTAATAATTTATCGTAAATGAACCATATTATATTGATTTACAGTAAATTATGCTATATATTACTAAACGTATTACAAATTACTTTTATTTATCTTTTATAAAGCAAATATAATATGGATTATGGTCATAAATATTGATCAAAAAATACAATATTTGGACAGGTCAGAAGAGTCAATTTTGTATAAAATATTCTATATTTGGTTGAAAATCAAAATTATATAATAATTGCAGTATGTTACAAGAATATAAACTGATAATTAATTTCTTAGAAAAAGCCAAAGTAAATCAACTGGAATTCTTTTCTCAAGCCGATTTTATTTCAGAAAAGACAATGATTACTAAATTATATCATGCTATTCGTGAACATGATTTTAAGAATTTTCAAGATTTAGAAGCTGCAACTTATGGATCTAATGAAAATTCATGGAAATTTAAAAAACTTATTTCAAGATTTCAAGAGAAACTTATAAACACTTTATTTTTTGTTGACTCAAATAGCCCACTATTTAGCGAAAGAGCGAAAGCGTACTATGTGTGTGCTAGAAGAACCACACTTGTCAGAATGTTGGTTGAAAGAGGGGCTAGGAAGATAGCGGTCAACATAGCTGAAATAACTTTGACCGTATCATTGAAATATGAGTTCACTGACTTATCAGTTTTTTTATCAAAGTTTTTAATGAAACATTACAGCAGTTACTTTCTTGACCTAAAAAAATTTAAGTATTACAAAAACATTTTCACCAAAGTTGTAACCATTGAGCAAAATGAGCTTTTATTGGAGTCATATTCCTGCGAAATAAATTTTGAAATAGTGTCTGTAAAAGGGGATCTCCATAAAAACCTAAACATGGTGTTTTGGAAGAGCCAAGTAGACAAAGCTGTTGATTTAATTAATGCGAACCCAACAATTGAAACTATTTTAACTTGTTCGATAATTATATTTGAGTATTATAAAAACATAAAAGATTTTCAATCTTACAAAGCCTATACTTTTTTGATTATAGATAAAATTTTCAATAAGCCTTTTTTATCTGTAGTTTCGTTAGAAGCAATCATATCAGCGCAGTTGCGAATCACAATGATCACAAAAGATAAAAAGACTGCGGATGACTTGCATAAATTATATTTCGATATCTTGAATGTAGGTAATTATAATTGGTACGTTTTGTACTTTTATTATGTTTTAACTTTGTTTCATTCAAAGGACTATCAAAATGCGTTCAATTTTATAGAATTTTGTATAAATTTCAATACTTTTCAAAAGCAACCAAATGTAATTTTAGAAATTTTCTATATACTTCAGGCATTTGGAAATTTTTTACTTCAGATTGGTAAAATTGAAAATTCATTTGATTTAGGAACATTTAGATTGAATAAGTTTATAAACCAAGTGCCTGATCATTCACGGGATAAGCAGGGTATTAATATCCCAATTATTCTTGTCCAGATCCTCTTTTTCCTAGCTGATAAAAAATACTCCAAAATCATCGATCGTATAGAATCACTCAATCTCTACTCTTATCGCCATCTCAAAAAAGATGAAAACTTCCGATCGCAGTGTTTTATCCGCATGATCTCAGAGATGGTACGAGCTGATTTTAGAAAACAAGGCACGATATTCCGCACCGAGAAATTATTAAATAGAATGAAGGCGGTGCCGATAGATACCTACCCTGCTACCGCGGAGACGGAGATTATACCATATGAAGATCTTTGGGAGATGGTGGTGGAGAGGTTGGATTGAGTGAACTATTTTGGATTTCGGATTTCGGATTTCGGATTTCGGAGATTGGACTTCGGAGTTATTGGTTTCGGATGTCTGATTTCGGATTTCGGGGGACTATTTCGGATTTCGGAGGCTAAATTGATGTGTGATACTCCTTTGGATGTTTTGCAATTACTCAATGAATTAATATTTTCTTACTATACACTTGATTCAGTCCATTTACCATAGTGAAAACATATATTCCGATCGGTAGCGTTGAGACATTGATCGATTCATCGAGACCATTCCATCTGGTACGGCGGTGCACCCTACCATCTAGTCCAATCAAACTGAAAGAAAAATTAATATTAGAACTTGTTTGATCGAGTCTTGTGATTTTAATAGATTTTTCCTGTGCTGAGTAAAAAGCATTAAAAGGTGCAGGGGCAAGATCTTTGTTGGTTGTAGTATTTGTTTGATTAAAATTATCCGCTTTTAGATTGCTTGCTAAGGTAGACCTACCCCAAGTCGCTATTTTCCAATCTTCCGGCATAATGTTTACTAAATTGATGACGAGATTGCTATCTTTTTGAGACATGATTTCATCGGCACCTTTTACGACTATGGTAAGCACATTAATGCGTTCCATATTTGGATCTAAATCTGGTATCCTTGTACCAGGGCTTTCATAAATTGGAAGACCGCCTAATTTTAAAGCAGCGATCAGGGAATCCAGTCGTATTTCATGTCTCCTGGTGGGTTGATTATCCTCTTGAAGCGTATAGCTGTAGGTTTTAGCCTCAGTATATTTCATAAGCCCCATGATGTAAAGATCAAACGCATTAAATAACTTGCTCGTCGGTCCACTATACATAATTCCAGGCCAGTTGTTGCCATTTTTATCAGGAATAAAAGCGTATGACCAGTGGGCGCAACAACCTGCAAGATAGGCAATCGGTTTATTGGGTGTCCACTCCCTAGGGCCGATGGTGAAATTTGCAGCTATGTATTGAATCCAATTATGGCCTATTTCATGGAAGGCAGTCAATGAACTACCATAATGTGGTAAAGCCGATGTAGGTCTATCCAGAAAAAGGACATCATTCATATGTGGTACAGCTCGAAGTCTTTTCCAAGCTACCGGACCTTTATAAATACCTATTTGACTATTTGTAAAACCAATGTTTTTAGCTGCATCTAGTAACCTTCCACCTGAATGAATCCAGCCCGCAACTTCCTTTAAAGTATAAATCAATACGAAATCAAATAGTTCGGGCTTCACAAAAGACTGTATATCGCTAAGAATTCGATTGTTGTCAAACTGCGCCGGTTGTATCCTGATATTAGGATATTTAATAGTATCCGATACCGGATGGACATCAAACACTGAATTGTATTCCACTATGAGTGCTTTATCTCTTAGTTTCGTAACCGAAGGAGCAGCCACACCTCTTCTGGCGTAATAGGGAGTGGAAGAAAAATTCATACACTGATCAAGATCTTGGCTCCAACTGTAGACAGAGAATAAAATAGAAAAGCAAAAAATCGAAATTAGAACTTTCATGAACTAATGGTTTTTATAAAGATAAGCAAGGATTTGGAATCATTGAAATATAGTAATTCGGACATTTTTATTTCGGAAGTGGGATTTCGGATTTCGGGAAATGGGATTTAAAGAATGTGCTATTTAGGAGACGGATTTAAGAATAAACATTTCGAAATCCGAAATCGAAAATCCGAAATTCACCTAAGTCAGCGTCTGATTGTGTTTAAATCTTCAAGCACTCTGCTCCATCATCACCTATTAAATAAATTCATAATTTACTGCAAGACCCTTCCTCAAAATCCACTCAAAATCACTACATTTGCATCGATTTTTAGGAGTGTGATAAAATATCCTTCGCAAATGATTCGCAAAACTCTGATATTCAGCTTATTATTTTCTTTTTTGGGGTTAACATTAGTGGGGCAAGGTGAGATTCATGTTGATACCGCTCATGCAGTCATGCCAGCTAATTCTGCGCCTGGCACAGAAGCCCATGCTGACCATACCACCGGGACTGATGCACATTCTGACGGCGAGCATAAATTTAACCCGTCCGCCACTGCTTTTCACCATATCTCAGATCAAAATGTCTATAATATAGGTCCATTTAATATCCCACTACCTTGTCTATTATACACGAGAGGTAAAGGAGGCTTTTTACAATCCTGGGATATATTTTCATCGTCAAAATTTGCATTCGACGCTGTAGGCCATGGGGACGGTCATAAAGCGTACAATCGATATGTACTGCATGAAGGCCAAGTAATGAGGATTCAAGATGCATCTTTTCCAGAAGGCGAAATTGAACTGTCCGGGTTTTCACATAAAATGATACCCGATGCCAAGGGTAAAAATGTAGACGCTGCTTTTGCAAATTATAATGGTAATGCATATCAGTTGGATAAAAAAAGTACGGCAGATGGGGGTTTATTTGGCGGCGGCGTGACCTCATTTTTTGATTTCTCGCTAGGGAAAAATGCCATCAGTATGTTGCTCGTATGCCTGCTGCTTGGTTGGATGTTCATACGGATCGCCAGAGCATACAAAAACAATCCTGGCCAAGCGCCTAAAGGAATTCAAAATCTGATTGAACCGATCGTAATATTTTTACGCGACGAAGTAGCCAAACCTTTTATCGGAGCCAAATGGGAGAAGTTTTTTCCATTCCTGATGTCGTTGTTCTTTTTTATTCTCGGACTAAATTTATTCGGTCAAATTCCATTTTTTGGCGGCTCGAATGTCACAGGCAATCTGAGTGTGACCATGGTGCTAGCCTTAGTGGCATTTATACTCACTGTGATCAACGGCAATAAACATTATTGGGAGCATATCGTATGGATGCCCGGAGTACCGGCCTGGGTCAAAATCATCCTGACACCCGTGGAGATTTTAGGCGTATTTATTAAGCCATTGACCTTGATGCTTCGGCTATTTGCTAATATCACCGCCGGCCATATGACCTTGGTGGTTTTTGTAAGCTTGATCTTTATATTTGGTAAATCCGGTCAAAGTGTAGGCGGGTCATTAGGGGCCTCCATAGGCTCAGGTTTGCTGTCGATCTTTATGATGGCTATCGAATTGTTGGTGGCTTTTGTACAAGCTTATGTATTTACATTATTGACCGCTTCTTATTTAGGTGCAGCGACAGAAGAACATCACACCAAAGGAGAGCATCATTAAATCCATGAAACAATCATTAATTCATATAAATTTTTTAAAACTATGGTAGGTTCAATTGCCGCTATTGGAATGGGATTAGCCGTGATCGGCGCCGGTATCGGCGTAGGTACTATCGGTGGAAAAGCTATGGACGCTATCGCTCGTCAGCCTGAGGCTGTGGGTGATATTCGTGCCAACATGATCTTGACCGCAGCTCTTGTAGAAGGTGCTGCTTTGATCGGATTATTGCTTGCTTTCTTGTCAAATGGTATTTAAAATACTGATCTAATGGCACACTTGCCTGGTATTGACGATTGGTTATTACCAGGCAGGTATTTTTAAAACATCAAACTTATGATCTATCTCGCAGATTTTAGTCCTATCAAACCGGAGTTCGGCTTATTCTTCTGGACTACCTTATTCTTTATTTTATTTTGGTGGTTGATTGGTAAATATGCTTTTAAACCCATCACAGAATCGCTCAAAAAAAGAGAACATGATATCCAAGATGCCATAGACTCCGCAAAAAAAGCTCGGGAAGAAGTGAGTAACATGAAGTCTGAAAACGAACGAATTCTAGCCGAGGCTCGGGAAGAACGTGCTAAAATCCTCGTGGAAGCAAAAGATACTAAAAACAGCATCATCAATGAAGCTCGTGAAAAAGCTAAAGAAGAAGCATCTAAGGTGATCACAGCTGCTATGCAGGATATCGACAATCAGAAAAAATTAGCCATGGTCGAAGTCAAAGACCAAGTGAGCAAACTGGCACTCGAAATAGCCGAAAAAATAATTCGTAAAGAATTGCAAAATAACTCGGATCAACAATCGTTTGCCAAAAAATTAGTGGATGACCTAAACCTCAATTAATGTCATTAGCTCGAATTTCATCCAGATATGCCAAATCTCTAATTGATTTTGCCCTAGAGCAAAACAAGTTAGAGCGGATTTATGAGGATATCCTTAATCTGAAGACTGCAACGGACAACAGAGATTTTTTACTGCTGTGCAAAAGCCCAATAGTGACCGCAGCAAAAAAAGAACAAGTATTCAAAGCTCTGTTCGAAAAATATCTTGATCCGATGACCTTTGGTTTTTTTCACATTCTGTTCAAAAAAGGCAGAGAGCTTTACATTCCAGAGATTGTACATGAATTTATACGACAATACGATGAAATCAATAAGAAGACGAAGGTCACTTTGACGACCGCTCAGACGCTGGATAATCAAACCGTGACTGCGATCAAAGCCAAACTTACGAGCTCTGCCAGCACCAGAGATAATATTGAGCTAGAGACCAAAGTCAACATCGACCTGATAGGTGGCTTTATCCTGGAGTTTGAAGACAAACTGTATGATGCAAGTGTAGCTCACCAACTCCGCCAAATGAAAAAATCATTATCCAACGCAGAGACCTTAAAAACAATTTAAATAATCAATCACAATAATAGCAGCTATGGTAAGTATAAAACCAGATGAAATATCAGCGATCCTTAAGCAACAGATGTCGGGACAAAAGACCCAAGCCGAACTTGAAGAAATAGGTACTGTATTGCAGGTCGGTGATGGTATCGCCCGTGTCTATGGTCTCTCCCAGGTAGAAGCTGGTGAATTGGTAGAATTTGAAAACGGCGTGCAAGCTGTGGTATTAAACCTGGAAGAAGACAATGTCGGTGTCGTATTGATGGGGCCATGGGACGGAATACACGAAGGCAGTGTGGTGCGTCGTACCGGTACGATCGCATCGATCAATGTCGGTGAAGGCTATCTGGGTAGAGTAGTTGATGCACTCGGTAAACCTATCGATGGCAAAGGTCAGATCACAGGCAAGACCTACTCTATGCCACTCGAGCGTATAGCTCCGGGGGTAATCTACCGCCAGCCGGTGAATGAACCCCTTCAGACTGGTATCAAAGCGATCGATAGTATGATTCCAATCGGAAGAGGTCAGCGAGAGCTGATCATCGGAGATCGTCAAACCGGTAAGACAGCAATAGCTATCGATACGATCATCAATCAAAAAGAATTTTTTGAGCGGGGTGAGCCGGTATATTGTATATATGTAGCCTCCGGCCAAAAAGCATCTACCGTAGCTAACGTAGCTCGCACCCTGGAAGAGTATGGAGCAATGGCTTATACCGTAATCGTGGCAGCTACTGCAGCAGATCCGGCTCCGATGCAATTTTTTGCACCCTTTGCAGGATGTGCTATCGGCGAGTTTTTCCGAGATACAGGTAGACCCGCCTTGATTATTTATGATGATTTGTCTAAACAAGCTGTGGCTTATCGTGAAGTTTCATTGCTACTGCGTCGTCCTCCGGGCCGCGAAGCATATCCTGGGGATGTATTTTATCTTCACAGCAGACTTTTAGAGCGAGCTGCCAAGATCAATAGCAATGATGATATCGCTAAAAATATGAACGACCTTCCACCATCTTTGGTAGAAGCTGGTATGATCAAAGGTGGAGGCTCACTGACTGCGCTTCCGATCATTGAGACGCAGGCAGGTGATGTGAGTGCTTATATTCCGACCAATGTGATCTCTATCACCGACGGACAAATTTTCCTCGAGTCTACTTTATTTAACTCTGGAGTAAAACCCGCGATCAATGTGGGTATCTCTGTATCCCGGGTAGGGGGTAATGCTCAAATCAAAGCTATGAAAAAAGTAGCCGGTACACTCAAGCTAGATCAAGCTCAATTTCGTGCTTTGGAGGCATTTGCAAAATTTGGTTCGGATCTGGATGCGACGACCCAGGCTGCATTGGACAAAGGAAAACGAAATGTTGAGCTTTTAAAACAACCTCAATATTCACCGGTCACTGTAGAAAAGCAAATAGCCATGATCTATCTGGGGACCAATAATCTGATGAGTGCCGTGCCGGTAAATAAGGTCAGCGAGTTTGAAGACATGTATTTATCTAATCTTGAAAAAAGATATCCGGATACATTGACGGAATTGCGCAAAGGTCAATTAACAAGTGATGGCGAATCAAAATTGAAGAGCCTCGCTGCGGAATTGACAGGCATATATCGTAAAAAATAAGGCTAGATCGGTCAGCAGGTAAAACTATTAAATCCTAAATCTAAAATACTCAGATAATCTGAATTTGAAAAATGGCAGCAAATCTCAAAGAAGTACGGGAGCGCATCAAGTCTGTGATCAATACCCAGCAGATCACCAAAGCCATGAAAATGGTCTCAGCTGCCAAACTGCGCAAGGCTCAACAGTCGATCGTACAAATGAGACCGTATAGCACTAAACTCAATGAAATCCTTGGTCATGTCATCGCCAGTCTGAATGGTGATGTAGAGTTTAAATTGGCTAAACGAAGAGAAGTAAAAAGTGCATTATTGATCGTGGTGACATCAAGCCGAGGTTTGTGCGGAGCATTTAACACCAATATTATTAAAGCATCTGTCGCCAGGATCAAAGACCAATTTGCAGATCAACGAAAAGCAGGTAAACTGACCATTCTTTGCATCGGTAAAAAAGGATATGATTTTTTCAAAAAATATTATGCGGATTGTACGATCATAAACGATCATCTCACTTTAGGCGAAAATATCAAAGTAGAGCCAATCAATAAAATGGTGGACAGCCTGATCCTTGCATTTGATTCGGGGATTTACGATACCGTTTATGTTGCCTACGGTAAATTTAAAAATGCTGCTACACAATTTCCCACTGTAGAAGAATATCTTCCGGTACCTAAAATCAGCTTGCCCACTGGTAAGCATAAAATGAAAGCGGACTATATCTTCGAGCCGGATAAACAGACAGTTCTGGAATCGTTGATCCCGGCACTCCTCAAGATCCAGATGAAACGATTCATCACCGACACCTCAGCATCAGAGCATGGAGCACGAATGACCGCTATGGATAAAGCGACTACCAATGCCGATGATCTGCTCAAAGATTTGCGCATCCATTACAACAAAGCTAGACAAGCTACCATCACCAATGAATTGATGGAGATCGTAGCCGGAGCAGCCGCGTTGAATGGCTAGTCGATTGGTGGTGCGAGATTTTGTGGCTGTTCAGTTATTTATCGACAGCTATCCCTATCGGTTGCCTTGTCGGAACTGGTCATTTTCGGTATAAAATACAGGTCGAGATTAGATGGTTTCTCCATTGACGCTAAGCAAAAGTGACCTATTCCTTTATCTTTGATAGATGGAAAAAGTGGTACGTAAACTAACACTTAAATCTAAAAATACTGATTTTGATTTTTGGCAATCTAAGTCTGAGGTAGAACGGCTTGAGGCCATAGAAACAATTCGTCAACAATATTTCAAATTTAAATACGCAGATGCTCAGCCGAGATTTCAGAGAGTTTATCAAATTATTAAACGAAGCTAGTTTCCAATAATTACCTCTCGGGGATATGCTCTTTAAAGAATATCCTAGTCGTTGACAGTCATCAGTGAATCAATGATTATTGTGGTGTTTGAAATAATTGGAAATTAGTCTGCCATAATCTTGGCCAAATTTTGGCAAGAACATTCTCATCTGCGTTGTACATTTGTCATTTCGATAAATGTACTGCATATGAAACTAAATCAACTCCAGTATCTTTTTTTGATTTGCATGTGTTCTATTCAACTCGTAGGAGCGCAACAAATCACTAAAGAAGAATTGCTTTTTCTCACGCCTCACTGGAAAGGGGAACGTTTTGAAGATGGCCGACCCAAAGTACCGGATGCCATCATCACAAGGATGAAACTGGTAACCCTAGAAGAAGCTTGGGCTACACTCAAAGGCGAAAACTTTAAGCATCAATACGACGATCAATGGCAAATGATCAATCCTGATAGTGTGCTCGTAGGCCGGGCAGTGACGGCTACATTTATGCCAGGCCGACCTGATATCCAACGGGTGATCGATGATCGCGGACATAATAAGGAGGGAAGGATCAAATCACAAAACTCATGGCCTATAGACATGTTAGTCAAAGGGGATGTCTATGTCGTTGATCAATTTGGAGCGCATGAAGATGGCCCAACCATAGGTGATAATTTGGGCAATTCGATCTATACGAAATCCGGCAATGGCATCGTATACAATGGTGCTATCAGAGATATCAATGGTCTGAAAGAAATCGGACGATTTACTTCATTCTTCAGGACTTACCATCCATCTCATCATCTCAATAATCCGGATGGTGAGCTCAATACCACGCTAGTGGGCATCAATACACCTACCCGCATCGGTCATGCTACAGTATTACCTGGTGATATTGTATTAGGTAGAGACGGCGGTGTCATCTTTATCCCACCTCATCTTGCAGAGAAAGTAGTAAAGACATCTGAAGTTGTTCGGTTGAGAGATATGTTTGGACATCAGCGATTGCGAGAACAGAAGTATACCCCGGGCCAAATCGATACCCGATGGTCTGCAGAGATCGAAAAAGACTTTTCGCAGTGGCTGACAGCTCACATCGATAAATTACCCGTGCCGAAAGAACAAATCCAGGAGATCTTAAAAAACAGAACATGGTGAAAAAAATGAATGACGAATGAATCGAATGACGAATGAATCGAATTACGATTGAATCGAATGTTTCGAATGACAATTGACAATTAGATGAATGATGAATTTTTGATGTACCACGGACGACGGACCATGAACCATGTGCCATATACTATGTGCCATGTACAATATACAATATACAATATACTATGTACCATGATCCACACAACAAGTTATGACGGTATTCTACGAACCAGGACCCAAATTGATAATTCAGAATTTCTTTGCGCCTTTGCGTCTGCCTACCGGACAGGCAGGTCTTTGCGCGCCTTCATTCATTTGCGTGCATATTCACTCCGCTGCGAGCTTTTGATCGATAAACAATATAGCATATGAAAAATAACAGGAGAAATTTTTTAACCAAGGGTATAGCTGGTGTCGCCAGCGTAGGCTTAGCTACGAGTCCGGCGTTGGGTTTTGGTCATACTTTTACCGAAGCGATCCGGCGCAATGAACAGTTTTCGATGCCTAGTGACATTAAGATCACTGAGGTCAAGTGCGGTTATATTCGCAACGGCCATAGCTTGTTTGTCAAAATTTATACAAATCAGGAAGTGTGGGGCTGTGGCGAGGGGGTAGATGCTACTCCAGGTACCTATCATTTGGTCAAAATGATGGGGGAGCGCTTAAAAGGCAAAAGTCCGCTCAATGTGCATCGTCTCTTTGAAGATATCCGAAAGTCAGGTTTTTTTGAAGGGGCACAATCCGGTATGTTTGTAGCAGTGCTATCTGCGATAGAATCCGCGCTTTGGGATTTAGCGGGTAAAATTTTAGGGCTTCCGGTGTATCAATTATTAGGCGGCAAATTCAGAGATAAAATCCGGGTTTATCTGGATACTGCATTATATCAAAGTCAAAATCCTAAACCGGAAGAATTTGCTCAGGCAGCCCGGCAGGCAGTCAGTATGGGTTTTAATGCTATCAAATTTGATGTGGACCAGGCCAATGATCCTAATAAATATGATCGGTATAATTGGACGGCTAGTCCAGCTGAATTAAAACGAATGTATGATCAAATCTCTGCTGCCCGACAGGCTGTAGGGCCCAACATTGATATTTGTGTAGATATGCATGGCAAATACGATGTGACCACTGGAGAAAGAGTTGCTAAACTATTCGAACCACTCAATCTGATGTGGTTGGAAGAACCTGTACCTGCTGAAAATGTCGACGCTTATAAAAAAATTGCAGACTCGACCAGTACTCCAATATGTGGCGGCGAGAATCATTATCTAGCTCATGGGTTCAGAGAACTTCTTGAAAAAAACGCCGTGGACATAGTGATGCCTGATCTGCAGAAATGTGGTGGATTAGGTGAAGGCCAACGTATCGCAAACCTGGCCAATTTATATTATGTGCCCTTTGCACCTCATATGGTGGCATCTTACCTTGGAGCTATGGCTTCTTGTCATGTCTGTGCTTCAGTCCCTAATTTTATGATCCTTGAGTGGCAGGTTTATTTTCACACCAATCCGATGTTTAAAGAGATCGTCAAATATGATGGGGAGCAAGTGACTCAGGGTTTTATCACCTTGTCCAATAAACCCGGTGTCGGGGTAGAAATCAATGAAGAAGGTATGAGAAAATATGCCACGCCAGGGTATCCTTTTTTCGAATAACTAAAGGTTACCCGGGCTATCCATTCTTTGAATAAACAAGATAGCCAGGCAAGCCATTTTTTGAATAAACAAGTTAGCTGGGCAAGCCATTTTTTGAATAAACAAACAAGCTGGGCAAGCCATTCTTTGTCTAAACAAACAAGCCTTGCAAGCCCTTCTTTGAAGAATGGTGGCCACATCAGCTTCGTGTGAATCGGGTGAACTAAATTATATCATTTACTGTATACTTATATCATGATCACAGTACATATCACGGATAGAGAGCGAGTAGTCCATCACATCGAAGTGCCGACTGACATGGGCCTAAACATGATGGAACTGGCCAAAGCCAATGAACTTCCTGTAGATGGCACTTGCGGTGGTATGGCACTGTGTGCAAGCTGTCATGTCTATGTCACCAGCGATCATGAATTATCAACTCCGAGTATGGATGAGATCCTCATGCTCGACCAGGCTTTTTTTGTCGAACAGAATAGTAGATTGGGGTGTCAGATCAGGTTGATTGAGGCTATGAATGACTTAGAGGTGACTTTAGCTCCGGTCGGGGAGTAAAACAAGAATCATTATTGGATGATCTCCGTTGAATCAATTATTTTTCTAAGTGGGAAGAACGAAAAAAAGAAGTGACTCCGCTGGGACTTGAACCCAGGGCCCATACATTAAAAGTGTATTGCTCTACCAACTGAGCTACGGAGTCTACTTTTCGTTTAAAGAGTCGCAAATATAGAACTTTTTACCAAAATACAAGGTTTGTTTTTGGATTAAAATCAAGGTTTTAGAATGGTAAGTCCTCATCAAACGAATCCATTCCTTTGGGCGGGGAATCAGGGAATGAACCTGCAGCGCCCGATCGGGGATAACTCCCAGCTTGCGGTGGATTGGGGCTATAAGGCTGTGGTGCTCCTGTGGCAGCTCCGGCGGCTACCTTCCAGGCTTTGATATCATTATACCATTTGCCATTATACTCCCGACTTTCAATATCAAAATCGACGGTGAGTACATCTCCGGCATTGAGAGCTAGATGGTTAAGTTTATCGCCCCAAACGGTCACACATACTTTTTTGGGATATTGACCATCGGTCTCTAAGATGATGTCTTGTTTACGCCATTCGCCATTTTTACCTTGGCCGGTCTGGGCGGGTAATACTTGTACTAATCGGGCTGTTAATTGCATGATATTGTAATATTATTAGATATAAAGATTGATTAATTGTTCATATAGCTCTTGTTTTCCACTTCGCTGTTGAGGTTCACCCAACTGTAAAGCGAGATCCCTCAACTGTACTAAAGTTAGATTACCTTCCTCATAAGCCTTACCTTGACCTGAGTCAAAGGATTCATAGCGTATTTTTCGCCAGGATTCTAGTGGGGATTCCGTCAGGATAAGATCAGCCGTGATCAAAGCTCTTGCGAAGACATCCATACCGTGGATGTGGGCGATAAATAAATCCTCAAGATCAGTGCTATTGCGGCGGATCTTAGCATCAAAATTGACTCCTCCACCTTGTAAACCCCCAGCTCTGAGAATCACGAGCATGGCCTCGATGGTCTCATACTGGGAGACGGTGAACTGGTCTGTATCCCAGCCGTTTTGCATGTCACCCCGATTGGCATCGATACTGCCTAGCATGTCTGCATCTGCTGCCGCTTGCAGCTCGTGCTCAAACGTATGACCCGATAAGGTGGCATGATTGACCTCTACATTGATTTTGAAATCTTTCTCCAAACCATACGTTTTTAAAAAGCCGATCACGGTCTCACAATCAAAGTCGTATTGATGTTTGGTAGGCTCCATGGGTTTAGGTTCGATAAAGAAATTTCCTTTAAATCCCTGGCTCCTGGCGTAATCTCTACTGATTTGCAGGAACCTTCCAAGATGTTCCTTTTCGCGATGCATATCAGTATTCAATAGGGAGAGATAACCCTCACGGCCGCCCCAAAAGACATAATTTTCGCCGCCTAACGCTATGGTCGCATCCAAAGCATTTTTGACTTGGGTAGCCGCATAAGTCAATACGTGAAAATCGGGATTGGTAGAGGCCCCATTCATATACCGTGGGTTGGAAAATAAATTGGCTGTGGCCCATAATAATTTTACACCAGAAGCGTCTTGTTTTGTTTTGGCATATTCCACTATTGATTGTAGTCTGCGCTCAGACTCTGCCAGCGTACCTCCTTCTTCGATCAAGTCGAAGTCATGAAAACAATAATAAGGTGCATCGAGTTTGGTTATAAATTCAAAAGCAGCATCCATCTTATGTTGAGCGCGTTCGATAGCATCAGCTCCATGATTCCAGGGCATAGGTCGGGTATTGGAACCGAATGGGTCAGCATTGCCATTGCAGAAGCTATGCCAATACGCCACAGCAAATTTAAGATGGTCTTCCATGCGTTTTCCCCTAATGATGCGATCCGCTTCGTACCATTTATATGCCAATGGGTTTTTAGAAGCTTTGCCTTCAAACGAAATTTTTGGAATGCCTTTAAAATACTCTTGATTACCTAATGTGACTTTTCTTGACATGTCGATTATTTTTTCTTTTGTTGGATGACGATTTTAATATTTGGGGTACCCAGACTTTCCGTCGGATGATCAGGATTGGCCAGGGTCAGACTCACGTGATTAATGGCTTGCGGTATAAATTTATCAAAGGAGACTTCTTTTTCAAATCGGATTTGATCTACAAGAAAACTATAAAATGTCTTGAAATCACCTTTGACATTGAGGTGTTTGATTATAAGAGCATTGGTCTCGCCCTCAAATGGAATATCCAAAAAGACTACATTGGATTCGGCTTGAGGATAGCCTGACGAATGGATCAACTTGCCATTGAGCCAAGCCTGGAATGCATCATCAGAGCCTAACGCTACAATCCAATTCAACGGTTTATAGGCTAATACACTGACCAGATAATAATAGGATTGCATAGGCTCCGGCTTAAGGTCTATAAAGTTACCTTGTTCCAGATTTAATACTTCTTTCCAATTCACACCATTTTGACCCCAAGGCTCTCCTGCATAAGCCCAACTCAAAGGCCCAGGGTGACTGTCCATATTCAATCCAGAATAAGGGCCTTGTGTATATACATTGCTGGGTATGGCAGCATTCGATGCATCTGTTTGACGGAAAGTCTTATACTTGCTCAAGTCCAGCTTTTCCGTATGGCCATTGATGGTCAGATTGACGATTTTGTTTTTTTCTTGCTGTGTATAATAGACCAATACTTCATAAGGCACTTCTTTGGGTGCGGCCATATCCCAAGACATTGCCACCACAGAAGGGGTAGTTGCATAATAATTGGCACCATCTTCACTCCAGCTTAAATTGGCATTGTGATAGGTCAATTCATATTTATTTTGCGTGTTGGCATAATTGAGTTTGGCGGGTGTAGGAATATCAGGTTGGTTTTGTTCGATCCTGAAAATTGTCGAGGGCGAAAAAGATAAGGGGGCCATACCCAAATCGAAAATAGTAGTAGATCCGTCTCGAGTCGCGGTGATGGGGTGGTATGGAGGTAATAGGGTGCTGGCTGTGACGAAATCACCTTTTAAACCATAAAAAATCAGCTTGCCTTCATCGGGAGATTTGAGTACATGCGCATAGATATAGGGCGGATTATAAGTGCATGCGCCCCAGTTTTTTTCTCCAATATAAAACGGACGGGTATGATATATAGCCTCCCCATGTAGGGTCAGCCAATCCCCGATTTTGGATATAATTTGTTTTTCAGCAGCTACTATGGAGCCATCACCTTTAGGTCCTATATTGAGTAAATAATTACCTCCTCGAAAAACCGCTTTAGTCAGATTGGTGAGGATCTCTTGACTGACCACCTCTACATTAGGAGGAGTCTGCCAGGATCTATAACCCCAGGTCTCTTTATGGATAGAGGCCACTGCCTGCCAGGGAGTTTCTATTTTATAATCTACGAGTTGATTATCTCCCAGGACGACAAAATCACCCTGACCATTACCCAATCTTCCGGAAATCATACAATCGGGTTGAAGATCTTTGACTAGGGCTCTGATTTCTTTGCTTTGACTGATCGTGAGTGAACCCATATCAAACCAAATCTCACTCAGATTGCCATAATTGGTGCATAACTCCCGGATTTGATTAAGATTGAGTGTATGTAGAGTTGGAGCAATGGTATCTGCATTATGAGTAGAGATCGTAGTGGCGCCTTCAGGAGTATTCCAATCGATCAGAGAATAATAAACCCCAAACCTCAAACCGGCATTGGAGCATGCCTCAGACATTTCTTTGATGATATCCCTTTTAAAAGGAGTGGCTTTAGTAATGGTAAAATCAGAAAACTGACTATCATATAGATTAAACCCATCGTGGTGTTTAGCTGTGATCACTACACTCTTAAACCCTCCGCGCACTGCCAACTGGGCTATAGAGTCGGCACTCCAAGCTGTAGGATTAAAGGAGGCCGCCATCGATTTATATTCAGCTGCAGGTATCGGAGCGTGGGCCATGATCTGCTCACTATATCCTTTGCTGATAGGCTGATCGTGGTATACACCCCCTAACATAGAATACAGTCCAAAGTGGACCATCAAGCCTAATTTATCATTACGCCATGCTGATGCATATTCTGTGTCAGTATGAATTGAATAATCAGAGTGGTCATCGCTCGTATTTTTATTACAAGCAGTTATGACGACTCCTATGGAGAATAAAATAAGAATAGATCTGAATTTCATATTACTGTTGGGACTTTGATGAGGATCTCTAATTGATTTTTCCATTGATGATATATATCCTCCACGTTTGATTTAATATCTTGATCCGGAGCGATCACTTCTATTTGATGGAGTGATTCAAATGCATTGGCCATAGTATAATGACCTATACCTATACCTGCACCCCGCGCTGCACCGGTAGCTCCATCCGTATCATAGAATTCTAAGGGTACATCTATCAAGGTGCTAAATAGTTGACGAAATACGGGGCTAAGAAACATATTGGCTTTGCCGGCTTTTATTGTTTTGGGCTTTAACCCATTTTCTTTCAAGATATCGACACCATAGTTTAAGGCAAATACAATGCCTTCTTGAATCGCACGGACCACATGCAAAGGCTGATGTGTATTGAAGTTTAGATTGTAGAGTTGTGCAAAGGTCATTTTATTGCTCAGCATGCGCTCGGCGCCATTGCCGAAAGGTATAAAACGCAGACCATCTGCACCTAGCGGAGCTTGAGATGCTAATAGATTGAGCTGATCATAACTCATCGCACCACCTGTACTAAACATTTTTTTTAGCCACGAATTGGCTATTCCGGTACCATTTACACAAAGTAAAGTGCCTATACTAGGCTTGGCTTGTTCGTGGTTGACATGGGCAAATGCATTGACTCGCGATAAGGGGTCGGTATTCAAATGATCTTGCACACCGTATACTACACCACTCGTGCCGGCGGTGGTGGCGATCTCACCCGCTGACATTACATTCAAGGAAAATGCATTGTTGGGCTGATCGCCGGCTCTATATGCTACTGGAATGCCCGCTTTTAATCCTAGCTCCACCGCTACATCCGACCTCACCCTGCTGATCGGTGAAAAAGTAGGTATAATGGCAGGAGCCCAAGCCATTGGTATCTGATAGGTGTCAAAAAGTGACTTTGCCAATGTATGATTTTTAAAATCCCAAAAGATGCCTTCGCTCAACCCAGATACCGTGGTATTGATATCTCCCGTGAGTTTAAAATTGATAAAATCTCCGGGTAACATAAAAGCGTGAATCTGTCCCGCAATATGGGGCTCGTTCAATATCACCCATCTAAGCTTAGAAGCGGTAAAATTGCCCGGTGAGTTGAGTAAGTGCTCCAATGCATATTGCTCACCTAAAGTTTGGGATGCAGCTTCACCCAAGTCTACGGCTCGGCTATCACACCAGATGATCGATGGTCTCAACGTACGCCCATGTCGATCTATCAAAACCAAGCCATGCATCTGATAACTAATGCCTATAGCGGAAATATCTTGGGCATCTACTTTGGTTTGGTACACCACCTTGAGGATCAGGTTTTTAATCTCAGACCACCATTGATCAGGATTTTGTTCTGCCCATCCGGGGTGGTGCGCGATCATAGCCATCTCCTGATCTGGCACAGTAGCAGATCCTACTGTAATTTGAGTATCTCCATCTATGATCGAAGCTTTTATAAAAGAACTACCAAGGTCTAATCCTAAGAAATACATGGTTAAAAATCTGGGCTCAAAAATACTACTATAATGCCATCCAAGTACCCTTATTTCAGTGATGAGTGATGAGGGAGGAATGATGAGTTGTGAATTATGAATTATTCGGGATGAATAAAGAGGTATGAGTCAAGAAGGATTAAATATTGGTCAGTGGTGTATGGATTCATGGTAGAAGCACAGTACTCTAATTAAAGGATTTCGATTTCGCTGACAAATAGCCATTTGCCATTTGGGGCATCTTTGGCAGATTGATTTTCAATTAAAAATTTAAGATATCGATTGGATCCATTGACATTGGGAAGCGTCATATGGACCATGCCGGTAGCGGATGGCCCAGGAGAAAACTGGGTCAATACATTGTACTTAACCTTATCATCTGACCCATAAACAGTGATCGATCGAGGCGGAAAAATGTTTGAACCCGGCAGATACAAACTATGGATATGGATCAAGCGTATCGGTGTCGGTGTTTTAAGGTCAAAAATCACTTCGAGGTGTTCTTGAAAATAGCCCAACCATTTTTTGGATTTAAAATCAATGTCGCCTTTATTTCCGTCACTGAGTATTATGCCCCCATCATTAAGGTATTCGGGACTAGGAGTGGTCAGCAACGAAACATTAAATTTGGATTTGGAATAGAGCTCGTCCCGAACAAATCCTGATTGATCATCCGGATTGATGGCTAAAGCTAGCAGTGGGCTACTGTTAGTCAATATCAGAGGCTCGACATATAAATGGCCTGATGCAGAAGGAAGCGTATAATTTTGGGAGTAATATATTTTTGCGACTGGATTATTAGTAGATAATTTGATTTGAATGCTATCTGAGAATGATTTTCCAGGAGGATCGATTTGCACATGAGGCAGATCCTGATAAAAGCCTACTTCACTGATCAACGGTGATAGCCGAGACTCCGAAAAAATCAACCTTGCTTTTTTTGTATAGATGTATGGAAATCGTAGCAATTGTTTGTAACCTATAGTCGTACCGGTAATTTTTGTGACCCACTCCTCCTGCTCATATACTTCCAACTGATACTTACTCACGCGCTGGCCTTTAGCAATGTATTCACTCAATAGTAATACATTAAACCATATCGGTTCATCCCACTCATAGCTGAGATATGGCGTAGTATTATACGTACGTGGTGTCCAGTAGGTGGAGGATTTATTATCGAGTACTTTTTTAGGCCCATGATTGAGACTGAATTCTTGTTGTACAATATTGGATTTCTGAATCAAGTTTTGACTAAAGATTTGGATGAGGCTATAATTGAATACTTTTAAGGTGGTAGCATCTTTTTCGGCGATCAGCCCTTCCTTATTAGGTGGTACGTTCAATAATAAAGTACTGTTTTTACCTATAGAATTAAAATAGATATCCAATAATTTTTCTGGCGATTTGACATATCTATCCTCTGCTTCATGGTAAAACCAACCCGGTCTGATCGAAACATCTACTTCAGAGGGATACCATTTTAAGGCTTTCGCTCCTCGCAATTGATTGAGCCCTGCCAGATCTTCTTCTGTCTCTTTGATATCAGGTCGGATGATATTATCCATGACATTGGCTTCATAACAACCACTGGTGTCATAGATCGGAATCACGCTCCACTCTGTCTCGCGTCCATAACCCGACTCAGTACCTACCCATCTGACATCAGGACCCATGACGGCTATGGTAGCATCGGGCTGTAAGTCTCTGATCAATTCATAATAACCAGGCCAGTCATAAATTTGTTTTTTACCATTAGGACCTTCAGCTACGGCACCATCAAACCATACTTCACTGATCGGACCATAATTGGTGAGTAATTCTCTCAGCTGATATTTAAAATAGTCATTATAAGCTGATGTACCGTATCTCAAATCGTGCCTATCCCATGGGGAGAGATACAAACCAAGGTCCATATTTTGTTTTACACAGGCATCAGCCAGCTCTTTGACCACATCCCCTTGACCATTTTTCCATATGCTGCTCTTCACACTATGATCCGTAAATTGGCTGGGCCAAAGACAAAATCCATCATGATGTTTAGCAGTGAGGATCACCTGCTTAAATCCAGCTTCTTTGAGGACGGTCACCCACTGATTGACATCGAAATTGGTGGGGTTAAATAGTTTGGGATCTTCTTGCCCATCTCCCCATTCTTTATCAGTGAACGTATTGATGCCAAAATGGAGGAAGGCCGTGAGTTCTTTTTTTTGCCATTGTAGTTGTCGATCCGTAGGGACGACATGCGCTGCTTTGAATAATATTTTTTCGCGGGTATCCGTGGAGTCGATGTATATAAGGTTGGCATATGATGCATCTTCTGTATCAAAATTGCAGGAAAGAAAAATGCATGGGAAAATAAGCATTGCCCACCATTGAAAATAAGACTGCCGCATCATAAGATAAAATTACTCATAATTGCATGGAAGACCTTGTTGAATAGTTGGCGAACAAATGATGTTTGGATCAAATCGGCAAAGGAAAACATAGGATCATACCCGAAACTTGACTATACTTTCTCAAATAGCCAAGGGCATTTACTTACATGAATGCGAAAAATCCCTACTTACATAGTTTCTTGCAATAGGCTACACTAATCCCAAGAACGATATAAGCTTTTTATAAAAACACCCAATAGATTAATTCTAGCGCATACTGGCATTCAATTCTTCCAGCACACCACTACCCGGACATAAGTCTTCATAGCCCAAGGCGTTCAAAGGTTTTTCACTAGTACCCATGATATCATGTAAGGTCTGCCGGCCGGTCTCATAATACAATAGTCCTGTGAGGATCTCATTGGCTATGCGAGACTTATGCATTTTGGTCATAGATGATAATCGGTCCGTAGGATCCCAATCCAAGTCCAGTTTATTGATCTGCAGGTACGTACCGTCATGTAAAGTGATCCTTTCTGTAGCCCCACTGGCTATGGTAGCCTTGATCTCCTCAGCCGGAGGCACAAAGTCTAGATCGGCGATCGCATCCATATGCTCACGAACATAATCGTAAGATTTAGTCGATCCTTTATTATTATTAAAAGTCACACAGGGAGAGATGACATCTATGAATGCGAAACCCGGGTATGATACTGCGGCTTTGATCAAAGGTATCAATTGCTCTTTGTCACCAGAAAAACTGCGAGCAACGAAACTAGCTCCTAACTCTAATGCAAGACCCGCCATATCGATCGTTTCAAACAAATTTGTATTACCAGATTTATTGATACTGCCATAATCTGTGGTAGCTGAGTCCTGCCCTTTAGTCAAACCATAACATCCATTATTCATGATGATATAGACCATATTGAGATTGCGGCGCACTGCATGCACGAATTGGCCCATACCGATAGATGCTGAGTCGCCATCACCAGATACGCCAAGATAAATTAAATCTCTATTTGCAAGATAAGCTCCAGTCGCGACGGATGGCATCCGACCGTGGACTGAATTAAATCCATGCGAATTGCCTAAAAAGTAGGTTGGGGTCTTAGAGCTACACCCTATGCCGGACATTTTAGCAATTCGATGCGGGGGTATGGACAACTCAAAGATACCCTGTACTATAGCTGCACTGATGGAATCATGGCCACAACCGGCACATAAAGTAGATAAGGCTCCTTCGTAATCTTTCTTGGTAAAGCCTAATTTATTTTTAGCCGCATCAGGGTGCCTAAACGCTGGTTTGATGTAAGTCATGATGAAGATTTGAAGAGCCTGAAAGGCGTGAAGAATAGCCTATACTGCCCGCAATTTTATCATAGATAAATGCTGCTGTAATCGGCAGACCGTCATAGTTGAGTACAGGAATGAGTTTAGATGGATCGATATTCAATTCGTTGATTAATAAAGATCTCATTTGTCCGTCTCGATTTTGTTCGACTACAAATATTTTGGAATGGTCCTGAATAAATTCATTGAGTAAAGGATGAAATGGGAATGCGCGGATCCGAGCCAAATCCATTTTGATGCCTTCCTCCTTGAGCAGATCAGCCGCTTCCATGGCCGAATACTCCGAAGTGCCGAAGTAGATCAAGCCATAGTCGCTTTGATGTAAAGCCAATGGCTCCGGAAATTCCGGTTTAGGAAGGTATGATTTTATAGTAGACCATTTTCTCAAGAGTCGGTCCATATTGCGCACGTATGGAGCTGACTCCTCTGTATATTTAGCCATCTCATCTCTTGAACTACCTCGCGTAAAAAAACTGCCTTTGGTAGGATGGGTACCTGGAATAGTCCGATAGGTAAGTGCATCACCATCGGGATCTAGATAGCGACCAAATTCTTTCATGTCCTCCAGTTGTTCGGCAGTCAGTACTTTGCCGCGTTTGTATTGACGCTGATCATCCCATGTCAGTGGGGGAGTGCTGTGTTCATTCATGCCCAGATCCAGATCCGTCATAATGATGATTGGAGTTTGCAACTGTTCTGCCAAGTCAAACGACTCAGCGGTCATTTCAAAACACTCCTTGGGAGAGCTGGGGAAAATCATAGGATGTTTAGTATCACCATGTGATGCGTAGGCACAGATAAGCAGGTCGGATTGCTGAGTCCGGGTCGGCATACCAGTAGATGGACCGCCACGTTGGACATCTATCAATACTAATGGGATCTCAGCAAAATAAGCAAGTCCCAAAAATTCATTCATCAAGGAAATACCCGGACCGCTGGTGGCTGTAAAAGCACGAGCCCCATTCCAATTTGCTCCGATAGCCATACCGATAGCTGCTAATTCATCTTCAGCTTGTATAAAGGCATACTTTTTTTTGCCATCGGCATCGACACGATATTGTGCTGCATAATCGTCGAATGCGGACATCAGTGAAGTAGAAGGTGTGATCGGATACCAGGCTCCTACCGTAGCGCCTCCAAATACCGCACCCAGACCGCAAGCACTATTGCCATCGATCATAATATTATCTTTATTCAGGTCTCGACGCTCTAGCTTGTATTTTGAGGGTAATTCAAAATGATCTTTGAGGTATTGGGCTCCGAGATGCAAGGCCTTGACATTGGGTGCTATCAATTTTTCTTTGCCTTTAAATTGATCGGAGACCATCTGCTCCAATACGGCCATCTCCATATCCACTAAAGTAGCTACAGCCCCTACATAGACCATGTTTTTGAATAACATCCTTTGCCTTGGATCAGCATAGTTTTGAGCACAGATCTCGGTCATTGGGATACCGATATTAGTGATATCTGTTCGCAACAATTCTTTGGCCAATGGTTTGGTATTGTCATACATAAAATATCCTCCGGGCAAAACATTGCTAATGTCTTTTGCTAAGCTCTGTGCATTGACACTCACCATAATATCTATGCCTTCGCGTCGTCCCATATAGCCGTTTTCATTCACTCTGATCTCATACCATGTAGGTAGTCCCTGGATATTGGATGGAAAAATATTTTTAGGAGAGACGGGTATTCCCATTCTGAAAATGGCCTTTGCAAACATATTGTTGGCACTGGCTGAGCCTGTACCATTGACATTGGCTAATCGAATAACACAATCATTTACTTTTTCTACGCGTGGCATGCACTTCCGGCTTTAGCAGTATTATATAAATATCGCTGCATATCCCAGGCAGCAGTAGGGCATCGCTCGGCACAGAGCCCACAATGCAAACAAACATTTTCATCTTTTACCATCACTCGTTTGGTCGGTAAGGTGGTCGAGACATATAGATCCTGGGAGAGTAAATGAGCAGGTTCAGTTAATCTACCCCGAAGGTCTTCTTCTGTGCCATTTTCTGTAAAAGTAATGCAACCAGTAGGACAGATATCGGCACAAGCATCACACTCTATACAACGATCTGTAGTAAATACGGTCTGCACATCACAATTGAGGCAGCGCTGTGCCTCTTTAAACGCCAAGGCATCATCGTAACCGAGCTCGACTTCTTTTTTACGATTAGCTAATGTCTCCGCTTTGTTGGCATGAGGTACCTTGAATCTCAGGTCATTGGTCACGCTGCTGTCATAAGCCCACTCATGTATCCCCATTTTTGTAGTGGCAAGATTGGTCATCGGATCAGGCCTGTCATTCAGATCTTTACCATTCAAGGCAAGGTCGATCGATATAGCGGCTTGATGTCCATGAGCTACGGCGGTGATGACATTTTTAGGTCCGAAAGCGCTATCCCCTCCAAAAAACACTTTAGGATGGGTAGATGCAAAGGATACTTTATCTACTATGGGCATGCCCCATTGATCAAAGTTAAGGCCTAAATCTTTTTCTATCCATGGAAAGGCATTTTCCTGGCCAATAGCTACTATGACATCATCGGCTTCAAAAAACACCTCTTCACCTGTGGGTATTAATTGGCGTTTGCCATCGACTTTTCTGGCTTCAACTATTTCAAAAAGCATGCCTTTGAGCTTACCATTTTCATGGATGTATGCTTTGGGATTGTGACAATTATAGAAAGGAATATCTTCATGTTGAGCATCCTCTATTTCCCACGGAGATGCTTTCATTTCTCCAAAAGGGCTTCGGACAACCACTTTGACATCAGTACCGCCCAGCCTGCGCGAGGTCCTGCAACAATCCATGGCGGTATTACCACCCCCTAAAACGATTACTTTTTGGCCAATTTTTTCTATATGATTAAAAGCTACACTGGCGAGCCAGTCTATACCGATGTGGATATTCGAGGTGATATCATTGCGACCTTCTATAACCAAATCTTTGCCTCTGGGAGCACCTGTACCGACGAACACGGAGTCGTAGCCTTTGGCCAAAAGGTCCTTTAGGCTACTGACATAGGTCTTGAAATGGGTGTTGATATTGCCGATGTCGAGGATATAATTGACCTCTTCATTAAGGACTGACTCGGGCAGTCGGAAGGATGGTATCTGAGAGCGCATAAATCCACCACCCAACTCTTGCTCATCATATAAATCTATCACATAACCCAGCGGTGCAAGGTCTCTGGCCACAGTAAGAGCAGCTGGTCCACCACCTACCAATGCAATTCTTTTGCCGTTAGTAGTACTTGGAGCTGTAGGCATGCGCGATTTGACATCACCTTTATAATCAGCGGCAACCCGCTTTAATCGGCAGATCGCCACCGGCTCTTTTTCTATTCTACCTCTACGGCATGCAGGCTCGCAAGGCCGATCGCACGTACGGCCTAAAACGCCGGGAAATACATTGGATTCCCAATTGACCATATAGGCATCACTGTAGCGTTCGGCGGCTATAAGTCTGATATATTCAGGGACCGGAGTATGTGCCGGGCAGGCATATTGACAGTCGACTACTTTATGAAAGTACTCTGGGTCTTTGATATTTGTCGGTTCCAAACAATTTAAGTTGATTTTTGAAGGGGTGAATTTACAGTATTCCAGATTAATAAATACGCTTATCTCGTTAAATCCTTAGTGCCAAAAGCCACAAAGTCACTATGGCTCGAGTAATTATATGCTGGCGCTATGGCATGGCCTCTTGGATGCATGTAGGACCGCTGAATTAGTAAACTATAAGTATCGTCAAAATGGCACCCAGTCCATCTTTTTTTGAGAGGTTATTTACTTAAAACAAAAAAGAGTGACTCAAAGCTTGAATCACTCTTATCATACCCGTTTTAATCCTTTTTTTTTTACAAATTTGGTTGTGGAGTATATCTCAAATACGGCTTAATTTTTCTAAAACCTTTAGGAAATTTTTTCTCCGCATCAGCATCAGATACTGAAGGCAGGATGATCACATCTTCGCCATTTTTCCAATTCACCGGAGTAGCCACACTATTATAGGCTGTCAATTGAAGTGAATCGATCACCCGGAGGATCTCATCAAAATTCCTGCCGGTAGATGGAGGATAGGTCAAGGAAAGTTTTAATTTTTTATCGGGGCCGATGACGAATACACTGCGCACAGTATGTTTTTCACTGGCTCCTGGATGTATCATCCCATAAGCCTCGGCTACACTTTTGTTTTCATCTGCTATGAGCGGATAGTTGACTTTGGTGACTTGGGTCTCTTCGATATCGCCTATCCAGGTCGTATGAGAAGACAGTGGGTCTACACTCAAGGCAAGGATTTTGACATTGCGTTTGTCAAATTCAGGCTTGAGCTTAGACATATAACCCAACTCTGTCGTGCACACCGGAGTGAAATCTGCAGGATGAGAAAACAATACTGCCCAACTATCGCCGAGCCATTCGAAAAAGTCAATATCTCCTTGAGATGTTTGAGCTTTGAAGTTTGGGACTACATCCCCTAATCTAAGTGACATGATTTAAAGGTTTTTGTTTTATGAAAAAATGAAATTGTTTAGGTTTAAAAAAATCTCGATTCCGATTGCTATCGGAATCTCGCAAGTTATTTCGGATTTGGGATTTCGGAAACCATTCCCGAAATCCGAAATCCTTCATTCCGAAATCCGAAATCAAACATCCGAAATAGTTAATAAGTTGGCATGGTTTGATCGATTTCTTTCGCCCAGGCTAGGATCCCGCCTTCCAGGTTATATAGATTTTCAAATCCATATTTTTCCTGGAGTAATTCTATTACATCTGAGCTTCGTTTTCCACTGCGGCAATGCACCACTACTTGTTTGTCTTTAGCGATTTTCTGAATATAATTCGTGACTTCACTTTTGGGCATCAATTCCCCATGGATATTGGCGATATCATACTCATAAGCTTCGCGAACATCTACGATTTGGATATTTGCTTTTTGTTTGATTAAAGAATCGAGTTGTTTTACATTAATCGATTTGACCGGTAGTTTTTCTTCATGATCTTCGGCACCCCCGATGCCACAAAATTGTTGATAATCGATCAATCCGGTCTGTGTCGGATGTTCGCCATTGAGCGGATTGTCTTTGCGGCGCTTGATCTTTAGTGTGCGGGTCTCAAATGTGGCTGCATCGAATAGAAACAATCTACCGGTCAAAGTCTCGCCGACTCCGCTGATCACTTTAATCACCTCATTAGCCTGCAGGCTACCCAGGATGCCAGGCAATACTCCGATCACGCCGCCCTCAGCACAGCTAGGCACCAGTCCCGGTGGTGGGGGGGATGGAAACAAGTCTCGATAATTGGGTCCAAGCTCACCATTCTTATCGGTATAATTAAATACAGTGGCTTGACCTTCAAATCTATAGATCGATGCATACACATTGACTTTACCCAAGAGGACACACGCATCATTGACCAAATATCGGGTAGGAAAATTATCTGTGCCATCGGCTATGACATCATAATCGTTGATAATATCTAAAGCATTATCACTAGTCAATGCTGTCTGGTGAGCTACAATCTTAACATAAGGATTTAAAGCCTCTAATCTTTTTTTAGCAGCTAGGACCTTAGGTTGGCCGATATCATCACGAGTGAATAATACCTGACGCTGCAGATTGCTATCATCCACAACATCAAAATCAACTAATCCAATCGTGCCTACACCGGCTGCAGTCAGATACAACAATAAAGGGGCGCCAAGTCCACCAGTGCCTACGACCAAAACTTTAGCTTGTTTAAGTTTCTTTTGACCTTCGATATTAAAGTCAGGCAAGATGATATGGCGACTATAGCGGGCTAGTTCTTCTGGACTAAATTTTACATCAGTACTCATATTATCTATTTTTTAAATTTTACCACCAGCTATAGCTGGAATGATCGAAATAGTGTCCCCCTGATTGACTGCAGTAGAATTACCTTGCAAATCTTCGATATCGTCTTCACCTAAGAAGATCCGTACGAAGCCTCTGAGTGCCTGTTTCTCATCAAACAGGTGCTTGTCCAACTCGGGAAATTGAGTGGTGAGATCTTTGATCGACTCGAGCACGGTGCCTTCTTTCACGGCTACTGCAGCCTGATTAGCAGTGAACTTGCGTAAAGGAGTCGGGATAATAATTTTTGCCATGGGATTAAATGTGTGTTTAAAAAACTATTTTTTTTGATATGTGATTTCAATTGATTCTTCTATAAAATTTCTTGCTTCGGATAATCTAAATGACCGAGTAGCCATAGCCTCACCTTGGTAGACACTGGTGATCAGATAAGACAGTTCCGGTAGGGCGTCCGCCAAATCTCTACTCGAAGGCTTAGGTGGATGATCCGGATGTGAATGAAATACGCCTATGATAGAAGTTTGGAGATCCAAGGCATTTCGCTCAGCTTTCATGTATGCTTTGGGTGGGATCGTATAATGTACTTTTTTGTTTTCTTCGCTGTCATTGATCACTTCAGAAATGGAATTTATAACTACTGCATTATTTACAATCTGGCCATATAAAAAACCACAACATTCAAAAGGGTAGGTCCGTTCAGCAATCTCATGGATTTCTTTCAAAGCAGCAGGGGCAATCATGACATCCATTATTTGTAGATTTCTTGGTATTTAGATGCGTCATCGGCAAACAATGTGACGATATGACCTTGTTCGATGGTTTGAGCAATTTGCAAGGACCCTACCAGATTAGCCGCGGCTGAAGGGCTGATGAGTAAACCTTCTTTTTTTGCCACCAGATCTATCATCTTAAAGGCGTCATAGGACGATACTTCGAGGATCTTATCTGGTACGGATGCATCATAGATACCTGGGATCTCAGCGGTCTCCAGATGTTTCCATCCTTCCAATCCATGCAAAGGGCCGTCAGGTTGCAATGCTATACACTGAATTTCAGGATAGTATTGTTTTAATCTGCGACTGGTGCCTGTAAAAGATCCTGTAGTGCCCAATCCCGCTACAAAATGTGTGACTGAACCAGCGGATTGACGCCAAATTTCTGGACCGGTTGAAATAAAATGAGCTTTCCAGTTATTTTCGTTGTTGTACTGGTCGATATAAAAATAGGGATGGTCCATTTTGGAAAAGATTTCTCCGGCGACTTGTCTTGACTCATCAGTACCTCCATATGGAGAACTCAAGATCACATCCACGCCTAATTTTTTAAGGATGGATTGTCTCATTTTGGAAGCATTTTCTGGCAAAACCAATTTGATTTTGAGACCTAAGCTAGCTGCGATAGTGGCTAGAGCTATTCCGGTATTGCCGCTGGTAGCGTCCAATATGGTATGGTGTGCCTGCAGGTCACCCGATAGTATAGCCTGTTTGATCATATGATATGCCGGGCGCGTTTTTACACTCCCACCGAGCTGTTGCCATTCAAGTTTGGCATAGATTTTTACCTTTTCGGTAGAAAAACTATGAAGTGGGTAAAGTGGAGTTTCGCCAATCCAACGGCCTAGTGATTCGACGGACTCGATCAAGTTGATCTGACTCTCAGTCAGGTTTTTTTTATTTTCTACGACTACCGGATTCATTGTCATTATTCAATTTGTACTAATAAACTAAAAAAGCCTTTCGAGAATTGAAGTCGAAAGGCTTTTTTGGAAAAAAAAATTCTTTATTAATCTATACCATAGCTAGACCTTTCGACATCATGGAATGACAACAATAATACGCACAAGCACAGTCTGCGACTGCCTCTCTTTGTAAACTGTAACATTGTTTTGTCTTCATAATTTATAAAATCTACTAGAGCTTAAAATCGAAAAAGCTTTCTGTCGGATCTGACCAGAAAGCTTTTTCGATATTTTTATAAACATCTAAAACCACTTTTAAGTCAGGATAAGTTGTTTACAACAACAACAGGCACAACAGACAGTAAGTAAAGATTTCATTGTTTAATTTCCGCTGACAAATATACAACAGTCATGCCAGGTTTGCAAGTACGGCGAGGAGCATATCGAGTTAATTAGGTGTTAAAAGTGTCTCGCCCAAAAAGGCATTACCAAGTCATATGATCTTGATCTTCCTTGTCTTTACTTTCGACATTCTCTTCTGGATGCTCCTGAGACTCTCTGTGAGCAAATTGGTCGTAATCATAGTCTGGCATCAGGTTGGTTTTGACATGATTGATGACATCAGATAATCCTTCGGCAAACCTATTAAAATCTTCCTTGTATAAAAATATTTGATGTCTGGTGTAGCCATTTCCATCACTTCGACGAGTGCTTTCAGTCAGGGTAAGATAAAAATCATTTCCTTTGGTCTGCATAACATCAAAAAAGTAAGTTCTTTTTCGGCCAGCTTTTACTTTATGAGAGTAGACACTTGGGTTTCGAGCAAAATTATCCTGATCCACGGTATTAAGTTTTAAGGATTTCTATTCCAAATATAACTAAATTTTGGACTTTTAAAGGCAGCTCTATATTAAAGCTATACCTGCTTCTGTTGTAGAATCCTCCCATTTTTGCTGCTCCAAAAGGTCTGCATAATGTCCTTTTAGCGCCACCAACTCTTCATGCGAACCCATTTCTGCCAATTTGCCTTTATGCAGAACCAGGATTTGATTAAACCCATTCAGATGACTGATCCGATGCGTGATCAATAATGCCGTTTTATTTAATAGAGCCTGATCAAAAGCTTCTAAAATTGCCTTCTCTGTCCTGGTGTCCACGGCACTAAGGCAATCATCTAGGATCAGAATTTCCGGATTTTTGATCAATGCCCGGGCAATAGCTATACGTTGTTTTTGTCCACCTGACAAGGTGACTCCACGTTCACCTATTAAGGTCTTCATTTTGTCTGGGAGTCGGTCGATTTCTTCATATACCGCAGCATACTGAGCATACTGTTTGAGTTGCTCATTTGAAGCTGTAGCGGCACCAAATCGAATATTGTCTTCTATACGCTCAGAAAACAAAAACTGATCCTGAGGGACATACCCTATACGTTGACGCAATGCATTGATATCGTATTCTTTGATGGATTTACCATCTATCAGGATCTGACCTTCCGTCACATCAAATAGTCTGAGTAACAGCTCAGCGATGGTTGTTTTACCTGAAGCCGTACGGCCGATAATGGCGACTCTGGAACCTGCTGGGATCGTAAAAGATAATCGATCAAGGGCTTTTACACCCGTGTTTGGATAAACGAAACTTACATTCTTAAACTCGATCTTACCAGCTATGTGTACAGGTACATAGGTTCCATCCGTATCGACAGAGGTTTTGGTGTGCATAAATTCGTTGATCCTTTTCATCGAAGCTTCGGCTTGTTGAATGATAGAGGCGAGCCATCCTATGGCGGTCACTGGCCAAGTCAGCATATTGATATAAATGACAAACTCAGCAATATTGCCCGCGGTGACTGCTCCTGCTTGAACCCGGTACGCCCCAGCCCATACGATCACCACGGTACTGACGCCGGTGAGCAGCATGATGAGCGGAAAAAACATTGCATTGACTTTGGATAAATCCCAAGTGGAGTTTTTATAATGTTCTGCTTCTGCTCCAAATAGAGAGGACATAGCCCGCTCCTGATTATAAGATTTGACGATTCGAATGCCGGAATAGACTTCTTGAGCGATGCTGGTGAGCTTAGATAATTGTTGTTGTATTACGGTACTTTTTTTATTGATTATAGTGCTTACATAATAGATGGATATCGATAAGAACGGCAAGGGCAGTAAAGTCAATAATGACAAGGTAAGATCTACTTTGACCATACTCGCTACGACTAATAAGATCAAGGCTCCAAGGTCTATAGCATAAAGTACTGCCGGGCCAAGATACATACGCACTTTGGACACATCTTCGGTGATGCGGGACATTAGATCCCCGGTCTTTTGATTGCGGTAAAAGGTCTGGTCCAGCGAAGAGTAATGCTCATAGATATTTTTCCGAAGATCATACTCGATGAGTCGTGACATGACGATAATACTTTGACGCATGAAGTACATGAAGATGCCCATCAGTACTGCGCAACCAAATACTATCAGCGCAAATCGAACCAATTTAGGTCCTAAAATGAGAGCAGACTGATCGTTTGGTTGATTTAGTTCTGCAATCACCATATCCAGCGCTTTGCCAATCATCTGTGGCTGAACTATGCGAAAATAATTCATTAATAATACAAACAGTATTCCGGCTAGAAATCGAAAACGGTACCGGACAAAATACTTATTGAGTGACCATAGCTCTTTCAAATAGATATCGGTGGTGAAATGCAAAAATAATTGAAATAAAGGGATAGAGTTGCCCTAAAATAAGCTAGGGATCAAGAAATTATTTAGACGGCAATGTAAAGTCGAAATACGGAATCAATCGGTCCCAAAAATTTTGATCAAAAGCTAATATTGATTTGAGATCATCGGGGCCGTTAAAGGGGCCATGTTGATTCTTATATTGTTCGATGACTTGGGCATCTTTTTTGGAAATATAGGGATGATAGAGCCGTGTGAGGGTGTCTTGATTGATCCTTATCTTACGAAAGATAGACGAAGGCTGCAATAAAGGTTGAATTTTTTGCAGCGTAGAGTCCGCCAAACCATAGACTTCTTTCAGTTGCAAAGGAGAGTAAAATCCACCAAGTTTTTCTCTATAATTCACAATCCGTTTAGACAGCACCGACCCTATACCTGCCAGTTTTTTCCAACCTGAAGTATCTGATGTATTGATATCTATAGATGTCAATGTGGCATTGTCAGCTTTTGGAGATGGATTATAAATCAACAAATCTTTTAGCTCCTTCAACAGTGAATCGGACATACCATAGATTTTAACCAGATCGATTGCAGATTTGAATTGGCCACCATTGGATCTGTACTTGATGATGTTCTGAGCAGATCTAGCAGGTATACCAGCATCAATCAAATCTTGCAAGACAGCAGTATTGGGGTCTATAATCTTTGCCTTGGCTGGTTCGGTAGGGGTGAGGCTGTTTTGAGTAATGAACTTGTTATTTTGTGCGGTATTAAACAAAAGAAAGGGCTTGATACGATCGTAAGTGGATTCAGATAAGCCATAGATCTTTTTTAGGTCAACGGCGGTCTTGAATTTCCCACCTTTTTGTACATATTTGCTCCAATTGAGGGCGGCTTTTTTAGAAACACCCAGTGCTAGGAGTTGAGCATTTGTAATCTGATTAGGATCAAAAAAAGAAATTTCTGTTTGCGGAGTTGATTGGGAAGATTCAAGATGTCCAGTCCTTTTAATGTCGTATGATGCTTTGGCGAAGGTATCAAGGCTGGAAATAAATTCAAATGAGGGTCCACGTGGAGGATAAAACTGTAAATAGATATACGCGAATACCAGAAATGCGAGTAACGCAGATAAGTAAAATAATGATTTCCTTTCTTTAAACGAATACGTAAAATAGGAACTCCCAAATACCTTCTTCATTTATAATTTGACTTGAAAATACGAATTTTTAGTGGTGACAATTTTTGAAGCCGGAAATAGTTTTGCGTAACCTTCAAGGCCTGGGTCTGATGATGAAAACACCTGCTTTGGAGCCCAGGGGACGATGATGGATTCGGGTTTCCACCACTTGGTCATTAATAGTACGTTTTGATCAGGTACGGTGGTAAAGCTATCTGCTCGATGAAGCACGACACGGTAGGTGTCAGATTTTGAGTCAATCTGTTTTCGGCTGATGAGCAGATGATCAGTCCGATACTTCAGATTGAGTGAATCTAGTCTAAAGATATGTTCTGGTTTGATGTTATACCTCTCTATATAATTGGATGATACCAAGGTGCTGTCACCCTGTAGTATAATGATAAAGGGGCCATCTTTTACAAATACTTTTGCATGGCCTCTAGCAAAACTGGCTACCAATTCGGTTCGATGGATATAGATCCAATCGTTGAAAAGAAGGGTCAACATAAATAGTATGAGGCAGAGTATCGGGGCTCTGCAGGACTGCCAGGTTTTCTTTATGAGGCAGTGAGCTATGGCAAAAGATAATGTCACTAGGATAATGCACTGTACAACAGTAGGCCACCAACCGGTCACCTTACCCAATGGGAGGGTATAGATCCAAGCGATGATGTTATTCATCCAACTTACACCTAAGATCAATGGATATTTCAAAAAGTATAATATACTGATACCTAGCCATTGGATCGGAATGGCAATCATCCCACCAAGGATAATGAGATAAGAAAATGGGGTACTGATAAAGCTAGTCAACCAAAAATAAAATGCAAATTGATGAAAATGATAACCCACGATAGGATAGATCATCAGCTGAGCACCTAAAGCGACAGAGGTTATACTCCACAGAGCTTGCGTGATGTTGTGTGTAGGATTGAATAACTTACGAATAGGATCATACAGCAAAAATATGCCGGCCATCGCACCAAATGATAATTGAAACCCGATATTAAAAAGATCTAAAGGGTTAATCAATAAAAGTACAAATGCCGTACCGGCCAATATATTCATCGGTGCAGTATCCCGACGAAGGGGAGCAGCTATCATCATTAATGAAAACATGAGGGCCGATCTCATGATAGAAGGAGTAGCTCCAGTCAGAATAGTATACCCCCATATGATGATAAGTACGCTTATGAGTTGAATCAGTTTATGATATCTGCTTTTAAACGGTAGAAAGGAAAATAATACGGTAAAAATATGTGCCAAGATACCTACGTGCAGACCTGAAACCGCTAAGATATGGACTGCCCCTGTAGCTGAGTATGCTTTATACAATTCGGGATCCATTTTTTTACGCAATCCTAATAACATAGCTGAAGCGACCGGATAGTCTCTAGCATTTGGTACGATCTGTTGTATCGTTTGATCCAATCGAAGTCTACTGCGTTCGACAAAATTAGGACTGGCTCGGTACAAGATTTTGAAAGCAT
>JANOWJ010000124.1:0-37165 GCA_031417835.1 Saprospiraceae bacterium | reverse complement strand
GAGTTTGCAAGAGGCGTTGTTAAAACCTAAAGCCTTTATGCCTTTAGCTGTTTTGATCGTGGGATAACCACTGCGGATCGGATCAAGGATAGATACTTTTTTCTTTACGCCACCTATGGTTAGTTCTATCACTTCTTTGCTACAATCCACCATCGTATCTCGGGGGCAGATCACACTATCCAGATCGAGTTTGATGATATGATATACTTTGACACAATTGACACTATTGCCCCATTGATCGCGCGCTACCAATTGGCGCCTGACGACTCCCTGTAGCAAAGCGCTATCGCAGCCGTAGTCGGTAAAGGTTTCGCCGACGATCGTCACTTTCACCGGAGGTCCACAATTGTCATTGACTTCATAGGTCCCCGTTGGTAAGGCACTGTATTCAAAACAGGTCACGGTGTCGATGATATCGCAGTTGAGTTGTGGGGGTGCTTTGTCTTCGACGCAAACAGTGCCCCAACAGCTATTCCCTGGACACTTAGGTGAAGTAACTGCATAGGTAAAACAATAACCCAAATGTTCCCTGGTAAAGGTAGCTTGAGGTACTTCTTTACCTGCAGCATCTTTAATCGATACTACATAGGCGTTATTTAACAATTTTGGATTCTTTATTAAATCATATCCCCTCAATGGAACTGAACAGTCTACATCCAGTGAAACATTTATTTTATCAAGGCATACAAATCCTGAACAATCTATTACGATCACCACGATCGTCGTCGTATCATAGATCGTATCGCCTGGTGATAGCACATAACAGCTTACGATACATATACTATCAAATAATCCTGTTGCGGTTGGTGGTACTGTAAACATCACGCAGGTATCTCCAGGGGTTACTATCATTTCACCCGTAACTCCTCCAGTGGTATCACCGCAGATCGAGGTCTTCACGGCAGGCATATCCATCTGTAATACACTATTGAAACATATATTGACCACCTCGCCCGGTTTCACTTCCACTAGTATCGTATCTAATGGAAGTTTCAAATCACCTTGAAGATAACAGGTAGAGGCAAAGCCATCATCGATGCCACCTTTGTAGATCGCGATGGCGGGATTATCGGCTTGGGCAAAACAGGTGGAGGCAAAGCCATCGTCGATGCCGCCTTTGTAGATAGCAGTAGCGGGATTATCGGCTTGGGTAAAAGAGGCGGAGGCAAAGCCATCGTCGATGCCTCCCTTGTAGATAGTATCCACTGCCATCACTGTAGTATTCAAATGGTAAGTAATATGCAAGGGGTCAGAGCTGGTAGCGTCGGTAATGTGCAAACCTCGCAGGTTTGGGTCAGACCTTCTATAACTGGAACCTGAGCGGTAAGTGGTATTAGTATTAATGCCTTTGGTGATAGTCACATCTTTGGCTGGAAATTTAACAAGAATGCTCATACCAAGCATAAGGCTAAAACCTAAGGCTATGAATGACAAAATATTATTTCTAATTTCCATTATATGGTTTTTTATATCAATTCCTTCTGAAATTTAGTCACCTTTGCCAATATCCATCTGCATAGATCATAGTATTCTTCTACTATCGGCGGCAGAGCAGCACCTTCATTTTCCTTTGGTTTTACTATTGGGTTCGTATCTTTTATATCCATTACTTTTAAGTATTTTTATAAATAAAATCGCGGGCTTCGCCCTGCATAAAGGACTAATGACTGAGCAACCCCAGCTAAGGTGCCAACCGACTACCACGACCAACGAAATCGCCGATGCGACCGTCATTGGTATCAGCTGCACCACCGCGGTCAGACAAGCGGAGGAAGAAGGCAGAACTATCCCAGGCACCGCCGCGAAAGCCGACACCTATAGCATTGCTGATAGGCCAGGTAAGTGCGTTGGCATCTCCAATGACATCCAATACTCCATTGCCATTAACTGCTGTAAATAACCTTCCGGTAGCATTGCCTACGGTAATAGGTCTTTCCCATAGGTTGCCGCTAAGCTCCATGATACCATAATATGAAGCTCCTGCAGCTTCCCGAGTGGTGGCCGCCTGTGCAAAATTGCCTACCCGCATGGGCCCTTGAACGCCGGGGTCATTGTTGTAAACTGAGTTAGACCCGACCTGTGCCACTTCATTATTGGCGCCACTATTCAAGATGATATTAGCGCCGGTAATGGCAATACCTCCCCAGGCATACTCGTTGGGTACCGGAGCTTGATTGCCCCTACCTGCTTTTTCATACTCCAGCTCTGTCATAGGTCTGAGTCCCGACCAGTCCAGATAAGCTGCAAGGTCGCCCCATGATAGCCAATTGCAGGCGATGCTCTGGCCGTCAACAGCCTCATCATATATACCATCGCCATCTAAGTTGTTTGCATATACTGCAGGGGTACCGGTAGCAATGCCAGGTGTCTTGATGTCTATGCCATTTCTGAAAGAGTTATTCAAAGCAGCCGTACCGGCAACGGAGCTCGGTGGTGAAGTGGTCCTAGTCGCTTGCTGGTTATAAGTAAGCTTATTAAGGAAGTCTACATACTGACTTTGGGTGATCTCGTACTTCATACAATAAAAAGCGCTGAAGCCCTTGGGGAAACTGGCAGGAATAGGACCTGATTGGTCTCCGTTCAAAGTGTAATATAAATTGCCCACAGCGGTGCCTACCGTAATGGCATTCTCATTAGTAATGCTAAAAGGGTCGGTAGTGGTAGGATAGATGTAAAATGCACCCGATTCTGTACCACCACTGCCTACCACAAAGCTACCCTGTGGTATATACACCATCTCTATGGCCGTCACACAAATCTCTACACTATCGCCATCACTGAGGCCGTCTATGCCATAGTTCCAGCGGAGCTTGACTCCGGCAAAACTCACAGTACCGATCGCAGTGTCGGTACGATGGATAAAAACACCATGAGCGCCATTTGCCCCATCATCATTGCTGCTACTTATATTGCTATTGGCAGGCTCCGTATGTCCATCGGCCGCGCCAGTACCGTCCACATAGTTAAGAGTAGCATGATGCCAGATGTTATTCACATTGCGGCGATACTTTACAAAGACCCAGGCTGCATCCCAGTTTGTTGGGCCACTATTGATATTCCAGGAGTTGTCCCAGGTGAGGTCAAAATTGACTAGCTTAAAGTCCAGGGCATTGTTTTGCCCACTGATGGAGACATTGGATATTTGGATATTGTTGGCATTGGATAGTTGTATAGTCAATGCATACAGGAGCAGGAAAATGATATTTCTCATGATTATATTTGATTATATGGGCTAAAAATAGTAAAAGGTTGTCAAAGCTGCACTAACCCCCTATGGATTGTGTATAAGACAAAATGCAGGATTAAGCAGCCAACCGCAGGAGGTTTTTAACCATATTCCAATTTTTAGATGAATTATAACATCTTAGGTCAGCAATAGCTTGAGCGTTGGGGATAGACCATTTTTGGCCGGAAAGTTTCAATCTACATCTCTTCTATCCAACTATATCATTATCATTATGTTGATTGGATAAAGTGTTGAATTGCTGAATTGTAAATCTCCTGAAATAACAAAGGGCAAGATTACTTGCCCTTTGTTATTAATCTGTAATGAAGAACAAAAATCTTATTGCATCAATATCATTCGTTTAGTTGCAGTAAATTCTTTGCCTGCCTGTCCGCTAGGAAGGGATTCGAATGAATAGAATAGAATTCCTGTAGCCTGAATATCTCTTCTATCCAACCATATCTCATTATAGCCATGATTCCAATTGCGATCTATTGACTTTATAGTTCTTCCTGTAATATCAGTAATTTTCAAAGTACCTACCATAGATATAGCTAAGTTGATACCAATCACTGTGCGTTGATCAAATGGATTGGGATAGTTTTGATACAATTCGGATTTACCAGCTAACTGTTGGCCGTTTTTGCCAACAAACCGAAGACTCAAATTACCCAATTCTCCTTTATGACCGATGCTTCGATCGGCATCTCGGCCCACAAGGCCTCGACCTTCGTAGGATTCCGCTTTGGTTTTCTGAGATTCGATGCGTAATGCTTCTGAAATGCGGCCGTTAGATTGAGCTACAAATGTCATGGTGAATAAGACAGCATCTTCTTTGAGATCTATGAATTCAGCGGATTATCTTAACAATAATAGTAGGTTGAATTTATAAAGCTTCCACGCTCTCAACCGTATGCACTCTTTTCACCCACTCGTGGCGGTCGGGTAAAAGGCCTTTTTTGATGCCATTAATTTCTGCTTTGAGCATGGGTGCGATCTGGAAACTACCAGGGTCCAGAGCGATTTTTTGAGTACCGTCTGTGATGGATTGTATAGGAATGACCACCACGGCAGTGCCTACACCAAAGGCTTCTTTCAAAATGCCTTTTTCATAAGCCTCGAAAATTTCGTCTATGCAGATGGCTCGCTCCTGGACTTCATACCCTTTATCAGTCAAGATGGTAATACAGGATTCTCGGGTAATCCCTCGTAATATAGAACCGGATAAGGCCGGTGTCACGACCAACTTATCGAAAACAAAGAAGACATTCATTGTACCGCTTTCCTCGATCCATTTATGCTCTATGGCATCAGTCCACAGCAGTTGATCATATCCTTTTTGTTTGGCTAATTTAGCGGGCGTCAACGAGCCTCCATAATTGCCCCCTGCTTTGGCTTCACCGGTACCTCCGTGTGCAGCTCTTACAAATTCGCGCTCGACCCAAAGATTGACAGGTGAAGAATAATATGGGCCAACAGGCAATAATAAAATGACAAATCGATAAGATTCTGAAGCTGCAACGCCTATAAAACTATCTTGTGCATACATATATGGTCTGATGTACAATGCTCCTTCCTCACCATCAGGTATCCAACCTGCATCCATAGCGACTAATTGGTTAAGCGCCTCCAAAAACAACTCTTCAGGAAGCTCCGCCATACACATCCTGCGGGCAGAAAAATTAAGCCTTTGGGCATTCATCTCTGGCCTAAACAAAACAGGCTGACCGTTAATGTCTTTTGTAGCCTTCATGCCTTCAAAAATGGTTTGACCATAGTGTAAGGTCAGATTGGCCGGGTGCATCGGCAAGGCTTGGGTAGGCATGATCGTAGCATTCACCCACTCATGGTCTACATAATCCACCACAAACATGTGATCCGTAAATACTTTTCCAAATGGTACCTTCTCCAGATCCGTCTCAGATAATCTGGACTTTTTAGTTTTTTCAATTTTGATAGAATACGACATTTCAATTAGATGTTATCTTTGCAAATATAGGTAAATTCAGATTTGTCCAATTGGAGAATTATGCAAAAAATGAATAGTTAGGCATTGGCCATGAAATATTTTATAGATCAAATCAAACATTATCAAATCAATGAGCCTGATGTTCATTATAGTACAATGCATTCGAGGATTGTAGTGGTTCACCAGCATATTGCCCCGGATTTAATGGCTTTTTTAGAAAAAATGTTAGGCGCTTTTGGTTGGCCCCTGGAGCAGTGTCATCATTTGACATGGACAGGAGAAGAGTCTGATGATAATTATCGATTATTATGGGGCAATAAAAATGTCAAATTGGTCTTGAGCTTTGGCGTTCCTTTTCACTCAATCGGTATTTTTTCATTGGCCAAACCTTATACCATCACATCTGCTGGGTCATGTATGCTGTATAGTGCTGATGCCCTCGAGAAAATTGCCCTGAGTAAAGACTTAAAGTCCAGGATCTGGAACGATCTCAAGTCCTTGAATATTAAAGAAATATCTTAAAAATGATCCCCGTGATAGAATAAGATCATTGGCTGAGGTCAATGAGTTTATTATTGCAAAATAGTAAAAGTGGTCCTTCGATTGGCCTGATGCTCCTCCTCGGTACATTTTTCGCAAATACAGTTTTTAATCAACATGGACTCACCAAACCCTTTGGGTATCAACCGGTTGCTTTGAATGCCACTTTTAGCCAGAAAATCTATTGCAGACTGTGCTCTTTTTTGGGAAAGATCTTGATTGTACGGAGTATTGCCTCGACAATCGGTATGAGATGAAAGTTGGATATTGATTTTAGGATTGTCTTTCAATAATTGAGTCAACTCGTTGAGCGATGGCTCCGCATCCGGACGAATGTTCCACTTATCGAGATCATAAAATATATCGGAGATGATGACCTCTTTTCCAGTATATGCTTTGTCTAACATGATTTCAACATGTATGTTGGTGATGGGATTGAGTGAATCCTGATTAGCAGTGGTGCGAATTGTTTTGCTGGCATTCAAAAGACCCGGGTAGCCAGCTAATACAAAATAGTCTTGGTCAAAAAGAACCTTGCGCAAAGCGGCTCCATTTGCATTGGCCGTCATTTGTATAGGAGTAGTACCTTCTTTTAATAAAATCAATGCATTAGGTAGTGGTCTTTTCTCAATCACAGGACTATTAGGATCTTCAGGATTGGCTCTGATAGCTTGGACGACTTGCATTGAAAGATATATCTCAAATATCGGCTTTTTAGGTGCTGGGGCAGGCTTAGGCTTCACTACTGTGAGAATAGACTCATCTGTTTGGCTGCGCTCAAATCGATAAATGTCATCCTTACCTGCACCACCTATGCGGGATGTGGAGAAGTATCCCTTTAATGTACTACCGGCGCTAGTAGGATCGATTACCAGGGCAAAATCATCTTCACTACTATTAATTGGTGATCTGAGGTTGATCGCGGGCTGCCACTCCCCTTCTTCATTGACGAACGACTTGTAAATGTCCAATCCGCCCAGTCCACCCAATCTGTCCGATGCAAAATATAACGTATCAGCATACATGAAGGGGAACCGTTCATGACTGGTAGTATTAATCCTTTGGCCTAGGCGCTCAGGAGCTTGCCACTGCCCTTCTACCCATTCAGAATAATAGATATCAAAACCGCCTTCACCTTTTTGATCATCTGCTGCAAAAAACACCACGGAGTCATTGGCGGCGAGACAGGGATGCATATAATTAATGCCTTCCTTCTGAAAGGGCAATGGAATCGGCGCCGTCCAACGACCAATTTCGTTTTTAGTTGCTAACATGATTTTACAATAGCCATCCTGAGATACCGTATTGAGCTCACACCGAGTAAATAAAATCGCAGTCCCCGATTGGTTAAAACATGCTGTCCCTTCGTTTGCTCGGGTATTTAATTCGGAATCATATAAAACAGCATTGGGTTCATCAAGGGCAGCTGAGTAAAGATCAGAAAACTTCCGCCCAGTCCATTTATATATTTCTTCTCCTGTGCCAGAGGGTCTATCTGAAGTAAAAATGAGATTGCCTTTGGGATCTATCGAAGGAGCGTATTCTGCTGCGGCAGTATTGATGGTGAGCGGAGAAACCACATAAATTTTTAATTGCTCTAAGGCCAATAATTTTGCTTGTTTGGCGGAGGAAATTAAAAGTCTAAATTCTTCGGAACTTCCTTTGCGGTTTAAGATCGTTTCAAAACTACGAATGGCTTCGTCATATTGTCCCAGTTGAATAAGTGCCAAGCCATATTCCTTCCAGGCTACATCGCCAAAGTCGAGGTCAGCAGCTTGTTTAAACCATTGAGCCGATTGTGAAGATTCATTGATCTTTTGATAGGCCACGGCTGCCCCATATGCTCTTTTAGCTTTGATAGTTGGATTGGTATTCGCTTCAAACTCTTTTTCATAAAGGCTGGCAGCTATAAAATATTGTTTACGATCGAATGCATCATCCCCTGTTTTAGCTTTTTGCACAATTGTACAATTTAGCAATAGGGTCATCGCTGCTATGATGACTATAAAATAATATATAGGATGACCTATTCTCATAAATATCTTATGGCAAGGTACGAGATATTCATACTTAATATTAAAAATACAAAGAGCCTGCTTTTAAATCAAGCAGGCTCTTTGAAATAGCAGATGTTTTTATATTATTTAACCTTTGGCTTCAGCAGCTTTGGGAGACATTTTTGAACTTCTTGTCGTCGGTGTTGCAACTTTAAGTTGACTATCTTTTTTTTCAAAATCAACCAAAATAGGTGCAGCAATGAAGATCGTAGAATATGATCCAGTGATGACCCCTATAGTCATAGCGAAAGCAAACCCTTTAATCGAACTACCTCCAAAAAGCAATAAGATAAAGATGGTGAAAAATACAGTCAATGAAGTGATCACAGTACGAGTCAACGTACTATTGATAGCTTTGTTGATCAAATCGGGTTTGGAAAGTGTCGTATAATGACCCATGTATTCCCTGATTCGGTCAAAAATGACCACCGTATCATTCATAGAATATCCTATCAGTGTCAAGATGGCCGCAACGAATGCCTGATCCACCTCCAACGAAATCGGGAACCACCCCCAGCACAATGAAAAAATACCAGCGGTCACCAATACATCATGGGCCAGGGCCACTACGGCGCCTAGACTATACTGCCATTTATTGAATCTCAGTAAAATATAGAGTCCGATCACTAATAAGCCTAAAATAGTTGACCAACCTGCGCTGCTGCGAATGTCATCCGCTACAGTTGAACTGATTTTGGTAAAGCTGGTCACATGGATACCTTTACTTTCCGGGTTTTTCAAGTCTTCTAAAGACAAATCTGCCGCTCCAGGTAGTTTTTTTATGCCTTCATAGATTTTAGCAATCACTCGATCAGGAGCATCAGCAGCCTGATCATCTACAAGATAACTTGTGGTCACATTATACGTATTGGTCACATCCACTGATTTGATCACAGGTGATCCGGTCAACGTACCAGCCAGTGCATTTCTTAATTCTTCGGCAGATGTTTTATTCTGACCCATGTTGATATTATAAGAGTAGCCACCCTTAAAATCTACTCCGTAGTCAAATCCGCGGGTGAAGATTGAAATAAGACCTACAAGGATCAAAAGACTGGAGAATATATAGGCCTTCTTTCGCATTCCGATCCAGTCAAAATTGAAGTTGGTGAAGAGATTTTTAGTAGCAGGAGTCCAAAAACTAATGTCTCTGCCCTTACTCACCCAATAGTCAATCATCAATCTTGATAACATCAACGCTGTGAACACGGTAAAGATGATACCGAGTATCAAGACCGTACCGAATCCTTTGATAGGCCCTAATCCGAAATAAATCAAAATAATACCCATCAATAAGTTGGTTGCATTAGAATCCAAGATTGCAGCCAAAGACATTTTATAGCCCTCTACAATAGCGGATTGCATTGATTTGCCGGCTCTGAGCTCCTCTCTTATCCGTTCAAATATGATTACATTGGCATCGACCGCCATACCCACTGTCAATACGATACCCGCTATACCTGGAAGCGTGAGTACTGTGCCTAAGGAGGCCATAGCTCCTACTGTGAAGAAGATATTGGCTAAGAGCGCAAGAATGGATACAACACCTCCTTTGCCGTAATAGAATATCATGAAAAGCAGAACTGCCAAAAACCCAAGGCTCATGGCCCAGAGGCTTCGGCGTATATTTTCTTTTCCTAAAGAGGGCCCGATCAATGATTCCTGAATGATCCTGGTCTGGGCCGGTAATTTACCTACCTGAAGAATATTAGCCAGATCAGTGGCCTCCTGTACAGTAAAACTACCAGTGATTTCAGTATCTCCACCTGTAATAGGGCCATTGACACTGGGGCATGATACCACTTCATCATCGAGCGTGATAGCGATCTCGCGATTGTTATCTTGGGCAGCTTTGGTGGTCATATCTGCCCAAACTTTTGAGCCAACATTATCCATTTTAAGCGTCACGGTCGTCTGGCCGTCCCGATTAGCGGATGGTTTTGCATCTACTATTCGATCACCTTCTATTGGGGCTTCATCTGTACCCCGCTTCTTTTTAATAGCATGGAGAAAGTACATATTAGCCTTTTCTCCTTCTTCAGTACTTGTGAGGCTGACCGGTTTATTGGCCCATCTAAACATAAGTTCTTTTGGGAAGAGCGCTTGGACATCTGGTCTAGAGAGTAAATTTGTGATTAATTCTCTTTTATTGCCTTCTGCTACGCCCATCACGGCAGGCGAAAAAGTAAAGTTAGTGCGATCCTGATTGACGAAATTGGGTGTAAGTGCTCTTAAAAGTGGTCCGCTGTTAGCAAATGGATCTGCTGCGACCTTTTGGGAATCTATTTGAAATGTGTCATTGGTGATATTATTTCCGGCAGTATCCATTTGAGCGGCGACCTGTATGGTGTCATACCTCATTATAGAATCTACTGTAACGGTATCCTCCCCGGTAACTCTTTTCAATAAGGCATCCGCATCTACGATCGTATTTAATATACTGGGCGAAGTGGTACCAGGATCACCTGCACGATACACATCCCAAAATTGCAGCTTGGCGGTAGTTTGTAAAAGCCTACGAGCTCGCTCTGGATTTTCAATACCCGGCAGTTCGACTGATATCTGATCTCGAGGAGCATCCAATGAAATATTTGGTTGAATTACTCCAAATTTATCGATACGATTTTTAAGTCTGTCAAAGGTTAATTTGACGGTTTCATCTGCTTTCGTCCGCAATATCGACAATACGGCGGCATCGGAAGTTTCGAGATTGATTTGGGATTTGAGACCAGCATCCCGTTGAAAGATAGTAGCCAGTTTTTTGCCTTTAGCTACTTTACTATATTCATCGCCAAATATGGAGATAAAGTTTCGATTGTCTTTGACCAATGCTTTTTCTGCATTATCCAGCGCTGTTAGGAATTCGGGGTCTTTACTTTCCTTGGAGAGTCTAATAAGGAAATCTTTTAGATCTACAGTAAGGGTGGTATTTAACCCCCCTTTGAGGTCAAGGCCTAGTGCCAATTGTTGGCGTTTGAGTTCTTCATAACTGTACTTTTTAATACCAGGTATGGAGAAAATCGTATTATCGGATATTGAATCCAAGTATCTGGTTCTAAATACTTTATAAGCAGATTCAGCATCTATGCTATCCGGCAAAGAATCTGATTGTTGCCTGGCATATTCCGAGGCGCGGTTTTCGACCTTCATGGTGGGGAGCATGAACAGATATTGCAAAATACACACGGCCGCCAACAGGACGAAAAAAAACTTCACTAAACCTTTACCTAACATATTATTTTTTTTGTATATATATTCTTGAAAAGCGGCACAAATATATAACTTTTTCTATCATTTTCCATTCAATCTTGAGATTACTAAAGTTGGACAAATTTGAACAAAACTGACTGTAGAGAGGCTTTAAACTCATTTGAAGCAATGCCATTTGAGACCGGCAAACTTGACCTTTATCTCTAATTTCATTGATTTAAACGCTGGATGACAATAAAAATACATTTTCTTACATTAAATAATACGCCAAGATGAAACAAGAGTTTGTTAAAAAGTCATGATTCCATTAAAATATCTCAAAGCGGTAAAACATTAATATAAGCAAATGAAAAAACTTTTGGCTATAATTGTACCATTATTTAACAACAAATAAAAACACGTACTTATGGGATTGTTTTCGTTTTTAAAAAGTGCTGGAGAAAAACTATTTGGCACTAAACCATCTGCTGTACCAGCAAATGTACCCGACGCTGCTGCAATTGAGCGAGAAAGAAGAATTTCTGCTATGCAGAGTTACTTAACTGGACTAGGGCTTGACATTCAAAACATCGATCTGGATATCGATGGGGACAAAGTCACAATCTATGGCCAAGCAGAGACTCAAGCAGATAAAGAGAAGGTTATTCTTGCATTGGGAAATGTAGAAGGTGTAGCTTCTGTAGATGATCGGATATCTGTATTGGTACAAGAGCCTGAAGCTGAATTATACGAAGTAAAATCAGGAGACTCATTATCCAAAATTGCTAAACATTTTTATGGAGACGCAATGCGGTACAATGAAATCTTTGAAGCCAATAAACCAATGCTGAAGCATCCTGATAAAATCTATCCAGGTCAGACCCTTCGAATCCCAAAATAATACGAATTCCATTAATTTAATTTCTAAGGCTCCTTATTTAAGGAGCCTTTTTTATTGGTTCTGTTTTGATATTTTTTCCATAACTCTTTAAAAAATCCTTCATCATCTAAATCTTGCATATCACTGAGCTCCAATTCTAATGCATGGGTCGATTGAATAATTTCTATTAATGAAAATACCAATGATATCGATAGTGAAATCAGACTGATCGCAAACATGGCATGAGCTACCGATTGCCACCCACTATAGATGCAATACATGGTGCACACACAAATAAGGAAACTAAAAACTCCGAGCCCTTGCATCCAGCGGACATAATAAAGCCTTCGACGCAAACCTAAGATTTGCAACAATAATATTTTTTTATCCTTGCCTTCCTGATACTCTTCGTGCAGCTTTCGAATCAGATTAGCTATTGCTAAAAAACGATTGGTATATGCTAACATCAATAGGCTGATGGCAGGAAATAAAATCGCAGGTGTATTGAATGTGATTTCCATAATGTAAGTGATAAATCTGAAGATGAATAATTGAAATTATTATTTGAATCGATAATCTATTTTCAAGGTGAGATTTCTAGGAGCTTCCATGATGGCAGGGCGGGTCGTATATTCAGTATTGAGTAGGTTTTTAAGGATCAAATTAAATGTATACTCATGCCAAGTCCTGGCAAGCCTAAAATCCAATAAAGTAAAACCTCCGTGAGTCTCCCGATATTGTTTTAATCCTCTGATGACAAGCTCAAAGATGGCATCGATGGCAGCCATTTTACTGGTGTAGAGCAGCCCGGTGCCGATGATCCAATCCCCAAGCTGATCCTCAAGATCGATTTTGAACAAGTGTTTTGACCTATACTTTAAGATATTATAGTCGACGGAAGATCGTCGATTATCTTCATCGGTGAAATTTGCAAACAAAGGCTGAATGTACGTATAGCCCGTCATAGCGGTGATGTGATGATCCCCTATTGTAGAACTGGCTGCGCCAGAAAGTTCAAACCCTTTAATATCCGTGTTCCCTATATTTTGAGATTGAAATCCTTTGACAAAACCTGTAAAAACAAACTCCATCATATCCCTATACTTTGACCAAAATATAGCCGCATCCAGATAACCTTTGGTGTGGTGACTCAGTTTAAACCCTTGCTTAATACCAATTTCTGCATTCCAACCACGCTCTGATTTCAATTTGGGGTTGGGTGAAATAAAGGTTGAACCAAAAGAAGTCAGAATAAATTGCTCAGCTAATGTCGGAAATCGAAATCCCTCGCCCCACGATGCTCTGAGGTAACTTTCCTTGACCAGTTTTGAATTAATTCCAAATCGCCATAGACTTTTTTGCTCTTTTCTGACACCGCCGACCAACGTATCTGCCGCAAATATCTCGGGTCGATGCAATCTATAGTTTTCGAACCGCCACCCCACCGTAACTGTAGTATGATTTTTTATCTTTTTATCCAGTTGACCGTAGACACCCAAAGTGCCTGATCTGAAGGGAATACGAGAAAATAAATCTGAATTCGTAGTATTATAATTATAAACTAGGCCACCGGAAGCAAACACGTTTTCGGCTTGAAACTGGCGTTGAAATTGGTATTCATTGTACACCAAAGTCGAACTATTGGATTGATTATTATTTGCGTGATTAGCGACAATATAGATCCGAGATCTAAGTGCATGTTTATTATTGGCGCGATCAAAGTAAGTCATGTAAGGGTCGATATGATATCGAAATGAATTGGACATACTCTTTGTCAGACTGTCGGGACGATACAATGACGATACACCATCCTTCCAATAGAAAAAACTATTGCTTTTACGCTTATTCATATTAAAATGCATTCCAGCGAGCCATCGGTCTGTGATGCGATATTGGACACTACCATTAAGTCGACCATACTGAGCCTGATTTGTTTCATTATAACTTTTTGATTTAAATCCATATGCGCCAGCTACGATATCCCACTTCCCGATTTTACGAGCATGGGAAAAACTTATGCCTGAAGTAAAAGGGCTAGCGCGCCACCATCGTTGCGCGGGGTCGCGCGGGGGCAATACCGGATTATAAAATATAGATGCTTTAGTGATCGGGTCGGACTTGGCATATCGGGTACGTACATGAATGAGCCCGTTCAATGCAGAAGAACCGTAGGTGGCAGAAGCAGCACCTTTGATGACTTCAATTTGTTCTATATTTTCAACCGGTATATCATCCCAATTGGGAAAACCGGCATCTGCTTGCAGGGCAGGCAAATCATTGATCATGAGAAGCACTCTGCTACCAGCTCCATAGCTATATCCTGCCCCACCCCGGATGTTGGCTTGATCGCCTACCATACTGACTCCAGGGACTTTATCGAGTACCTCGTCTACTGATGTTGCATTCAGGTGTTCAATCAAGCTGCTTTTGATGACTTCCATTGATATAGAACTTTCACTCAATGCCTTGCTATATCTTGAATCGCTGATCACGGCAGTCTGTAGTAGATTGTCAGAGAGCTCCAGCGAAACGACTACCTCAGACCAATTACCAGGAGTGATCGCAAGTTCGATAGTTTTTTTTTGATAGCCGACATATGTGACTTCGAGGGTATGGCTACCCGGCGACAAAATCATACTAAAATGACCATTGTAATCAGCTATTACTCCTTCCACGCCTATCCGGACCGAAGCAGATGCTAAGGGCTCTCTATTGGACCGATCTTGCACCACACCTCTTACTCCGCTCGATTGACTCTGGATCCCACTTGGCCATGATATCGCAATGATCATGGCAAGAAAACAACAAGCCTGACATAAAGAAAGATGATGTATTTTAGGGTACAATTTGGCCGATATCATCATCTTCCACAAACCGCTATACCATGAAAATTCGATTATTTTTTCTACTTGCAGCATGTTTCCAAATGTACAATATCTATGGTCAAAATCCGATATGTCTGCCAAATACAATCTATAAAGATAGTGCAGCTGGCATCTATCCCAGACCGTACAATGATAGTACCAAAATAGGTGGCATCACCAAAGCAGCTTGCATTGATCAGGAATATGAATTCCCATTGACGGTGGTGATACCGAGCCTGATCACAGTGCCTTTTGGAGGTATCGATGTCACGGTAGGACTGGAAAGTGCGTATCTGGATACCACTAAAGCGGTCATAGGACTACCCAAAGGGCTTCGCTATTTTTGTAACCCTGGAAATTGTGTGATGGAAAAAAACAAACTAGGATGTATTACAATAAAAGGAAAAGTGGCTCCTGAAAACATACCCGGTATATACAATTTAGTGATCAATCTAAAACTGGTCACACTCATAGGCACATTGGATGTGGCTTTTCCGGGCCCCTATTTTCCAGGTAAATATTTCCTAATCGTGCCTCCCAAAGACTCCAGCGTGTGCGCCACCAGCGACCTTCGGGTCAATAATCCATATGATGGCGTCCTAAAGGCATATCCTGTGCCCAGCGACCAAAAGTTGACTTTGACCATCGATGCCGAGCGTGTGGGTGAGCCCATATTACGCCTGTGTGATATAACCGGTCGAGTCGTATTAACACAAAAGTTATCTATAATACCCGGACAAAATCATATCCAAATACCTGTTGCACACCTGGCAAATGGAAGTTATACATATATTATAACAGAAGGGACAAAATCAAGCACGCGTCGGATCATAGTATGGCACGACTAACGGTCGGCCGGTCATCGGGATATTAGTTATTCCTCTTCCTCTTCTTCGAATCGGATCTCATTCAACATTGGGAGATTGACCCATTTAGATTCTTCCGAGTTGATGGACATAAAACCCAAAAAGCCACCTGAAGCTTTGGCCATCTCACTGGAAAATCGAATAAACCCTTTATACAATTGTGCTCCAATCTTGGGATTAAGTTTCTGTAAAATTGGATTTAATGAAGCTAATCGATCAGATATGAACTGATTGCGCAATACAGTTTCGGCTGGCAATTCTTTATTAAATAAGTCTAAGGATGATTTCAGCCCTGCCTCTACCGATTGATAAAAAGGTTGCAAATAATGTGGAGAATTGTAGGACCTAATGTGTGCGATTTTTTCTGCAAGTTTGTATTCTGATGCATCCATATCATTATCCGCTCTTCCAATCAAGATAGCTATGAGCGGCATAGCATCTTTAAGCCGCTCTAATTCGTCATGGTTAAGAATGTCAAGTTCGTTGGTCATAAAATGATTTTTTTAAGTAAGGGTTAGAAAGGAATGCTCAGTTCTAGGTAAAAACATCCTTTAACTCTAGAAGGTTTCTTACCCATGTATTTAATTTTCTAGTGATTCAAGCATGGACATGTGCTCGAAATCTCTGAAGTCCACTGAGCTCACCTTGCTCACACCAGGCTCTTCCATAAACACGCCGTAGATCACATCTACAGCGGCCATAGTCTGTTTATTGTGCGTCACGATGATAAATTGAGATTCCCCGGAAAAGTCGCGGATGATGTGGTTAAATTTTTCGATATTGCTATCATCCAATGGAGCATCGACTTCATCGAAGATACAGAATGGGGCGGGCTTAAGCAGATACAATGCAAATAATAATGCTGTAGCAGTCAACGTTTTTTCACCGCCGGATAGCTGGCTTAATGACTTGGGTAATTTGCCTTTAGGTTTTGCAATGATATCAATATCTGATTCAAGCGGTTGATCGGGATTGAGTAAGATCAGATCACAACTGTCTTCTGCTGTAAACAAACTGCGGAATACCCGAATAAAATGCTCCCGAACGGTAGAAAACGCTTCAAGAAATTTAGAGGTGGCACTGATATCGATCTCTTGAATCGTGTTCAGTAATGATTCTTTAGCTGAAAGTATATCTTGCCGTTGATTGAAGATATTATCATAGCGCTCTTTCATCTCCCGATACGCTTCTACAGCCATTGGATTGATCTCACCATAGTTTTCAATACGATCTCTGAGCCTACGCACTTTTTCTTTGAGCATATCGTAACGACTTACGGTCGGGTTTTCAGCCATTTCATGTTCGGTCTCCTCTGCTAATGGTTCATGAGGAGGTAACTCTTCAATGTGAAATTCTATCCGTAACCGTTCTTTGACAGTTTCCATCCTGAAATCAAGATCTTTTAAATGATCTTTATAACCATTGATCAGTGTATTGTGATTGGACTCTTCGCGCTGATACTCCCTTATACTCTGTTCTTGCTGATGGATGAGATTTCTTTTTCGGAAATATTCTTGTTCGAAGGTATTAAGCCCAGCCTCTTTAGATTGTTTTTCTTTATACATTTGGCTCAGACGATCATTCATCAAAGCAAGATCATCGGTGATACTGATTTGCAAAGATTCTTCCTCATTTTGTGTCTCCAGGATCTTATCTATCTGATGCTCGGCCTCTGAGCGCCTGCCAGTCTGAAAATCAATATCCTGAACCAGATTTTCAATCTTGCTCTGATGCCTGATACTTTCTATTTGTTTTTGATTAAAGCCTTCGTGTGCCTTTGACAAGGTTTGTGCAACTACCTGATAATTGCTATCGATAGAACTGATTTTAGCAAGCATGTCATTGAGCTCATTTCTACGGGCCTGGATGAGTACAATGACTTTAATATTTTGGGCCAGGAGTTCTTCCTTTGCATGTTGCAACTCTTGGCTAGACAATTGAGCGCTTGCTTTTAGTTCATTCAGGTTTTCAAATCGGGTATGCAGTTGTATTTCTTCTTTGTGTTTGCCTTCTAACTGCTGCTTATACGATTCTATGGCTCGCAGAAACTGCGGATGGTCTTGCACTTTATATTCTTGTTCTAAGGTGCCAAGTTCATTCAGTAATATGCCAAGTTCTTGAGACAGTGCGTTGATATCTTCCTCCAGGATCTCGAGATTTTTTCTTCTACCCAATTTTTTGCCTTCAAAGAGGCCAACACTACCTCCGGACAACGCAAACTGTTTTTTTACAAAACTGCCGTTTGAGGATAAGACTGTTATATTATTTTCATCATATTCTTTAAACCGATTGCGATCCATGGTGTGCGGATCAATAAACACGTTTAAAAATAATCTGTTGAACAAATTGGAATACGCCTGATCAAAACGCAATACCTCCAACGCAGGGATCAAACCCTCTACCCTAGCTGACCAATGTACAGATGGCGGTGTAATGGCCTCCAAAATAAAAAAGTTGGCTTTACCTTTTTGAGCTTCAGAAAGCATGTTGATTGCATAACCAGCTTCCTCATAGGTATCTACGATATAATGACTGAGGTACGGCTCAAGGTATTGCTCTATCGTCGCTCGATATTCCTCCGGAGCATAGATTAAGTCGGCCAATAAAGGCAAATCTTCTTTCCAGTTTTTATGCAAAAATCGAATAGAATCTGGATACCCTTCGAGACTTTCCACCATACTTTTGAGCAGCTGGTGCTCATTTTGTTTAGCGTCAAGTTTGCGCTCGATATTCGCTTTTTGATGTCGCAGGTTTTCAATTTTTTTATTGAGCTCCGAGATTTGATCCATTCGGAAGCTCTCTTTAGCTTCATCCTCCTTGAGTTGCTCCAATACCGATTGAATGATTTCCCGTATACCACTTAAGTCATTAGATATGGTCTCCAACTGTCGATCCCGTATACTGCGTTCATCTTCTAATCGAGACATACTCTGCTCGATGTGCTCAGATTTGTTTTGATTGATAGCCAACAGTTTTTCCTTTTCAAACAAATCCTTTTCTATTTCCTGCTGATCTTTTTGCAGGACTTCAAAAGATGATTTTACCTCACCATGATGACTCTCTATCTGACTGCGCTCGGCTTCCATCTTCGCAAGTGCCGCTTTCAACTCGTTTTCAGAGATTTTTAACTGGTGCAGCAGTTCGGATTTAGCGGAGATGTCCAGATCGAGCCCGGATAATCGGCTGACCCATTCTTGTTTCTGTTGAGCTAGTTTTATTCGGTTGCTCGCCAGAAACTCAAGTTTTTGGTCAGAGATACGCTTAGTATTTTCTAATTCTTGCAATTGGTGAATGAGAGCATTCAATTCTTTCTGAAAGGAACTCAAAGAATGTTCTTCATCCAGAATTGCCTTTTTGCTTGCCTCCAGATCGGCTTCAGAAGTATGATGTCTGGCCTCGACCTCACGAAGGTGATCTAGTTCTAATTCCAGATTTTTTTGGATGGAAATGTTTTTATTATAGATGTCTTGCGTCTCTAAAAATGCTAATTCGAGTGATAGTTTTTTATATTGATCTTTTAGTTCAATAAATTTCTCAGCGCGGCTTGCTTGTTTTTCCAACGCTTTGAGATTGCCCTCGATTTCAAAGAGAATATCATCTACTCTGGACAAATCTTCATCTGTGGCTTTGAGTTTGAGCATGGTCTCATGCTTACGTTGCTTATATTTAGTGACCCCGGCAGCTTGTTCAAACATCTTACGGCGACTGTGGTCTTTATCTTGTAATATCTCGTCGACCATACCTAATGCGATGATAGCATACGAGTTGGATCCAATGCCTGTGTCCATAAATAAGGAATGAATATCTCTCAATCGGCAGGGAGTTCCATTAATCCTATATTCGCTTTCACCGCTTCTATACAAAAGTCTACTGATCGTGACTTGTTGATATTCTGTACCCAATATGTTTTTAGTGTTGTCAAATGTTAACGACACCTGAGAGACCCCTCCTGGCTTGCGTTTTTTGGACCCATTAAATATGACATCAGTCATGCGCTCTAGGCGCAATTCTGAAGGCTTTTGTTCGCCTAAAACCCATCGGATAGCATCCACTACATTTGATTTTCCAGCACCGTTAGGACCGACTATGCCCGTTACATTTTCATTAAATCGGATGACCGTATTATCGGCAAAACTCTTGAAGCCTTTGATTTCAATATTATTCAATTTCATGGCGGCAAAAATATAAATTTAATTAATATAAATTAATGAAATATGTTAAGTGAAAAAAGATTATATATGACTGTTAATCAGCTTAATATGAATATAATTTCAACTTATTTGAATAGAATATACTGAAATTATTTTTTTCAATTCTATCTTTGACTCAAATATATTTTTGAGCTGAATAAAGGACTATATAGGACAAAAGGACAATGACCTAAGATACGCTTTTAATTAAATGCGGTATTGTTTTGGCTTAGCATGGGGTGAGACAAAGTCATACAATAACCAAGAAATTGGGTTTAATTAATCAATTTTGCAGTATGCGTATCGTCTTTATGGGAACTCCGGAATTTGCTGTACCGTCACTGCAAGCGTTACTTAATACCGCTCATGAGGTAGTAGCTGTCGTCACTGCGCCAGATGCTTTAGGTGGTCGAGGTGGAAAACAATTGATTCAATCCGAGGTCAAACAATATGCACTGAGTCAAAAACTGCTCATACTACAACCAGAACGATTGCGTGATCCTGCATTTTTAGATCAATTAAAAGACTTACATGCTGACTTATTTGTCGTAGTAGCATTTAGAATGTTACCGGAAAAAGTCTGGAATATGCCACCATTAGGCACCTATAATGTGCATGGCTCGCTTCTGCCAAAATATAGAGGTGCTGCGCCAATCCATTGGGCTGTGATCCATGGTGAAAAAATGACTGGCGTGTCTGTATTTAAATTGAAACATGTCATAGATACCGGGGATATCATACTCCAAGCTTCAATAGCCATCGAACCAGACGAAACAACAGGTGATGTATATATAAAATTAAAAGAACTTGGGGCAAGTACATTGATTAAAAGTATAAATCTAGTAGCTGCTGGTCAAGTACATTATCTTCAGCAAGATGAGCGGCTATCAAGCCCTGCTCCCAAATTATTTCATGAAAACGCAGAGATCCGCACAGAATGGACCTCCAATCAAATTCATGATTTTATAAGAGGACTTAATCCTAAACCATCCGCATGGATTATTTTTGAAGGGATCAAATACTTTATCCATAAGAGTGCTTTCGCGGCCCATGACACAGAACGTGATAAGCTGTCGGGCTCCCTGTATATCACAGGCTCCCTACTTTATCTAAAAACGATAGATAGCGCATTAGAGATTAAAGAAATACAACCTGAAGGAAAGCGCAGAATGAGTGCTTTGGATTTTATAAATGGTGTCAGATCACATGCTTCTTTTATGTGATGCAAAACTATACCCTTACAAATTTGCCTGAAGGATATGAGTCATCACTTCATCCAATTGCTCTCCAGAAATACTCTTTGATAATATTTTTTTATTTACATCCAAGATAAAAATCTGGGGGGTAGTCTTGACATCATAGAGTATTTTATATCGGGAGGCGTGATTCGGATCAGCTGCATTGATCCATCCAGGATTTATTTTTTGTTCTTCAAGATACTTCCAACACTCTGGGATTTTATCCCCAAATTGTGAGCAAACGGCCAGAATCTCGACCCCTTTGGACTTGAATTTTTCATAAAACTTAACGATGTGAGGCAATGAGGATTTGCAATGGCTACAACTAGGATCCCAAATAAACAATACAGTATAAGGCGACTTGATGCTATGTAAACTGATAGTAGTCTGCGTAGGATAGCGCAAGACTTTAATCTCTGGTGCGGTCTTGCCGATTAAAATGGGTCTTAATGAATTCGCATTTTTTTGGATCTTTTCTAACTGCTCTGATTCGACCCATGGAGCAAACCCTTTGGTATAATATTCGTCGACCAGATGTACATAGATACCATCAAAGCCCACCACTTTACTGCCTGCATATTTATTGAGAAAATGAATCAAATAATATTTGAACGTTTCTTCTGCCGGTTTAAGTTTTTGAAAGATATAATCTAATGATTGATTGATAGAGTCCGGTTGCTGATAGGTAAGTTTTTCAAGATAAAAATCGATGCGTTCATGAAGAAGGGGTGATCTCAAGAGTCTCGGGTCACCGAGATCCATATGATCAAAATAATGTGCCTTGTAATATACATAGCGTTTTAATTCAACTTCCTGAGGCGTGCCTTCATACTTGGGCATATCTACCTCGAGGGTAGATTTGATAAGGATAGTTGAAATAGACGAAGGATAATGAAGTAATATGTTTTGTTGTTTTTCATTTACTTCTTTATTGATAGCCTCTAATTGAGCTTGCAAGGCAGGCTTTTGGAGCTCTGAGGCAGTCTTTATTTGCTCTCCCAATGCCGTCGCCTGTGGCCGTTTGATTTCCAAAAAATTTAAATAGTCATAAAACAATTCATTGTCCTTTGAATCTTTAATTTTGAAAGTAGACACCACTTTGCCAGCCTCAACATATATATCCAGATGCTGTTCATTTTTATTAATAAACAGTTGCACAAATTCATTTTTAGGTGGTAGCACCAACAAGTAAATTCCGGGTTCTAAAGCTTGGTCGCCCGTAAAGCGGTATACTCCATTTTTTCTGATCGCCGTATCTTTAAGATATTGCACATTGGCATAATAATACCCTAGATACAAGGTATCAGATTCGGCATTCTTTAATTCCACCTTGATATCATAGCCTTCGGCTGCTGGTATAAGAGGAAATAAAAAAGTAAATAAAACTATAATAAGGTTCATAGGCTAAACTGTAGAACACAAATTTCTAAAAGATTGGTCGATTAGTGGTTGGCATTAAGCATTTTTTAACTAAATGGGGTATGACGATCAAAGTTAAGTCTTACATAATTAAAGTAAAGTTTGTTTGATTTAAGATTAACATGGAGTCGCACCAAACTATCCTGCGTGGCCCAATTATTCTTAAAAAACTTAAGCTTATAGCATACCCGATAAGCGATGTTTTAAGGTGTTTATAGCCTCAGGATGCCGATGGAATCATTCTATCTTTCCTTCCAGCTATTTTCAATACTTTTAAGGCATGGATCTAAGCTATATACTCAATCATCTGGGTGAAGAACGAAAGGATTATTTTAATGCGGTATCACCGCCGATCATACAATCTAGCAATTTTGTTTTTGACTCCGTATCCGATTTTAGGCAGCAAATCTCAAATGAATACGAGTCACATGTATATACTCGAGGTAACAATCCTACTGTAGCCATCTTACGAAAAAAATTAGCGGCACTGGAGCATGCTGAAGATTGTCTGGTATTTTCAAGTGGCATTGCCGCAGTATCGGCTGCTGTAATGGGTAATATATCCTCAGGAGACCATATCATCTGCATCAAATCTGCATATAGTTGGACTAAAACGCTATTGCAAAAGTACCTTCCCCGGTTTGGTGTCTCTCATACTTACGTGGATGGAAAAAGCATGGCCGATATCGAAGATGCAATCACACCTCAAACTAAGTTGCTCATCTTGGAGAGTCCTAATAGTATTCTTTTCGAATTGCAGGATCTTAGTGCTTGTGCGGCATTAGCCAAAACGCATAATCTGGTAACTATTGTGGATAATAGTTATTGTTCACCCTTATACCAGACTCCGATAGATCACGGAATCGATATAGTGGTCCATTCCGGAACCAAGTACCTCAATGGACACAGTGATGTTGTGATGGGTGTACTTTGCGCATCGACGACTATGGTTAAAAAAATATTTTATCAGGAGTATATGAATATAGGCCATATTCTCAGTCCACACGATGCTTTTCTGGCCATCAGAGGTCTACGCACGTTACACCTGCGGGTAAAACGATCTCATGATACGGCGGCTCGTCTTGTGGAAGCCTTACAACAGCATCCTCTTATTGAAAAGATATACTATCCCTTTATCAATGATCAACAAATGCTTGCAGTCAAACAAATGAAAGGGGGAGGCCTGTTTACCTTGGCCATAAAAGCCGATTCCAAAGAAAAAATAATGGCTTTTTGTGATTCTTTGTCGTATTTCCTGATGGCTGTATCTTGGGGAGGGCATGAATCTTTGATCATGCCGGTGGTCACTTTTTATGATATGCCGGGTATGCCACCACCTGAATTGCCCTGGAATCTTGTGCGATTTTATATTGGACTAGAAGAATATGAGGTATTATATGATGATATCTTACAGGCATTGAACAAGATTTCCTAAAGAAAAGTTAAGTTTGGTTAGATTCTACCCTAGGGACAGTGTGAAACTTAATTTCGCCCTCACGGTATGCCCAAAGTATTATACATCATCTATTTTGCATTTGCGATTTGCTCCATGAGAGCTTCGCCCACATATGACTTATCGGATTCGCTTACATTACCAGAGTCGATCTTGAAAGCACAGGTCACTTTGGAGCATATGACTATCGATGGTGCTCTAGAAGAGGCTGCATGGTCTTCCGCTGACAAAACCGTATTAGCTCAGGAGCATTATCCTCAAAATGCCAGGGTACCTCTCCAACATACGGAAATTATGATGACTCGGGATGACCGAAATTTATATGTGGCGATGACTTGCTTCGACCAGGATCAAAACTACGTAGTACAGACATTGAAACGTGATTTTGATATGTTTGGCAATGATGGCGTGGTCGTCTTGCTAGATCCTTCCGGTCAGAAAAATTCAGCTTATTTTTTTGGAGTATCAGCCAAAGGAGTCCAGGCTGAAGGGATCATTACACGATTTGATTTTGATGCCAACTGGGATAGCAAATGGTATTCCGGTGTAAAACATTATAATGATCGTTGGACTGTGGAATTCGCTATTCCACTTCACATTATGCGTTTTGATCCCACCAATTTGAGTTGGAATCTCAATTTTATTCGTTCAGATGTAAAAAATTATAGATTCTATTCCTGGACCAAAATTCCGCAACAATATGATGGCATCGATCTGGGCTATCTGGGTAAGCTCGACTGGCATGAACCCTTGCCTCCGAGCAGTGGTCATATCACCATGATACCTTATGCCAATCTCAATGGAGCAAAAGACTATGAAGATGTCAGTAATTCTAAAAACAAAATTGGTCTAGGAGCAGACGCTAAGATCACATTGTCATCATCACTCAATCTGGATCTCACGATCAATCCGGATTTTTCACAAGTAGAAGTGGATCGACAAGTCACAAATCTGACTCGATTTAATGTCTTTTTCCCGGAGCGTCGCAATTTTTTTTTAGATAATGCCGATTTGTTCAGTCAGTTTGGAGATCCTGAAAACCCGATTTTTTTCTCTCGTAGAATTGGTTTAGATGATGATGGAAATTCGGTACCCATCTTAGGTGGTGCCAGACTCACCGGTAATATAGGTCAAACCTGGCGCGTGGGAGCTCTGGCTATGCAGTCCAAAGCTACAGACTCTCAAAAAGGTCAGAACTATTCTGCGTTTACGCTGCATAAAAAGGTTTTAAAACGATCATTGATCAAAGGAATATTCACCAATCGTCAAGGCATGACAGGTAAAGAATTTTCCAGTGATGACTATGGTCGAAACGCTTCTGTCGAAGGAGTGTATCAAAACCTCAAGGGTTCTATACTGAGCTGGGTGGGATTGCATAAATCCTATAAACAAAACTTGGCAAAGGAAAATGGCATGTACAGTACCGGCATATGGTTTAATGGAAAAAATTTTAATACGATTACTTCATTCAGCGCCACCGGCACCAATTATACCGCGGATATGGGTTTTGTAAATCAATTGGAAAATTATGACGCTGCTCGAGATACCGTGATTCGTGTTGGTTATAAGAATGTGAGTAATTCTTTACGTTATCAATGGAGGACACCGAAAAGCAGATCTATTAATTTTCATAATTTTGAATTTTCCAATTCCATAAAATTACTTGCTGACCAATCGATTAACGAATGGAATCTCCGTGCAGGATACGAAATTGAATTTAAGTCTTCGTCAGAGCTTGAGCTCAAATACAGCCATAATTACACCAAATTGTTATTTCCTTTTTCCTTTACGGATGAGGTCCCATTGCCCGCGGCTCGATATGATTACTCACAAATTGCTCTTGAATTTCAATCTGATAGCCGAAAAAAATTTGGACTCAACATCGAAGGTGTCATAGGCGGGTTTTACAACGGCACCATAAAATCCTTAGAATTAGGATTCAACTATCGGGCTCAACCCTGGGGCAACTTTGAAATGAATATCGAATATAATGATGTTGCATTTCCATCATCCTACGGCCGAGCAGAATTTTTGTTGATCAATCCGCGCATTGAATTCAATTTTTCAAAAAGTCTATTCTGGACTACTTTTTTACAATACAATACACAAGCTGATAATTTTAATGTCAACAGTCGACTTCAATGGCGCTATAAGCCAATGTCCGATATCTTTTTAGTGTATACTGATAATTATGCGGTTCAGTTTTGGGGACCTAAAAGCCGAAGTCTGGTTTTGAAGATGAATTACTGGTTGAATATTTAGACACGACACGTTGGTGGTTTCTAAAATTATTAGAACCAATTAGGTTTAAAATGTTGTCAAAACAAATAATTATTCTTTACACCCAATAGCATTGAGGTGCAAATTAAATTTACTTCAAACAATTAATCACAGATTATCTTTACGCCATGATAGACTGGACCTTCGATGCCTGGCTTACAGTGAGTTTTACCTTATTTGCTGTCATCGATGTAGTCGGCTCCGTACCATTATTGATCACGCTAAAGGAGCGTAGTGGCGGTATCAATGCGACTAAGGCCACCTTGATCTCAGGAGCGTTGATGATCTTATTCCTTATCGTCGGAGAAAAATTATTGAACATCATGGGGGTCGATGTGCGCTCATTTGCAGTAGCTGGGTCTATTGTGATATTTATATTGGGACTAGAGTTGGTATTAGGTATTGAGTTTTTCAAAGGAGATGCATCTGGCTCTTCGAGTACGGTAGTCCCGATTGCTTTTCCCATGATAGCCGGCTCGGGCACACTGACTACACTGATTTCATTGAAAGCTAATTATTCGTTTATAGTGATATTCTCTGCGGTGATGATCAATCTCCTCGTCGTCTTCATTGTGCTTAAATCTTTGGGCGCTATCGCCAGGTTGCTTGGGCCGGCGGGTATACTGGCCGTTCGTAAATTTTTTGGAGTAATCTTATTAGCGATTGCGGTGAAGATCTTTGCTGCAAATGTCGGAGCTATGTTGCCACAATAGTTTCTTATACCCATAGCAGAAGAAAAGGCACCGATAGCATGTTGATTATTGATCCAAGTCAATTTATTAAAAAACACCTGCGACCTTTTCAACAGTTTTTAGTTTTCCTTCTGGAAGTAGCGTGCTTAAAAGAAACCTCGTATTTTCAACTTTTTAATTCCTGTCGTTTCCATGAAAATATACCTTCTTTTAAGCTCCATTCTACTTGCGAGCTTCACTGGCGATCTAGTAGGTCAATCCAAACCACCACTCGATCATACCGTATACGACTCTTGGCAACATATCGGAGCCTACAAGCTTAGTCCGAATGGAAATTACTTAGCCTATACGGTCGAACCGCAGGAGGGTGATGGCATGCTGTATGTAAAAGACTTGCTAAATTCAAGACTGGATTCTTTCCCTCGAGCTTATACTTTTTTCTTTACAGAAAACTCTGATCGCTTGGTTGCTAAAATTAAACCAACCTTTAAAGAAACTAGACTTGCCAAAATCGCAAAGAAAAAAGCTGAAGATCTTCCCAAAGACTCGTTAATCATCTTAAATCTCATCACTTTTACCAATCAAAAAGTACCGGGTGTAAAATCTTTTACCCTGCCAGAAGATGCATCCAACGTATTAGTTTATCATCTTGAAAAAAACCCAATAGATACTGGCAAAGGCAAAAAAGTGGAGGTAAATGCAAAGGAAGGAACTCCACTCATGATCCATTATTGGCAGGATGACACCGATCATATTATTCCCTTTGTACAAGAATATGCTCTTAGTAAAAATGGAATTAAACTTGCGGTCAAAACTACTGCTAACAGAAAAGACAGTACCCAGCGAGCCGGGGTCTATACGTTGGTAGTCGCAACAAAAAAAATCAATATTATAGCAACCGGCTATGGCGAAGCAAACAAATTTGCCTGGGATGAGTCGGGTGATCAACTTGCATTCGTTGCCACGGGTGATAGTAGTGCATCCGCTATCAAAGTCTACCATCTCCGCTATTACAAATCGGGTATGGATAGTGCTATCATCCGGATAGATCGTCATCACAAGGATATGCCAACAAGTCAGCATGTCAGTGAACACAGTACGGTAAGATTTAGTAAAGATGGTACCCGATTACTATTCGGGACTGCGATGATCCCAACACCAAAAGATACTACTACACCGGATTTTGAGCAAGCCAAACTCGACATCTGGCATTACAATGATGATTATTTACAACCGATGCAATTGAAGACCCTTGATCGGGATCTCAAAAAAAATGACCTAGCCATGATGGATACCTCCGGCAACATGATCCCTCTCGCCAATGCAGACCTTGAAAACATCACCATCCCCAATGAAGAAAATGGTCGTTTTGCTCTCGGCCGCACAGATAAAGGTCAACGTGTCCCACTACAATGGGAGGGCGATACGCGCCAGGATCTTTATCTCATCGATTTGAAGCTCGGCACTCGTAAGATGATCAAAGATAATCTTGACGGATACCCGTCCCTCAGCCCTCTCGGAAGATATACGATATGGTATGACAATCCATTACAACAATATTTTGTTCATAGCAATGAAGTCGGGACTACCCTACCCCTGACTAAATCTATCAAAGTGCCATTAGCTGATGAAGAAAATGATAGTCCAGATGACCCCAATCCATATGGAATTGCCGGGTGGTCAGAAGGGGATCAATTGGTCTACATCTATGATCGGTATGATATCTGGGCATGTGACCCTACTGCCTCTATACTGCCTTCTATCATCACTAAAAATTATGGGCGCAGGAATAAAACCACATTGCGCGTAGTACATGTAGATCCTAAAAAACGATTTTTTAAAACGAATGACTCCCTACTTCTATCTGCCTTGCGCGATAAAGACAAAAAGCGTGGCTTTTACCAATTGCAGTTGCCTCACGCTTTAGACACAATCGCCCTTACTTTAAGCGAATATTCATTTGGTCCTGTGCTAAAAGCCGAACTTGCACCTACATTGGTCTACACCAAAGGTAACTTCAATACGAGTCCCGATGTCTATACCTCCTCCACGTTTAAATCTGAGGTAAAACACAGCACCACCAATCCTCAACAAGCTACCTACAACTGGGGTACCGTAGAATTGATTTCCTGGCGCACCTTCAAAGGCTACACTTCAAAGGGACTACTTTACAAACCAGAAGATTTTGACCCGTCCAAAAAGTATCCGATGATCGTGTACTTTTATGAAAAACTCTCCGATACCAGATATAATTATATACAGCCGGCACCTACCCGATCCCGCCTGGATATTCCATTTTTTGTCAGTCGTGGGTATCTTGTTTTTTGCCCTGATATTGCTTATGAGATTGGTTATCCGGGTCCTAGTTCCTATGACTTCATCGTATCCGGGGTACGGCATCTCAAATTAAATCGATGGGTGGATGCAGACAACATCGCCTTACAAGGGCAATCCTGGGGCGGCTATCAAGCCCTGTATATCATCACCCAGACTAATGAATTTAAAGCAGCATGGGCTGGTGCTCCGGTGGTGAATATGTTTAGTGCTTATGGCGGTATTCGTTGGGAATCAGGGCGTAATCGTCAAATGCAATACGAAAAACAACAAAGTCGCCTAGGAGCATCACCTTGGGCTCGAAGGGACCTTTATATCGAAAACTCGCCATTTTTTTATCTTAAAAATATCAAAACACCATTAGCTATCATGGCCAATGATAATGATGGAGCTGTACCCTGGTATCAGGGCATCGAGCTATTCACCGCCATGCGTCGACTCAATAAAAAGATCTGGATGCTGACTTATAATGGCGAGGGGCATAATCTTACAGAACGACGCAATCAGAAAGATATCTCAATCCGTGAACAGCAATTTTTTGATCATTATTTGAAAGGTGATGCGATACCGGTATGGATGGAAAGCGGGGTAAAAGCGGTGGATAAGGGACGGGAGTGGGGCTTAAGAGTGAATTGAGTGATTCAAAGTGTCTGAACAGCGACCACAATCACTATTTTGTTAAATGGTATTACTTTTACTATCTTTGTAGAGTCTTATGATTAAGAAAGTTAGAGAAATGATTCGAATCATAGAATTGGATGGATGGTATCTTTATAGTCAAGTCGGCAGTCACAAACAATTTAAACATGCCTTAAAAAAAGGTCGTGTAACTATACCAGACCATGGAAAAAATGATGATCTAGATCATAAAACTGTAAATTCCATTTTTAAACAAGCAGCAATTAAAAAACTGTAGCATGAAAAGTAATATTGTTGAGATCTCCTACACAGGTCATAATTTCAGTGCATCCATTTCTATATTACCTGGATGTGTATCAATCGGAACTACGCCTGAAACTATAAAAAAGAATATTCAGGAGGCAATCTTTGTCCATTTAGCAGGAATGAAAGAAGACGGCATGGCAATTCCTTTGTCATTAAAAGGAAAATATCAACTAGTCTACAAATTTGAAACGCAAAGCCTTTTAAAGTACTACCATGGAATTTTTACAAAAGCTGCACTTGAACGAATCACTGGCATCAATCAACGACAATTATCACATTATTCGACTGGATTAAAATCGCCAAGAAAAACTCAACGAGACAAAATAAAAAAAGGATTGCAAAAACTAGGCTTGGAGTTGAGTACAATTGATTTGTAAACCCTCGTAGGCTTATACTTTTATCTTTCATACATTGTCAAGCCTAAGCGTAGTCCGTAATCAGCTTTTGGAAACCAAAAAGTCAGTCCAATTTTATAACAGAATTGAACGGGCTTTAACGAATACAAGTCCGTACTCTGCTATCTTAAAGGCATTTACGATACACATATGATAGAACCCACCATTGAACAAAAAAGACTGGCCGAACGGGCGGATAATAAAGGATGGAAAAAATGGGGTCCATATCTATCTGAACGGCAGTGGGCTACTGTGCGAGAGGATTACAGTAAACACGGAGATGCCTGGAATTATTTTACCCATGACATGGCCAGATCCCGAGCCTATCGGTGGGGCGAAGACGGCATAGGTGGTATCTCGGATAACAAACAGTTTGTATGTTTTGCTTTGGCATTTTGGAATCACGAAGATAAAATACTCAAAGAACGATTATTTGGCCTCACTAATAATCAAGGCAATCATGGTGAAGATGTAAAAGAGCTCTATTACTACCTGGATAGTACGCCCACTCATTCTTATATGAAGATGTTGTACAAGTATCCTACTGTAGAGTTTCCCTATAAGGAGCTAGTGGTTGAAAATCAACTGCGGGGTAGAGACGGTGATGAATACGAAATTCAGGATACTGAAATTTTTAAAAACAATCAATATTTTGACATAGTTATAGAATACGCCAAGGGTGATATCAATGATCTGTGTATTAAGATCACTGCTACTAACAAAAGCGAGGAGCCTGCTCCACTTGTGATCCTGCCGACATTATGGTTTAGAAACATATGGTCGTGGGGTTATGAAGAATTAAAGAATAAACCCAATCTAAAAGCAATATCTGATCAGTCGATATCCTTGCAGCATCATTTTTTTGAAGGTATGCGCTTATATTGTGACGAAGCAGACGAATTGTTGTTTTGCGAAAATGAAACCAATTCGATTAAAATATTTCACAGAGCTTCGGATTGTCTATATCCCAAAGATGGCATACATGACTGTATCGTACATAAAAAGACAGATGGAATCAATCCTAATAAGCACGGCACCAAAGCTTCAGCGGTTTATCGATCTACCCTCTTACCTGGGGCATCTACCGTGGTTCGGCTAAGATTTACCAACTTAATCTACCTAGAGCGTCCGTTTAAAGATTTTGAAGATATTTTCACCCTTAGAAAAATGGATGCTGAGGCATTTTATGCGGAGGTACAAAAAGACATCAAAAGTCAAGAAGAAAAAAACATACAACGGCAAGCTTTTGCCGGAATGATGTGGAATAAACAATTCTACCATTTTAATATCAATCATTGGATAGAGGGTGATCCGATTATGCCTCCGGATTTTCAACCCCGGGATTGGGTACGAAACAAGGTCTGGAAGCACGCCTATATGGGCAATATCCTCTCCATGCCTGACAAGTGGGAGTACCCCTGGTTTGCCGCATGGGACCTGGCTTTTCATACGGTGACGATAGCCCGGATTGATCCGGATTTTGCCAAAAGGCAACTGGCTGTAGTATTACGAGAATATTACATGCATCCCAATGGCCAAATACCTGCTTATGAATGGAATTTTTCAGATGTCAATCCTCCTGTGCATGCCTGGGCAGCTTTTAAAGTGTATGAACTTGAAAAGGCACAAAAAGGCGGCTTAGGCGATGTAAAATTTCTAGAGAGGGTATTTCATAAGCTTTTATTGAATTTTACATGGTGGGTCAATCAAAAAGATGAAGACGGCAATAATATTTTTGGAGGCGGATTTCTAGGGCTTGATAATATTGGAGTTTTTGACCGCAACGCTCAGATCCCGGGTATCAAATTGCAGCAGGCTGATGCCACGGGTTGGATGGCAATCTATACGATTAATATGCTCAAAATAGCCTGCGAAATATCACTGGATCGGCCTTCGTATCAAGACATGGCGTCGAAGTTTTTTGAGCATTTTTTATACATTGCCGCAGCGATCAACAAACCACTGGATGAAGATGGCATGGGACTCTGGGATGAAGAAGATCAATTTTATTACGATAAAATACATACGCCAGAGGGTAATACATTGTTTTTAAAATTAAGGTCACTAGTGGGTCTGATCCCACTCTGCGCTGTTATAGTGATAGACGATCAACTGTTGCACAAATTACCTGACTTCCATCGTCGTCTTAATTGGATATTAAAAAATCGGCCCGATCTTGCTGACTTAATATCCCGATGGAATGAACCCGGCAAAGGTGAAACTCATTTATTATCCCTGTTGCGTGGACATCGGATGCGTAAAGTATTCAAAAGATTATTTGACCAGGAGGAATTTTTATCGGACTATGGCATTCGTTCTCTATCCAAACATTATCTCGAACATCCTTATCAATTTAATCTTCATGGCGAAAGATTGAGTGTAACCTATACTCCAGGTGAGTCTGAGCAATCCATCATGGGCGGCAATTCGAATTGGCGTGGCCCTATTTGGTTTCCACTGAACTACCTCATCATCGACAGCTTGAATCAATACTCCAAATATTATGGGGATGCGTATGAAGTAGAGTATCCTACAGACTCCGGTCAAATCATGACCATCCGTGAAGTAGCTCATAAAATCTCATCAAGACTTATAAATATCTTCAAAAAAAACGCCCAAGGCACTAAACCGTACAATGGACAAGTGGCACTTTTTGAAGAAAATCCGGATTACAATCAATACTTTCTTTTTTTTGAGTATTTCCATGGTGATCATGGTAAAGGTCTAGGCGCTTCACATCAGACAGGGTGGACTGGTTTAGTAGCCGATTTGATCGCAGAAAAGGCGGCATATATAGCTGTGTATGGTAGTCAAGCCGATATTCCATAATCTTTAAAGGCGATAGGATATAATGTAAGACCTAGTCATAGCCCGCCTAGAGAAATCGAAAAATCCAGGTTAGAATACGATGTGGAGCATGCTATTTTCGCCGGTATTTTTATTTCAAGTTGACAGGGCTGCGCGTTTTAAAAGTGTTTGAAGATGAAAACAGTATTTTTATCGTTTGATCTTACAAGAAAAAGAGATGAATGCTGTTGAATTTGTAATAAGAAATGCAGTCCCTCATGAGTATGATACTATCGGCAAAATGATGGTCCAAGTCTATTCCCAATTGCCTGGTTTTCCAAACGAATTCGACATGCCACAATACTATCGGATGCTGACTCATGTCGGTGACCTCACTCAAAAACCAGGTACTGAAATTTTGGTCGCAGTCTCTGATCAAGAACAGATTTTGGGTGCCGTAGTATTTTATGCTGATATAAAACACTATGGATCCGGCGGTATCGCAACCCATGAAATCAATGCTGCGGGTTTTCGATTATTGGCGGTAGATCCAAAGGCACGGGGCCTAGGTATAGGCAGGTCTTTGACTCAAGCATGTATCCAAAAAGCTAAATCCAAAAATCGGACTGAGGTCATCATACACAGTACTCGAGTGATGCAGATTGCTTGGTCGATGTATGAACAACTTGGATTTAAAAGGTCTGAAGATTTGGATTTCGTACAGGGCGATCTTGAGGTTTCAGGATTTAGGTTATCTCTATAGTTTAGCTGGAAGATGAACGAATGGATCAGATTATAGCTGGGTTTGATTTTTTTTCTTACCAAAATCTGTGATTTTAGATCGCCTATTGCGAATAATTCTGCAGATTTAACCAAGGAATGAACTCTCCAGATCAATCAGCTTTGTTTTTGAACGTAATCGACGCCCACAAAGGCATTATATTTAAAGTAGCCAATAGCTATTGTAAAGATCCAGAAAGTCGTAAAGACTTAATGCAGGAAATCATACTGCAACTTTGGCGATCATTTGATCGATACGATCAACAGTACCGATATTCTACATGGTTATACAGGATAGCCTTGAATGTAGCCATTTCATATTATCGTAAAACGATTACCCGAAGATCCTTATCAATCCCACTCTCCGGAGACCTACCGCTGATTGAAGATTCGCATGCTGAGACTCAATCTGAATACAATCTTCACCATTTGCAGCAATTCATTGCCGGACTAAAAGACCTCGATAAGGCATTAATGTTACTTTATCTGGAGGAACGAAGCTATAAAGAAATAGCCGAGATCATGGGCATCACCGAAACGAATGTCGCCACCAAGATCAGCAGAATCAAAACCATACTTAAACAAAATTTTTTAACATTAATACCATCATAATATGCTTGATACCGAACTTATTCAGCTTTGGAAAGCCTACGATAAAAAATTAGAAACTTCTATTGCCTTAAATAGGAAAAACACGGAAGCCATCACCAAAATCAAAGTGGGTTCGCTTTTGAACTCACTCAGACCATTGAAAATTTTTACAATCCTGATCGGGATATTGTGGGTGCTTTTTCTAGATATCCTTGTGATTAATTTATTTTCATATGGTAGTACTTTGTTCTTGATTTCAGCGGGAATGGTTTCTTTATTAAACAAAATAGCCATTGGGCTATATGTATACCAGATAGTGCTCATCCATCAGGCAGATATCGATGAGCCCGTCCTTGCCACTCAAGCCAAATTGGCCCGACTCAAGTCATCCACATTATGGATAGCTCGCATTTTGATCCTCCAGCTTCCGTTCTGGACCACCTTTTATTGGAGCAAAAGTATGATCGAGCAGGGACCGATCATGTTATGGATACTTCAGATCTTCATTACCTTGTCATTTAGCTTAATCGCTATTTGGTTTTTTGTGAATATAAAGTTTGAGAATAAAGAAAAAAAATGGTTTAAATTTATTTTCAATGACCAGGAGTGGAATAATGTCATGCGATCTGTCGAATTGCTCCATGATATTGATGACTATAAAAATGGATAATCTTATGGGTCGAAATGAGATAGAGGTCTAGTTAACTGCATGCTTCATCCATTGGACTCCATTATATTTGAGTTATTTTTAGGTATTAAAATTCGAGTTACTTTATCATTTTCTACCGCATGAAAATCCATACTACCAACTATCAAAATACGTTTATCACGGTGGCAGAAGATTGTAAAGCTGACACCGGGGAGGTCCCTCCCATCAAAGGGGATCAAAAATCAGTAGCTAATCTTCAATACAAGATGCTTAAAGATAGCCCTTACAAATACACTTCTGACGATGTTCTATTTCAAGTATATGCCCACCGAAATGATTTGATCGAAGACGAGCTCATAAATGCCAGAGCCCTTTTTTTTTCAAAAGGACAACCTTGTATGCGTTGTTCTCCGTTGACCAAAAGATATGGATGGGGAGTACATAATGATCAGGATGGAAAAATTGCCATATTTAGTAGATCATCAAAAGATTATGTAAAAATTTCGAGCACAAAGCCAATTCAAGTTCTAAAAGCTATGAAATCAAGTAAATAAGTTGGGTCCTCTGATCACTACGGGCTAACTTCACATCTATACACCTAATATTAATAAAAACAATTCTCCAAGTATACATGGCCCAACTCCCCAAAGGCTAATCAGACATAAGGATATAATTGTATTGCAAATTATACCTCACTGGGAGCCTAAGTATAAACTATAGTAAAATGGAATCGATTAGTTTTATAATGGAGGTATTGTTCAAACTCAATCACTGAAAAATGTACCATATCCTCAAAATAATCGATACTTCAGCCCAGCTCCAATATCAATCCTTGATGATAGAAAGTCATCTTTTCTTAATTTCTGATATAATGTAGTCTGAGCTGACAGAGCCCATCTCGGTGTGAGTGCATAATCCAATGCTCCATGCCATTGTAGGGCATAAGGATTACTCACTTTAGGTTTATACTTAAAATCCACTGGATATTCTTCCGGAGAATTTATGGAAATAAAATCATAACCTATCTTGGATGACATGGGCACTAAGTAACCGATTCCGAGTCCCACTTTAGGACTTAGACGCTTATGGTATGAAAGATTATATAGTAGAGCTACATCAAAAGAAATCGAAGGTACTAATGCTTCAGCTTTATAAAATTTAAAATCATTCTTAGGAGTATTAAGTATAGGGACACCCAGTCGAATATCCATGGTCGAAGATTCATAATAAAGTTTGATTAAAGATATTCCTGCCTGGAGCTCTAGTCCACCCTTGGTTGAAAGGCTAGTTTTGGAACTTATTAAAAATCCAGGTCTGTTTTTGAGCCGCTGATTCATAAGCAAGGGAACTCCTCCCTGAAATCCCCAATCCAAACCCACAGGTTGTATAAATTGTAGAAATTTCCTCCACGGACCCATAGTATCACTTGCCAAAGGAAGGGAGACTGCAATAGGAATTTCCATTTCTTTTGGAGAAGGGGATTTAAATGTGGTGTTAATAGATCCAGATAATTTTTCCGGCAAAGCACGTTCAATGGCGACTTCAACTGTATCATGTTTTGTAGCTAGATCAGTATTTTGGGCCATCGACTCTTTCAAGGTCTTGATATATTCTGTTTGTTGATCGATAAAACGTTGTAGTGACTGGTTTTTAAGATTCAAGGCTACATTTTCTTCAGTAGGTTGTATTGACTGGGTTGCAACAATGGCTCCGTTTGTTTCTAAAACCAGTGAAGACTTTGAGCCGATGTATTTAGTCACCACCTGAGTGATGTATACTGGCTTTTCTATATAAATAGTATCGGGTGTCGATTTACCCAAT
>JANOWJ010000123.1:0-47245 GCA_031417835.1 Saprospiraceae bacterium | reverse complement strand
ATTTTGAGATACCTACGGCAACATTGGAAGAACGGTTTTAAAAAAAAAATTGGTTTTTAGTATTTAAGAATAATTTAAGAGGCTTGAAAAAAAACAGTCTAAAATAAATTGCATTTCGACTAATCATTAAACTAAACAAGTTTTCAGTTGTTTGGCGTTATCCTAAAATCAGGAGGCAAAAAAATGTTCTTTGTCCAACCTAACGATATAGGCGGATGCAGTCAACCGCAGAGCTATTGAGAAAAAGCCTTCAAAAAAGGCGGGCAGGCCGGACTCCATTATCTTTTGATTATATTTGATAAATATGAAAAAGAATCGATCGTTGATCGTTCATTGAATAATGTTTAAATAATTGATTTAGATACTCATCATGCGCATTCTTATTCTCGGTGGCGGCGGATTCCTGGGCCAAAAACTAGCAAGACAACTGATCCTCCATCAAACTATTCTAGTCAGGGGGCAGGAGTCTAAGATCACTGCGATCCAATTGCTTGATCAGTTTTGGCCAGAATCAAAAGTTGAAAATCTAATTCTTGAGTATACTCAGGGAAATATCACAGATCAAAACATCATGCGAGCTGCACTAGCCTCTGCACCTGATGTGATCTTTCATCTAGCGGCCATCGTCAGCGGTGAAGCAGAGAAAAACTTTGACTTAGGGATGCAGGTCAATTTACATGCCAACCTAAGTTTGTTGGACATGATACGATCGTTTGGCCATAAGCCGGTGGTTGTGTTTGCCAGTACATGTGCTGCATTTGGTGGGGATACCTCAAGAGTCATCGATGACTATACTGCACCGATACCTCAAAGCTCCTACGGATCCCAGAAGGTCATGACAGAAGTACTGATCAATGATTACAGTCGGAAAGGTTTTTTACATGGCAGGGTGCTGCGTTTGCCGACTATCGTCGTACGACCGGGCAAAGCTAATGCTGCGACTTCATCTTTCGTCAGCTCGATCATCCGCGAGCCGCTCCAAGGTCTACGAGCCAACTGTCCTGTGAACGAGGATGTCTTTGTTTGGATTTTATCGCCAAGAGCAGTGATCCATAATTTTATCCATGCTGCCGGATTGACTGAAGAACAAATAGGACAACAACGGATCATCAATCTGCCTGGAAATACCATTCAAATAAAGGCGATGGTACAGGCCATGGATGAGCTATCTGGGACATCGACCAGTGACTTGATCGATTGGTTGCCTGATCCATTTATTCAAAGCATCGTATTGACATGGCCACCTTTTTTTAAAACGACTTGGGCAGACCAATTAGGATTTATTAAAGACGAGTCCGTCCATGCCATCATCAAAGGATTTATCGAAGATGAATTAAAAGGTATCCTGCCTGGCTGATGCCAACTTGAATGGAACCTATAATATATTGGTCTTAATTAAACTACGCTGACTATTTAAATGAGTTTGACGATATGAATAAATACGCACTTGTCACTGGAGCCGGATCTGGTATTGGTCGAGCTGTCAGCCTGGCTTTATTACTCCACGGATATCATGTAGTACTTACTGGTCGGCGATCGGAAGCCTTGGAGGAAACAGCTCATCTTGCCGGAGATGCTAATGGTCGTGCGTGGGTCATGCCCGCTGATATTAGCGATCCTAATGCTGTCGTCCAACTCTTTCAAAACTTAAAAACCAAATACAATCGATTAGATCTGTTGTTTAATAATGCAGGGAGCAATACGGCTGGATTGTTGGAGGATATTGAGTACGATGCTTGGCGATCAGTGATCGATACCAATCTGACCGGCGCCTTCCTTTGTACACAGCAGGCATTTAAAATCATGAAGGATCAAGATCCTCAGGGAGGGCGTATTATCAATAATGGATCAATCTCCGCAGTCGCACCCAGACCCAACTCGGCTCCGTACACGGCATCCAAACATGCCATCACGGGTCTTACCAAATCCACTGCATTGGATGGAAGAAAGTATAATATAGCTTGTGGTCAGATCGATATAGGTAATGTAGATACTGCGATGGCCGCCACCATGAAGACAGGCATGCCTCAAGCTAATGGATCGATAGCGATCGAACCTACTTTTGATGTAAAACATGTCTGTGATGCAATCCTTTATATGGTAGCATTACCTCTGGGGGCCAATGTGCAGTTTATGACCGTAATGGCTACCCAAATGCCATTCATCGGACGCGGGTGAGATCCTCAAGGTAAATAGAGCACAAAATAGGTAGTGGAATATACCTTCAACTAGCCATGGAAGGGGCTATTATTCAAATGATTTCCCAACGAAAGAAGAATGTCGGTCAATTTTATGAAATTTGCCTCGTCGTAACTCAATAATATTGAACTTTTTAGGGTTTTAAAGTAACTATGAATAAACTTTGGGAAAAACTGTTGCTGTTTACCAACTCGTCTGGTCAAGTGGTAAGTCCGGGTAGATATCAATTGAGCCGCTGGTTATGGGCTACGCTCTTGGGAGGTGTGCTGTTTACCATCGTTTTTTTTGTTATTTTATCCTTTCAAGATCTACCGACTTTTGACGAATTGGAAAATCCTAAGTATAATTTTGCTACAGAAGTCTATTTTAATAACAATAAAGAAATGGGCCGCCTGTTTAAACAAAATAGGGTCGGTATCAATTACAAGGACTTATCACCTCATCTTACGCACGCTCTATTGGCTACAGAAGATACCCGATTTAGGGCACATACTGGTATTGATTTTGAAGCAACGGCGCGCGTGTTAAGCCGCACCGTATTATTGTCTCAAAAAGGATCTGGCGGTGGTAGTACGATCACACAGCAATTGGCCAAACTGTTGTATTCCAATCGGGATTTTCGGGGCATGAATAGCATTCAAAAAAAGCTTGCACTAATTCAAATTAAATTTAAAGAGTGGATCACAGCTGTGAAACTGGAAAGGAGCTATACCAAAGAAGAAATCATAGCCATGTACCTCAATCAAGTAGATTTTGTATATGATTCATATGGAATAAAAGCTGCTGCAGAGACTTATTTTAATACTGCCCAGGACTCCCTAAAAATCGAACAAGCGGCTACTCTGGTAGGCATGTTAGTCAATCCATATTTATACAATCCTAAACGATTTCCTAAAAATTCACTGTCCAGACGAAATTTAGTTTTGGGTCGATTGCACACAGCTGGATATATCAGTGAAGCGCAGCGCGACTCATTGAAAAAGACCCCATTTGATGTCTCTTCATTCAAACGGAGGTATGTATCAGAGGGCAATGCACCTTATTTTGTAGTCGAACTCACTAAGTGGGTGCAGGATCTTTTGCAAGAGGACGAATTCAAAAAACCTGATGGCACGCCTTATGACATTTATAAGGATGGTTTGAAGATCTTTACGACGATAGATCCGGTGATGCAAGAGCTGGCAGAAAAAGCAGTGTGGACTCACATGCCTAAGATCCAAAAGCAACTTTTTGCTGCATGGAAGGGTATGGATCCCTGGACATACGACGCAGACGACCGACAAAAAGACATCAGAAAATATAAACTGCAAAGCCTCATCCGGGAGAGTGAGCGATTTCAATCGATAAGAGATAAATTGTTGGGTGGATTAATGGATAGCATAGATCGCAAGTTTCAACTCAATATGACGGATAATGATGTCCTTCGCATGTTGGATGAAGATCTAAAACCAGGCAAATTAAATGTCTACATCAAACAAAAAGTACTCAGCGAAGATCGAGCTGCAAAATATCGTAAGCTTATGAAGGATCCGTTGTGGTTGATGACCAGCAAGGCATGGAGTCAGATCATTAAAGAAGCGGACAAACAGTTTAGTGCCAGGGTGCGCATGAAAATATTTGATTATGCCTCACCCACTCATGAGAAAGATACTTCTATGACTCCTATGGATAGTCTGAGATACATGCAAATGTTTTTACAGACGGGTACCATGGCTATTGAGCCCGGGACTGGCAAAATCCGGACTTGGGTAGGAGGAATTGAGCATCGTTATTTTAAATTTGATCACATCACCGCTGATCGGCAGGTGGGATCTACATTCAAGCCATTTATCTATGCTACTGCGATTGGATTCAAAGCGATGTCTCCTTGTCAGAAAGTTGTCGACAGACCCTATACCATTTCCCCGGGTGATGGCAACTTCAGGTTGATATCTTCTTGGTCACCGCATAATGCAGAAGGCCATTTTACAGGGAGGGCCATGAACCTTTATCAAGGGCTGGCTAATTCTGTGAATTCAGTCTCCGTATACCTGATGAAAGAATTGGGCAATGTAGAAATCGTGTGTGGTCTGGTCAATGCCATGGGTATCGACAGCTCAAAGCGTAGACCTGATGGTGAATTCAGGGTGCCTAGACAACCTTCCATTTGTTTAGGATCGTCGGATCTGACGGTCATGGAGATGACAGGAGCTTATACAACTTTTTCAAACGATGGAAAGTATGTCAAACCCCATTTTGTGGATCGGATTGAAGATAAAAATGGGCGGGTAATTTATCAACCTAACATAGAAGAGTCAAAAGCCTTGCCTTCAGGGGTAAACTATGTCATGGTAGATTTATTGAAACGAGCTTCGCCCGTACGCGATGGTTCTGTAAAGACCATCCATGGTGGTAAAACAGGTACGACCAATAGTTATAAAGATGGTTGGTATATGGGTATCACCCCTCGACTCGTAGTCGGCACATGGGTGGGCGGGGATCTGCCTTGGATCAGATTCCGATCGTTGGCACTGGGTCAAGGATCGGCGATGGCCAAGCCCATATTTGCAGATTTTATGAAAAGGGTAGAAGCAGACCCCAGATTAAGTTGGGCTATTGATCAGGATTTTGTAAAGCCAGAACGAATTGGCATAGAAATGAACTGCGCAGCTTACGATTCTTTGCATGTGTTGGATCAAAATATGATCAAACAATCGAAAAAATTGGAAGATGAATTTGATGAGCTCAAAGAAAACTAAACCGCCGAGGTATAATTATTTGACTTTTAAAGATTGAAGATATTATCGTTTTTATGTGGTGGCATTCTTGTGATGGCAACAGGCGGGGCTTGCTCAAAGTCACATCCCAGTCATCTACAGACTTCTATTCACGTACCATCCATAGTTGTCGACTCATTTGTACTTCACTTTAATAACTATATTGAAACTCAATTGGCGATCTGCCATTGTCCGGGAGCTGCAGTCACGATAGTATCTGACTCTGTGGTACGCATGATCAAAGGTTATGGAGTACGATCCACTCAAGGTAATGAAGCGGTCAACACCCATACAGCATTCAGACTTGCTAGCGTATCTAAAATTTTTGGAGCAGGTATCGCCGCCGCTTTGATCAACAAGGGTAAACTACAATGGAATGACCGGGTAGACCAATATGTGCCTGATTTTGTACTAAACCCAGCTGAACAGACTGACCAAGTGAGGATCAATACCATTTTAGCCCATACGACCGGCTTGCCCTACCATAGCTATACCAATCTTATAGAAGCAGGGTATCAGCTCAACGATATCGTGCGACTATTTAGGGACATTAAAATCAACAATACCCCCGGCTTGGAGTACGCTTATCAAAATGCTGCTTTTGCCATGATAGAGTTGGTTTTGGCCAATGTGACACACACTCCATTCCCATCCTTATTGCAGAAAGAATTGATCAATCCATTAGGCATGCAGGACATGACCTTTGCGTATGATGATCTGATGTGTTCCGGTAATGTAGCCCTCCCGCATCGCACAGACAGCTCAGGTTTCAGATATTATCCTTTAAAGATCTCTAACAAATATTACAATACCATTTGTGCTGGAGGCATCAATGCTTCTATTTCAGATATGAGTATCTGGCTAAAAGCATTGATGGGGCAATATCCCCAGGTCTTACCCCGTCAGGCTTTAGACAGTTTGTTTCAGCCCATGGTCAAGACTACTACAGATAGAAGATATTATAATTATTGGTCAGGAGTCCAAGATTCCTATTATGGCAAGGGTATCCGGATCCTTGATTATGGGGACCATTATAAATATTATCATGGGGGCTATGCCAATGAGTATAGGGCAGAGCTCGGTATCGATCCAAGATACCCTATCGGGATCAGCGCATTATTTAATTCGACCTGTCCTTTAGCCGATGTCATCGTACCTACATTTTTTGCAATGTATGAGGAGTGGATGCAAGGCTGTCGATAAGCAGGTAGGGTATTAGATTGGAAGATTAAATGGAAAGTCCTTTTGTCGGAAGATAACAGGTGTTATCAGCTATTTTAGATTACTGACATTTTCTAAACTTGTTACACTCTTTATATAGAATGTTTTAGAAAATCAAACTTCAAGTAATTTACTTTAAACCTATCATGACATCAGAAAAATTAATGCCTCTTAATGCTGCTTCAGGAGATCAATTTGGAAACAGTATTTTCATTTTTGAGAATTATGCGATCATAGGAGCTTTAAAAGATTCTACCCAGAATCAAGAAGATCCAACAGGGTGTGCCTACATTTTTAAAAAAACAGATGGCCACTGGAACCAAACTTGCAAGCTCCTGCCTCCGCCCGGTGATCAACGGGATCGATTTGCATGGAGCGTATCAATGACCAATGAGTATGCTATAGTAAGTTCTTTCAATGTGCATAATATTCAAAATCAATTTGATGGGAAGGCTTATCTATATAAAAATCAAGGAAATGACGAATTTGCCTTGATGACTACACTCCGCCCATTGGATGGCATATCTTCCAGCCAGTTTGGATTTCCGGTATCTATAAGTGGGGATATAGCTGTTGTCGGAGCACCTTATAATTCTCTTGATGGACAGCCGGGTGTCGGTAGCGTGTACATCTATTATAGAGATGGTGCTACATGGATCCAAAGGCAAAAATTAGTTGGTGAAAGTGGCGAAAGACTAGATTTGTTTGGTTCGAATCTTTGCCTTAGTAAGGACAAATTAGTAGTGGGCGTGCCAGGTGATAATATCAATGGTCTGTCAAATCAGGGCAGTGTATATTATTTTCATTTAAAAGATTTTGGAGTTACCCGCCAAATTAAAATAGTTGCTCAAGATGGACTAGCAAATGCCAGTTTCGGTTCATCCGTTGATATAAAAAATAATAGAATAATCATTGGAGCTCCAGGGGATCTGATCGAAGGTCATCTTCGCCAAGGTAGTGCGTATATATATGAAATCAGAAATGACGAAATATTTTTTCTAAAAAAATTGAAAGCTTTTGACGGTGAGGCATTGGATGATTTTGGTGAGGGCGTTTCAATTGATAAAAACCTCGCTATTGTAAGTATACCCCGAAAGAGCGTAGCAGGCATTCAAACCCATGGAAAAGTATATGTGTATAGAAAATTTTTATGGTGGTGGATTAGAATACGCACCTTGACTGATTTGAATCCTGAAGTTGGAATTTCTATGATTAAAACCATTTCATTATACAGCAATACAATAGGTTTTGGCCTCCCGCATTTTAGAATGTTGCAAGGCAAAACAATAATGGTGGAGTTGTAAAATTTATTTTTAGGCATTCATAAAATAGAATGCCACAAGAAGAGACCATCCTATGTAACAAATGACTAAGAGTCTATTGGCATAACCGCCTAACGCTATCACTCCTGGAGGTACATGCTCTGGAGGCTCTGCATCCTGACTCATTTGAATTCCAGCTTTTTTAAATCCTGAAAACATCACCCCCATAGCAATAGCCATTATAATCAAACTGAGCCATGTTGCATGGGTCGAAAGCAGTAGCGTAGTCTTATGAATTTGCCATCTCTCCAGATTCACTAGTTGATAACCGATCAACAATGCAGCCAAAGGAAGTGCTGGTACTCCTAATAAAAAAGCAAGCCCGTGGTGTTTATGTTTTAGATCAAATAAACCACCCATGATTTCACCAATACCGGATATAAAAAGGAATAACACACCTAGGGTAGCCCAAATGCCGGACACTACATTGTATAATAAGAGGGAGAGCAGTATGGAGCCGGCCCCCCAAAATAAAAAAAACGCGGTGATTAACCATTTAGAATTACCTAAGGCATATTCACTGATCATGCGCCAGCTCGGCTTATACTCTGGACTGGTAAAATGTAATACAAGTAGACAAAGCAGAGATAATATACTGCTGGCCATCGATAGCGTAGCTAAGACACTCATACTATTTGATTTTATGGTTTTGAATTAATTCTTCCAGCTGGTCCAGACAGATCGTAATGCCTTGCTCAAAGCCCATTTCGACTATTTTTTGTAAATCGGCTTCTGTAGGATAAATCATTTTAAATTCAACTTTCGTGCCGTCTACCATTTCGGTAAACACCATTTGTCCTGAGGATACTGGCAATAATTCGTCTAGTTCACCAGATTCATCACAAAAGTAGTCCTCCATTTCAAAATGTTTGTGATGTTGAATAGCCATATAATTCATCCGACCCCAGTGTTTCTGGCCTTCCGGACTTACCATAGCATACAGCCAATAGCCTCCGACAGCGAAATTCATAGTTTTGGTTTCAGCATGCCAGGGAGCTGGTCCCCACCATTGATTCAATAATTCTGCCTCTGTGTATGCCCGCCATACATCGGCTACGGATGCGGCAAATACTCGGGAGACCAGCACCGATTTTTTAGTAAAGTCTTTAATTACTTGAGTTTTGTTCGTCATTTTTTATTTTTTTTAATAGTTGATAAAACATAGTCTAATTGATTAAATTTTGTTTCCCACATGCGGCGAAACGGTTCTATAAAATCTGCTACTTCTTTCATTTTGTTTGGATTAAAATGGTAATAAATTTCTCTTCCGGATATCTGCTGTTGAACCAACTGACATTCTGTAAGAATTTTTATATGTTTTGATACGGCTTGCCTGCTCGTATCAAAATGTTCTGCCAAGGCGTTTGGTGTCATCGCATGTATTGCGATTAAGCTGAGTATGGCCCGCCGGGTTGGGTCGGCAATAGCTTGAAAAACATCTCTTCTTATTTCCATACTTTTTAATGCAATTATATGGTTGCAAATATATGCGCAATCATCTGATTGCGCAAATGTTTTTTTATTTTTTTTAATTTAATATTTCGGGCCATACTAATTATTTGATTTTTAAGAAGATAGCTCAACACTCCTTTTTGTTTATTTTTGGACTCATATTGCAAAAGCCGATCAAAGACGATATGAAATTTAGACTCAGAAGGTCTTTTGTGCTTCCTATTTTTCCTAGCACCATTAAACAGGGAAACTAAACTAGACTCATGAAGGCATTTCTCTATTTTGATCTAAACGATTAGCTCGTATATCTAAAAAAGTCATTATTCTGAATAGAAACACATAGGTTACCTTCTTATTAGCGACCATGATTTTTAAACTTTTGAAATTATGCTGAAACAATTGAGTTTTGAAGTTGCCCAGGCCGTTGAAAACATTCGGACAAACTTGTTTCACACCCTTTTGTCCATTTTAGGGATTGTAATCGGCGTAGCATCCTTGGTCACTATCCTTTCCCTGATCGATGGGATGCAGAAGTATGCCACCGATCAAATCAGCATGACCACCGATCTCAAAAATATCCTGATCCGACCGGTCACCCATAAGACGATTCAATCGATTCGCATTAAAAAGGATAGTCTTTGGATATTGAATGAGGCTGAAATAAGGTCCATGCAAGACACTCTCAAGACCTTAGGGGAAGTTTGTTTTTTCTCTCAACGCAATGTCGAATTCAATATAGAGGGTGACACGCAGACCCTTGCGGCTACGATCCAAGCCATCAGCCCCACTCTACCGATCAGCGAAAAAATCTCGTTCGGTAGGGCATTTACAGCACAAGAGATAAGCGGTCGATCTAAGGTGGTCATACTAAATAGTCAGTTGGTCAAAAACTTGACAATTCGATTTACACCTTCTCAACTGCTCTCTTATTCCATCAGATCGGAAAACGAAGTGTATCGGATCATCGGTATCACACAAGAGGGGCGATCAAAAATTCCTGCTTTTTATATACCTATGTCCACTGTTCCATTAAATATTTTAAAATCGTATCCGCCTACTGGAATTGTCGAAGCACACTCCATCGAACAAGTACCCGAAGTAAAATCAAGAATACAATCATGGCTGTCTGTACATCGTTCAGGAAGTGGCGAAGATTTTGAGGTGGTCTCTAACGAATTCCGGGTCGATCAAATAGCCAAAGGATTTGTTTTGTTCCGATGGGTCATGGGCCTGATCGTAGGAATCTCAGTGCTGGTCGGCGGTATTGGCGTCATGAATGTATTGTTAATCTCTGTGACGGAGCGGACTGCTGAAATCGGTATGCGTAAAGCCCTTGGTGCCAATAAAGGTGATATCCAAAGGTTGTTTTTATCCGAGTCTATCCTACTTTCTATCATCGGCAGTGGCCTCGGACTGGTGTTGGGCATCTTGATGAGTTACCTCTCTATACCTATATTGAAGGCAATCACCAAAGTTTCTTTTGAACCAGTGTTTAGTTTGAATACTTTACTAGTTATCACCGGACTTGCAGTAGTCATTGGGATGGTTTTTGGTACTTACCCCGCGCGTAAAGCCTCCCAACTTAATCCGGTGGACGCTATTCAGCATGTTTAAATAAAATGTGTATTGGACAGATAGGATCACTTCAACAACACAGCAGCTAAGTCTTGAGCCAGCTTCGATAGATTAGCATGATCTACATTACACAGGATGATGATCGCACTTTTTTCATCAGGATAACGATAATAGATGGCTCGGAAACCGGGCAATGACCCGCCATGATACACCCATCGTTTGTTTTTATACGTAGCGACATTCCAACCATAACCATAGCTTATTTTTGTCCCATTAGTTAAAGTTTCGCCTGTAGGAATAGATGGATGCCACATCGACTCCCACTGAGTATGTGACAACAACTGATCTTTTTGCATAATCAACTCCCATTGCAGTAAATCCGGTATAGTCGACAGAAAAGCACCACTGGGTCGCAGTGCTACATAGTTTGGAGCATTCAACCAGGTCGAACCAAACCCTTTTATATAGCCATCCGATCGATGTAATACGATGTCCGAGAGAGAAGTGGATCGGGTAGATGCCAGCTCATAGGTTTTGAAAATGTCCCGATCCATATAACTAATGAATGGGCGATCCGAAACTTTACGAATGATGTCTGCTAGCATAAAATACCCAAGATTGCAATATTGCCACTTTGTACCGGTCGGGAAAATCAAAGTATCCGGATATGTTGCCTTAATTAACATTTCGTCCCCAATTGATTTCATTCCATCGAAGGCAGGAGATTCCCGTTCGAGTCCTGAGGAATGATTGAGCAGATGATGTATGGTGATACCACTCCATGTGGATGGAGCATCTGGAAAATACATATGCACTGGGTCATGTACGGAGAGCTTGTTTTCAGCAGCAAGTTTGATGATTGCGGTGGCAATAAATTGTTTGCTTAAAGAACCAATTTTATAGACTGTGTTTTCGTGAACAGGGGTATTGGACTCGATATTGGCTAACCCTTTGGCTTTTGAATAGATGATCTGTCCATGATGTATAATGCCAACTGAAATCCCTAATAAATTTTGTTCTTTTATGTGACGATCTATAATGGTGTCGAATGCTATCGGCTGAGCAGAAAGCTGATAAATAAACAGGGAGCAAACAAAAACAAGGAGTCTAGACATAAGTCTTGTTTAATTTAAAGGTTAGATGACTTTTTATCGTAGGCCATTCAGTATTGAGGATGCTGTATACCACTGTATCCCTCATCGTACCATCGGCCATGATCCGGTGATTCCGGAGTATGCCGTCTTCTAAAGCACCAAGTCTTAGGATTGCTCTTCGGGAGGCTTCATTCATACGATGGGTACGAAACTCCACGGCGATACAATGTAAAGTCTCGAAAGCGTATCGCAATAATTCATATTTACATTCAGTGTTGATACCTGTGCGTTGTACAGATTGAGCGTACCAGGTACTGCCAATCTCTAGTCGTCTCACGCCTGATTCGATATTCATATAGCGAGTGGTACCTACGATTTTATTATGCGGCTTATTAATAATTACAAAAGGCACACTTTTACCAGCTTGCTGGTCGGCCAATGCGGTTTTTATATAAGCTTTGGTATGATCTGGGTCGGGTACAGTGGTGTACCATAAGTTCCAGAGCTCTCCATCTGAGGCCGCATCGATCAAGCCCTGCTCATGATCTAGTGTCAGTGGCTCAAGTCGGATATGTTGACCTTCGAGCGTGATTGGCCCGGGAGGATAATCTAGGATCATATTATTTATTGGGCTTTTAAGACACTTAAGATTTATACTTTTTTAAAGGTCAGTTTAAAAAACAGCAGGACAAAAGCCAGGATCAAAATGATACTATTGGCAATGATGATGGCCAGATCTTTTTTTACAATACCATAAAACAGCCAAGTCGATACATTCCCAATCAGGATAAATAACATCCAAAACGAAAGATCACCGGTAGATCTGGATTGCCAGGCTTTATACACCTGGGGCACAAAAGTGACAGATGATAAAAAAGCTCCAAATAAGCCGACATAATCGATCCATTGCATAACCTATTCTTATTATTGAAATGTAAAATTAGTAATTCTAGACAAAAGGCTAATAAACCCTGGATTGTCTCCTTGCAAAATAGGTTTATCTTTCATTAATTGAAAGGCTACACGACTAAATCGAACAAATCTGCGTCAAGACCTACCGGAAAATCGCGTCGATGTTTTATTAATCGTGACCGGTCCAAGGTCATAGTCACTACTTGTTCTGCATCTTTTAAGTCCAATAAAATTTCTCCGTACGAATTGATCAATTGGCTATCACCTGTGTAAGTATGGCCTTTATTGTCTTGGCCTATTCGGTTAAGGGTAGCCACATAAGCTTGGTTTTCGATAGCTCTGGCCACAGGCAGAGTTTTCCAGGCCGTGGTACGAGCTGCAGGCCAATTGGCTATATACAATAAAAGATCATATTCCCACTCACCATTATATTTATTACGAGACCACACCGGGAATCGCAGATCATAACAGACCAAAGGCCGGATCTTCCACCCTTTGATGTCTACAATGAGATAGGAGGTACTGGCCGTATAGGTCTTATCTTCCTCCGCCATACGGAAGAGATGTCGTTTGTCATATGATTGTACGGTACCATCAGGATTGGCTACGATCAGCCGATTGTGATAATGGTTGGCTTCCTGGATGATTAAACTCCCAATGAGGCTTGCATTTTTTTTATGAGCCATCTTTTTCATCCAAGTGATAGTGCGACCATCCATCGACTCAGCCATTCGATCTGCATGCATACTAAAACCGGTATTAAACATTTCCGGCAATAATATAACATCAGTCGCAGCATCGATCCGATCAATTAGGTTATGGAAATGCGACAGATTTGCATCCTTATCTTCCCAGTGGATCGTGGTCTGAATAAAACTGATGGTTAAATCTTGCATAATATCTCAGCGGCTTTTTCGAGGGTCTCATTTTTTTTGGCATAACAAAATCGCAACACATGATGATCTGTACCATCCTGATAAAAGGCCGAAACCGGTATCGAGGCCACTTTAAAATCTCTGGTAAATCGTATCGCCAGCTCAGCGTCTGCTTCATTTGTAATGCGCTCATAGGTTACACATTGAAAGTATGATCCTCGGGAGGGTAAAAGCGTAAATCGACTGTCTTTAATCAAGTTCCGAAAAAGATCTCGCTTGGTTTGAAAAAATGAACTTAATTCAAGATAAGCATCCTTGTGATCGTGAAAAGTCGCCAGCGCATGTTGCATAGGGGTAGAAGTAGAGAAGGCGATAAACTGATATACTTTGCGAATTTCTACAGTGAGCTCAGCAGGAGCCAATACATAACCTACTCGCCATCCTGTCACATGATAGGTCTTTCCAAAAGAGGCTACCATAATACTTTGTTGTGCAAGCGTAGGATAGGCTGATACGGATTGATGGATTTCACCATCGTAAATGATATGTTCGTAGACCTCATCGCTCAATACCAAGATACGGGTGCCTGCCACGATGTGCTCTAACGACATGATATCTTCTCTGGTCAAAATGCTCCCAGTAGGATTATGCGGCGTATTGATCATGATCATGCGAGTCTTGGCAGTAATCAATGATTTCACTTCACTCCAGTCAATACGATACCCCGGAAACTTCATCTGATATCGTATGGGCACTGCACCGGCCAGTATGATGGATGGGATATAACTATCGTAGCAGGGCTCCAGTACGATGACTTCTTCACCAGGCTGCACTAATGCGTGAATCGCAGAAAACAAACCAGCTGTCGCACCAGGCACGATCGTGATCTCCGTATCAGGATTGTAATATTTACTATACAGTGCTTGCGTCTTGATCGAGATTTGTTCCCGCAGTTTCATCAAGCCCGGCATCGGAGCATACTGATTATATCCATTCTGCATAGCCCGCTCTACCAATCGGATCAAAGCCGGGTCAGAGGGGTAATCAGGAAAGCCCTGGGCAATATTGATGGCGCCGACTTCTGCGGCCAGACCACTCATTTTAGTAAATATATTTGTGCCGACGAGAGGGAGTTTGGAGCTAGGAGCTTGCATCTAATCTGGTTCTGATCTATTCTGAAATTGTAAATTTACAAAAATGTCATCGAAACCTTTGGCGATAGAATGATGGGTAATCGTTAAAAACATAACCAGCCAAAATGGTCTAAATGGTACGATTTTGGCTGAATATAAAAATCTATAACCAGCCAAAATGGTAAATAAATGATACATTTGGCTGATTATAAATGCAAATATATGGAATTAATAGGTCGTGAAGAGGAGCAAAAAACGTTTAAACACTGCCTACAAGCCACTGAATCAAAGCTGATAGTCGTATATGGCCGAAGAAGGGTAGGAAAAACTTTTTTAATCCGGAAATATTTTGCAGCTAAACTGCGATTTGAAATAGCAGGATTGTATAAAGGGAATATGAAGGATCAGTTGACCCATTTCGGCCATACCCTTATCAAATCAGGATATTATAATGCAGCCATAACAAAACCGAATACTTGGATGCAAGCTTTTGAACTGTTAGGACAGTATCTTAATTCTCTTCAGGATAAACAAAAAAAAGCAATCCTCATCGACGAACTCCCTTGGTTTGATACTCCACGATCTAAATTTTTAATGGCCTTTGAACATTTTTGGAATGAATACTGCACCAAAAGAAATGACCTTTTAGTGGTGATCTGCGGATCTGCTGCATCCTGGATGATTAAAAAAATACTAAAAAATAAGGGGGGGCTGCACAACAGAGTGGCGGAAAAAATCAGGCTAAGGCCATTCAATTTATATGAAACGGAGAAATTTCTAAAACAAAAAGGAATCCAATGGAGCAGATACGATATCGCTCAACTCTACCTAACTACCGGAGGTATTCCATTTTATCTGGACGCAGTGCGCAAGGGTGAAAGTGTAATACAATTTGTCGATCGAGCTTGTTTTCAAGAAAATGGCGTATTAATCAATGAATATACAGAGCTTTTTGAATCCCTCTATGATCACAGTGTTCATCATCATACTGTGGTCACTGAATTAGCTAAGGTCAAAAAAGGCTTGAATAGAGATCAAATCATAAACAAAACAAAATTGCCATCTGGAGGAACATTGACTAAGGTATTGGATGAATTGGAAAAATCAGGATTTATTAATTTGACTACACCCTATCAGATGAATAAAAACGGAGTACTTTATCAATTGGATGATTTTTTTACTTTATTCTACTTTAAATATATGATCACGGGGTCTAAGGATCGTTGGTTAAAAAAAGTACAACTTCCTACCTGGAGAAGTTGGGCTGGGTTGGCTTTTGAACACCTTTGTTTTGCACATATCCGACAAATTAAAAGGGCATTGGGTTTAGAAGTGATCGAATCAGAAATATCAACATGGAGCATCAATGAAGTAGAGGGTGGAGCGCAGATAGACCTGATCATCGATCGAGCAGATCATGTGATAAATATTTGCGAAATCAAATTTTCAACATCAGAGTATAGGATCGACAAAGTATTAGCAGCCAATCTTCGGAACAAGTTGGCTAGGTTTGCTACAGTTCCCATTAATAAAAAGAAAAGCTTATCCCTCACTATGATTACTACATTTGGTATCCTGGATAATGAGTATTATAAAGAGCTGGTTCAGAGCGAAGTGACCCTGGACGATTTATTTGAGCGATAATATCCTTAATTTTATTCCTTACCTCAAAAACTGAGTATTATGCGTCGAATCGTATTACAAGTAGCCGTCAGCCTAGATGGGTATATCGAAGGACCTCAGGGAGAATATGATTGGTGTTTTATGGATCAGGATTATGGCATGTCTGATTTTACAAAAACGATAGATACTATTTTTATGGGCCGCAAAACCTATGAACTGATGAAGGATATGCCTATAAATCCGGATGATCCTATGATGGCAGCGTGGGCTCATATCTCAACCTTTGTTTTTTCTAATTCACCGGGCATAGGGGTAGATGAGACAAAATATAACTGGGTGACCGGTGATACCATAGCTTGGATAAAGGAATACAAACAAAATGAGGGTAAAGATATTTGGTTGTTCGGCGGAGCTCTTTTCACTGCTTTTTTAATACAAAACCATCTAGTGGATGAACTACAACTTGCAGTTCATCCAGTGCTATTGGGAGGAGGTAAGTCCTTTATTCAACATATCGATCACAGGCTTTCGTTGAAACTGATCGACACTAAGGTCTATAATACTGGCTTGGTGATGATGAAATATGGGCTTTAACTTTTTCAGTCATTTCCGAAAATTTATAACAGAGGCTAGGCCGATGATTTCAGCATTTCCGAATCCCATTAGACGATATCATATCAAAAATCGACATCAAATTGATCGAAACAAATAAATGCATTCTTGCATCTTCGTTTCACTCCACAACGCGCATAACATATCAGCGAGCGTCTAATTTGATCGAAATCAGATTAATGCATTCTTTGCGCCTGCTTGCCTTTTAGATTTGCAATAGGATTTTTTAATTCATATTACAATTATTCACAATTACTTAATCCCCAAGACGAGCAAAACATTAAATAAATGCTTAACCTTTGATGTTTATATTCCCTCATTTTTTTAATAGTGGGATTCATGCAACATTTTTCCGCATTGATGTAACAATTCCGTTTATGAATTCACCCATTTTTGCAATCATAAACAGAATGCCAATAGCACATAGAACGAGAGAATTAATTAGCCCAATGAATCAGAATTCTACACCCTTCACAGCATTTTTCGATAAATACTGCAACCTGTTATATAGCATTGCATTACAGATTGCCCCGACTCCACTACAAGCTGAAAAAATATTAACAGCAACTTTTAAAAAGGCCTATCAACAAAATTTAGCGGAGCAAGATTACCCCTTTATATGTGCAGCGCTTATAAAACTAATTATTAAAACAGCTCACCAGCAATTAAGCGCTAAAGAAATTAGTCTTAATGTCAAATTAAAACAATTTGAAAAAACGCAGCTTTTGCATATTTTACTATGTGACCATATAAATTTAGAAGACTACTGCAGTGCGAACAAGATCACCAGGGAGCAAGCCACAAAAAATCTTCGTGTGGAGTTTAATCAGTTGAGGAATACTAAATCGGATAATTCTTTTTTTGTTCAAAGTGCTGTGTCTATTTAAGAACCTTACTTTTGGCCTTAATCAAGATCAAGCGATCAAACGCCAGACGACCTTTAATAAAGACACTTACCCCCCTATTACGATGAACGACACGATGGTGTAATACCATCGTGCCACATTTTAAGTATTCTACTTTTAATTACAATACGTGACGACCAAAAAATGAAAATAGATCATCATTCATTTTTTCTTTGGTCTCTGGTGAAATCTCCCCATATATTGTATGATGTATACCGTGCAATCGATAGTGAATTACTTCTTTTTTTGTGATCGATAAACCAACCATCGGTAAACCAAATTTTTTGGGCCAACTGGTTTTATAAATGATCTGAGCACCTACGGCGATGGTTTGATTTTTAGGTATAATCGGACATGCATTATTATCTACAGCCCAAATGCTATCTGCAGCCCGGGCAGCATGAAAAGTAAGTCCTATACCAGGGGAATAACCGCCATTATACTCAATGGTGCCATCCAAATCTCCATGGATGTGCATCAAAGGCAGGACAGGGACAGACGCTAAGTCATAGCCCTCCCATGTAGTAGCTGCTAGAGTCGTGATCGCGGCTAACCAATCGACAGACCGCGCCAAGTGCAACGCAAGACCTCCGCCATTGGAGCTCCCCATGGCATAAATGCGCGAGGTATTGATAGAGTAATGATCGATCATTTGATCCTTGATCTTATCTATAAAACAAACATCTGCGATAGGATCAAACGGCATAGGATCACCGACATACCAGTACTCATCCTGATAGGCTCTAGGATATACACCGATATATTGATGCTCGTCGATCCATGCTCCGATACGATCTTTCCAGGCGCAAGCTTTATCACTACCTGAGCCTCGACCGTGGAATGCAAACAATAAGGGGTAGGTAGAGTCAATATGAAAACCTACAGGTAATTGGATATAATAGTCCCGACTTAGGCCGCATGCTATTATATTCTGACCGATCAAACCATCAGCCGCACATGCACCACCGCTGGATCTGGGCTCTAAGACTGATGCAACATCTGGCAAGGAAATCGGAGCAGCATCATAAGGGTCTGTAGTACAACGGCTAAAAAATAAAATGGAAATAACTAGTGCGCTTAATACAAAACATCTTTTCATGGTAAATGAATTATTTAATAGGTTAAATGAATTACAATCCTGAAGTGGATTTTTTATACCATAAAAAGCAGCGCGAGCGGAGGTTGGACTAAAGTCAAGAGTAAAGGTTTAATGAGGGGTGAAAAAAATTTTATCTTGGCACTCATTAAGTATTTCTAATGTGACATTTTTACTCAAGTTTTGTAACAACTTCCTCAAGAAGCGGTCGTAAATGTCTTGTGACAATAGATTAAATTATGGAGTCGTCCACAATGTCGTACGAGTGAATTAATCAGTTTCACATACTTATTAATTGTCTAGCGTATTTCAACTCGTTAGCCTATGATTCTTTCAAAAAAAATGAACTGCTTCACCAATTATTCCCAGATGTCTTTTGACAGCTCCTTTGGTCTTAAAGTCTTTTTGGAATTCAGCAAACGATTTATATCTTTTAGAAAGGTTGTAGTCAGTTGGATTGAATTGCATATGTCAGACAAAAACTTTTTCTTGTTCTAGGTCATAAATGAGCATTTTTGTCCGATTAATGTTTGATTTAAGATACGGATTTCGAATCGAGTCCTCAGTCAATAAATCTACCCTCCTTTTGAAAGGGTTTCCAACTTGTCCTAAAGTGAAAGGAGTCCTTTGCACCACTTCATAATTAGAATAGAAATGCAGCGGAGATATCTTGTCTTTTCCTTGTATTTTTGCACTCCTTCATGGCATTCAAACTCACTTCCAAATACTCCCCCACTGGCGACCAGCCTGAAGCTATCCGACAGCTTGTACGTGGTGTCAAGGACAATGAGCGCTACCAGGTCCTACTCGGAGTCACTGGTAGTGGCAAGACCTTCACCATAGCCAATGTAATCCAGGAAGTACAGAAACCGACGCTGATCTTGTCGCACAATAAGACGCTGACGGCCCAATTGTACGGTGAGTTTAAAGACTTTTTCCCAGATAATGCCGTAGAATACTTCGTATCCTACTACGACTACTATCAGCCTGAAGCGTATATCAGTGTGACGGATACTTTTATAGAGAAAGATCAGAGTGTCAATGAAGAGATCGATAAGCTCAGACTGCGAGCGACCTCTACCTTATTATCTGGCCGGAGGGATATCATCTTGGTGGCGTCAGTCTCATGTATATATGGTATGGGCAATCCTGAAGATTACAAAGGGGGGATCATCCGCATCGAGAAAGGTAAAAGAGTTTCGCGCAACGCTTTTCTACTACAATTGGTAGAAAGTCTGTATTCCCGCACCGATATAGAGCTTAAAAGGGGACGATTTAGAGTGCGTGGCGACAGTGTGGATATCTATCTCCCTTATGTAGACTATGGTTATAGGGTGATCTTCTTTGGTGATGAAATCGAATCGATCGAGCAGATTGAAATCGAGACCGGCAAGAAAATCGAGTCGATGGAGAATGCAGCGATCTTTCCTGCTAATCTTTACGTAGCCCCTAGGGACCGGCTCAAATATATCATCCGGGATATCGAAGATGAACTGCATGCACATGAAAAGTTTTTTGAGTCTGAAGGGCGTTATTCTGAAGCTAAACGTATTCATGAACGGGTCAATTTTGACCTGGAAATGATCCGCGAATTGGGCTATTGCTCAGGTATAGAAAACTATTCAAGGTTTTTTGATGGCAGAGTACAAGGCACTCGCCCATTCTGTTTATTAGACTATTTTCCGGAAGATTATCTGATGGTGATCGATGAGAGTCATGCGACGATACCTCAGGTGCGCGGCATGTGGGGAGGCGATCGCGCACGTAAACTCAATCTGGTCAATTTTGGATTTAGATTACCCTCAGCTATAGATAATAGGCCCTTAAACTTTGACGAATTTGAAGGGCTGCTCAACCAGGTGATCTATGTAAGTGCGACTCCGGCTGATTTTGAACTAGAGCAGACTATGGGTTCGGTAGTGGAGCAGATCGTAAGACCGACAGGATTATTGGATCCACCGATCGAAGTACGACCCTCGCTCAATCAGATTGATGACCTTATGGAAGAAATCAGTAAACGCATTGCATTAGGTGAGCGGACTCTGATCACTACCCTCACTAAACGAATGGCAGAAGAGCTTAGCAAATATCTGGCTCGACTCAATATCAATGCCAAATATATTCACTCTGAAGTATTGACCATGGATCGTGTGGAAATCTTAAGAGACCTCCGCCTGGGCAATTTTGATGTGCTCGTAGGAGTGAATCTCTTGCGAGAAGGGTTGGATCTACCAGAAGTCTCCTTAGTCGCAATACTGGATGCAGACAAAGAAGGTTTTCTCCGAAATGCGCGTTCCCTCACGCAGACGGCAGGCAGAGCAGCTCGTAATATCAATGGTCGGGTGATCTTTTATGCAGATAAGATCACAGACAGTATGCAGCGCACCATCGATGAGACTGAGCGGCGTAGGGCAAAACAAATCGCGTTTAATGAAGAACACAATATTCAACCTCGATCCCTAGCCAAATCTAAAGAAGAAATCATGTCACAGCGTTCTATTCTTGACTTCAGGTCTATACCCAAAGCCTATTTCGAGCCAGAAGATCGTGGACTGCTCGCTGCAGATCCACTGGTAGATTATCTAGGCAAAGACCAGATCGAAAAACTCATCGCCGAGACTGAAAAGAAGATGAAAGCAGCGTCAAAAGATCTAGACTTCATCAGTGCAGCACAGTATCGTGATGAGATGTTGGCATTGAAGAAAAAAATGGTTTGACTTTAAATCATATTGCGATACATTCGCAGTTATTTTAAATGGTAAATTGAACAAAATATTAACAAGGTTTTTCAACCAATCTTTTGGCAACGCTTTAAGACAATCATGCAACCTTATCATCTGCTTTGCATCTAATGTGCATGCTAGGATAAACCTTCGACCTAGGCTACAAATCGTTACTTTGTGTTTTAATTTTAGAATAAACTGTATACCTCTATAATGTCACTTAAAGCTTATGCAAGCCTCATCCTGGGATTCATTACAATATGCCTAAATGCTCAATCCCTACCTGATGAATATACCATATCAGCCGATGGTCGGCGGCTGTCGCAAGGAGACCGCCAGGTTCAAGGGTTGTATAATGATAGATTGATTCGTAGGATAGACCTACAGTTTGATCCAACTAACTGGAAATCGATCCTCACCCAAAACTATGACTCCAAGACCGATCTTGCGGCTACCCTGACTTTGGATGGCAAAATCTATCCTGGGGTAGGTGTTCGTTACAAAGGACAAACTTCGTATCAAAGGGTGCCTACAGATAAAAAATCATTTAATGTCACGATAGATTTTTTAGATGCCGATCAGGACCTCAATGGTTATAGCACGCTGAATTTTAATAACAGCTATGAAGACAATAGTTTTATGCGTGAAGTTTTATATGAAAACATTACTCGTAAGTATACTCCTTCGCTCAAAGCTACCTTTGTGAACCTGTATATCAATGGCGAAAACTATGGCCTGTACCCTCATATCCAAGGTTTAGATGGCGATTACATCAAAGAATGGTTTTTGAGCAATGATGGGGTCCGATGGCGATGTGAGCGAGCCAGTGGTACTACTGGTGGTCCGGGTCAGGGCGGAGGCGGTGGATTTGGTGCAGGCACTTCCAGTCTCAATTATTTAGGTGAAGATACCAGTCTTTACAAACCTCACTATACCCTTAAAAAAAGTGGGCTAGCCAATCCTTGGTCTTATTTAGTCAAAGCCACCCGCGCATTAAACAATCAAACCAATCTGGATAGTCTCAATGCGGCCCTTGATATAGATCGCACACTTTGGTTTTTAGCCAAAGAAATCCTCTTGGGTGACGACGACAGTTATGTCAATAAAGGTGGGATGGACTACCATGCGTATTACGACAAAGAGTCTAATCGGCTCATACCCCTGGAGTATGATGCTAACACCGTAATGAAAAGAGGGGCAGGGACATGGTCAGTTTTTTTAAAAGAAGCCAATGCCCAGTTTCCACTTTGCAATAAACTCTTTAATATTCCAGAGCTCAGACAGCGGTATCTGGCCCACGTACGGACCATGGCGCGGAACCTTTTTAATGAATCTACATACGGTACAATGATCGATAGCTATGTGCGTCTGATCGACACCCTAGTACAAAAAGATCCTAAAAAACTCATGAGTTACTCTCAATTTTTGAGCGAAAAAGAAGCACTCAAGACCTGGATGAAGAATAGAGGCACCTTTGTTTTGAATCAAACAGAGGTAAACCAAACCGGAGCCACCATATCCGATGTAAGTTATACATCAAATAACCAAACTTTTAAAACACCAGATGCAGGAGTACCGGTCAATATTCTAACAAAAATCTCTACAAAAAAAACTAAAACGGTAAACCTCTATTACGGTACCGGTTATGATGGAGCTTTCAAAAAAATAATCATGACCGATGATGGCAAGCATCAAGATGGGTCCGCCGGAGATGGCATTTATGGAGCCGCAATACCTGCTCAAGGAGCCGGCGTCTATGTGCGCTTTTATATCGAGGCGATAGCAGATGATGCGTTCAATACAGCCACTTATGAACCTGAAGGTGCAGAGCATGATGTATTTATCTATAGAGTCAATCTCGCCACTTCGGCCAACCAAGATATCGTCTTCAATGAAGTGATGTCAGCCAATACCAAATCTGCTAAAGATCAGGATAATGAATTCGATGACTGGATCGAACTCTATAATAAATCTAAAGTGGATGTTGACATTTCCCGATGGATCGTAACCGACAATCCTGACAATTTGGACAAATATAGATTTCCTCAAGGCACTATTCTGAAGGCAAACGCCTATCTGATCGTTTGGGCAGATGAAGATGGAAAACAGACAGGATATCATGCCAACTTTAAGATTTCCGCATCGGGCGAACCATTAATCTTGCTAGACTCTACTGGCAAACAAGTCGATATGGTAGATATACCGGCCTTAGCTGATGATATAGCGTATGCCCGTCAGCCAAATGGCGTTGGGAATTTTGTAGTCAAATCCCACTCTTTTGGTAAAAACAATGACGGTACGACACCCAGTACAGACTTGCGTGTACTAAACAAGTTGAAGATCTTTCCCAATCCGGCGCAAAATCAAATCACGATCGAACTGGGGTCTGACCAAATCGAACGAGTACAAATATTTAATACATTCGGACAATTGGTTTTCAATAAATCCTTACGAAGGGAGACCATCGCTATTCAGGATTGGCCGGACGGTGCTTATCTGGTCAAATCAAAGGACCAGGTCTTGAAATTTATAAAATTGTAGGAAGGACATCAGCAGTCCTTCTTCTTCAAATTAAGTTTTTTAATACAGTATAATCTTATTCTATCAAAGACCATATGTAATTTTAATTTTCACTTCACATATTACTTAGTTTGTTCAGTGAAAAAATAAAATATATAAAATTTTAGGTGATATTGACTTGAGCATAAGATATTTCAGCTATATCATTCGACTACTTTTAACGATTCTCTTAGGATTGATGAATAAGTCTTATTTTTCGGGTTTTTAAACAAACTGTTCTTCAGACATTGATCGATTTTTCATTACATGATATTAATACGGATCATCCATCCTTGTGGTCGGTGACCTACGTGATGCTGATGGCCTTTGTCCTATCTTCTACCATTGCTCTAGTCTATCATCTCACAACTCCTAAACGAATAGGTTTAGGTCAATTTGTTCAAACGATGGTTTTGGGATCTATCGGGGCAGCGATTATCGTTTTGGCGATAGGGGATAGTGTCGGTAGGGGACTAGGCATATTAGGAGCTTTGGCCATCATCAGATTTAGAACTACCTTAAAACAACAACGGGATATTGTCTTTGTCTTTAGTGCTCTCGGCGTCGGTATGGCATGTGGTATGTATGGATTTAATGTAGCTGTGATCGGAACAATATTATTGAGTGTACTCGTATTGCTCTTCAGGATCACACCGTTGCATGGATTGCCAGAGACTCGATATATGTTGCGTGTAGCATTCCCACTTACCTCGCCGATCAACGATCAATTGATCAATGCCTATTTGACCAGACATCACGTAGAGTTTGAGCTGTTGCGCAAAGAGACTTCACACGATATCAAATCACAACAGACGGAGATCACGTACCTGCTGAATGAGCCATTGCCGAACGAAATCAAACTGATCGAGGAGTTGCATATTTTGGATGACAAAGCCAGTTTTAGGATTTGGTCTAGAATAGATACAGAATAAGAGCATTGAATCGAGGACTTATAATACCATGTTTAGCTTAAATAGAGTACGGATATCATGAAATGGCGCAATATCAACTGGGTGTATGTGTTATCCATCGGCACGATCATTTTTGTCCTACCAAAGATTAAATCCAAACTTCAAAATTTTGATGAATGTTTTGGGATTGCTGAAAACCAAATCCGTACCTACAGCAGGCCTGAAGATGTGCTGGTGAAGGAGATCAAAGTCAGATTGGGTCAAGCTGTAGAGCGTGGCGATACGCTGATGATTTTTCACCCGCAAAATTTATTTTATAAAAAAGAAGATTTTTCATCTCAGTCCCGACTACTGGACATCAATAAACAAGTCGACTTGCTACAAATCCAACAATCCATCCAACGCCTCGAACAACAAAAAGAGATCACTCAAGGTAATTATGAGATCAAAGTCCAGACGCTGAATGATCAAAAACGATTGGCTGATTCTCTAGCCCTTCTGGTCACCAACCAGCCGGTAAGCAGCCAAAAATATGATTTGCAAAAAACTGCTTGGGAAGCAACTTTGAGATTGGACCTGAGGGAAATAGACCTACAAATAGCGCAATTAAAAAACGAATTAAAAACTGCGCCAGCTACCCATATTGAAAAACAATCCAATCTCTCCGCTGAAATATCCAGATTGCAGAGCAAAGAGAAAGAGCTGGTGCTGATATCAGATATGGATGGTATCGTTGGGGTCCTCGACGCCCAGCCAGGTGATCCGATTGCAGCCTATCAAAGTTTGGTCAAACTCTACAGCACTCATCCTAATCTGGTCACTACGTATATCAGTGAAAATTATATCGGGGCGATTGATATCAGGGATACCGTGATTGTACAGTCCTTATCTGGATATCGTATCACTGGCAAAGTCCTTAATCTGGGGGTCAGAGTGACAGCATTGCCGGATCGGCTCAAAAAAATACCTGAAATCAAATCCTGGGGACGAGAAGTCCAGATTGAAATACCACTTGAAAATCAATTGATTCAAGGCGAAAAAGTAAACGTAATTTTTCCGGGTCTCAAAGCTACTTGGCGTTAATGAAGTGGTCTTATATAATTATAAGCATTTTAGTATGGGGTGCTTGTTGCATGTATGCTCAGACCAGTATAGATCAATGGCTACTTTCAGCCAATCAGGACCCAGCTGTAATACATCAAAATTCTCTGATGCAGTTTCGCAAAAATCATCCTCAGACACTAAAATTATTGGATAAAATAGAACTGCGCACTCAGACGGATGAGTTTGCATTGAATCAACAACAATATAGCTTGCGATTTTCAGGTACTCGGTGGTCAGAATTAAAAGCACAAAAAAGTAAGGAAACCCTGGATCAAGAATTCATCCAATTGGATGCAGATGAGGTCTTATTGAAGGCGTTGATGGATCGATACACGATGCTTCTGGATATATACCTCATGCAACAAGAAATCCAACTGCTCCAAGAACAAGACGCTTTTAATACGAAAAAAATAAAATATCTAGAGTCGCTCATCCAGCATCAGGTGCAGGATGATATCAAAGATTGGATCCAATCGTTGCATAAAAATGATAGACTAACTTTGCGTAAAAATCAATTGATTCAAAAACGGGAACGCCTCTATCAGGAGATGCAAACCATGGGATTGGCAGGAAATCTAGAGATCATACCTAACTTCTGGATACAACCTGAAGAAATATTGAAGGTCGGAGCTCTCCTTAAAACGGACTTAAGTCATCATACCAAAGTCAAAGCATTTTATCTAGACCAGATGCAATTGGCTCAAGAACGCGCTCAAAAAAAATCAGAACAATGGGATATTCTCAATTTTGTCCAAGCCAGATGGCGAAACAATAGCAACGATGAATTTTTTAAAGAAAAATTTGCTATTGGGGCTGGATTTAAATTGCCTTACTCAGGATCAGATCGTAAGGATCAACATGATTTTCAGTTTAAAGAATACAAAATCAAACTCGAAGAAGAGGCTTGGCGACGAGACTATCAATTAAAATCCAGCACGTTGTTCGAGGATATATCATCGAGCTATCAACTCATCCAGCAGGAAAAGGCACGACTAAATTTATTCAAACAAAAATTTTCAAACAACACTATTTTGCTGCAGGCCACGGATCATCTGCTCATCGAGGAAACAATACTGGATATGAAGGATCGCATCAGAGAGCTTACACATAAATTGTATACGACCTATTTGCAGTACTTGATCCATGCTCAATGGATTAGTCACAGACCGCTCAAAAACTATTTTTATAGTAATTTGCCCGATCTAGGGGTTGAATAATCCTCTTCAACTAAGGGGGGCAATTTGTATACTTTAGACTACATTGAGTAATGATGTGGCCCTTGTGGGATCTTATTGCTAAGAAAAGAAATTTGGTCCTGGCTGACCAGATGGTCTATAGCGGATCTGGGTTCGTCACCACTATCGTACTGGCCCGTATCCTGGGACCAGCTGATTTTGGCATATATTCTACCCTGGTCTTGATATCGTATCTCATGCTCAGCATTCTTAATGCGATTATCATCCAACCGTTGCAAGTAGCTAAATCGGATATCAGTGAACATGCTTTATATCCTGCTTTTACATTTTGGGCTCAGACCCTTTTGGTCTTACTAATATGTGGGCTGGTGTGGCTCTTGTTAGGATTACAACTGGGGGATCTGGGAGCATTTAATTCCTTAGGTAAAAATCAAGTGGTATACTATGTGGGGTTTTTGATGAACGACTATTTTCGAAAACTTCTATTAGCCAGATCGCAGGTCAAATCAATCTTGATCATAGATACCTTCACTGCCGGGTTGCAAATCATTTTTTTGATTTTATTGGGAATAGGCTATTTGGTTTGGCCTTTAAAATGGATTGTCTTGACCATGGGTTTGTCATATATACCGGGAGTCCTGTGGGGCATACCATTGATCAGATCTCTGTTGCATCTATTTACTTCATGGAGGCCGTTTATAAAATTCCATTATAACACTGGACGATGGTTACTCTTGACCTCCGTAACTCAATGGTGGTCTGGTAATTTGTTTTTTGCTGTGACGGGTGTGTTTTTAGGGGCTCAGGCGTTAGGTGCATTTCGATTGATTCAATCGATCCTCGGAGTATTAAACATCGTACTACAGACTTTTGAAAACTACGTATTGCCCAAGGCAACTAGACTGTATCAAAAATCCAAATTGGAAGCCTACGTATATATCAAAGACACAAGTAAAAAAGCAATGCTGATTTTTGGGGTCACTCTCGTAGTCATATACATATTCGCACACCTTATTATCCGACTAGCTGGAGGGGAAGAATATCTGACCTATGCACCGGCCTTACGTGGTATGACTATTTTATATGCTGTGATATGCATCAGTTCTCCATTCAGGATTTCGATCCGAATGTTATTACTCCATCGGAGCTACTTTATGGGGTATTTATTATCACTTGTTTTCAGTTTGCTTTCATTCAATTATTTATTGCAACGTTGGCAAATCACGGGAGCGATCCTAGGGCTGATCAGCGCTCAATGCATCACATTGGTGTATTGGCTATATATCCTGGTGAAAAATGAACAGATCTGGTGGCGGCGTACGCCATAGTCAAAGGTTTGTTTTTAAATAGATCTTTGTGGATTTTTTGTATTTATCGGCCTCAGTACGAGCCAAAATCTTTCTGATTTTCTGTAACAATTTCTTTTTTAATTACATAGTAATTTATAAAAGAACCTTATCATGACAGATTTTAACATTGACTTACATTGTCACCCCTCCATCAAACCATACGGCAAAAGCTTTAATGGTATACCCGGAGAAAACCCCACTAACAAAAGCAAAAAAAACTCTATCTGGTATTATGATCCGCCCCAGGGATTGGATAAACTAGTACAGAAAGTCAGTAAACTCACTAAATTTTCTCAGAGCAATTTTAGTGCCCTGGCATATGGTCAGGTGAGAATCATTTGTACCTCATTGTACTCGATAGAGCGTGGATTGGTAGATTTGAAAGCTGCGGGTAGCGGTCCTGTGGCGGATATGATTGCAAACTTGGTGTCCGGGATCGGGATCAAACGAATCAATTTTCTACAAACTAACAATGATTATTTTTCAGATGTCACTCGGGAGTATGAGTATCATAAAAGACTGGATAACATACCTATCCAGTTTAGAGGCGAGAGTACGCGTAAGTATGTAATAGCAAAAAACTATGCCCATCTGCAGGAGCTCATGAGCATCAACGAAGAAAATACAAGCATAGAGACGATCTATGTCATCATCACCTTAGAAGGAGCACATAATCTGCACTCCACCCGGCCGCATCAGCTCCTTTCTGTACTGGCCAATATCGACCGTATGAAATCATGGGAACATAGACCCTTTTTTATCACCTTTGCACATCATTTTTACAATGGTTTTTGCGGACATGCCGAGAGTTTTACGGATGTGTTGCAAGATTGGTTTACAAATCAAGAACCCCATATGAACGAAGGGTTCAATGATGATGGTATGCAAGTGCTGGAGCGATTGATCGATAATACAAATGGTAAACGGGTACACATCGATATAAAACATATGAGTGCACTCGCCAGAACACAATATATCAATAGACTCAAAACCAATCATGCAGAAGAGTATGGCCAAAAACAACTCCCGCTGATCGTGAGTCATGGCGCATGTAATGGCAAGATCAGTATGGCCGAACCCAGATATACTCCAGGACTCGAACATACTGCTGCCAGAATGTATGCCGGAGATATCAATTTTTATGACAATGAAATCATAGCGTTGGCGGAGAGCGGCGGCATCTTCGGTCTGCAACTAGACGAGCGACGGATTGGATCAAAACAATACATCAGTGAGGTACATATCAATAGTCTATCTAAAACTAAACGGATGCACTCAAACTCTAAGCTCGTATGGAATAACATTCAACACATTGTACAATTACTGGATAAAAATAACCTGTTCGCCTGGGATTGTATCGCATTGGGTACAGATCATGATGGCATCATCGATCCGATCAATTTGTTTTGGACGGCTGAGGAAATGGACGACCTGGTGCAATACATTGAACGGCATGCACATAATTTTTTGACAGACCCTACTTCGATTTTACTTCATTCTTATAATAGAATCTCTGCTGCTGAAGCTGTGCAACGAATCTTTCACAGCAATTCAATGGAGTTTTTTAGAAAACATTTTCGGTAGGGATGCTGATCATCACGACCCACAAAGTAAACTGAGTCTTCATAAAAGCTATTTGTTGAATGGTAGGATTTATAGTAAACTTTGGGTTAAAAATGTAAATATCATTAAAGCTTACCACCTAAATCCGGGTGTAAATCAGGCGGAGTTAATTAGAAATCTGTAATTTGGTCCTAAATACCTATAACAATGAAAAACAATTCGTCTCGCAGATCTTTTATCCAACACACAGGCCTTGCCTCTGCAGCTGCCGGCACATTAATATTGCCTCGATTTGGAAATACTAAACCTAAGACGGTGGGTGATCATATCAATCTTATTGGTCCTAAACAAGGTTTTACGCCACAGATTGGCACCTTGATTTCGATGTTGGATTGGCTATCAGATTCGGTCGTTAGAGTTACTAAAAAGCTATCCATTGAAGAGTTGGATTATCTCCATGACGACGATTCTAATTCTGTGGGCGGCTTGATGATGCATGTAGCGGCTACTGAAGTCATCTATCAAGACCTTACTTTTAAAAACCTCCCTGACTTTAGCCCAACGAATAAAGAAAAGTGGGGTATTGCCATGGAATTAGGTAAAGAGGCTCAGACTAAAATAAAAGGCAATCCTCATACCTATTATCTGGATGCGATGAATGAAGCTCGATCCAAAACCAAAGCCGAAATGAAAAATCGCGATGATGCCTGGCTACTCTCCGGCGAGACCAAAGACTGGGATTGGAATAATTACTGTAAGTGGTTTCATGTAGCGGAGCATTTTGCCAACCATAGAGGTCAAATGACCTGGTATATCAAAAGAATGGCTAAAAAAGGATAGAATTATAATCCAAATAACTCTTTATTTAATACAATCAGCGTCTCATTTTTAAAATCTGCGGGTACTAGGATCGATACGTTGTGCGGGCTGCCACCATAACTCACCATACTCACCGGAATGTGCGCGATAGCTGCAAATAATTGGTGAAGTAGACTAGGAGTCTTGACTAAATTGTGGCCGACTATAGAGATGATCGTTTGATGTGGCGTGACTGAGACTGTTCCAAATTGTCCCAGCTCAGCGACGATTTCATTGAGCGATGAAGTCTGATCAATGGTCATAGATACAGCTACTTCAGAGGTAGTGATCATATCAATTGGAGTTTTATATTTTTCAAAAACAGAAAACACCGTTCTCAAAAATCCATAAGCTAACAACATCCTGCTACTTTTGATATTGACAGAGTAGATCCCATCCTTAGCGGCGACTGCTTTGACGCCCTGGCTTGCAGCATTTTTAGAGATGGTAGTTCCTTTGGCCTGCGGAGCCATAGTATTGAGCAACTTCACCGGGATATGTTCCTGTTGTGCCGGCCAGATGCTCGCTGGATGCAAGATTTTAGCTCCGAAGTAAGCAAGTTCCGCTGCCTCATCAAAACTTAAATGCTCTACTGGCCGGGTAGGCTGTACGATTCGTGGGTCATTATTATGCATCCCGTCGATATCAGTCCAGATCTCACATACAGAGGCTTGGACTGCAGCTGCTATCAAAGATGCACTGTAATCACTGCCGCCGCGCTTTAGATTATCTATTTCACCCCGAGCATTAAGGCAGATGTACCCTTGTGTGACATAGATCTGATTATCACTGTGAGTGGCCAGGATAGGAAATAGCTTTGATCGAATCATGGCTATCTGCGGCTCATCATTGGTGTCGATGGACATAAAATCTAATGCCGGCAAAAGATGATGCTCTATATGATGCTCCTCCAGGTAACACGAAAAAAGCTTGGTCGATAGGAGCTCTCCTTGCGCCAGGATATCTTTATTCAATGAATCACTATAGGATACTTTGGTGGCGATTCTTAAAAACTCAAAATGTTCATCAACAATAGCCTTTGCCTTGAGTAATGTCGGTGTCTGGTTCAATAAGTCGTGTATGAAAGTGTCATAATGCGATTCGAGTGCATGTATAAGTTCTATGGCTGCATCTTTCTTGCGGTCGGCGATCTGTTTGCTGATCTCTACCAGTTTATTGGTAGTGCCACTAAGAGCACTTAATACCACGATTTTACTTTCTTGATCTGCAGTGATAAGCTTAGCTACATCGCGCATCCGTTCAGGCTTGCCTACTGAGGTGCCGCCAAACTTCATAATTTTCATGGTATTTAATTTTTATAAAAAGAGTGCAAAGATATTTTTTTTAAGTACACTAATCTATTGAGATCTTATGAAATAAAAAAGCTTATCTCCTGTAGCTTTTACAAGCCTCATATCGACGATAGTGGTTTAGGATCATAGATTCATCTGGCCTGGATTGATACAAACTGGCTTCTATTTCCTTAATCTCATCATCGGTATAGATAGGTTTTAAGAAGGTATAGAACTCGTCACCTCTGAGGTAGGATTTAAAGGTAGACTTACCGGAATCATGTTGAAGATATAAAAATCCTGAACCGTAATTCAAGGCCTTTTGCATCAAAAGCTTTCTTCGATCATAAGTATGTTGAGTCCCTATAGTATGACACGAATCCTGGATACAATAGCGTCGCGACTTCAAAAGCTGATCGGTTTCATCGTCAGTCATCATCATCGATGTCGCGGGTATGTCTTGATATACCGGATAAAATAAAGGATCATAGATATCATCAGCATGGGTAATGGTTTTGCCCATTGCAGGAAATCGAATGAGCGTGTGCAATCCATTGTGTAGGTCGATCTGCCTTCGCTGGATAGGCAGATTGAGCGCTCGGGCATACTCCATCATTAACCCACCCATGGCCCAGCAGGATGTCACGCTATGCACTTCTCCTTTGATAGGATACCATGTCGTGGGTACTGATTGATATCGGATCTTGCTAGAATTTTCAGTATGTAAAAGATAAGCTCTACTCCATTGTACCAATGCATGGATCGTCTGATCAGCAGTGCCATAAAGATCTCGCGGTTGAATACCTCTGGCAAAAAGATACGTTGATACTGGATGAACCAATTGAATACCACCGCCTGCAGTATAATCTAAAGCATAAATTTGATTTAAGCTATCCCAATAAAAAAAATAGGCCCCGTCCCAAAGTTCTGACAAAGCGGTTGGATTAAAATCGTTGACAGACCAAGGCACCAGATGTTCCTGTTCGACATATAAACTGTGGGCTATATAGCCAAGGTAAAGGTCAAAAGCCTCATCCGAAGTATAAGTCACGGGTACCGTATCGGGATATATTACCAGACTATTGGTATAGATTTGACGGATATGCTCTAATAACTGCTCTTTCCATACAGACGGCCATTGAGATAGCTTATACTGCTTTCCTCCAGCCCGCCAGATGACCAGTTCTGCAAATCGACCTTGGCTGAAATACGACCTATATGTTTTTTCTTCAAAAGTCTTATGTATAGCGGGATATTGATAAACAGATACAGGTGCATCTACAGCTTGCATCAAGGTCTTGCTATAGGTGTTGTGGTCTTCATCTGACTCTGCTACTTTGTCTTCAGGATCTATTCGAGCTAATATTCGATGACTATTTTGACGGGGTAGAATATCCAATCGAATAATGCTACTATCGCCTGGCTTTCTAAAATGTGGATCGATGCTGTCCAGATTTATGACCACCTTCGATTGATGGTCCCAATAGTACACCAGATCAATACCTTGCTCTTCGATAACGGTGTTACCCTGATTTTTTAAAATAAGATAGACCTCTTCCCTAGGATTGATAAAAACCTCGGCGATATATAGATCTTTATCTTGCCAAGTATGACAGGAGATTATACAAAAGCTAAAGCATAGACTGACCAGCCACTGCTTCAAGATCCGAATCTTAATTAAACTTTGACTTCAGATGACCTAATAGAGTGCCCGCAGCTGTCAAGTCGTTTTTTACCAATAGCAATGAATCTCTATAATTTTTTTGCAACATTAGGATATCTGATGGATTCATCTTAGGGTCTAGAGGACTGATCCCATTCGATTCTTTTTCATGACCGGGTACTGATCGCTCTCGAGGCGCTAATTTTTTTAATCCGGCATCTACCTGATCTAGGTGATTGTATACCTCAGATATAGCAAATACACTTTCTTTATCTTCATTGCGGATACGACTGTCGACTGCTTTGGCCTCATCTTTAAGCTGGGCATTCATAGTGATGATCGTCTGTTTGTGATCCTGTGCCTCTTTAAATAATTCAAAGGCTGTTTTGAGATCAGGATGCTCAGGTTTACATGCTATAAAGGTTGACAGGGTTAGCCCTAACACAATAACCAATCTTTTCATAATGGAGTACACAATATTGAGGTGCAAAAATAATCCGTTTGAGGCGGAAATACAAATATATTGTAGCTAGGATTATTTATCTAAGTGATTGAATGATAGCATGTTAGAATAAAAAAGAAAAAAGGATGGTTAGCTTGCATGACTCATAGCCCAAAATTATGAGTTGAAATATAAAAATAAAGTGATTGCCAAATGGGGTTGATACAAAATACCAAGTGACAACATCATCATAAAAGAAGAATGGTTGAAGGAGAGAATTTTATCGTCAACAAGCGAAAAAATAAAAAGAAATTTATTGTTCTCGTTTGATCCAAAAAGCACAATCCACTTTTTGAAATCCCACCCTAGGATAATAATCCATCGCACTCGGCACAGATAGTAAAAGGATCATACAAGTAGGGCCCATTTTTTCTCTGGTGCGATCTATCAATTGTCTGCCAATGCCCTTAGATTGATATTCATGGCGCACCGCAAGATCGGCGAGATAACAACTCCAGTTAAAATCAGTCAAGGATCGAGCTACTCCGACCAGCATATCCTCATCCCAGGCGGAGACCACAAAATTTGAATGATCGTACATCGATTGAATCCGCTCCCGATTGTCTATTGGTCTTGGTAGTCCGGCATTTTCATATAGCTCTATAACCTGATCCGCTGGGTATACGGTCAACGTAATATTGGATGGGCATGTATTCTGAAAACGTTTATTCATTAAAAAAAGCACAAATGTCATTCTACTAATACTTCATCTGCAAATAACCATGCCTTGCTGCCAGACCCGGGATGCCATGGAGGACAAGTACCGACATTGAAGGCCTTGATTTTGATATATCTTGTAGTATTGTTCACGATCACGGTATGTTGTACTGATTTATTGACAAGATCATTGGTCAATGGCAAAGTCTGATTGTAGATTTCATTAAAGTTGCGGCCATTAGTCGACATACTGATCATCACTTGTTTAGGTAAAAAAATCCACGAACTTTGATTTTGAAAAAACCCTACTGTGATTTTGCGGGTTTTTTGAATTTCTCCTAAATCAAGGATTACTTCCATATCGTTACCATCCCATCCTTGCCATTCCGGATCATTGCTGTTGTTTACATTTCCCCGCTGACCATTGATCAGAGTATATGGGCCTTGACCGCTGTACTTGGTGCTGAAAGTGGACAGATATTGAATTGGTCTATAGGTAGCTTTATGAATTAATACTTCTTTAGCTGCGGTCTGCTCGGAGAGCTGATTTTGTGAAACAGCTTTGGCATAAATATTTGTTTTTTGTTTGACTAAGAATGGACCGGAATATACTTTAGATTCCAAACCTGGCTCCACCCCGTCCAATGTATATACGATCTGATCATCTCGACTACCTTCCATACTGACCATAAATCCTTGTTGCAATGGATCGTAGATGGACTTAATAGCTACTGCATTATAAAGGATAGGCCAATCATCAGTACGAAAAGGAGATGCTGGTAGACCAGCCTTGTTATAGAGATTGCCTTCAGCTGTATTGGAAAACGCATATCGCACAGCGATAGGGTCTTGGATTAATTCACTACTAAAAACCAAACCATCTGGTTCGATCTCTACCTGAGCATCGATAAATTGCCTGTTGTCACCGGCTATTTTATATAATTCCGGTTTAATACTTCTAATCTCTAATCCCCCTTCTATGTGATCGAATAGGACCTTGATCTTTTGACCATCTTTGATCATTTGTTTGAATAAGGGTCCACTGTATGGTATCGGTGTATTATAATTTTTGGCTAATGCCCAATACGCTAATCTCTTCCCTACATCTTGTTTGTTTTGCGGATGAATGTCTTTTACATTGCCTATATCTGTGGTGACTACAATACCGGTATTCGGCACCACATTTAATGTGCGGCGTTGGGCTTCTTGAACCAAAGCTCCCTGCAATGGTCTTCCATAATTATAAGGAGCGATTTGCACAAAATAAAAAGGAAACTCACTACCCCATGCTTTGCGCCAACTGGTGATCATATCAGGAAACAATCTACGGTATACAAAGGCATTACTCGTATTAGACTCACCCTGATACCATAAAGCCCCTGCTACGCTAAAGGGAGCCAAGGGATGGATCATGGCATTATAAGTAGTGCCTGGCAGATAGGGCCATTGATAATCTTCGGGAAAAACTTCACGCCATTTGGAATACTCTGGGTCCGCGTCGATAACTATTTTCGGAGTCCAGGCCTCAGCAGCCGATCCACCCCAACTGGCATGTATGATGCCCACCGGGATATGTAATCGTTCAGTAAGTTCTTTTGCAAAAAAATAAGCCACTGAGCTAAAGCGAGGCATGGTTTCGGGGCTACACACTTCCCATTTGGCCACTACATCTTCTTGAGGATAATCCGAAGAACTTTTGGGTATCCTGATATGATGGATCAGTGGTTGATTGCTTTGTGCAATCTCCGCTTCTTTATTGATTATTCCGGAGTTGGCAGTCCACTCCATATTTGATTGACCGGAACATAACCACACTTCACCGATCATCACATGATGGAGTATGATCGTATTGCGCTCGGTGATCGATATCGTATAAGGACCTCCGGCGGTGGGTGTTTTGATTTTGGTCATCCATCGAGCCTTATTATCAGCCGTGATTTTATAGATCTCATTCTCCCAGCTACAGGATATCGAAATGGTAGCATTAGGATCTGCCCAACCCCAGAAGGGCACCTCCTGATTTTGCTGCAATACCATATGATCGGCAAATAATGCCGGCACTCGTACAGTAGCATAGCTAGTCAAAAAACTCCCAAAGAGCAAAGAAGTAATCCACAAAAGTTTCATATTCATAATCGTCCTACAAATGTAGTTGATAATAATCTGTAAAGGATAAGACTAAGTGCTAAAAATGAGGAAAATGTTTAACCTATGTATTGAACATTAGTCCTAATAATAATAGAAAGGCATGGTATAAATAAACAATCTTTTAAATAAGACTAAATGTTCATCGTATTATTTCATTAGGCTATGATCTATCAGACCATAAACACGCTAAAATGGATTTGAATACCTCGGCGAAGTCAATAAATTTTGATCTGTAAGCGTATTCAAAAACGCTTGAAGTTCAGTTTTTTCTACATTCGTCAGGTTTAATGTTTTTACAGTCTTGGAGTTTTTAATGAGGAACACAGCATCGAGGGATTCATTCAGTTGTACTCCATGATCATAATGGTCAATGACTTCGGCCAATGTAGAAAATCTACCGTCATGCATATAAGGTGCGGTGACGGCTATGTTTCTCAATGTAGGTATTCTGAAAAGTTGATTTTTTATAGAGCCAGCCGCACTTAGACCATTGTTCGATCGACCATCTCCGGTTGATTTAATAAATGGAGTAGAGACAGAAGTCGAAACGTTAGAAATTTGATTTGAAGGCCCATAGGTCCCACCGACGAAATCAGCTGCTGCAAAGGTAGGAGCCGTATGACAATGATTGCATTGCGCCTTACCGTTAAACAAAGACATACCTGCTTTCTCCTGAACATTAAAATTGTCAAAAGCTGATGACAGACCTTGATCAAATTTTGAATTAGATGAATAAATAATTTGTACAAAATTGGCTATTGCCTCTGTCACCGTTGCCTCCGTAATGCCAGCAGGTCCGTAGGCCTCCTTGAAGAGATCAGGATAATAGTCAGTTGCTTTTACTTTTTTTACTACATCTTCAACAGATCGATTGCCCATTTCTATGCTATTGATCAATGGTTGGCTCACTAATTGAAGGATATTTTGAACCCTGGAATCCCAAAAATAATTATTTTGAAACGCAAGGTTTTGAATAGACATCGCACTCACTGGGGTTGCTTCACCCGAATGCCCTTTGCTAAAGGCCAACCCATCCGTAAAAGCTTTTCCTTGGATATGACAGGACCCGCAGGAGACCTGACCGCTGGAAGAAAGCAAATTATCATAAAATAGTAATCGACCGAGACTTGCTTTTTCATTGGTTATAGTTGGGTTTTTCTGATTAATGGGCAGCGGGATTAACTTCGTCGAATCCACCATAGATTTCACTAAAAATGAAGGCAAATAGTCTATGTAGGTATAGAGGTCAAAGTGTTTTTTCGATGGGACTTTTGTACCGATCGTAGAAATTCCAGCCAAATCCGCCTGGTCTTTGGAACAGCTGATGATAAGGACTGAAATAAAGAATAGGACAAGCCATTGATTTTTCATAACTCGAAAATTTTGAGCATAAGATCTGAATTTATTTCCTTGACTCTTAAAGTTACAAAATGATTTCTAGTCCCCCGCGTAAAGATTTTTTATCATGTTGGATTCGACTAGAGATCTAAATTTGGTCTAGGACTATAATTAGCGAAGGTGGTACCTAAAGGCGATCCAATACTTATAGGATAAAGGTGAATGAAATGCTGGATTTTATTTGAATTTATATTATTCGCTTCAGGTTCTGGATTTGACCTTATTAATAATTCATGTTTAATGAATTATTTGATTTAATTTCATTGTTCAATTTTTCAATACATATGAAAAAAATCTTTTGGCTCGGTTTAGGGATAATATATTTTCTCTACCATTGCACTCCAGAAAAAAACACGATACAGGATGAGATCTACACTGGATCATTGGCATCCAATAAGACCTTTGATTATTTTACGTATGCAGAGTTTAGACCTACTTTTCTTTTTGAGCCACCTGCGGGAGACTTGATGGCCGGGCCCAATACCCCACAGGTGCTTCGCACATTTCCACACAATATTCGCAACCCCTTTCCTATAGATCCCGTGGTAAATCTTGGTAGGGTCTTATTTTATGATAAAAATCTATCCCTCAATGGTCAGGTATCCTGCGGCAGTTGTCATCAACAAAGTAAGGCCTTTACAGATGGTAAAGCCTTTAGCCACGGATTTAATAATGCCTTGACTGACCGGGGTTCCATGTCTATTCAAAACATGGCTTTCATTAATAATTATCAGTGGGAGGCTGGCTCAGACAATCTCCCTGATCTCGTGACAAGACCATTGACACATGCCATAGAAATGGGTAATCCTAGTATGGCATATGTGATTGAAAAAATTCGCGCTTTAAATTATTACGAACCCTTGCATCAGCGGGCCTTTGGTGCAGCGGACATTCAGGAGAAAAGTGTGGTCTGGGCACTTGCACAGTTTGTAGGTAGCATTTATTCTTCTCATTCAAAATTTGATCTTGGGTTTAAATCAAATTTTGAGAATTTTTCTGAAGAGGAAAAAACAGGAATGACTTTGTTTCATGGTAAGGCCCTTTGTAGTACTTGCCATGCTGCGCCGACATTCGCGGCCCCCGATTTTGTAGGTGGTCGATATGGGGACCAATCTGATGTTACGGCAACAGCTGATCTTAAACGAACCGATAAAAAGGGTTTGGCTAATAATGGCATTCAAGTAGACCTCAATGATCGAATGAAATCATTCAAAATACCGACCCTCCGCAATATAGAATTTACCTCGCCTTATATGCACGATGGCAAGATTTTGAGTCTGGAAGAAGTGATTGAACAATACGATCACAACATTCAGTTCAATGCCCACCTTGACGAGGTATTTCTAGATAAAAAATCGGCTATTCCTCAGGCTATTCGGTTAAATCTTAACCGTGAAGAGAAAAAAGCCTTAAAAGCTTTTTTACTTACTTTGAGCGATCCTGAATTGTTGTCTGCTAAAAGATATGCAGACCCATTTCAATAATTGATCATTCGAGATAGCCTCAAGATAACTGCTTTTTTATAGCCCAAGTCGATCCATTTTGGCCCGTTCGTACTCACCATCTTCGGCTGGATAGCGTAGGATTTTTTCGTAATGACCAGATTGTTTAGCCAGTGCCCAAATCAAACTTTCACCTGCAGGCACGTAGTGACTGACTTCCTGATATATTGGATCTCGATAAGCTTCATGTGCATGCACCACTTCCCAGCCTTTGGATTTGAAGTGTAGGATAAGATCATTTAAAAACAATGCTGCTGCAAGGTTATGGTGTAATAAGAGGACATGATTTATTTTGCGCCCGCTCACTTCCACAGCCAATGAATCATAATACGTTGCCCGGTCATAAAGGTGATCGATGTAAAATGCTTTAAATCCGGCTACATCTGCGCTGGTATCTTTACGCAATCGCTGTAGCAACCGACCATTGATATACCAATCAGAAGCATCGATAGTGACATGGCCATTTTTGTAATGATGTCTGGCTAATATAGCCCGGATACTATCTACTTTTCCTCTTGTGCCACCTTCTTTTAAATAAGGGAATCTAAAGTAGGGAAAATAATGGGCATACGATTTGATGAGTGAATCGTTTTTGAGTAACTCTGATTCAAAACGATCAGGAGTGTTCGCATCAGATTGGAAGTTGGGATGAGTAAAGGTGTGATTGGCTATCTTGTGACCCTGCTGATCCCAAGATTGTAATACTTGTTTTCCTTTAAGACCACCCAGGCGATCACCTGTCGCAAAAAATATAGCTTTAGCCTGGTGTTTCTCCAAAGCTTCGAGGATGGAATTATTCCACCGCATCAGCGGATAACCCGGCATATCTGAAGTGCTCCCATCATCAAATGTAAATGAGATCCTGGGTTTAATGTTCGATACGTTTTCTTTTTGGACAGGATTGGGATTATTGTTAAAACATCCAAATATAAAAAGTACAGATCCCAATAGCACGTATCTCATCATACAAAACTATGACATTAGATGGATAGGCCTGTAGATTGATTTTCAGAAGGTGTAGGACAGAGTGCACTAAGTTTGGGCAGTGCGGCTGAATTTGTTCGGGCGAATTCGATTAAGGAGTGCAATATGTCCTACACCTTTTTGTTATACATTGTTTTTCGTGCAAATCGCACTTTTTGCCTCATTTTCAGGACAGCTGCCCGAATGCTTGCTCTGAACAATTTGACCTATAACTTATATATCCAAGACAAGGGCTTGATTCTCTCTTTTGATTAACTTTAACTAATTTTTCAGGTATGTCCTTTATCCCTAAGTCTTGGTCTTTGTGCACTCGGCCGTTGATACTTTTGATGGTATTTTCCTTTATTCTGGGTAAAATTTCAGCCCAGGAAGCTCAAGATTCAATCCAACAAATCGAATCTGATCTACCTGCGGATCAAGAGGAACAGCCAGATCAAGTTATACAGCCTGACAATGAAATGATATTGTATACGGCACGCCGGCAAGATCTTAACCTCTTCAAATACCACATTTCTTTAGATGGAAATTTTACCGCTGGCAATATCAATCGGGAATTATTGGCCATTCGATCTGCTTTCGAATTGGATCTTCACAAAACATTTCGATTGTCTACCTCACCTACGTTTATTTACGGCAGACAAACTAAGGTCTTAAGTGAACGGGAGTTGTTAGCTGATTTGAGAGCTAGTTTATTCTATCGAAAAAAATTGTATCCTATGGCATTTACCTCATTTGAAAAAAGCAACCTTCGAAAAATCATTAGTCGGCAAATCGTTGCAGGAGGATTTACCTTTAAAGTATTGGAGCAACCCAAGGCTTTCCTGACCTTGACGAATCTGGTACTCTATGAAAATACCGATTATGTATCTAATGATCGGTTTTCAGATCGGAAGCTTTGGCGGAATTCGACCAAACTGCAAGGAGAGTATAAGCTCAAAAAAGAAAAATTTATCATCTCCCATAGTCTTTATTTCCAACCTGCGATCAGTCAAAAAAATGTTAGATGGAATGGGAATATGGTGTTCCGTTACTTAATATCCAAAAAAGTAAGTCTTCGCACTGTGATTGAAGATTCCTATGAAAGTCTGGTAGTGCCAGGAAGGAAAAAAAATGATTTCCGATTAATGTTTGGGTTGGGAATAGATGGAGTAAAGTGATTGGAGTCCTATATCGAGGGATAATCTTTTAAATAATGTCACCAATATTAGATTATTCCAAACCCACCCTCAGGATATTTGTTCATTGTTCAATTATTTTTACTTTACATACTGGATTCGTTCATAGTTGATTTCCTCTAATAGTTTAGTTGCTGCGGCATTGTCAGGATAGACCGATATACTTTGCTGGATAGCCAGCACAGCTTGATCATACTGACAGATACTTTTATAGGCTTCAGCTAATGCAAAGGTTACGGTCTCGTTCTGAGGTGCATAGGTCAGAGCAGAGACAAAGTGTGCTATCGCAGCTTGAATATCATTTCGCTTCATCGCCTCAAAACCCAGGTAATCATTTCGATTTTCTCGTTTCACGACGGCACATAATGGAATACCGTCGGCTTTGACGATGTGTATGGTCCCTTTTGGAGGCCAACTTTTATTTAGCAATTGATCCCTATGAATAAATCTGGAATAAAACAATGCATAATCCCAGTTTTTATAGCTTCGATCATAGTAGTTGGTATAGATAAAATCCACTGAGCCGGAAGGTTCAGTTAAATAAACTTGACTAGGATACATACAGTTTGTGGCAATAGTTATTTTATTTTTTGTAAGTCCAATTTTTTCATGTTTTTTCAACCATTCTGAAGCAGCTTTGATGGACAGCATCCAATAATCGGTTTCATATTGACCGTATGCCTTCTTTAGTCCGCCCAAATATCGATTGAAGTACGTGTATTGATAGGGGTGATAGACTATAATGGAAAATATGTTTTCGGATAATAAACAAAGCAGCAGCACGAAAGATATATTTCGGAATGCCTTGGATCTAAACGAAGTAAACCATAGAAACCATCCCGTGGCAGCTATCAAGACAATAGATGGATACACGAATAGAAAATGCCGCCAACCGTCGTGAAGGCTGGATTGGTTCATGATAGCATATCCGATAGGAAAGACAATGGAGAATATCAGAATCGACATTTCCAATACAGGTATATCTTGAAATCTGTTTTTTAATAGCCGAAGGAAAAAGAATAGCCCAATGATGCAACCCAGAGGAATGGTCCTGATGATCCATTGGGGAATATAATGCCAAGGTAATCTCGAAGAATCTACATGTAGCCCTCCGAATAAAACAGTGATCGTAATAGGCTGGTTGGTAAATTCAGTTAAGGATTTAATGGGATGGACCATTGGATCTGCCAAGGCATAAGGCCAAAATATAATCCCGGCCATATAAGCAAGTATGCCTACTACGACAGTATAAAGGATACTATGTACAATAGCCTTTTTACCTAGTCGACTCGTTGTAAAGGAATTAATAACCAGGTAAATCGCAACAAATAAAAACAAATACACGATCAATAGTAAACCCCCAGATCTGGTATTGAGTGCGATCAGTACCCCGAAGATGATTCCAAACATATCGGCCGCTTTAGGCTTTGGAAGCCCTTGAATAAACCTTGAAATAAAATATAAGGACATGATATACCCAGCTGCAAAAGGCACATCTTTAGGGTTGACGAAAGTATCTCCTAAAAACCTGGGTGATAAAAACATAAAAATCAGCGTGATAAAAGCTATTGGCCACCCTCCAATTTGTTTACCAAACAAGCTGGTAAAAACGATAGCTATGAACCCAAATACTACACACAGTATCCTTCGCGTGGTATGATAAGCAGGGTCAAATTCATTGTTTAAGCCAAAAAGTTTGTTGAGAGATGTTGCTGTCAAATCAAATAACCCCCCATATAAATGCATACTTCCTTCTGGTACATTCAGCGCAGAGGTATCTTTACCTAAAGTAGCATAAAAGCTCCAAAGTTTTTTTGAATAATCGACTTGAAATTTTTCATCACCATTGACACCAACATTCAAACTCATGCATATCATGATAGCAAATGCAACAACAGCTAGAATAATGAAATTCTTTTTGTTATACAAATCATCATTTTCGAAAGAAAAAAAGGAATATTTGACCAATGAAGCCGGGCGATTTTTATTGCGATAAAATGCGGACTCAGGATTAGGAGAGGCTTCTTTTTTTTGGGCCATTGTGGCAATTCGATTATATGCTCAAATGTATTATTAATAATTCAAAGTTGCAGTCCATCATCCTTGGGTCCATTGCTCTGTTTTCTTCATATTGGTGATTCTGGGGAGACCGCTTTCACGACTTTCCATGCCCAAGGATAGTCGTTTGCAGAATAGTTTTTTCTGCTTAGAAAACTATAATTCGCCCTGATCAATCCGTGGTCGTTTTAACAAATGGTTACTTTAACATCCATATACATTCCATGGTCGACTTAGGTAGATCAAGTTTAGCACCTAAGATATGGATCAAAGTTCCTAAAAAAATCATCTAAATAGTATATTTAAACAATTGAAATATAGCAATATATATATATTTATTAATTATATATTATATATGTTACAAAACCACGTATCAAGTGATTTTTTATTTCTAAATTTAAGCTAAATTTAACTTAATTGGAATCTCTTATCAGATTAGATTCTGATGAACCCATTTTATCAAGTACTTTATGAAATTAAAATCAACACTCCCTTCCTCTACACCAGCTGTTAAGGCCGATCATCCACTGACTTGGATGAATGGCATGTTGTCTCTGGTGATCCTACTCGCTATGTTGTCTGGCTTACGCATACAATTAAATGAATCAGTGCTTAAGCCCAAACAAAGCTTTGCCACGGGCATGAAATTTATAAAGTTTATGAGTGATACGGATATTTTTGTCTCTATTGTTGCTCAAAATGCAAATAAGCCGGAAGGTACTGGAGTCAGTAATTCCTTTGATTTTACGATTTCGCGTACCTGCACCAGTTCTGCTTGCTTTGATGCAACCCAAGTGGTGATGTTGACGGTACAATATGCAGTAACAGGTAATGGTCCTAATCCAGCTACAGCCGATGATTTTCCGGGAGATACGTTTCCTTCCGGGATATTCACCTTCCCGGCTATGAACCTGACTTTTATGCGTACCCTGAGCATACCGGTAGATCCTGATTCAACATTTGAGCAGGATGAAGGTTTTAGGGTGACCATCAGTAACCCGATGGCTTTTGGGGGTTCGGGAGGTAATACCAGAAATACAGCATCTTTAAGTTTTAATGTAAATCTTAGATCTGCTGTTGGAATCGCATTCAATGACGATTTATTTGCACAATGTATACCAGACCAAAGTATTTACTTAGATGCTGATTGCAGTATTACGATACCTGCGGCAGATTTTGTAACCACTCTCCTAGATACTTGTAATCCGGCGGGAGGGTTGACCTTGATGGTAGCCAGGGAGTTTCAGCCAGCCGGCTCTGGCACATATGGTCCATATGGTCCATCAGTCAACTTTACGGGAATAGATTTAGATAATATTAGAAATTGTACAGATCCTGCCAATTTGGGAGACACGTTCGGTATAAAGGTGATCGTTGCGAATACTTGTGGTGGAAGAGATACTGTCATGTGTTCGGTACAATTAAGGGATACCATTCAGCCCACTTTGATTAACTGTCCTTCAGACGATAGCTATTGTTGCGGATTGGAATATACCTGGACTCATCCGACGGTTTCAGATAATTGCGCAGTGTTTTGTCGGCAATTTCAGGTAGAGGCATATAGTGGAGGTAGTTATACGGTGATTGACCCTTTGACTGGGGCACCTTCGCCCGGATTATTGTCGCCCTTCGTAGATGGGACAGGCCTGACCTTTACTCCTAATTGTACTGATTCAGCGTATAGGATTCGATATTATATCCGAGATGTTCATGGCAATCCAGCCACGCCGCCTGTGATTCCGATTTGTGAATTTATTCTCGTAAAAGATACTGTAATGTCGGCCATAGCACTTATCGGACCGGATACATCCTGTGCAGGTGATGGTACTATCGTACAAGTAGTCTTGAGTGCTACCGGGGGTACCAGCCCATATGATTTTTATTATAACGATGTGATTATCAGACAAAATGATGATTGTGAACCTTTTGGCGTAGGGGGTACATTTGTTGATCTTGATGTCGCATCAGGACGCGATACTCTCACCTATACTGGCTTTGCTCCGGGGACTTACACCATTACCCTTGATAGCGTAGCGGATGCTAACGGATGTTACAATGCGACGAACAGATCGGTGACTTTTACGATCCTGCCACTGCCTGAGGGGGTAGACTCAGCCAGAACGATTGAAAATTGTTCAGGAGATTCTGTTAATCTAAATAATCTTATCAAGTGTCTAATACCGAGTACGTTTAGTTGGTATTCAGTAGCATCGATCGGATCCGCTGTGCCCTACGACAATCCTAACGTATTGGGCGAAACGGTCAATCCTCCAAATACAAGCATTATAATCAATGAAATATTGACCAATATCAGTGCAGTAGCTCAGACGATCATATATCAGGTGACCCCGACTAGCATAGCCGGTAGTTGTACAGGTGAGCCATTTTATATCTCTTTTACCATTAATCCATCCTCTATTCAATTTGTAGCGAATGATTTGGTAAATGTCTCGTTAGGTGAAAATTGTATGCAGGTGATCACTGCTTCAGATGTTTTGGAAAACTTTAGTGGTTGTGAAGGATTAGTAGAAGTTTCACTGGCTTACCCATTTGGTACCAGTACATTTTTACCAGCCAACAAACTGGATCGCAGTCACCTAGGATATTGTATGATCGTTACACTGACGGATCTTACTACGGGCAATAAAAGTTGGAGTAAACTCTGCGTGGAAGATAAAGCACCACCGCAACTCAACTGCGATATCATCGATACGGTGACCTGTTTTGAATACAGTGCCTTACCAACTGGTAGCTATACTTTGAATGACAATTGTGGTCCTCCGGTGAAAGTGACCATCGTAGGTGAAACCTTCACCGACTATGGATGC